>NZ_JBBKBO010000035.1:0-318 GCF_037890215.1 Prevotella sp. HCN-7019 | reverse complement strand
AGAATTTTTATTTAAAGAGAGAAATCTCGTCTGTTAATTCTCTTCTTGTACTTATCTGTTTTTATTATAGAGAATTATGACGCTGAGTGCACATTTTTCACATATTATTAGATATGTGTCAGAATATAATATCTCTTGTATGGGGGATTAGCTCAGCTGGCTAGAGCGCTTGCATGGCATGCAAGAGGTCAACGGTTCGAATCCGTTATTCTCCACACTTACATCACCTCGGAAAGGGGGGGTGACAGTAAAAAAGATCTTTGACATATTGTACAAGCAAAACTGTAGTTAAGAAAACTCCGGTGCATAGTTTATTCC
>NZ_JBBKBO010000034.1:0-390 GCF_037890215.1 Prevotella sp. HCN-7019 | reverse complement strand
TAACTATCTTTTGCCAGGATCAATCCTGAGCCAGGATCAAACTCTACATTGTAAAATATCTTTTAACTCTTACCGCTTCATCTTGATGACTACGCGGAAGAAGAATCTGTCTCTGTCCAGGACCGCCGTATCTCTCGGTTCAAAAAGCACCTGACATCTATTCAAATAGACGGTTCGTTTACCTCTGATTCTCAACTCCTGAATAGAAGAAGAGAACCGTGCTCATTGTACTACTTCTCTGTCTTTTATGTAATCTTCTTCAAAGAACTCTTTTCTTGTTGCCTCAGGACTTACTTCCTGAAAGCGGATGCAAAGGTATACACTTTTTTCACTTATTCCAAATGTTTTGAGAAAAAAGTTTCATTTTTATGACGATTTTAACAGTTGTTT
>NZ_JBBKBO010000033.1:0-365 GCF_037890215.1 Prevotella sp. HCN-7019 | reverse complement strand
CGGACCGCAAGGTTAGCTCGGTAATAAATCAAGGAGCACGTTTGTTTCCTGCTTGTTGTACTGCACGCTGTTCTTTATCTGAGATATGACCGGAGGACGGTTATGAAGCTGAGAACTGCCTTTAAGGGGCTGAACAGAGTCCTATAGCTCAGTTGGTTAGAGCGCCACACTGATAATGTGGAGGTCGGCAGTTCAAGTCTGCCTGGGACTACTCTTTGAATAGAGGTTGCCCGGCGTGTAGAAAAGCAATCCTCCGTCCGAAGCTCAACCTCAGTAATGAGGGGGATTAGCTCAGCTGGCTAGAGCACCTGCTTTGCAAGCAGGGGGTCAACGGTTCGAATCCGTTATTCTCCACACTTACATCA
>NZ_JBBKBO010000032.1:0-472 GCF_037890215.1 Prevotella sp. HCN-7019 | reverse complement strand
ATGTCTCATCATGCTCAGTCTATGTCTGAAGGATGACGCATCGTGGGCCAACGCCGGATACGCCATTGCAGAGGAGCAGTTCACTCTGAAGGAACGTCCATCATTACCACAGATAAACGGTGGAGGCAATCTCTCCGTTGTCGGTAACAGCGTATCGGGTACAACCTCCGACGGTAAGAAGTACGAGATAACATTCTCCGGCGACGGCCAACTCACAGGATGGACTTTCGACGGCAAATCGTTCATCGATGCCGCACCGGACTTCAATTGCTTCCGCAGCATAGACAATGACGGAAATACATCAACTCAAAGCAGTACACACACAGTAACATCCTCGCTTTCAAAATCAGGTGACAACGCCGTGATGACACAGCAGGGTAATGGATGGTTGTGCGATTACACGATAGCATACACCATCTATCCGTCGGGTGTCATCGACATGAAGGTGACATTCATGCCGAAGAACGTCACC
>NZ_JBBKBO010000031.1:0-466 GCF_037890215.1 Prevotella sp. HCN-7019 | reverse complement strand
CTGTCTGAAGGACGACGCATCGTGGACCAACGCCGGATACGCCATAGCAGAGGAGCAGTTCACTCTGAAGGAACGTCCTTCACTGCAACAGATAAACGGTGGAGGCAATCTCTCCGTTGTCGGTAACAGCGTATCGGGTACAACCTCCGACGGTAAGAAGTACGAGATAACATTCTCCGGCGACGGTCAGCTCACAGGATGGACCTTCGACGGCAAATCATTCATCAACGCCGCTCCGGACTTCAATGGTTTCCGTAACATAGACAACGACCGCAACATAGCAACCACAATAAGCAAGTCGCAGTACACCAACCACAGCATCACCGGCACGCTTTCAAAATCTGGCGACAACGCCGTGATGACACAGCAGGGCAGCGGTTCGCTGTGCAATTACACGATTGCATACACCATCTATCCGTCGGGTGTCATCGACATGAAGGTGACATTCACCCCGCGTAGCGCAACT
>NZ_JBBKBO010000030.1:0-593 GCF_037890215.1 Prevotella sp. HCN-7019 | reverse complement strand
GGCATCTTTTTCCAAAGGTTGTTTCTTATAACCGTTTTGTTGAACTGGAAAAAGAGGTGGCTATCCCTCTGGCTCTGTTTATCAAGAAGGTGCTTTTGGGCAAGTGCACAGGCATCAGTTTCGTTGACAGTACCCCCTTACGGGTATGCAAGAACCAGAGAATCCATATCCATAAAACGTTCAAGGGAATAGCACAAAGAGGAAAATGTTCAATGGGCTGGTTCTTCGGATTCAAACTGCATCTGATATGCAATGAGTGTGGAGAGCTTCTGAATTTCATGATTACTCCCGGAGATGTGGATGACCGTAAATCTCTTGAAGACAAGTCTTTTGTGGAATTTATCTATGGGAAGCTTGTTGGTGATAAAGGATACATCGGCAAGAACCTATTTGAAAGACTATTCGTTGACGGCATACAACTTATAACCAAACTGAAAAGCAATATGAAAGGATCATTGATGCCACTTTCAGACAAATTACTCCTCAGGAAACGAGCCATTATCGAAACCGTCAATGACGAACTCAAAAATATAGCACAAGTGGAACATTCAAGGCATAGAGCCTTTGATAACTTTATCGTCAACCTTCTTTCC
>NZ_JBBKBO010000029.1:0-923 GCF_037890215.1 Prevotella sp. HCN-7019 | reverse complement strand
TTAACGTGAGTTCGAAATAAAATTAGAAAATAGACAGTTGTCCGTCATTGACAAAATTTACATCAATGGCGGGCTTCTTTTCAAAAAGGCAGTATGCAGCTATAGCCGACAAAGAGTTGGCTATAAAGTTATTGAATGAACGATGTCTGGAGTGTTCTATCTGTGCAATGTTCTTCAATTCGTCATTGACCGTTTCAATCAGTGCTCTTTTTCTGAGCAGAATCTTGTCGGCAATACTCATCAGTGAATTCTTCATATTGTTTTTAACTTTAGTGACAAGCTGTATACCATTAAGGAAAAGGTTCTCAAACAGAGCCTGACCGATATATCCTTTGTCTGCACAGAGTTTTCCTTTGATATTCTTCAGAAACTTACCCTGCTTCAGAGGCTCGCGGTCATCCACGTTTCCAGGAGTGAACATAAAATTGAGAATCTCACCTTTGTCATTGATTATCAGATGCAGCTTGAATCCGAAAAACCATCCCATCGAACATTTGCCACGCTCGGCAAGCCCCTCAAATGTCTTATGGATAAGGATCCTTTGATTACGACAAACACGTAAAGGAGTGGAGTCGACAAAACTGATGCCGGTACAGGTTCCCAGCAGTACTTTTTTGATGAAGATAGTCAGGGGAAGTAATATTTCTTTCTCCAGTTCCACAAAACGGTTATAGGAAACCTGATGCGGAAAAAGGTGTTTCAGATGTTTGCAGACATATTCCTTGTAGTAATGTTTGAAGCAGCGGAAACCACCGGAGTGGAACAGGATAAGAATAACCATAATCTCTGCATCACTCATGCGGTTGGGTTTGTTACGATGCCTGGTTTTCTTATTCTCAATCATATATTTTTCCTGTTGCAATGTAAATTCCTTGCAAAAATCATCGGCCATACAATAAATCTCTGTAACTTTAGACTCTGGG
>NZ_JBBKBO010000028.1:0-1110 GCF_037890215.1 Prevotella sp. HCN-7019 | reverse complement strand
TAAGTAAGTGATCAAAAATATTTTTATATTCAACATAAAATATTAATATTGTCTCATGATATTTTAGAATTTGAATCATGAAACATATTAAAGTGCTTGAATTAAGTGAGGCTGATCGCCTCAAACTAGAGAAAGGCTATCATAATGGCCCTACTCATAACTACCGTATCAGATGTAAATCCATATTGTTGAAGTCATCAGGAAAATCAGCTTTAGAAATAGCTGAAATATTTGATGTAACAGTGCCAACAGTATACGCATGGATAAAACGTTATAAAGAAAATGGTATCAAAGGCTTGGAAACACGTCCCGGCCAAGGCCGTAAACCCATAATGGATTGTTCCGATGAGGAAGCAGTCCGTAAGGCTATAGAGGAGGACCGTCAGAGTGTATCAAAAGCACGTGAAGCCTGGGAAAAGGCTTCCGGCAAAAAAGCCAGCGACATTACCTTCAAACGTTTTTTAGGAGCATTGGTGCAAGATATAGGCGAATAAGAAAACGCCCAAGGGGCATACCCTCACCGCAACTCTACACATACAAGAAAGAGAAGTTGCAAGAACTTGAAAGCCTTGATTCCAAAGGTAAAATAGAACTTTATTATGCTGATGAAAGTCATGTATGTACAGATGGTTATGTACCCTACGGATGGCAGTTCAAAGATGAGAATGTCTATATTCCATCCGAGAAAGCCGCAAGACTTAACATCTTTGGCATGATTACCCGAAGAAATCTGTATAAAGGCTTTACGACACAGGAATCTATCAATGCAGACAAGCTTGTGGATTATCTTGACAGGTTCTCTTTTGAGGTAAAGAAGAAAACAGTGGTTGTCCTTGACAATGCTTCTGTCCATAGAAATCGGAAGATAAAGGAAATGAGAAAAATATGGGAGAATAGAGGATTATTCCTTTTCTATCTTCCACCATACTCTCCGGAACTTAATCCAGCCGAAACTCTGTGGCGCATATTAAAAGGCAAATGGATAAGACCTGTTGATTACAATACTAAGGACTCGCTTTTCTATTGTACAAACAGAGCTCTTGCATCTGTTGGTACGAACTTATTTGTGAATTACTCATATGTATAAAATTAAATTTGAATAGTTACTTA
>NZ_JBBKBO010000027.1:0-1546 GCF_037890215.1 Prevotella sp. HCN-7019 | reverse complement strand
CTCCAGAAAGGAGGTGTTCCAGCCGCACCTTCCGGTACGGCTACCTTGTTACGACTTAGCCCCAATCACCGGTTTCACCCTAGGCCGACCCTCGCGGTCACGGACTTCAGGCGCCCCCGGCTTTCATGGCTTGACGGGCGGTGTGTACAAGGCCCGGGAACGTATTCACCGCGCCATGGCTGATGCGCGATTACTAGCGAATCCAGCTTCGTGGGGTCGGGTTGCAGACCCCAGTCCGAACTGAGAGGCACTTTCTTGATTTGAATGCACTTGCGTACACCCTGCTTTCTGTATGCCCCATTGTAACACGTGTGTAGCCCCGGACGTAAGGGCCGTGCTGATTTGACGTCATCCCCACCTTCCTCACTCCTTGCGGAGGCAGTGTCCGCAGAGTGCCCGGCCGAACCGATGGCAACTACGGAGAGGGGTTGCGCTCGTTATGGCACTTAAGCCGACACCTCACGGCACGAGCTGACGACAACCATGCAGCACCTTCACAGGAGTCCCGAAGGAAAGGACAATCTCTTGTCCATGCACCTGCAATTCAAGCCCGGGTAAGGTTCCTCGCGTATCATCGAATTAAACCACATGTTCCTCCGCTTGTGCGGGCCCCCGTCAATTCCTTTGAGTTTCACCGTTGCCGGCGTACTCCCCAGGTGGGATGCTTAACGCTTTCGCTTGGCCGCAAACCTAAAACGGCTCACAGCGGGCATCCATCGTTTACTGTGCGGACTACCAGGGTATCTAATCCTGTTCGATACCCGCACCTTCGAGCATCAGCGTCAGTAGTGCTGCGGCATGCTGCCTTCGCAATCGGAGTTCTTCGTGATATCTAAGCATTTCACCGCTACACCACGAATTCCGCATACCTTCCGCACACTCAAGTCTCACAGTTCGCGCTGCACGGCCCCGGTTGAGCCGGGACATTTCACAACACGCTTTTGAGACGGCCTACGCTCCCTTTAAACCCAATAAATCCGGATAACGCCCGGACCTTCCGTATTACCGCGGCTGCTGGCACGGAATTAGCCGGTCCTTATTCGTATGGTACATGCAAATGCGTACACGTACGCAACTTTATTCCCATACAAAAGCAGTTTACAACCCATAGGGCCGTCTTCCTGCACGCTACTTGGCTGGTTCAGGCTCTCGCCCATTGACCAATATTCCTCACTGCTGCCTCCCGTAGGAGTTTGGACCGTGTCTCAGTTCCAATGTGGGGGACCTTCCTCTCAGAACCCCTACCGATCGTCGCCACGGTGGGCCGTTACCCCGCCGTCAAGCTAATCGGACGCATCCCCATCCCTTACCGGAAAACCTTTTGTCAAAGCAATATGCATCATTCTGACTGCATCCCGCATTAATCCGCCTTTCGACGGGCTGTGCCGGAGTAAGGGGCAGGTTGGATACGCGTTACTCACCCGTGCGCCGGTCGCCATCAGGAAATGCAAGCATTCCCCATGCTGCCCCACGACTTGCATGTGTTAAGCCTGTAGCTAGCGTTCATCCTGAGCCAGGATCAAACTCTACATTGTAAAATATCTTT
>NZ_JBBKBO010000026.1:0-1616 GCF_037890215.1 Prevotella sp. HCN-7019 | reverse complement strand
GGGATATTCAGTAAATGTCCCCTAAAAAGTAAGATGGCATATGAAGATGATAGAACATAATCACTCCATATGCCATTTTATTGTAATTTTCTGTATTTTCTCTCTTTATTCTAACCGTTAAGACAGAAGAAGCCAGATGGCCTCTTCCGATTCTGTCAGTAAAATCATGTCATGCCGCTTGAACTGTTCTCTTCCTGATCTTGTCAATCATCAGAATGGCATTTGCCGTATGTATTCCGAAAAAAATCCAAAGGATTTCCGTCTTCCTGTTCCGTGCCTTTATCCTGGAGAGAGAATAATGCTGCTTCTGGGTACCGAAACTGCCTTCAAGCCGGGTGGCCCTCTCTCTTGAAAGTTCACTTCTGAGAATCTTTCTCAGGGGCTCATCCTTTGCCACCCTTCCCTTGCGTACGAAGGAAGTGGAAATTCCGTATTTCGTACAGAACTTTCTGTTGGCGTTATTGGCATATATGGAATCGGCTGCAACACACCTTACTCTTACGTTCATGAGCTTCTGCTGCATACGGATACAGTCCTTCAGGCGTATTCCCTCATGGAAAGCCTTGAAAGAGAGGTGTTCGATGAACGATATGCCGTCTATCTGTATGTTGTTAACCTTTGCACCGAACTCGACAGACTTTATTTCCTTGCCTCTTACAATGGGACGTGCATAATGACGGTCAATGCTGACTATGCGGTCACTGACTTTCCGTCCTTCAAACAGCTCCTTTTCCTGTAGAAGAACCTTTCTGATGATGGAAAGACGTTTCTGGTAATCCTGGGTATATCGGAGCGAGGTTCCGTACCGGCTATGAATTTCATCTCTCTGCATGAGGAGTTTTTCAAGAAGCCTGATCATACGACGCTTGAGCATTCTTGCCCTTGAAGCCTTCCTTTTTCTTTTCTTGCAATAGGACAGGTAGGACTCCGCTACATCCCTGTATTTGTTGCGGGGACGTCTTATGCCAAGCTCCCCACAATGCCTGCAGATATATCTGTAGAGCCATTCGATGCTTTCCCAAAGGAGTTTCATGTCCGTAGGAAAACGCATGTGGCTCTCATAGCATGTGGCATCGGTCATGCAGACATGGAGGTTGTCAAGATAAGGCTTCCAGTGTGAAGCCAGGACTTCCTGCAGGGAGCCGATATCAAGACGGGATGCTATTTCATTGCGGATGGCACTGACTATCTTGTAGTTGGTTATGGGAAAAGACGGATCTATCATGATTCCGCAGAACATCTGGTAGTGTATGTTGCCATTGAGATGTTCCACCAGATCTCTGTCGGAGAATCCGGTGTACGCCTTCAGCACCATAAAGGCAATCTTTGCCAAAGGACTGAATATGTTCCTGCGTCCCAGACGCTGCTGTGACAGGCCCATAGTCTTTGCCATACGCTCAAACGGAAACACGGAATGAAGTCTACCGAGTTCACTCTCTGTGAAACTCTTGCGGTATTTTTCCAGAATATCAAATTCTGTAAAGCCCAAAGTTGGATGAATTTCTGAAATATTTTGTATCTTTGCCATATCTTAGTTGTGGAATTTCCCCCGTTTTGGCCGTCAAACCTTATTTTCGGGGGAATACCTAAAGATACAAAAAAGCCAGCTAATTCGC
>NZ_JBBKBO010000025.1:0-2199 GCF_037890215.1 Prevotella sp. HCN-7019 | reverse complement strand
CGTTATATTTAATTTCGGCCATCGCACCGGTCATCCTTTTATTTCCAACGCGACAAGACTATATCTTGCCTTTGTTCAGTGCGGTTTTCAGCCCTTCCAAAAGCTCCGTACATCACGGATGTCTTTTCTTTCGTCCGGCTCGCAGCCTATTGTTTTTTGCAATCAAATTGCTATTTTTGCATGCGCCTCTTGTGGAGAGGTGGTAGAAATTATCTAAATTTAGCATCAGTTTGCAAAATTAATATTAATTCGCATACATAACAAACATTGTATTTTAAACAATACATTTTTTAACGTTTATTGGCTATAAATGTTAAAAAACAGGAGAATAATTATATTCTGATACAAAGAAATGAATAAAATTTGAAAATTCTTAGTATAAATATGAATTTTTCGTGGAATCGAATTTTTGCAGATGTAAAATAATGACAATATGAATATGGATTACTCCGTCATATTCAGAATCAGTAAACTGATGCATCACAATATTATATATACGGGATTTGATAAAAATACAGCCGGCAGGATAACGATTTGTATCATAATCCATAATGCCGGCTGTTTTGTATTGTCTGAGCAACATGATGGATACATGTTGTATGTTCCGACGTTGGATGCATTGTCATTAGATAAATGTTTTAATCCAATATTTAATTTATGGGATTTATATCTTCTTTAAAGAACATCAGGGCATTTTTCGCGCAATGCAATATATGAAGGGACGTCGTTCAGTTCTTCTTCGGTAGTGGCATTACATGCGGTGATTATTTTACGATTGGCTGATGCCAAATAATTATTATCCAGTTCCTTAATATATATCATAGTGGTCATCGGATTGGTGTGCCCCATTGCACGTGATATAGTCTGTAGCTCCACATTACTTTGAAATGCGATGCTTGCCCATGTATGACGAGCGACATATGACGTAAGTGGACGGGTAAAACCGGCTTTCTTTCCCAACCGTTTCAACGAGATGTTGTAATATGAAAGTTGTTTCTGATACTGCAGATATGCAGTGAGGCTGTCTGTGGATTTTAATATTGGAAATACATAAACAGGATCGCAATAATCATACCGTTTTATAATATTCTCCATGCAAGGTTCTATTGTAATATGTATTATCTGTCCGGTTTTCCTTCGGTGATATATTATCTGACCGTTTACGATCTGAGCTTTCTTTAGGAAGGCAAGATCGATGAATGGCATTCCCTGACAATAGAAACTGAAAAGAAATAAATCACGCGTAAGAGCCAGGCGCGATCTTTTCGGCAGTTTTAATATAGACAGGCGCTGTATATCATTGATGCACAGTGATCGTTTGAATGTAGGAGTGCTCCCTGTGAAAGTCTTTACAAACACATCACCCTTGTTTTTAGTGACACGATTGTATATAGAACGCAGGGAGCGCATGTAGCACGATATGGTATTGAGCGAGACATTGCGCCGGAGCAGCCATTTCTGATAATTCTCAAGCATATCGGAGGTTATATCCTTCACCTTGATATCGTCGCGTTCAAGGAATGTGAGAAGAGAACGTATGGCAGTATCATAATTTGCGGCAGTGCTGAAAGAACCGCGGTCACGTGCATTGGCAATTTCTTTTTTTACGCATGTGACAAATGAATCATTTCCTGCGGAGAAAGACTCCGTGGCTTTGCCGTCAGTCTTTTTAAATACTGAGACATTGAATTGAAATCGAATCTTCATAACAATCTTTTAATTTTAGTTTAATGAATAAATCGTATGATACAAACATCACGTCTGTTCAACATGCGAAAATCCCTATATGTTCAGACAAATACAAACTCGTAGTTATACGAATATTTCAACATGCGATACATTGTCAACACATTATATATGTGTCGTCGTGGTCCCTATTGGAACTATCTACGATATAACGGCGTTTGTCAGACGTCTAATTCATTCATGAAAAACTATGCCGTGCCGCCGCACAACTGCCAAGAATGATTTCACTAATGTTTCTATTTCACACCTCTCCACAAGAGGTATGTACAAAAATAGCAAAATGATTGTAAAAAACAGTGCGTTGCAAGCCGGGCGTAATAAAAAAAGAGAATAAAACAGGTACATCATGATGAATATGTAGGTATATACTGACTATTCTCTCGCATTACTGTTCCAAACTCATCGCCTGACAATTAGGATGACAGGGAATATCCCTTCAATAATGATACAACA
>NZ_JBBKBO010000024.1:0-3148 GCF_037890215.1 Prevotella sp. HCN-7019 | reverse complement strand
TCCTTGGAACGTCCCTCATCTAAAAGAAGGCGGCTACCTACTCTCCCGCATTGCATTGCAGTACCATCGGCGATGACGGGCTTAACTTCTCTGTTCGGGATGGGAAGAGGTGGAACACCGTCGCTATCACCACCAAAAATTTCTTTTCATATCCTGACCGCTCGTCAGGAAGAGTATAAGGTTGACATCTTCATACAAGCAAAACCCACACTTCTGAAACTATGAACACTCACGGAAAGTTTCGGGCAATTAGTAGTGCTCGGCTTTGACGTCACCGTCTTTACACCTGCACCCTATCAACGTCATCGTCTATGACGACCCTCAAAGGAGTTCTCATCTTGCGGAGGGCTTCGCACTTAGATGCTTTCAGCGCTTATCCCGACCAGACACGGATACCCGGCGGTGCCCCTGGCGGAACAACCGGTAAACCGGAGGTCTGTCCATCACGGTCCTCTCGTACTAGTGACGGAGCCGCTCAAAACTCCTACGCCCACGATAGATAGAGACCGAACTGTCTCACGACGTTCTGAACCCAGCTCGCGTGCCACTTTAATGGGCGAACAGCCCAACCCTTGGGACCTTCTCCAGCCCCAGGATGTGACGAGCCGACATCGAGGTGCCAAACCACCCCGTCGATATGAGCTCTTGGGGGGGATCAGCCTGTTATCCCCGGAGTACCTTTTATCCTTTGAGCGACGGAGTTTCCATACACATCCGCCGGATCACTATGCCCCAGTTTCCTGCCTGCTCGGCATGTCTGCCTCCCAGTCAAGCGCCCTTATGCCATTGCACTCTATTTAGGCCGCTTACCAAACGGCCCGAGGGCACCTTTGGAAGCCTCCGTTACGCTTTTGGAGGCGACCACCCCAGTCAAACTGCCCACCAAGCAGTGTCCGCGCAACTGCGCGTTAGACCTCAGACAGCCGAAGGGCCGTATTTCAAGGATGGCTCCACCAGAGCTGGCGCCCCGGCTTCATAGCCTCCGGCCTATCCTGCACATCGGATGACCAAGGTCAGTGCTAAGCTGCAGTAAAGGTTCACGGGGTCTTTTCGTCCCATCGCGGGTAATCGGCATCTTCACCGATACTACAATTTCACTGAGATCATGGTCGAGACAGCGTCCGGATCATTACACCATTCGTGCAGGTCGGAACTTACCCGACAAGGAATTTCGCTACCTTAGGACCGTTATAGTTACGGCCGCCGTTTACCGGGGCTTCAATTCAAAGCTTCTCTTGCGATGACTTCTCCTCTTAACCTTCCGGCACCGGGCAGGTGTCAGGCTGTATACTTCATCTTTCGAGTTTGCACAGCCCTGTGTTTTTGTTAAACAGTTGCCTGGACCTATTCTCTGCGCCTCACTTATGTGAGGACCCCTTATCCCGAAGTTACGGGGTCAGTTTGCCTAGTTCCTTAACCATGAATCTCTCAACGCCTCAGTATATTCTACACGACCACGTGTGTCCGTTTGCGGTACGGGTGCCGCAACAGTTGCTTAGCGGTTTTTCTCGGGAGTATGATTACCCGCGCTATTGCCCGCCTCCGAGGAGGAAGGCATACTTTCAGGTTCGGCTCGGAATACGGATTTGCCTATATTCCTCAACACCTACACCCTTTAACGGACCATTCCGTCGGTCCGCGGCGGTTCCACGCCTCCGTCACCACATCGCCTGCTGCGGCAGTTACGGAATGTTGACCGTATCTGCCATCGCTCTCGCCGTTCGGCTTAAACTTAGGACCCGACTGACCCCGGGCTGATTGACATTGCCCGGGAAACCTCGGTCTTGCGGCGGGGGAAAATCTCATTCCCCTTATCGTTACTTATACCTACATTTGCTTTTCCATACGCTCCAGCATGAGTTACCTCATACATTCTGCGCATATGGAATGCTCCCCTACCGATACTTTTATTATTTGCTATCCCGCGCCTTCGGCATCTGCCTTATACCCGATTATTATCCACGCAAGGACCCTCGACCAGTGAGCTGTTACGCACTCTTTGAATGAATGGCTGCTTCCAAGCCAACATCCTGGCTGTCTTTGGGACCTCACTTCGTTAGACTAACTCAGGCAGAATTCCGGGGCCTTAGACGGCGGTCTGGATTCTTCTCCTCTCGGGGACGGACCTTAGCACCCGCCCCCTTACTGCACGGCTGCGACTCATGAGCATTCGGAGTTCGTCAGGACTTGGCAGGCGGTGAAACCCCCTCATCCTATCGGTCGCTCTACCTCTCATGACTAACACCGCACGCTGCACCTAAATGCATTTCGGGGAGTACGAGCTATCTCCAAGTTTGATTGGCCTTTCACTCCTACACTCGGCTCATCCGGAAGCTTTTCAACGCTTATCGGTGCGGACCTCCATCCCGTGTTACCGGGACTTCATCCTGGCCAAGTGTAGATCACTTGGTTTCGCGTCTGCCTCCGCCGACTCAACGCCCTGTTCAGGCTCGCTTTCACTGCGGATACGGATGTCTTCATCCTTAACCTCGCCGGCGACGGCAACTCGTAGGTTCATTATGCAAAAGGCACGCCGTCACATGTAATACATGCTCCGACCGCTTGTAGGCGCAGGGGTTCAGGAGCTATTTCACTCCCCTGCTCGGGGTTCTTTTCACCTTTCCCTCACGGTACTGGTACACTATCGGTCTCACGGGAGTATTTAGCCTTGCCGGATGGGCCCGGCGGATTCGCGCAGGATTACTCGTGTCCCGCGTTACTCAGGATTACGCTGATATTATAAATGTCTACGCATACAGGACTGTCACCTTCTGCGGTCCGACTTTCCAGACGGTTCCGCTCGACTTTACAATATCGTTATGCGGTCCTACAACCCCGCTCCTGCCTTGCGACAGCAACGGTTTGGGCTCTTCCCCGGTCGCTCGCCACTACTGGGGGAATCATTAGTTTATTTTCTCTTCCTCCGGGTACTAAGATGTTTCAGTTCCCCGGGTTCGCCTCACATTTTAAATGTGATGTCCGTCGTTCGAACGGACGGGTTGTCCCATTCGGAAATCCGCGGGTCAAAGGTTATTTGCACCTAACCGCGGCTTATCGCAGCTTATCACGTCCTTCATCGCCTCCGTGAGCCAAGGCATCCGCCCTGCGCCCTTTCTTACTTTCTCGTCGATTATCACTGCCTAAGCAG
>NZ_JBBKBO010000023.1:0-4591 GCF_037890215.1 Prevotella sp. HCN-7019 | reverse complement strand
GGCATTGCTGCATATTGTTGCTTTCCAAAGAAGCCGTGTATCAATGTTTTACGAACGGTTGACACACAGATTGCATTGTTCTGAATTCGTCGAACTCACGTTATTTAAATAACGTTATTCTGATTTAAATCACCATAACACATTTACAAAAATAAAGAGTCACAGGAGAGTACCCTTTGACTCTTTACAATTATTTTTATCCTAAACTTCATGCGATTTCACATGATTACAAATACTTAATAAGCAGAAGTATACAAATATATTTAATAAATATTATTCGCTCTGTTTATTTGAACTCCAATGACCATGTAAATTGCAATATTCACGTGCATAAACATTCTTACAATCCGTATAAAAAACAGCTTCTGGTTTGTCACCAGGATTTAGATGTACACGCTGGATTTTGTTTTCCTCAACCAGTTCAATCCATTCTATATAATGGTTATCCAACATAGGATGTTCTATACTACCGACTTTAACCTTGTAGCCACCTTCTATGCTTTCTATAATAGGGACATGTTTCTCTTTTGCCGCATCAACTGTATTCTCTGTCAATAAATTCATTGGCTGCCCACAACATGACAGTGTGCCTGCTGCCATATGCATAATCTCTACAATGTTACCACAAATAGCACAACGGTAAACTTCTTTAAGCTTTGTCATATCCAATAAGTTTTTAGTTAAAACGTTTTATGTAAAACATTGATGTTTAATTTAATGTTACAAATAAAGTAAAAATATTTGATATATATAGCTTTTTCATAAATTATTGTGAATAATCTGGCTGTTTTCAACAAAAAAATAAATTGTCTATGGATAATCTAAAACATATCTCCAACCTATTACACAGTCTATACTTGCATATTTTCAACTATTTATCATTACGTAGGTTAATTATGTTAAAATTGACACAATAAATTAACTTTACATTGTTAACAATTTAAGGATTAATATATCTTTGTGGATATGAAAAAAAGTACGATTTGGATAATTGCAATCATAATGGGCTTTTCTTTTCTTGCACTGCTATATATGCAACTGAATTACATCCAGGAGATGGTAGACATGAAGAAAGAACAGTTTGACGAGTCCGTCAATAGAGCCCTGTATCAGGCTTCAAGAAATCTGGAGCTCAATGAAACTTTAAGGTATCTTGAGAAAGATGTAAATGAGACCGAACGCCGCGCATTCAAACGTGACTCTATTGGAACACGTTCGCGTCGTCCTGACGGCACTATACAGCAATCACATCAATATTATGTAACAGGAAAAGATGGAACAATATATTCATCATTTGAATTAAAGACTATAACCGTAAAGCCATCACAAATGCCAAAAGGCATGATATTGAATAGTGACAAGAGTACACTTTCTGAAGCTACAAAATCATTACAGGAAATAGTCAAAAACAGATATATATACCAAAAAGCCTTATTGGACGAGGTCGTATATTCAATTTTGTATTCGGCGTCAGAGAAACCTTTAAAAGAACGTATAAATTTCAAACTACTTGATCAGGACCTGAAAGCGGAATTGATGAACAACGGAATAAATATTCCATATCATTTCACAGTCTCAACACAAGATGGAAGAGAAGTATATCGTTGTCCTGATTTTACGGATGAAGGTGATGAATATACATATTCACAACTGTTGTTCAGAAACGACCCTCAAGCAAAAATGGGAGTAGTGAAAATACATTTTCCCGACATGGACTCATATATCTTCTCGTCAGTAAGATTCATGATTCCATCAATCGCATTCACAATGGTTCTGATAATCACGTTTATCTTCACTATTGTCATTGTGTTCCGTCAGAAGAGATATACGGAGATAAAGAACGACTTCATAAACAACATGACTCATGAATTGAAGACTCCGATCGCCAGCATATCACTTGCAGCACAGATGCTCAATGATGAAACGGTGACAAAGAGCCCAACAATGATGAAACACCTTGGAGGAGTAATAAATGACGAATCAAAACGTCTGAGATTCCTTGTTGAAAAGGTATTACAGATGTCGATGTTTGATAGAAAAAAAGCTGTATTTAAAAAGAAGAAACTCAATTTGAATGAGATGGTAGAAAATATCACACATTCATTCACGTTACGCGTTGAACACACAGGTGGAAAAATCTACACTGAAATTAAGGCAGACCGTCCTGCAATATACGTTGATGAGGTACACTTCCAGAACGTTATAAACAATCTGCTTGACAATGCAGTAAAATACCGCAAGCCGGATCAGCCAATAAATATATACATAAAGACATGGAATGATGACGAACATCTGTATCTTTCTATAAGAGATACAGGTTTGGGATTGAAGAAAGAAAATCTGAAGAAGATATTCGATAAATTCTATCGCGTCCACACCGGCAATGTACATGACGTAAAAGGATTTGGATTAGGTCTTGCTTATGTGAAAAAGATTGTCATGTTACATAATGGTGACATATCTGTTGACAGCGATTTCGGAAAAGGAACAAAATTTACAATTAAATTACCAATTATAAAAAGCTAAAGGATTATGGACGAAAAACTTAAAATTTTATTATGCGAAGATGATGAGAACTTAGGTATGCTTCTTCGTGAGTATCTGCAGGCAAAAGGATATATGGCCGAGTTATGTCCTGATGGCGAAGTTGGATATAAGGCATTCATGAAAACAAAATTTGATATTTGTGTTCTTGATGTGATGATGCCCAAAAAGGATGGCTTCACTCTCGCACAGGAAATACGTCAGGCTAACGCAGAAATTCCAATTATCTTCCTTACCGCCAAAACATTGAAAGAAGACATTCTGGAAGGTTTCAAGATTGGTGCAGATGATTATATCACCAAGCCATTCTCAATGGAAGAACTTGTATTCAGAATTGAGGCAATTCTGCGCCGTGTCCGCGGCAAGAAAAACAAAGAGAGCACTGTTTATCATATCGGACAGTTTACTTTTGACACACAGAAGCAGCTGTTGACAATAGGAGAGAAACAGACAAAACTGACCACCAAGGAAAATGAACTGTTGGCTCTGCTCTGTAGTCACGCCAACGAGATACTGCAGCGAGACTTTGCACTCAAGACAATATGGATTGACGACAACTATTTCAATGCGCGCTCAATGGATGTATACATTACCAAGCTTCGCAAACATCTGAAAGACGATGATCAGATAGAAATTATAAATATTCACGGAAAAGGATATAAACTTATAACACCAGAGGAATAAAAGCTAAAATACAATCAGGAAGATAAACATTATTATCTTCCTGATTTTTTATAAATATCATCTCTTAATAGACTTTTCATATTGACTTGCCCTATTCCACAGTATAAAATAGCAAGAGGGTAAACACAAATATATATATCAACATAAGTTCACTGAATTGTAGATGTTTATTAATGGAACAATCTTTGATTCAAGCCATATAAACTTTAATGATTTTATTGTAAACATCATGTGTACAATCGCCTCATACAATTGCACTCAAGAGATTAACAATAAAATTATCAACGGTTCTATGTCTTGAGTGTTCCACTTGTGCTATATTTTTGAGTTCGTCATTGACAGTTTCGATAATGGCCTGTTTCCTTAGAAGCAGTTTGTCTGATACGGACATCAGTGCATCTTTCATATTGCTCTTCAACTTGGTTATAAGATGTATTCCATCAACGAATAATCTCTGAAACAAGTTCTTTCCAATATATCCTTTATCACCGACGAGTTTTCCGTAGATGAATTCCACAAAGGCTTTGTATTCAAGAGGTTTACGGTCATCAATATCACCTGGCGTAATCATAAAATTCAGAAGTTCTCCACGTTCGTTGCATATAAGATGCAGCTTGAATCCGAAGAACCACCCCCATGGAACATTTTCCTCTTTGTGCTATTCCCTTGAACGTTTTATGAATATGGATTCTCTGGTTCCTGCATACCCGTAAAGGAGTGCTGTCAACAAAACTAATACCTGTGCATCTACCCAAAAGCACTTTCTTGATGAACAGAGCCAACGGGACAGCCACTTCTTTTCCCAGTTCAACAAAACGATTATAAGAGCTTACAACAATTTTCGCTAATCACAAAATTTACAAGGACTTATAATTCATCGAACTCACGTTAATATATAATACAAGTTAATGAAGGTCAGGTTAAGAAAACATCGAAATCAACAAGTATCAATTTAAAATTTAGTTAAATATAATAAAAATCATGTGTTTTAATAATAGATGTATATATTTGCAAAAAATATTATTGAAAAACTGCTTAATATGAAGAAATTACGTTTTATTACTTTGATAATATGGGTTGTAAGTATACCCATTATTTTTCTATTTGTCAATCTTTATGTAGATCATAAAGACGAAAGACTTAGAACCGAAATTAATGATAAAATTGAAGAAATATTTAAAGGTCGTGAGTATATAGATGTAGTATATTCAGGGAAGAAAGTTAGTTACGAAAAAGAAACATTGCCTAAAAAGCCCCAAAAGTCCTCATCTATTATAGCAGGTGAATATATATATGAAAGGGAAATTAGTAGCTGGAGAGACAAATACAGTGATCTTTATAAGATATATAAAATAAATAAAAA
>NZ_JBBKBO010000022.1:0-4885 GCF_037890215.1 Prevotella sp. HCN-7019 | reverse complement strand
AGAAAATACCAATGTAACAGGTGTCTATAACCTCAACGGTCAGAAAGTATCTGACGGAACAACAACAGACAATCTTCCCAAAGGTATTTATATCGTGAACGGAAAGAAACATGTTGTACGTTGATTTTCACATCTTACGGATCATATCATAAGACAAGCTCTAAGAGCCTGGCACGCCCTCGGTGTGTCAGGCTCTTATCGTTTTCGCTTAAAAGAAAATTGCGACAGACACCTTTGCTTGTCGTCTTTTTATTAAAAACCTAAAACCAAAGATTATTCATACTTTTACTTAATAAAACCACACTGTAATTATTAACTGACAAAACTTAAAATGTTATGAAAAAAGAAAACTACAGCAAACCGTCCATCACAGTTATCGGGCTTACTGCAGAGAGTCATTTCATGAGCGGCAGCGGCGGCAGTAATCCGCCAAATCTGGATATAAATGACGCCGTAGAGGGTACACCAGAAAACGGGGCAGACTCCAAGGAAAACAATATCTGGGACACTGAATGGTAAACGAAGCACAAAACAGAAGCAAAACATGATGAAATTAAAAACTTTACTCCTGGCACTACTACCTGTAGCCACAACAATGGCACAGCCTGCCGCGCAGAGGCCGGAGGCAGGACAGACTTATTACATTTACAATCTGAACAGTGCCGGCTATCTTTATGACAGCAACAAGACACTCTCACTATCGTCCGCCGGAACACCGGTGACACTCACCGAGGCTGACCCGACAGCAGGAACTTTCTACATGACAGCATCCGAAGGTCACATCTCCGTTACACCGTTCAACGGCATCAGCACCGACGGCAGCGGCACATACGACCAGTGGTTCTTCACTCCGGTGGAAGGCAAGAACAACATATACAACATATCCTACCGCATGAAGGAAGGCAACACATTTCCGTTCCTTTATGCCGACGCCACAACCACGGCAGCAGGCGCACTGAAGATGCTGCCGTATGCACCGGCCGTCAATTATACCGAAGGTCAGTGGATATTCGTTGCAGAGGGCGACTACACAGACAACACCATAGTGCTCGACGAGAACTCCGAGACATACAGCGCACCTGCCGGTACAAACATGACCGTGAAACTCAAGCGCACGTTCAGCCCCGGCTGCTGGAACACCTTCTGCGTTCCGTTCGACATCGACGCCGCACAACTCAGCTCAGCTTTCGGCAAGGATGTACGTCTGGCCGAATACAGCGGCTGCACCGATATGGTTCTCAACTTCAAATATTCCGACAAGGCCGAAGCCGGCAAGCCCTATCTTATTTATATAAGTGCATCGCATGAAGCACCGGCCGAAGGATGTTACGTATTCACCGGCATCAACCGCTTTGTCAAGGAACCGCAGCCTGTCACCTACGACGCGTTCACACTGAAGGGCTGCTTCACGGCAGTCTATGTTCCGGCCGGCTCCTATGTCATAAGCAGGAACACACTTTATCACACAGACGAGGATATGACAGTCAAAGGCTTCCGCGGATTCATCACATCGACAGCCTCCGGCAAACTCAACGGATGGTCGCTCGATGAAGGAACCGACGGCATTGACGGCATAACATCCGATAATGAGAACGCCGGCGGACAGATATACACCATCGGCGGACAGAAGATGCGCAATGATGCCTCAGACACCAAAGACATGCCGGAAGGCGTATACGTAGTCAAAGGAAAGAAGATTGTCATAAAATAAAGCAAGCCAACAAATGAAAAATATATATCATATAATTCTCACAGTCCTGCTCGGCTTCTGCTTTGCAGGCAACCTGTCGGCCGAAGACACAAAGGAAGTGCTGTGGAGCGGTTACTCGCCTAAAGGCAGCACATTCAGCAAGACATTGTCGTCAGTGGACCTGACAAAGCAAACGATACATGCCGAAATAGACCTGTCATCGTGCCAGTATTACAACACATGGGAGAATATTCTCTCTATCGGAACAAATATAAGCGAGTGGAACGGCGCATACAACATACATCTGTACTACACACCGTCAACAAATACACTCCAGCTCAACTGGCTCGACCTTGAGCAGCAGAGCATACAGACCAATGTCGCATTGAGCAGCACAGACCTTACCGTTGACCTCACTCCGGAAGGACTTCTCATAAACGGACAGCTACAGAACAAATACACAGCTGGTGCCATGTCGCCGCTTTACGAACAGTCTTCTGTTTCTGTGGGCAGCACACAGGGCGAAACCCGCAGCTGGGCTACCTATAAAGAAGTGAGTGTCATCACACCCGGTGAAGGAGGAGACGGAGGTGAAGGTGGCGAAACACCTGTAGTCGGCGGTAAATACTACATCAGCGTAGCCGGCAATCCGAACAGCGTAATAACCGTCAATTCCACCGAGAACGACGCGCCAATAAGCATTGAGAAACTCGGCAGCACCACAAACCAACAGTGGCAACTGCAGTCAGCCGGAACATCGTCCGACTACGACAACATGCTCATCAACGTCTATTCAGGCAAGGCTCTCGACATGGCATGCAACAACACAGCATTGCCACCATTGCAGTGGACAGCTGGTACGAACAATCCCAACCAGCTTTTCAAGTTCGAGGCACAGGAAGACGGAAGCTATAAGATCTGCGTATACTACGACAATTATCCGTATTACCTGACTGTATCCAACGGCACACCGGCACGCACAACAGATGCAGAGGCTGCAACATCATTTGTATTCACAAAAGCCGAAGGCGGCATTGAGCCACCGGTAGAGGACCGCAAATTCAACGTATCGTTCATATCCGATCAGAACAAACTGGGCGACTGGAAGGAAGATGCACATGCCACATTCATCCCTTATGCCACAACAGCCGAGATGAAGTCCGACGCATTCTACTCTACTCCGTGGCTCACACCGGAGAAAGCAATGACCATCAGTCTGAACGGACAGTGGAAATTCAAGTATGTACCGGGTACAGCATCAGGTCCCGGAAGCAGCGAATTCTTCGCAGCAGGATATGACGACAGCTCGTGGGACGAGATAAAAGTACCACTGTCATGGGAAATGGCAGGCTACGGCAAACCAGTATATACCAATGTGGGTTATCCGTTCTATAATAATGCGCCGAACGCAAACCGTGGACGCGAATATAACGGTGTGACCGACAACAACTCCACCGGCTTCTACCGCCGCACCTTCACCCTGCCCGAGTCATGGAACGACAAGCGCGTGTTCATCCACTTCGACGGTGTCTACAGCGCAGCCGCAGTCTGGGTGAACGGCAAGTACGTAGGATACTCTCAGGGATCCAACACCGATGCCGAGTTCGACATCACCGACTTCGTAACTCCGGGCAGCGACAACCAACTGTCAGTGCGTGTCTACCGTTGGTGCGACGGCTCATACCTCGAAGGTCAGGACATGTGGCATCTGAGTGGAATCCACCGCGACGTATATCTGGTTGCAACTCCCAAGACATTCGTAAGCGACCACTACATCACCTCAACCAACATGAACACCGGGGCCACCAGTGCAACAATGAACGTAGCGCTGACCATCGACAACCGTGACGGCGAGACGACAAAGAAGAACATTGAGGTGGAACTGCTCGACGCAGACGGCTCTACGGTAGCAAGCATGAATCAGAATGTTGAACTGACCGAGGCTGACAAGACAAAGAGCATCACGCTCTCTACAGATAAGCTCACGGGACTCACACCGTGGAACGCTGAGAAACCTTATCTCTACACTGTCGTCGTACGCCAGAACAACGCCGACGGAGCTGAGGAGATGGTATTCTCTACAAAATACGGTTTCCGTAACATCACACGCAGTGGCAATCTCGTGTATATCAACGGACAGCGCATATTCTTCAAAGGTGTGAACAATCAGGACACACATCCCGAATACGGCCGCGCCATAGACATGGAGACAATGCTCACCGATGTGCGCATGATGAAGCAGGCCAATGTCAACACCGTACGCACAAGCCACTACCCGCGCCAGCCGAAGATGTACGCAATGTTCGACCACTTCGGACTCTATGTCATGGACGAAGCCGATGTGGAATGTCACGGCAATCAGGGTCTGACAAACACCAGCTCATGGTCTGATGCATTCGTAGACCGCAACGTGCGCATGGTGATGCGCGACCGCAACCACCCGAGCGTCATCTTCTGGTCGCTTGGCAACGAATGCGGCAACGGCAGCAACATGGCCGACGCATACCGTGCTGTGAAAGCCATCGACAACCGAATGATTCATTATGAGGCCGGAAGCGCAACAAGCGGTTATTCAGACATGTACTCAGACATGTATCCGACCGTTGAAAGCGTGAGACAGAAGAGCGGAGGAAACAGCGGTATGCCATACTTCATCTGCGAATACGCACACGCCATGGGACAGGCCGTGGGCAACCTCATCGACTACTGGAATGTGATAGAAAGCAGCACCGGTATCATCGGCGGTTGCATCTGGGACTGGGTGGACCAGTCAATATATGATCCGGAAAAACTCGCATCCGGCATCAAGCAGAACGAACGTGGATTCAACTACTTCACTTCAGGTTACGACTACAATTATCCAGACGTAAACAACGGCTTCCAGGGCAACTTCGTGAACAACGGTCTGATAACAGCCAACCGTGTATGGACAGCCAAACTGAGAGAAGTGAAGAAGGTTTACCAGCACGTAGCATTCGAGAAGTTCGAGGGTAACACACTCACCATAAGAAACAAATACAACTTCACAGACCTCAGCGACTTCTATCTGCGCTATACAGTTCTGAAAGACGGCCGCACTGTTGAGGAAGGACGCACAGACATGCCGTCGGTTGCGGCAGGAGCAACAGCTGATGTCACCGTGCCCTACACCACCGACTGCACCGGTGATGCGGAATATCTCATCATGCTCAGTCT
>NZ_JBBKBO010000021.1:0-5322 GCF_037890215.1 Prevotella sp. HCN-7019 | reverse complement strand
TCATCTGCTGGGATGCCGCTTATACCGTTGGTAATATCTCCATCACCGAAGTCGATAGAAAGTTCTTTTGCACCAGTGAAAGAAGATCCTTCAAGTTTCCACATGGTACCGGTGAGGTTTGCCCAAGTGTTTTTATCATCCAGATAGAACATCTTACCTCTTGATACAACGTATGCATTTGTTGGAGCTTCCTGATTCCAATAGAAGTAACCGGTGTATGTTAATTTTCCGTCGCTTGTTTCATATGTCTTTTTAACAACACCATTAGTATATTCGCCTCCATTGGCTACAATCAGATCACCAAGTTTTGAAGTTCTTGTCAAACCGTCAATCTGATATATTGGACCATAATATGTAACAGGTACTTTTACATCACCAGTAAATTCATCGTTGCTGTATACATCAAATTTGTATGCTATATCTCTTGCTACTTCCGGTGCTTTGGTAACTTTTATTACATAGCAGTCTCCTGCCTTTATAACCGTTTCATCAGGGTTGCTTGCCAAATCTACTGCTTCGAAGCGAATCTGATTGCCATTGTTTGCAAGACCTACGAGTTTGCTCAGTTTAACATCGTCACCGAATGCATTTCTTACCTGTGTAGCTGTCAGGTTAACCGGTAAAACGAGAGCTTCCCATTTTGGAGTTGTTTCTGTACCTGCAACAATATTGAAGTCGCGTACGAGGTTGAATTGACGTGCGTATCCATACTTATACTCGTCTATACCGTCAGTATTGGTTTCTGAGAAAGCGGTATTGTCTGTGCTATATGAATCAATACCGAATTCGTATGTTCCTGAATATTTAATATCAATATTTGCAATGTAAAGTGTTCCTTGTTCTTTATATTTTGCAGCACCGATTGTCAGGGTACCAGTTTTACCGTCTTCACTATTTGGATCTGCAGTAACTGTTACATTCAGTGTTATTGTCTTGAATTCTGTGTTAGGATGATAGATAGCATCAGAACTCTTTGTGTAATCACCACCGGTTGCTAGGTATTCTCCTGCAGCGACGTTACCACGGAAGTATTTTGAAGCACTTGTAGTTAATACATTCTTATGATAGTTGTAGAAATTCGTAGTAAAGTTAGTCTGGTCATTGTCTGTAAGAACCGGTATTTCCGCACCTTGGTTCACTCCGCTTGTTCCTGCTGCGAAAAGGAATGCGATATTGCTGTTATTTGTGCTACCAATTTCATTGGCGTCATCAGAAACAAATGCTTGTGCAGTAATTGTATATGTTCCAGGTCTTACGTTAGTTATCTGCTGACGCATAACTATAGGATTTTTCATTTCTCCGGAACTGAAACTACCATAACTCTTTGCGTAGTCAAGTTCTATATCAGTTTTTCCATCGTGATCTTTAACAGTTATACCTTTAATGTTTTCTGCACCAGGAGCCATTGAACGGTATGCTTTGTAATCTGCTTTGCCAAGACCAGCACCTGTACTTATGCTTATAGCATCTTCTTCTAACTGGGCTCCATGTGAAGTTCCGCTAATTGTATACCAATCCCATGAAGCGTTTTCATCCATGTAGCGCACAAAACGTGTGTTCTGGAACAAACCACTGACTTCTATGTTTGTCTGATGGGTAACACTAAGCAATACATCACGGAATGCTTTACGAGGAATAAATAGCCACCTATCTGTGTCTTTGTTAGAAGATACAATACGTAATGTGTTTTCAGCAGTTTCTATACTCAAATAACTGTTTGTCTCTGTGTTCTGGATATTATAATATGATTTACCATTTGATGCTCCTTCATAATTAATATCCCACTGGTAGTACATATCCTGTGTGTCACCAGCACCTCTATCCATGAACACTCTATCTGTATATGAATTGTCTTTTGGCTCAACTCCTAAATATGAGCCTGCACCAGGATTATTAAGGGTACCTTTAATTGTACAGCTAGAGTAATTATTTCCTCCCCAATCTCTGTTCCCAGTTATTGTAAGTCTCATTCCTCTATTTGAGGTAATAGCCTGTGTTCCGTATTCTCCTCCGACATTAACAAATGTGTAAGTTTTATTACCATCCCAGTGACATAAGTAAATACCGTCTGTTGTACTGCCATAATTAGTAATGGCATCTTGAATGGTAACAGCATAATTTATCCATTCAATCTGTTCTTCCGTCTCATAACTTTGTGCGGAAGCTGTTGTCTTGACACCAAATACGGCAGTCAAGATCAATGCTATAAATAATGTAAACTTCTTCATGCTTTTGCTTTTTACCTTGTTGTTTTTATTCCCATACATTAAAACTCTTAGAATTACTTGGACGCTTCTGAGGAGTCCACTGATCATTATCTTCATCAGTGATTTTGTCCTCATCGTCAGGACCAATGATAGGGAGTGATTCTTCGCCTGTATGCCATGACTCGGTAAGCAAGGCACCTTCCGTCTTCACTTCCACAACGGAAGTGTTAGGAATAAGATACTTTTTTTTCATCATGCGTTAATTTATATGTTATTATTTCACTTAATTCAAATGTTGCATACTATTATTTCATCATTTCATCATTGTGTGTGCTGATTCATTATTGCCGGTTGAATTTACGGCTTAGATCCTGAAGTAAAAGAACCCGGTTTAATAATAAGCTGTTCGCTTTTCCTTCAAATTGTGATTATTTGTTGTTATTTATTCCTTAGAAATGTCTTTGTTGAGATTAAAAAATTAAAATAATTTCATCATGCTACACCTCTTACAAAGAGGTGTAGCATGATGAAATTTTATTTTTATTAAAATCGAACAATTTTCCAAAACGTAAAAGCGTAAAATAACAGCAATGTATAAACCGGATTATATCTATGAATTTTTGTGAATTTTAAGATGAAAATCCGCGTTCAAAAGTACTTATAAGCCGATATTTCAGCTTCTGATAGACAAAAACTATAGGATAGAATAAGAATATTAAATTAACGCATGATGAAAAAAAAGTATGTAATTCCCAACACTTTAGTTGTTGAGGTAGACACTGAAGGTCTTATGCTTGCAGAGTCGTGGACAACTGATGGTGGTGCAAGTAGTGAAGGAGACATTGAATATGGTGGAAACGGTGTTACGGGAGAAGACGATCAATGGACTCCAAATCGTCCGAGTAATTCCAAGAGTTTTAATGTATGGGAATAAAAACAACAAGGTAAAAAGCAGAAACATGAAAAAGTTTACTTTATTTATTGCAATGGTCTTGACCGCCTTGTTTGGTGTCAAGACAACTGTTTCCGCACAAGATTATGAAACAGAGGAACAGATTGAGTGGATAAAATATGCTGTTGATTTTGAAACAGCAAAAACTAATCAAAGTACAACTGACGGAATTTATCTCTGTCATTGGGATGGAAATAATACATATAAATTTGTCAATGCCGGTGGTGAATATGGAACACAGGCTGTTGCAACAAGCCGTGCTATGAAAATGACTTTGGGTGGAACTTATGATGCTTGTACATTTTCCGGAACACTTTATAATAAGGATTTAGGAACTTATTTAGGTCTGGAACCAAATTCTACAGGAAGAGTATTCCTTGATAGATCATCTGAGGGATGGACTCTAAATGAAGCCACCGAGATTGTATCTGGAAAATGTTATACAATTACTACAACAAAGTCGGAATATCTTAATGTAGATGACAACTCAAATACACTGGTTACAAACGGTACTTCAAACGGATATTGGCTTCTTATTCCTCGTACCGCGTTCCGTGAGGTATTACTTGCTGTTACACACCAGACAAACATTGAAGTGAGCGGTCTGTTCCTCAATACACTTTTTGTACGTTATATGAACGAGAACACTTCATGGGAGTGGTGGACACTTAACGGAACACAACCAGGCGAAAAACAAAATGAAGATGCACAAAATCCGGAAACAGGAGCAGGACTTGGAATTGCTGCTAAGGGAGCATACCGTTCAATGGCACCTGGTGCAGAAAAGATAAAACCCGGCAGATCTTCTGTTTCAAGCACATTTGACTACGCTAAAACATACGGTGCATTCAGTTCTGCAGAAATAAAAGAGCCGATGATTATGCGTCAGACAGCATCGAAAGTAAAGGTAGGTACTTATATTATAACAGCTCAGGCTTTTCTTTCAAATCATGACGGCGAAACTTTACCAGCACAGACAGCTTATCTGTTCGCTTCAGGAGCAACAGGACAAAATCAAGGTGCCTTGATACCAACTCTAGAAAGTACTGAACAGGAAAACTTTACTAATAATTTCTATAATAATCATCAAAATTTGGTAAAAACATATCTGTCTACAGATGACATATATTTCCGTGGTAATATAGCCGCCGGTGAGTTCCTTGCAACAAACAATGGTACAATACCAACGGAAACTGCCATATACAATCCTAATACAGATTTCCATCGCGTTTCTATTGCAGTAACAGTAACTCCTAATAGTGCTTATCCGACAGATCCTGACGGAACACAGTATGGCGACCTGACCATTGGTATTGTTAAATATTCAGAAGAAGGTACTGTATACGCAAGAAACATTAGAGTATATTATTCCGGTGAGTATGAATTTGGTATAGATTCTTATAACTCAGATAACACGCCGTTAACAAGTGAGAATACAGACGGCATTGATGAATTCCAGTATGGTTATGCACGTCAGTTCAATCTTGTACGTGATTTCAACATCACGGCATCTGGTCAGGGAGCAAACGCAAAATGGGAGGCACTCGTTCTGCCTGTCAACCTTACAGCGACACAGGTAAGAAATGCATTCGGTGATGATGTTAAATTGAGTGAACTTGTAGGTCTTGCTAACAATGGAACCCAAATACGTTTCAAACCAGTAGATTTAAGTAATCCAAACTCTACTGCAATATATGCCGGCGGTTGTTATGTAATAAAAGTTACAAAAGCACCGGAAGTAGCAAGAAATACAGAATATACGTTTAATGTATATAGCGGTACCGGTAATCTGCAGATTCCGATTACATATTATGGTCCAATCTATCAGATTGATGGTGTGACACGTTCAAATGAAGATCTCGCAACCTTGATTAATGAGAACGGAGGAACATATAAAGATGGTATCGTAACAAAAACATATACAAACGAAGGAAAAGATCTTAATTTCACAGGTTACTTCTATTGGGATGCTGCCGGAGTAAACAATGCATACGTTGTGTCAAGAGGCAAGATGTTCTATTTGACAACACCATGGAAGAATCTTACCGGCACCATGTGGAAACTTGAAGATCCGACCCTCAACCCAGGAGAAGCAAAAGATATTTCCATTGACTTCGGCGACGGCACAATTACAAACGGCATAAGCGACATCACAGCAGATGG
>NZ_JBBKBO010000020.1:0-6068 GCF_037890215.1 Prevotella sp. HCN-7019 | reverse complement strand
GACATAGTGGTAATCGTTTAAATGTTATAATTGGTCACTATAAATTTAATACTTTTTTCGCTATGTTCCTATTTACTAGTAGATTATATTAGATCTTATATCGAACTCACGTTAGTTACATTTTTGTGCTATATTAGCACTACAATCAAAAATAGAGTGATATGGAAGTTCCTTTTATTTATGGAAAAATCACTACTGGAAAAGATTTTTGTGATCGTGAGAAAGAAACGACTTACTTGGTCCAGTACTTCACATCGTTAATCAATACCATTATTATCTCTCCTCGCGGCTGGGGTAAAAGTTCGCTTGTAAATAAGGCTGCAAAGTTAGCAATGGCGCAGGACTGTAACCTCCGAATCTGTCATATCGACCTTTTCAATGTACGTAACGAGGAGCATTTCTATTCACTGCTCGCCCAGAAAGTAATTGCCGCCACTTCCACAAAATGGGAGGAAGCAATCGAGAGCGCGAAGAGTTTCTTTTCACACCTTGTTCCCTAGATTTCAATCGGTACAGACCATACTAACGAGGTTTCAATCGACTTTGATTGGGAGGAGGTAAAGCGCAACCCTGATGAAGTGCTCGATCTTGCTGAAAAGATTGCCAAGAAGAAGGGCCTGAAAATCGTTATTTGCATAGATGAGTTCCAAAATATCGCAGAATTTACAGACCCAGACTATTTCCAGAAAAAATTGCGTTCATATTGGCAGCTGCATCAAAGTGTGGCCTATTGTCTTTATGGTAGCAAGCGCCACATGATGATGGAAGTGTTTACCGACTCATCCAAACCCTTCTACAAGTTCGGCAATCTGATGTCTCAATAAAATTGACACGCCTTGCCTTGTAGAATTTTTCAAGAGTCGTTTCGCTGATACCGGCAAAAACATCGACGATGAAGCAAGCCATTTGATTGCAAAGCTCGTAGATAATCATCCATACTACGCACAGCAGTTGGCACAGCTTTCATGGCTCAGAACAAAGGATGTATGTACCGTTGAGATCGTACGTGAGGCGCACACAGCATTGGTGGAGCAGTTAAGTCTGTTGTTTGTAACAATTACCGAAACACTGACCACACAGCAACTAAACTACCTCAAGGTTCTTATAGCTGGAGAAAAGGCCATTAGTTCGACCGAAGTGATGCATCGCTATCAAATCTCTTCAACGACCTCAATATCCCGTTCAAAGGCTGCCCTTATCAAGAATGATATATTGGATAATAAGGCCGGTGAAATCTCGTTCCAGGATCCGATTTATGCCTACTGGTTGAAGACTGAGTACTTTGCAAAATAATAAGACTATGAATAAGTGTAACCGTACTTGGATTGCTTTCGCCAATAAGAAAAAATACCTTAGGCTTTATTTCTTGAATAAAGCTTAATGTTGTATTATCCTATTCTTACCATCCCTGCCAACTGCACGAAATAATCATTTGACCAAATATCAAGTTCTTTTGGATTGCGGACGAAAGGCAATACATCTTCTTTCACTTGTTTTATATCAGCTGAAGAGAGACGCTCAATGAGTTTCTCCTTGAATAACTCTGGAGTGATATCCTCATTGTTGAACTGCTTGCATCGTTCTGCCAAATGAGCAAAATCAAGTGGAACATTATGGCGTACATACCATTCAAAGTCGTACCAATCACGACCTTTTACTCTGTTCTTCCACGCACGATATACTAAGGCGTGCATCTTGCCTGCAAACAAGTCGGGAAGTGTAAAACAACGGGTCATAAATGAATATGGCTGAAGCAATAGCTTCTGTTCCGTCTTGAAGTTCAACGGTGGGCAAGTATCTACTTCTATCTTTATCTTTATAGATTTCTCTGTCTGGAAAGTCACATCATACACATCGGTATTATCTTTAAGAAATGCCGATTCGACCTTTCCGAAATTCCTCTTGTCTTTTTTCTTTATTTCAACCTCACGGCCTACCATTGTGAAAGCATCAACGATAGCAGGAAAGTATTTCGTAAAATCGAACTTATCATCTTGCGTAAGCAATGAAAAATCCATATCCTCACTGAAACGCTGTAAGCCATGAAAGATTCTCAAGCAAGTTCCACCATAGAAAGCCGCCGACTCAAAAAAGCCTCCGGCATACAAGCCAGCAAGTATCACTTGTTGGTTCACTTCAAATATAGCGTTTCTCTTCTGTTGCTCTGTTGTTAAATCATAACGGGAGAGCATATTGTCGAATATTTCATTTTTCATCGTCTTAAGAATTTTAAAAGTGTCGAAATTGAATCGGCCTTTTTGCCAACTTTTATGTAGTCTTCGAATATGGTTTTATCCATCTTATTGAACTCATCCATATCCATACGAATATCCTGTTCAAGATATGTTTCCACATCTTTCATATAGCGAAGATTGACCTGCGAGGAATTGGCAATCAAATCACACAAAGCCTTTTCCGGTGATGCAATAAGAAAAGCATAATTATCCTTATACATACTCCTTACTCCTATTGGAAATGCTATTTTTGAGATATGTTTGTAGTCATAACAGCCGACCGGAGTTTGAAAGCTACGCGAATGCTTTACCGTCATTGATTGATGAACATATACAGCCTCGGGGATAAGTCCATAATATCGTAGTGCAGTAGACATTGAAATATACGAAGGTGTATAGAGATGATTGGCTATCAACTCACTCGATAGGGTCTTTCTTGAATGTTTGGGGTTAGCCACATAAAGTCCCCGCTTCAGTCTGATGATAAATCCTTGCTTCTCAAGCCAGGTCACTTTTTTATTCGCAGACTTAAGTTCCGGGTATAACGATTCGATGATTGAAGTCGTTACAGGAATAGTTCCTATTTCAGTTAATTGTCTATCCATACTGCAAATATAGCAATAATTTGAACAATAAAAGAAATGAAACTTCCTTTTCTGTTCAAATTATTACTACTTAAACAATCTTAAGAAATAGCGACCGCTGCCACATAAGGCTGTTGTTTGTAACAATCACCGAAACACTGACCACACAGTAATTGAACTATCTCAAAGCCCTTATAGCCGTAGAAAAGACCATCAGTTCGACCGAAGTGATGCATCGCTATCAAATCGCTTCAACGACCTCAATATCCTGTTCAAAGGCTGCCCTTATCAAGAATGTTACATTGAATAATAAGGCAGATGCAATCTCATTCCAAGACCCGATTTATACCTATTGGTTAAAGACTGAGTACTTCGCAAAATAATCATAATGTCCCCTCCTTTTCAGAGCCATTTTTGTACCTTTTCTCATCAAAAAACGGCATTTTTCACAAGTTTTTGTACCGCACATTTTGATATTCAAGAAATTACACTTACTTTTACTTTCCAAAATGGAGGTACAAGCCGAGAATGGTGCTAAAAATCACTAACTTACACATTCTCAGATACTTGCCAACCTGCTGGTTGTACCTTTTAGAGTGCTATACTATTGATAATCAACGATGTACACATACTGCATCGGCAAGTAACTACCTGATTATCAATGAGTTAAATTGATTATAATCGATTAATATGGCGCTCTTTACGGGGCGCCTTTTTTGTTGCTCTACTGTCAATATTAGTCATTTATAAGCTTTGTACATCATCTTTTTGTACCGTTTTTGTACCACGAAGCAAAATTCCGGCATTTTACGCTGGACAGGTTGTGGAGAAAGTTGACTATGGTTTACTAAGATTTACGATAGTTGACACATAACGGGAGAAATAAAGCGAAATAAACATTTAAAATTTGAGTAATATGCCAGCAAGTAACACTAAAATTAAAAAGATTTGCGAATGATGTGGAACACGATTCGAAGCACAAAAAATAAGTACAAAGTACTGCTCTCACAGGTGTGCAAATTTAGCTTACAAAAAAAGAGAAAGAGAGAAAAACATTAAGGCTACTGAAAAGAATACTCAAAATAGGATTGAGGAACTACCTATCATCACAATTAAGGATAAAGAGTTTCTATCTTTCTCAGAGGTTGGAATTCTTTTAGGTATTACCAGACAAGCAGTCTATAAGATGGTCTATAAAGGATACCTTCAAGCTTCAAAAATTAGCAGTAGATTATCTTTCGTCAAACGCTCTGATATAGATGAGATGTTAAAACGGCATCCTTATGAATTTAGAATGCCCAAGGACACTCTACCTATCAAAGAATTTTATACTACAGCCGAAATAATGAAAAAATTCAATGTAAGTGAATCATGGATTTTTGTTATGTCTAAGAAGAATAAAATTCCAAAGACATTCAACCGTGGTAAGACTTACTGGAGTAAAAAGCATGTTGATGCTTATTTTTCCTCGAAGGCTCCAGATGCAGACATTACAGAATGGTACAGTGTGCAAGAAGTTCAGGACAAATTTCAAATGAGCCTTAACGCTATATACTCTTTTGTTTATAAAAATGCCATTCCGAAAAAGAAAGTTGGTACTACCGTATATTATTCAAAAAAGCACTTCGATATAGCTAAGGGAATACGTCAGGCTGAAGAACCCAAATACTACACCGTTCAAGAGGCTATGGAAAAATTCAAAATAACAAGAGACCAGCTATACCATTATACCAAGTATCATCAAATTCCCAAGATTAAGAAGGGAAAGTATACTCTTATATCCAAAGCTGAGCTCGATAATTTGTTCGAAGATCCTATCATTGAATAATCCTGGTATAAGTTATTTTCCGGTGTGAGTATTCACCAAGAAAACACCAGTTTAATTTGTACCGATAATAATAATTTATCAACCAAAAACATTAATCTTATGGCACTTACATGTACTAACGTAATATTGAAACAAAGAGTTATCAGTAACGGCAGAATTTCTCTCTACCTGGACTATTATCCGGCTATTCGCAATCCGTACACAATGAAAATGAGTCGCAGGGAATATCTTGGCATTTATATCTATGCCCGTCCTAAAAATGAGATTGAACGTGATTTCAACAATGAGATGCTGAGTAAGGCTGAAGCCATTCGTTGTATCAGAGTACAGGCAATCGTCAATGAAGAATTTGGATTTCTTGACAAGCACAAAATGAAAGCTGACTTCCTTGCCTATTTTCGTGAAAAAGCAAAACTGAAGTATCACAAATGGGACTGCGTTTACCAGCATTTTGAAAAGTTTGTAAACGGCTATTGCACTTTCGGAGATGTAACGGTGGAGCTTTGTCAGAAGTTTAGGCAATATCTACTGAACTGTAAACAGATCCGTCATCCTAATATCAGTGTTTCGAAGAATTCGGCAGCTGGCTATTTTTCAACTTTCCGTGCATTACTGAAAATAGCTTATCAAGAGAAGATGCTACGTGAAAATCTGAATGACTTCATAGACAAGATTGAATGGAAAGAAGTCAAAAAGCAGTATCTCACATTAGCAGAAGTCAAGAAACTGGCCGCTACACCATGCAAGATTCCTGTACTGAAACAAGCTTCATTATTCTCTTGTATGACCGGTCTTCGTATCAGTGATATTTTACAACTAACATGGGATAATATTGAAGTCGGTCCTGACAATGGTTATTACATCAGAATTTGTACGGAAAAAACAGAAACGGAAGCGACTCTCCCCATCAGTAACGAGGCATTGGAACTATGTGGTATCCCTGGTTCTGGTCGTGTATTTAAAGGACTGACCAGAGCTATGACGAATCAGCCTCTCAAGCAATGGATTTCGGAAGCCGGAATCAAAAAACACATAACCTTCCATCTTGCAAGACATATAATTTACTCTTACTTATTGAGAATAAGAAATTTACAAGATTTATTTTTTAGACAGGTAACGGTTTAGTAACGAGTAGACTTCTTCACCCCCCTGCTTTTGCATAAAATAAAAGAACACTTATTTCAGAATCAAAGATAGAGAAATTCTCTATCATAGCAAATAATATACTGAGAAAAATCTCGTGAAATAACGGATGCAAGATTATCAATTTATATAAATGTTAACACAACAAACTTCATTTTGTATATCCTTCAATCTATCTTGGCCTAATTTTAATTTTTTACCATTAACAACAACATAGTTTTTTCCTAATTCACTTATATGGAATACAATTCTTGCTAATAGTAATCATTTTATTTAGGA
>NZ_JBBKBO010000019.1:0-7695 GCF_037890215.1 Prevotella sp. HCN-7019 | reverse complement strand
ACAATTAAAGCACTAAAATATGACTTTATACATTATATAATATTCGCGCGCGAAAACAAGAAAGAAAAAATTCTACTTCATCCATAACACAGAAAACACAAAAATCAGCAAAAAACATGCACTCCAAAAACAAATGCTGATTAATAAAACAAAAAAGTATGGCATGTAATTTGTTTCTGATAATAAAAACGCATATATTTGCACAACATAACCACATATATATAATAAATAAAAGAATCAATAAAAACAAAATTTAAAAAGAAATGGAAAAAGAAAGAATCTATTATTCATCACAAGATCGGGAACTGTCATTATCACTGGCCTTTCCCGCACTCATGCGCAAAGTATATATATGGATGACTCTTGCCCTAGCTATTACAGGCATAACAGCATACGGAGTGGCAAGTTCGCCCAACCTCATAATGGCGATAGTTACGAATAGCGGCCTTATGTGGGGAATTATAATAGGTACGTTCGCACTTGTAATGATCATCAGCTCAGCCATCAACCGTCTGTCACTCACAACAGCCACACTGCTGTTCACTCTCTACTCCGTGCTGAACGGCCTGATGCTGTCGTCCATATTTCTTGTTTACACGATGTCATCCATCGCTCAGGTATTCTTTATCACTGCCGGCACATTTGCCATAATGGCCGCAGTAGGATACTTCACCAAGACAGACCTCACCTCGTTCGGCAAACTTCTGTTCATGGCTCTCATCGGACTCATAATCGCAACTATTGTAAACATATTCATGAAGAGCGGAACAATGAGTCTGATTATCAGCTATGTTGGTGTTCTTATATTTGTAGGTCTAACAGCTTACGACTCTCAGAAAATCAAACAGATGCTCATGACATGTAATGATGTCACAGAAAACAGCCAAAAGCTCGCACTTCTGGGTTCACTCACACTCTATCTTGATTTTCTCAATCTCTTCCTATACCTGTTACGCATTTTCGGAAGAAGAGAATAACATACAATAATTAATATATATAAAACAGGCAGCATCCTAAAAGACAAACAACAAAGGATGTTGCCTGTTTTTATTTTATCCATCTCCACAACATCCAATTTTATAAACACCAACACATTGCAGACACCTGCCCTAAAATACCGTTGCATTTCGCAATACAACATGTAATCCTGTGCCAGAAACCTTCAACCAACCATATATCACATACCGTTACACCGATATTCTTATTTTTGCATAAATATACAAAAACATTATTCAAAAATGCATAAAAATGTAGTTTTATGCAAAAATATTTGGTTATTTATGCAAAAACGACTAATTTTGCCTGCGAAAGGTGAATAAATATACAGTTATGAAAGTAAAGACAAACAGAATAGAAGCCCTGAAGATGCTGATCTCAAGCAAAGAACTCAACTGTCAGGAGGACGTGCTGAAAGCACTTCAGAATGAAGGCTTCAAACTGACGCAGGCAACACTGAGCCGCGACATGAAACAGCTGAAAATAGCCAAGGCTGCCAGCATGAACGGCAAATACGTATATGTATTGCCGAATGAGACAATGTACCGCCGTATCCCTAACCCACCGTCGGCGCTTGAAATGCTCAAGACGCCAGGATTTCTGTCTATCAATTTCTCCGGCAACATGATTGTCATCAAGACAAGACCCGGATATGCAAGTTCTATTGCCTACAACATCGACAACAGCAACATCGAGGAGATTCTGGGAACAATTGCCGGCGACGACACCATATTCATCGTTGCCAAAGAGGGTTCTTCGCGCGAAAACATCGTCGAAATACTCAACGAGATAGTAAACAACATCTGACAAACAGGAAAATATCGGAATAATAATCTTACATAATCAAAATGGAAGAAGTAAAGGTGATGGTAGCCGATGCCACCCACGAAAAATACATCGACACTATTCTTGAAACAATCGAGAGTGCGGCAAAAGTCCGCGGAACAGGTATTGCCAAGCGTACACACGAATACATCCTTACAAAGATGAAAGAGGCAAAAGCCGTCATCGCACTGGCTGGCGACCGTTTTGCAGGATTCAGCTACATTGAGACATGGGGCAACAAACAGTATGTCACAACATCCGGTCTTATCGTACACCCGGATTTCCGCGGACAGGGACTTGCCAAACGCATAAAAAACCTCACATTCACTCTTGCACGCAAACGCTGGCCACACGCCAAGATATTCAGCCTCACCAGCGGTGCTGCCGTAATGGCCATGAACACCCAGTTGGGCTATCACCCCGTAACGTTCGCCGAACTCACTGACGACGAGGCATTCTGGAGAGGATGTGAAGGCTGTATCAATGTAGACGTGCTCAAGCGTACCGGCCGCAAATACTGCATCTGCACAGGCATGCTCTACGATCCAGAGGAGCATCTGCCTGCCAAATTGTCAGACGAAGTGCTCGAAAGAATAAAACAACTCGGCAACTGACATTCAGTCAGTCACTATCCGAACAAGCCCTGCTCCACAATACGGGTGTCTGCCCTACCAAACAAAACAAACAAGAGGACAGAGCGCACAACAAACATAAAAACAGAATCACAAAACATAAAAACAATGAAAAAGGTAGTTGTTGCATTTTCCGGAGGTCTCGACACCTCCTACACAGTGATGAAACTCGCCCAGGACGGCTACGAAGTGCATGCCGCCTGCGCCAACACCGGCGGATTCAGCGACGAACAGCTGAAGACCAACGAAGAGAATGCCTACAAGTTGGGGGCAAAGAAATACGTCACACTCGACGTCACTCACGAATACTACGACAAATCGCTCAAATACATGATCTACGGCAACGTGATGCGCAACAACTGCTACCCCATCTCCGTATCATCCGAGCGAATATTCCAGGCCATCGCCATTGCCCGCTACGCCAAGGAGATAGGTGCCGACGCCATTGCCCACGGATCCACCGGAGCGGGCAACGACCAGATACGTTTCGACATGACCTTCCTCGTCATGGCACCGGGAGTAGAGATAATAACACTCACCCGCGACAAGGCTCTCTCACGTCAGGAAGAGGTCGACTATCTCAATGCCCACGGTTTCAGCACCGACTTCACCAAGCTGAAATACTCATACAACGTCGGCATCTGGGGCACAAGCATCTGCGGAGGCGAACTGCTCGACTCTACACAGGGACTGCCCGAGGAGGCTTATCTCAAACACGTCACACAGACCGAGGAACAGTTGCTCAAGATAACGTTCGACAAAGGCGAGATAACAGCCGTCAACGGCGAAGCGTTCGACGACAAGATCAAGGCTATACAGAAGATTGAGGAGATAGGCGCAGCCTACGGTATAGGCCGCGACTGCAACGTCGGCGACACCATCATAGGCATCAAGGGCCGCGTAGGTTTTGAAGCAGCAGCTCCGAAACTCATCATCGAAGCCCACCGCCTGCTCGAGAAATACACACTCAGCAAATGGCAGCAGTACTGGAAAGACCAGATAGCCAACTGGTACGGCATGTTCCTCCACGAGAGTCAGTATCTCGAACCGGTAATGCCAGACATCGAAGCCATGCTCACATCCTCGCAGCGCAACGTCAGCGGAACAGTCATCCTCAAGCTGCGTCCGCTCGGATTCGAGACTGTGGGCGTCGATTCCGTCAACGATCTTCTCAAGTCAAAACTCGGCGAATACGGCGAAATGCAGCACGGCTGGACATCCGAAGAGGCCAAAGGCTTCATCAAGGTGCTCAGCACACCTCTGAGAGTTTACTACGGCATTCATCCCGACGAAGAAAGATAAATAACAAAAAACATGGCCAGCAGAAAACTTTATTTATCGGACACCGATAAGAAGATAGCAGGCGTATGCGGCGGACTTGCTGACTACTTCGACATCGACGCCACCATCATACGCATTGTCTGGTTCGTCGCCGCATTCTTCTACGGCACGGGCTTTATTCTTTATCTTGCCTTCTGGCTTATTGTTCCACGCGAAAGAAACATACTCCCATGAAAATAGGAATATTAGGTGCCGCCGGCTACACAGCCGGCGAACTTCTGCGGTTGCTCATCAACCATCCGCAGGCAGAGATAGTGTTTGCCAACAGCGAAAGCAATGCCGGCAATCTCATAACCGACGTACACGGCGGCCTTATGGGCGAGACCGACATGCGCTTCACCTCCGACATGCCCTTCGGCGACGTCGATGTGGTGTTCTTCTGCTTCGGCCACGGCAAGAGCGAGGCGTTCCTCAAGGAGCACTCCATACCTTCCGGTGTGAAGATAATAGACCTTGCGCAGGACTTCCGACTCAAGGCTCTGGGCAACGACTACGTTTACGGTCTGCCCGAAATCAACAAGAGTCTCATTGCCAAGGCCATGCATGTAGCCAATCCCGGCTGCTTCGCCACCTGCATACAGCTTGCTCTGTTGCCCGCGGCATCAATGGGACTGCTCACATCCGACGTAGCCGTGAACGCCATAACCGGCAGCACCGGAGCAGGACAGAAGCCGTCGGCCACCACACACTTCTCGTGGCGCGCCGACAACATGAGCATATACAAGCCGTTCCAGCACCAGCACGTACCCGAGATAAAGCAGAGTCTGACACAGCTTCAGGGTTCGCTGCCGTGCGACATCGACTTCATACCCTACCGCGGCAACTTCGCCCGCGGCATCTTTGCCACCTCCGTCGTGAAGACCGACGCACCGCTCGACGACATCGTGGCCGCATACAAGGAGTTCTACAAGGACGCTCCGTTCACTCACTATTGCGACAAGGCCATCGACATGAAACAGGTTGTCAACACCAACAAGTGTCTTGTACATTGCGACAAGTTCGGCAACAAACTGCTCATAACGTCCTGCATAGACAATCTGCTGAAGGGTGCCGTGGGACAGGCCGTGCAGAACATGAATATAATGTTCGGACTCGACGAGCGCTGCGGTCTGACGCTCAAAGCATCGGCATTCTAAAAACACCACAACATGGCAAAGTTCGACAAAGACCTTTTTGCAAATTCATTCATCGTAGGCGCACTCCTCGGAGGAGTGATCTACATCATTATAACAACATTAAACAAATAAGATGAAACTGTTCGACGTTTATCCTTTATACGACATAAACATAGTGAAGGGCCGCGGATGCGCCGTGTGGGACGACAACGGTCAGGAATATCTCGACCTTTACGGCGGACATGCCGTCATAAGCATCGGCCACTGCCATCCTCACTACGTCGAGGCACTCAAGAGTCAGCTCGATTGTCTGGGCTTCTACTCCAACTCCGTTGTCAACACCCTGCAGCAGCAGCTCGCCACACGTCTGGGCAAGGCGTGCGGATACGACGACTATCAGCTGTTTCTCATCAACAGCGGAGCCGAGGCCAACGAGAACGCCATGAAGCTGGCTTCGTTCCATACCGGCCGCAAACGCATACTCTCTGCACAGAAAGCATTCCACGGCCGTACGTCGCTGGCAGTCGAAGCCACCGACAACCCAAAGATCATAGCCCCCATCAACGCAAACGGGCACGTCACCTATCTGCCGCTCAACGACCTTGAGGCATGGGAGGCTGAGCTTGCCAAAGGCGACGTGGCGGCAGTAATACTGGAGTGCATACAGGGCGTAGGCGGCATACGTCTCGCCACGGCCGAATTCGCACAGGGTCTGCAGGCAGCATGCCGCAAACACGGCACGGTGCTCATCTGCGACGAGATACAGTGCGGCTACGGACGCAGCGGCAAGTTCTTCGCCCACCAGTGGCTCGGCATACACCCCGACCTCATCACCGTGGCCAAAGGCATTGCCAACGGTTTCCCGATGGGTGCGGTACTCATATCGCCCGAGTTTGTGCCCTCCTACGGACAGCTCGGCACCACATTCGGAGGCAACCATCTGGCATGCGCCGCAGCGCTGGCCGTGCTCGACGTCATTGAGAGCGAACATCTCGTGGAGAACGCATGCAAAGTTGGCGATTATCTTCTCGAAAAACTCGATAGTCTGAAAGCCACACAGCCGCACATCACCGACGTACGTGGCCGCGGTCTGATGATAGGCATCGAGCTCGACATTCCGCACAAGGACGTGCGCTCACGTCTCATCCACGACGAGCACTGCTTCACTGGCTGTGCCTCCACCAACATCCTGCGTCTGCTTCCACCACTTTGTCTCACTGTGGCACAGGCTGACGCATTCATCGAAAAACTGAAACGCTCATTATGAAGACTGCCATAATAGGTGTTGGCGCCATGGGAGGTGCCATTGCCGAAGGACTGCTCCACAGCGGCAGCATAAAGCCCGGCGACATAATTGCCGCCAATCCTCACACCGACAAGTTGCGCCATCTGGCTGACGCCGGAGCAGTGGTGACTTCCGACAACAAGGCGGCTGCCGCAGCGGCCGATGTAGTGATAGTTGCCGTGAAGCCGTGGCTTGCCGAAGAAGTGATGAAAGACATAAAGACCGTCATGGACTACCGCCGCCAGATGCTTGTCTCGGTGGTGGCCGGCGTGTCGGCCGCACAGATCGGAGAGTGGATGGAGAAGGACGGCATGCGCCCAAGACTCTTCCTTGTAATACCCAACACCGCGGCGGCAGTATGCGAGTCGATGACATTCGTCGCGCCTTTCAATACCTCGGATGAGGACACAACCATCATAAAAGAACTGTTCGACACCATCGGCTCCACCATCATAACCGACGAGCGTCACCTCGCGGCGGGCATGATACTTGCTTCATGCGGCACAGCCTTCGCCATGCGCTACATACGTGCTTCGGTAGAAGGCGGTGTGGAACTTGGATTCCGTGCGGCTGAAGCCACACACATAGTGGCACAGACAGTGAAAGGCGCCGCCCGGCTGCTTATGGCGGACGGCGGACACCCCGAGGCTGAGATAGACAAGGTGACCACCGCCGGCGGAATAACAATAAAAGGACTCAACGCCATGGAGCAGGCCGGATTCACCGGAGCTGTGATACAAGGACTGAAAGTGGCGGCAGGGAAATGAGATCATACATAAACTGAACGAAAACAACGGAATATCATCACATCGCCAATACTCCGATGTGATGATATTCCGTTATTCATATATACAAAAATCCATACGGCATTTTGGATAAAACAAGAATCTAACCACCGGTTATTGCAAAAGATATTAATTCATCATGATAATCAGAATTCACACCATTATAGCATTGCTGTTCATCATGAATGTCAGCATCTTCGGTCAGGCCGTACTGCTTGACAAGACAACAGGACAGCGCATTTCATACGCACAGATTCTTAATGAGAAAGGAGCTGTTGTTGGGATGACAGACATTGATGGTAATCTACCTCAGGATTTAATCGATGAGAAAATCACTATCCAACATATTGCATATAATCCGGAAACGGTCGAGTCATCTCTATTCAAAAACGTCAAATCTGTTTTTCTTTCTCCTATTGATTATAAGCTGGATGAAGTGACTGTCACGACAAAGAACACGGAGTACATTCATCTCAGAACATATTTCCGGAGCTATCAGCTGAATGATTCATGTCTGAAGTATTTCAAGGATGGAATCTTGGATTTCTTTATTGACACTAAACACCAAAAGACGGAAAGGATTGCTTCAAATATCCGTACTTTCCAGAATGACTCATTAATCGGCAAGGATAAGAGGAGGACAAATGCAGTGGTGGATAAATACATTTACACCCCCTATCTGGAAGGCCTTACTTTGATTGAGACACTTAAAAAAG
>NZ_JBBKBO010000018.1:0-9684 GCF_037890215.1 Prevotella sp. HCN-7019 | reverse complement strand
ATCGTCTTCCCCAATATCATGGAAAATACAATTTCATCTTCTGATAAACAATCCTTCGCATTATGACAAAGGCAATTTGGGAAGACAATATTGTATTTATGATAACATTAAAAATATCACTTTTGTTCACGATTATAGAAATACTTGTATTTTAACCTCTTATACATAATTTTTACATATATATTAAATTTGCAATTTACCCAATTTCTATGTATACAGACAATTGTAAGCTGGTCTAGAATATCTAGATACTATAGATTATTTAATTTATATATGCATAATTCTGTAAACGATACTTCACCTGTCACTTTTGCTTCAGTTCAAAGCCGAACGTATTTCTAAGTTCCTCGTAAATACGCTGTACAGGCATTCCCATTACATTGAAATAACTGCCATAGAGTGAAGTTACACCAATATAACCAATCCATTCCTGAATACCATACGCACCAGCTTTGTCCAAAGGATGATAATTCTTGACATAATACTCTATCTCCTCTTCACTAAGTTTCTTGAATGTCACCTCACTCGTAACCGCAAAACTACGCTGCAGCTCACAGGTCGTAAGACATACGCCAGTAATAACTTCATGACTACGCCCACTTAATTCACGCAACATTTTCCTCGCCTCATCCTCATCTACCGGCTTGCCAAGAATCTCATTATCAACAATAACAACCGTATCTGCCGTTACTACAAGTTCGTCTGTAGCAATATCATACGCTGCAGCCTTTTCCTTTGCAATGTACTGTGGTACATCCTTCAAAGGTAGATCAGATGGATAGGATTCATCTATTCCACTGATAACTCTCACCTCGAAATCGATTCCCAAACCAGCAAAAAGTTCTTTACGTCTTGGTGAATTGCTTGATAATATAACTTTATATTTAGCCATCATCTCCTCATTTTTATATTTTTTATTTCTTACTTAAATACAATATCACATAACTGCCATTACCATCCGAAAGCTTTTTCATCAGCCAACCATTTGCCCTGGGCACGAAGCACCTGCTCAATAATATCACGTGCACAACCGTATCCTCCAATTCTATCGCTGACATATCTGCTCACTGACTTGATATCAGAGCATGCATCCGCAGGACAACAAGGACATCCCACCCTACTCATAACCTCATAATCCGGAATATCATCACCCACATATATTACTTCCTCATCTGCAAAGCCACAATCTTCCTGGAATGCTTCATAGTCTTTTATCTTTACAGCACATCCCATAAAAATATCCTTAACTCCTAGACGTTCATATCTCAGCTTTACAGCTTCCATACGTCCACCTGTCATTATGACCACTCTCAGTCCCATTTTGCAAGCCAACTGTATAGCATAACCATCTTTTATATTCACCGTACGCAACGGTTCGCCATCAGCAGCAAGCAGAATTGTACTGGCTGACAGTACACCATCAACATCAAAAATGACTATTTTTATTTTACTAAGATCGTAATCTATCATTATTTTTTCCGAATTTCGTATATCCCTTTCGACATAATATCATAAATTGCCATGAACTCTGGTTTATCAGAAAGCAAGGCTAGCTGTTTATCTATCACATTCCTGTCATTACGCACAGCAGGACCGGTTTGTGCATCATAAGGAGACATGCCATGGACTTTCAAAGCCACCTCGTCTATGAGAGGATACATATATTCGAAAGGGATATTATGTTGCCGAGTAATATGTGCCGCTACATTATAACAGTGATTGACAAAATTTGACGCAAAAACTGCGGCAAGATGCAGATATTTGCGATCTTCACTTGACAGAGGAATAACCTTGTCACTTATCTCCCGGCATAAGGTTTGCAACACCCTAAGTGTATCATCATCCGACGCTTCAATAAAACATGGTATCTCTCTAAAATATAACGGCTTATCTTTAGAGAAAGTCTGCATGGGATAAATAACTCCGTATCGATTTGCATATCCATGAAAGACATCAATAGGTATACTTCCTGCCGTATGTATAAATATGCTATCACACCTATCATTACACACCAATGGCACAAGTTCTGGCAACACGTCATCACTGACAGACAACACATATAAATCCGAATTCATTTTTATTTTATTTATATCGTCATGTGCCTCACATCCCAACAACGAAGCCAGACGTGCGGCTGATTGCATAGTGCGACTGTACACTTGTTCTATTATATTACCGGCATCAGCCAACGCCTTACCTAAATGAGTTGCAAGATTTCCTGCACCAATAAGGGATACTTTCATATTTAAAATTTTATACACTTTTATTATTTAAAAGCAAAATTAATCATTCTTGTCCAATAATAGAATCTGAAATTATGCTTTTTAGAAAAGATTTGTTATTTTTGCCATATGAACAAAATAAGCATACGGCTTATACAAAAAAGCGAAAAGCTGCCGGAGATGGTTTGTAATAACTTTTTCCACAGTATAGATTTTTTCCTGATAGCGGAAAAAACACCCGGTTATGCTCCACTTATGGCCGTTGCAGAAAACTCCCAAGGAACCATACTTGCCCATCTGCTTGCACTGATATGCCGCCACGGTAAACTTTTTCCACCATATCTATATACACACGGAAGGGTTTACGGAGAAGGTGAGTATGCACAAGAAACAGACCGCGAACAGCTCTTTAGCATGATGCTTAAAGCTGTAACACAGAAATTCAATCACAAGTTATGCTTGTATATAGAATTCAGTGACATAAGCAACAAAATGTTTGCATACAGACATTTCAGAAAAAATGGATACTTTCCTATACCATGGCAGGAAATACACAACTCGCTGCATAGTCTCTCACCCGAAAAACGAATAAGCGAAAAAGCCATGGCTAAAATTGAAACTGCCGAAAAACATGGTGTATATACAAGAGAAATAAAAAATGAAGATGAACTTACTGAATTCTATAATCTGCTACGCAACTATTTCAGATTCAAGACAAGACGTTCCATACCTCAAAAAAAAATGTTCTGCCTGCTGAATTCCAGCGGCAACAGCAAGACATTTGTTACAATATACAAAAATAAGATAATTGGAGGATGTGTGTGTTTGTATTCCGGGAAAAATGCTTATATGTGGTACCTAGCATCAAAAAGAAAAACTTACATACACCTTTCACCAAGCAGCATAACCGTGTGGGCTGCAATAAAATATGCATACGCCCACGAATATGAACACATATATTTCCTTGATGCAGGTCTGCCATTCCGTAACAATCCATTCAGAGATTTCATACTTAGTTTTGGAGGAAAACCAGTATCAAAATACAGATGGTTTAAATTCCCATTACCATATATAAACAAAGTTCTGTCTTGGTGCTATAACGATAAATAAACAACAAATAAACATAATGAAAGCTTTAAAAGAAAGAATTTTAAAAGACGGCAAATGTTATCCAGGTGGAATACTGAAAGTGGACAAATTCATAAACCACCAAATGGATCCGAACTTGATGAAGGATATTGCTGTGGAATTTACAAGACGCTTTGCGTCAAGTAACGTCAATAAGATACTTACAATTGAGGCATCTGGCATTGCACCAGCAATAATGATGGGCTTCCTCCTCAACCTTCCAGTTGTCTTTGCGAAAAAGAAGAAACCAAACACAATGGAGAATATGCTTTCTACAACTGTGTCTTCGTTTACCAAACAGAGACAATATAACGTCATCATAAGTCGTGAATATCTGAACGAAAACGACAAAGTACTTTTCATTGACGACTTTCTTGCATATGGTAATGCCGCCAAGGGTATTATGGAACTGGTAGAACAATCTGGTGCAAAACTCGTCGGAATGGGATTCATTATCGAAAAAGCCTTTCAAGATGGTGGTAAATTCCTAAGAGACAAAGGGATACATGTAGAATCACTAGCTATTATTGAATCACTGGACAATTGTCAGATAAAACTAAAAGAAGATTAAACAGACTTAATACATCAATCATACTGCAAAGGAGCATTTTCCGGCAGTATGGTTGAATTTTTATAATACGCTGCAATTAAATTAACCTTATTTAACCATTCTAAAACCAGCAATACGTCCTCATATATGAATTATTTTTTGTAATTTTGCAAGGTTTTAAGGGCCTTTTTAATAAAAAGCTGAATATCAGGCAGTTAAAATTAATGTATTCAAGATGAGACAACTAAAGATTCAGAAAAGTATCACAAATCGTTCGAGTGAAGCATTGGACAAATACCTTGTTGAAATCGGACGCGCTCCTCTAATCTCTATCGACGAAGAAATTGAACTCGCACAAAAGATCAAGAAGGGTGGTCCGGAAGGCGAAAAAGCCAAAGACAAACTTGTCACAGCCAATTTACGTTTTGTCGTTTCCGTTGCCAAACAGTACCAACACCAAGGACTGACACTTACAGACCTTATTGATGAGGGAAATATCGGATTGATTAAAGCTGCTCAAAAATTCGATGAGACACGAGGATTCAAATTTATTTCATATGCTGTATGGTGGATAAGACAAAGTATATTACAAGCAATCGCCGAGCAAAGCCGAATTGTAAGACTGCCACTGAACCAAGTTGGATCACTCAATAAGATAAATCACGAGATAAATAAATTCGAACAAGAGAACCAAAGACATCCTTCTGTATCAGAACTTTCAGATGCAACTAACATCGACGAAGAAAAGATCGGACAAAGTCTTATGGCTGACGGTCATCATGTAAGTATAGATGCGCCTTTCCAAGACGGAGAAGACAATTGTATGCTTGACGTGATGGCAAGCGGTGATGACAGTAGAACTGATAGACAAGTAGACCACGAATCTATGGCGCTTGAACTGAATTCTGTACTCAACAAGGTATTGAAAGATCGGGAAATAACAATCATACGAGAATGCTTTGGCATTGGATGCCACGAAAAAGGTCTTGAAGAAATTGGCGATCAGCTAGGTCTTACACGTGAACGGGTACGCCAGATCAGAGAGAAAAGCATAGCTAAACTCCGTGACAGCGGTAATGCAAAAATATTAATGAAATATTTAGGATAAATAATCTACCAAAGTCCAACCATAGAGTTTCAATTACAAAATTTAATCAAAATAGTCCCCATTCACCTCGGCAAACATTTCTTTTGCCGAGGTATTTTTTATAACCGAGATATGCCTATTATATGTGCATAGTACTAATAAATAACGAAAGATATTTTTGCGTAATCTAAATAATATTATTAACTTTGCAAATAATAAAGGAAGATTGGCAGAGTGATCGAATGCGCTGGACTCGAAATCCGGTATACCGCTTTTTTGGTATCGGGGGTTTGAATCCCTCATCTTCCGCAATTAAAATATAAAAACTAAAAAAAGTCCCATAAATATTAATATTTATAGGACTTTTTATTTAATACCAACATAAAAAAGAATTAAAACACCTTACAAAGGTACTAAAAACACAAATACATCCTAATAAAACAACACAAAATAAGCAACAAACCAAACTCACGACAAATCTATCCAAAATCCAACACATACAATATCTACATAACACCACGACACTTATTTATACTTTAATAAACACAAAAAAGATAACCATCCATATATCGCAATATTAAGTATGTTTTGAGGAAAATAAAAGTATCCAAATCTCCTCCGCATTCTATAATTATTGATCTGAGCTTTTAGCTCTGCCCCAATAAACAAAACGAGTATTCGCGAACAAACTCTACCGCAAATGTCAACACACCAGATACGCGATACTTATACATGATACTAAACATCGATAGTTTACACTAAAGAACAATTTCCTAGCCGTTCAAAAATACCAAACAGGCTTGTAAAAAAGCCTATTTTAAGACCTCAAATACACAATACTACATGATAAAACAAGCGTAATAAAAGGCTAAAAACGACTTAATCAAGATACACAGTCAAACTCCCGTACTACACAACAGTAATATAAACAAAGCTGTATAACCGGAATGGGGCTGCAGAATATTAAATTAAACATTCCTCAATATATATTTTGGGATTTTGGTTTGTCAGAATAAAGTCAAAAAATACATAAATTAATCGCTCGACTTTTCCTTTAAATACAGACATGAGAAACATGAGGAAGGATAAAGAAACATACGTATGTCTTGAAAGGATAATTATAGATTGTACCAAACGGAATTTACTATGATGAGAGGAAAGTCATGTCACTGTTCATAAGCATCTAGCATTTCCAAAACATTTCCGACATTCCATAATAAAACCTACCCCAACAGAATTGATTGAATACCACACAAGTTACATTCTTTATTGTAGATAAGTAAAATAATAGAAATACAGATATTATTATATTTAAAAAAAAGCTTTAAGAAGATAATAATTATATACTAAATAGTATTATAGTGATTCTTTTAAAGAAAAGAATTCTTCATTAATTAAAGTAGTGGATAGGGGAATCGAACCCCTATGCCAAGATTGAGAATCTTGTATCCTAACCATTAGATGAATCCACCAAATATGTGCATTACAAGAATAATGCGGAAGCTGGGGGATTCGAACCCCCGGTACGTTAAACACGTACGGCAGTTTAGCAAACTGCTGGTTTCAGCCACTCACCCAAACTTCCTTACCGGTCATTTCGAATCACCGAAGCACTAACTCTTTAATGCGAGTGCAAAGGTAAGCATTTTTTTTATACTGACAAATTTTTAGGACACTTTTTTTTAAAAAAATGAAGAAATTATAATTTTCACCTAATAAATACTATAGTTACAGTTTTATATAATATCTAAGATTGTGTATTAAAGAAACGTCCGGATGGAATATATATATTAAATCTTTTAGGAGGAAATCAGGACGAAAAGATATTTCTTCAAAATATTTTTTCTTAGATGTATAGCAAACGTAAATTTCTTTGTTACGAAAAGATTTCAATTCTGCATAGCCAGAATATTCCATTAACAAATCTTCACGTGTAATAGGACGGCCTGAGTCTGACATTATCAGCCATATATCAGATTCCCCAGCATTATCAATTACAAATTCTGGCGATAATGACAACGATCCACTATGCATATCACTAGAAAAGGCATATTTAATATTTGCATCATTAAACATCTTTCCCATTGAACTACGACCACCTGGGCAATACCAAACATCCCCAGTTTTACGTTCTGTAAGAATCATACGTTGAATTTTTGATTTCTTTGCTTTGTTTTTCAACTGACTATAACAACTATCAACAACATCAAACAAAGAATCCGCTTTTTCCCTACAACCCAAAAGTAATCCATAAAATTTCATCCATTCTGCACGACCGAGTGCAGATGTCTCCATATATTCCGCACACTCAATAATTGGAATTCCTGTTTTCTCTATCTGTCCATAACCTGCATTTTCAAAAGGGGAAAGCATTATAATATCAGGATTTAATTCTATTATTCGTTCTACCATCGGAATCATTGAACTACCACAATCAACAATCTTCCCTTTTTGTAAACCATCTTGCACAAATTCCAATTTCATATATTTCTTATCACATACCCCTTTTATAACATTACCAGCATTCAACCACGACAGAAGCTGGCAATGTGGAGCATTATATACTACACTAGATTTAACAGGAATATACACGACTGTTCCTTTTGGTACTTTTGTGACTTTTGAAGAATCTGCCCTATCAACCAATATATATCTATGTAATATTTCCCCTTCTTTCCAAGGATTCTTCAATTCAACAATAGAATAATATGGATATTTTACAATATTAATATGTTCTGCATATTTAAATCTTACCGAATCACCTTGTAATGCATTTTGACTCATCACTGTTACCGGTTTCTTACATGATATAGCTAAACACAAAATAAAAATAAAATCAAAGTAAATAACTAACTTCATAAATCACTATATAAAAATATAGTACAAAAATAATACATGTAAATAATATTACAAAATCATGCTATATCTTTCTAGAAATAATAATATAAATACAATGACCAAATATGTATAAAATAGAGATGACATTCAAATAATACAAAAAATGCTTAATATGAAAAATAAAATGAAAAATATTTTTTTTAATAAGTTTTTTCTATACCTTTGTGACACTCTAATAAAATCATAAACCTAATTAAAAACCAAACAATATGGCTGTAGAAAAAAGATACACTCTTGACGGCAGTTTTAGAATTAAAAAGGCTATACTATTTGCAATTGCCGTAATAATCATGTTAATTTTATGGAATATACCACTTGAATCTTTTGGTATAAATGGTTTAACTGTTATCCAACGACGAATAATAGCAATATTTGCATTTGCCACAATTATGTGGGTAACAGAAGCTATTTCACCTTGGGCAACCTCTGTTTCATTAATAGGTATACTTCTATTATCAACATCTGATAATGCATTCAATTTTCTCGTATCGGATATAGATAAAAGCCAACTTTTGGATCATGAAGCCCTTATGGCAACATTTGCAGATCCTATAATCATACTTTTTCTTGGAGGTTTTATATTAGCAATTGCAGCCACAAAATCTGGACTTGATGTATTATTAGCTCGCACATTATTAAAACCATTTGGTACAAAAAGTGAAAATGTATTATTAGGATTTATTCTTATCACAGGTATTTTTTCAATGTTTGTGAGCAACACGGCAACAGCAGCAATGATGTTGACATTCCTAACCCCGGTATTTAAAGCCTTGCCTCCAGAAGGGAAAGGTCGTGTTGCATTGACATTAGCAATTCCTGTGGCTGCAAATATTGGTGGTATGGGTACAATTATAGGAACGCCACCAAATGCAATTGCAATCAAATATCTCAATGATCCTAATGGACTGAATATGGGATTGGGATTTGGAGAGTGGATGCTATTCATGACACCATTCGCACTTGTTCTTCTAATAATTGGCTGGTATCTCTTAAAAACATTTTTCCCATTTAAGAAAAAAACTATTCATCTTGAAATAGAAGGAGAGGTAAAACATAATTGGCGTACCAATGTTGTTGCCATAACTTTTATTTTGACTGTAGCACTATGGATATTTGACAGATGGACAGGCGTTGGAGCAAACACGGTTGCAATGGTTCCAATTGCAATATTTGCATTTACAGGAGTTGTTAAGGCAAGAGATTTACAAGAAATTAACTGGAGTGTTATTTGGATGGTTGCCGGAGGTTTTGCTCTTGGTCTTGCCCTCAATGAATCTGGCTTAGCTGAAAATGTAATAAAAAGTATCCCGTTCGGTTCATGGTCTGCAATAGCAATATTAATAATATCTGGCATTATATGTTATATCCTTTCAAACTTCATATCAAATACAGCAACAGCAGCTCTTCTTGTACCAATTCTTGCTGTTGTATGTAAAGGCATGGGATCATCACTTGACAGTATTGGTGGAACTCCAACAGTTCTTATTGGTATTGCAATTGCAGCATCTATGGCAATGACACTTCCAATAAGTACTCCTCCAAATGCCATTGCTCACTCTACAGGACTGGTTAAACAAAATGAAATGATTAAAATAGGACTTTCAATAGGTATAATTGGTCTAGTGTTAGGATATATTATGCTTTATATTCTTGGCATATCACATGTTTTATAATTGCATAACTAAAAAAACAAATACCACAGTAAATAATTCAATTACTGTGGTATTTGTTTTTTATATTATATAGGGACATTCAGTAAACAGTATAAAATTAGCCAACTAATTCATAAACAAATTGTT
>NZ_JBBKBO010000017.1:0-15018 GCF_037890215.1 Prevotella sp. HCN-7019 | reverse complement strand
GGAACTGCCCCACCCACAGACAATGGGCGACCGACAGGCTCTGCGCGAACTTGTACTCACCGACCGCACTAACGGTGCAAACCTGACAGTGCAGACAGAGGGTCTGGTGGCATTCTCGCTGTCGCACTACAACGAAAGTGCATGGATGAAAGAAAAACTGTGGGAGAACAAACTTCACTCCTACGACCTGACACGTGACAACACTGTCTATGCACACTTCGACTACTGGCAGCGCGGACTGGGCAACAACAGCTGTGGAGGAGATTCCTGTCTGCCGCAGTACGAGTGCCCCACAAGCGGTTCATACACCTACACACTGCGTCTGACACCATCGACCGTGAACGAATAACCAGTATGGTCTGGTTGTTGAAAAGTAGTTCTTGTATAATAATGTAGAAATATACGGATTATAGATATTCTGAAAGGCTGTAGGTCGATGGACTTATGGCCTTTCTGCATATTCTGAAGGTTGACACATAATGTCGCTATTGTGCGAAAAATAAATAATCTTATTTTTTCTTTATGCTATTTACCTTATATTCTTATAATATAAGCTGCATCTCAGCATAAAAAATAAATGAAAGAAAGATTTTCATTTATTTTGTTCTGCATTCGATTTGCATTATCTTTGCAAAAGATAAACTGCACTCGGGAAATTGAAAGTAAACTTTCTTTACGCTCGTCTGCATTGTCTTTACAATAGTTGTACGAAATGCCGTTAACGTCGAGGCAGCCATAGTGCGGCTTCGCGAAAACGTGTTTTATAAAAACAAACATCAGAAAATGTCGTGTATTTTGCATATAGAGACGAGCACCGACGTATGTTCGGTGGCCGTCAGTCAGGACGGAGCCTGCATTTACAGTAATGAAGACTTCGGAGGTCCCAACCACGCCGTGAAGCTGGGTTCGTTTGTTGACGAGGCGCTGTCGTTTGCCGACAGCCATGCCATACCGTTCGATGCGGTGGCAGTGAGTTGTGGTCCGGGCTCTTACACCGGTCTGCGCATAGGAGTGTCGATGGCCAAAGGCGTGTGCTACGGCCGTGACCTGAAACTGCTGGCTGTACCTACTCTCGAACTGCTGGCCGTGCCGGTGCTTTTGGGTGAGAAGGTAGAGGAGGGCGCACTGTTGTGTCCGATGATCGACGCACGCCGCATGGAGGTTTACGCCGCCATATACGACAGGTCGCTGAAGGTGGTGAGAGAAGTCGGTGCCGACGTAGTGACGGCCGACACCTACCGCGAGTATCTCGACCGCGGCCCCGTATATTTCTTCGGTAACGGCGCAGCCAAGTGCATGCCTGAGATTAATCATCCCAACGCGCGTCTTATTCCCGACGTGAAGCCTCTGGCCAAGTGGATGTCGCCTCTGGCTGAGAAACGCATGGCTGAGGAGCGTTTTGAGGATGTGGCTTACTTTGTGCCGTTCTATCTGAAAGACTTCGTTGCCAAGAAATCGGCAAAATTATAATAACGCAGACACAAACAATGAACATAGAAGGATTAGACTATAACACCCAGCGCGAGAAGCTCATCATGCCCGAATACGGACGTGAGGTGCAGAGCATGATAGACTATGCCGTGACGCTGGAGGACAGGGACGAGCGTCAGCGCTGCGCCAATGCCATCGTGGCTATAATGGAGCGCATGTTTCCGCAGGCTGCGGGAACTGCCGACTTCCAGCAGAAGCTGTGGGACCATCTGGCCATTATGAGCGGTTTCAGGCTCGACATCGACTATCCGTGCGACATCAGCAAGGCTGGTAAGATAGCCGAGAAGCCGACACCGGTGGAGTATCCGATGAAGAAGATTCCGGTGAAGCACTACGGAAACATGATGTTTGAGATATTCGACAAGCTCAAGACCATGCCCGACGGACCGGAGCGTGACGAGCTGGTGCGCATCACTGCCAACCAGATGAAACGCAATCTGAAACAGTGGAGCAACGGTTCGGCCGACGACGAGAAGGTGGCTTCGGACCTTGCGGCATACACAGGCGGACGGGTGCAGCTGGATCTGGATACGTTCGAGTTTGAGAAGATGGAAGTCAAAGACACTGAACGCAAACGCAAAAGAAGATAATTATGGAATCGTTTGTCATCGAAGGCGGTCACCCGCTTAAAGGCTCTATATCCCCGCAGGGGGCGAAAAACGAGGCGCTCGAGGTGATAAGCGCTGTGCTGCTCACGGATGAGGAGGTGAGGATAACCAATATTCCTGACATTCTTGACGTGAACAATCTCATACTGCTGTTGCAGAATATGGGAGTGAAAGTGACGCGCAACTCGCGCAACGACTATACGTTCAAGGCTGACGAGCTGGATTTCAGCTATCTCGGCAGCGACGAGTATGTGAGAAAATGCTCCGCCCTGCGCGGCAGCGTGCTGCTTATGGGCCCGCTGCTCGGACGCTTCGGCAAGGCCACTATAGCCGAGCCGGGAGGCGACAAGATAGGACGCCGCAGGCTCGACACTCACTTTCTGGGATTCAAGTATCTCGGCGCCGAACTGGTGGTTGATACCGACCGCAACGTCTATAACATCGAAGCCGAACATCTGAAGGGCTGCTACATGCTGCTCGACGAGGCGTCGATAACGGGTACGGCCAACATCATCATGGCCGCCGTGCTGGCCGAAGGCACCACCACTATATATAATGCCGCGTGCGAACCTTATATACAACAGCTCTGCCACATGCTCAACGGCATGGGTGCAAACATCAGCGGCATAGGTTCCAACTATATAACCATTGTCGGTGTGAAGTCGCTCCACGGTGTCAACCATCGCATATTGCCCGACATGATCGAGGTGGGGTCGTTCATAGGAATGGCCGCCATGGTGGGCGACGGTGTGAGGATAAAGAATGTGTCGATGCGCAATCTCGGCATCATTCCCGACGCTTTCCGCCGTCTGGGCGTACGTCTTGAGATAGATGGCGACGATATTTTCGTGCCCAGACAGGATCATTACGAGGTAGACTCGTTCATCGACGGCACCATAATGACACTTGCCGACGCTCCGTGGCCCGGACTTACGCCTGACCTTCTGTCGGTGCTCATCGTTGTGGCCACACAGGCCCGCGGCAGCGTGTTGTTCCATCAGAAGATGTTTGAGAGCCGTCTGTTCTTTGTGGACAAGCTCATCGACATGGGCGCTCAGATAATACTGTGCGATCCGCACCGCGCCGTGGTGATAGGCCACGACCGACGCAAACAGCTCAGGGCAGGCCGAATGACCAGTCCCGACATCCGTGCGGGTATCGCGTTGCTTATTGCCGCCATGAGCGCCAAGGGCACCAGCCGCATTGAGAACATCGCGCAGATAGACCGCGGATATGAAGACATAGAGGCGCGCCTGAACGCCCTCGGAGCGAAGATAACGCGAACAGGATGCTGATATGATAAGACAGGAGGATGTTTACAGAATAGGCCGCATAGGCAAACCGCACGGCGTGGGAGGCGAACTTTCGTTCGCGTTCGATGACGATGTGTTCGACCGCTGCGACGCCGAGTATCTTGTGCTCGACATCGACGGTATTCTGGTGCCCTTCTTCATGGAGAGCTACCGATTCAATAGCGGCACTACGGCGCTTGTGAAGTTCTGCGGCATCGACTCACAGGAGCGTGCTCGCGACCTTACGGGCTGCGCGGTTTACTTCCCGCGAAGCCTTTCTGATGCAACCGACGAGGAGGTGACATGGGCCGAGATAGCCGGTTTCACGCTCATCGACGAGAACAGCGGACAGACCGTAGGCACTATCCGCTCGGTGGACAGCAGCACCGCCAACCTGCTGTTTGAGGTGGACTCGCCGGAGGGTGAGGACATGCTCATCCCGGCAAATGAGGATTTGATAGATTCCTTCGACGTGGAGCGCCGCGAAGTGAGGATGCGCCTGCCGGAAGGATTACTGGATTTGCATAGGTTATGAAGAAACAGATATGTATTCTCGGGTCAACCGGCTCGATAGGAACACAGGCGCTTGACGTCATAAGGGAACATTCCGACCTTTTCGAAGTCTACTGCCTGACAGCCAACAACAGAGTGGAACAGCTGGCGCAACAGGCCCGCGAGTTCCGTCCGGCGGCGGTAGTTATCGCCAACGAAGAACATTACGACAGACTGAAAGAACTCCTTTCAGATCTTCCCGAAATAAAAGTGTATGCAGGACGCGACGCTCTCGGCCAGATAGTAGAGGCGTCGCCCATAGACATGGTGCTTACGGCCATGGTGGGTTTTGCCGGTCTTTCGCCGACAATACACGCCATACGCGCGCATAAGACAATATGTCTGGCCAACAAGGAGACGCTTGTCGTGGCCGGCGAACTGATATGCCGCCTTGCCATGGAGAACCGTGTGCAGATACTGCCTGTGGACAGTGAGCACTCGGCCATATTCCAGAGCATCGTGGGCGAGGGCGACAATCCTGTGGAGAAGATTCTGCTCACCGCATCGGGCGGACCGTTCCGTCTCTTTACAAAGGAGCAGATGGCCACGGTGACGGCTGCCGACGCCCTGAAGCATCCCACGTGGGACATGGGCGCCAAGATAACCATCGACTCTGCTACGATGATGAACAAGGGCTTCGAGGTGATAGAGGCCCGCTGGCTCTTCGGCGTTCCGGCCGAGAAGATACAGGTGCTCGTCCATCCGCAGTCGATAGTACACAGTGCCGTGCAGTTCTGCGACGGTGCGGTGAAGGCCCAGCTAGGAGTGCCCGACATGCGCCTTCCCATACAGTACGCGTTCACCTATCCTGACCGTCTGCCGCTCTCCGGCGACCGTCTCGACCTTTTCCGCCAGCCGCTCGAGTTCTTCGAACCCGACCTGGAGAAGTTCCGCTGTCTGGCCATAGCGTTCGAGTCGATACGTCGCGGAGGCAATATGCCGTGTATAGTGAATGCGGCCAACGAGATAGTGAACGAAGGTTTCCGCCGCGGTGAATGCTCTTTCCCGGCCATGGCCGACATCATCGAGCGTACGATGGAGCGCGTGGCGTTCGACGCTTCGCCGAGTTATGACACCTACGTGCAGACAGACGCCGAGGCACGGCGCGTCGCACGCGAGTTAATGAACAACTAAAATCATACAATAAACAATAATGGAAGTTTTTTTGATAAGACTGCTGCAGTTCATGCTGGCAATCTCTATTCTTGTTCTTCTGCACGAAGGCGGCCATTTCTTTTTCTCAAAGCTCTTCGGCGTTCGTGTGGAGAAGTTCTACTTATTCTTTGATCCGTGGTTCCACCTGTTTGAGTTCAAGCCCAAGAAGAGCGAGACTACATACGGTGTGGGATGGCTGCCTCTGGGCGGATATTGCAAGATTTCCGGAATGATAGACGAGTCGTTCGACAGCGAACAGATGAAACAACCCGTACAGCCGTGGGAGTTCCGCTCCAAGCCCGCGTGGCAACGGCTTCTCATCATGGTGGGTGGTGTGCTTGTGAATTTCGTCCTGGCGCTGTTCATCTATTCCATGTGTCTGTTCCACTGGGGCGAGGACTACGTGCGTACTAAGGACATGTACATGGGCATGAAGTTCAACAGCGAAGCCAAGGCTCTCGGTTTCCGCGACGGCGACATACTCGTCGGCACAGAGAAAGGCGAGTTCAAGAAGTTCGGCGCCGACATGTTCAGAGACCTCTCCGAGGCTTACCGCGCCGACATCATACGCGACGGCAAGAAGATGTCGATAGCTCTTACGGGCAACATCAACCTGCTCAACATGCTGAAGTCGGAACCGATGTTCGCGCGTCCGCTCATTCCGGCACGCATAGACACCGTGTTTGACAACTCCATAGCGCGCCGCATCGGACTGCGTGCAGGCGACCGCATTGTCGAACTGGACGGCAAGAAGATAGATTCATACAACGAGTTCCAGAACGAAATGGGCCGTCGCCGCGATATGCTGGCAGGTGCGCAGAACCGTACCGACAGCCTTGCTGCACGCACGTTGAACCTTGCTTTCGTACGCATGGCGGGCGGACGTCCGGTGACAATCAAGGCAGGTGCTACGCTTGACAATAATATGGAACTCGGATTCGGCGTGAAGTCAGTGTACGCTTATTACAAACCTACACACGTGTCTTACGGCTTCTTCGAGAGTTTCCCGGCCGGTGTGAAGTACGGATGGAATGTTCTCGCCGGCTATGTGGGCGACATGAAGTATGTCTTCTCGGCCGACGGAGCGAAGTCGCTCGGCGGTTTCGGTTCTATAGGAAGCCTCTTCCCGCCTGTATGGGACTGGCATTCGTTCTGGCTTATGACGGCATTCCTCAGCATCATACTGGCCTTCATGAACATTCTTCCCATTCCGGCGCTCGACGGCGGACACGTGCTTTTCCTCTTCTATGAGATGGTGACACGCCGCAAACCGAGCGAGACGTTCATGATACGTGCCGAGTATGTTGGTATCATCATACTGATGCTGCTGATGCTTGTCGCCAATTTGAACGACATACTGCGCTGGCTCGGATACATGTAAACCACTGTGTGCGCGGAGCATTACATGCTACTCCGGCGCACGGGTATATCATGACGCACCGGCAGTGGCGTACTGAGGCAAAGTCAAGGACGTGATAATGGAAAAGCGGTCACATTATAATATAAGGTGTGACTGTATGATATAACAAGGATGGAACGCAGGTGGAGACTCTCCGATGTCCTGCGTTCCATCCTTTTTTCGTGCTTCCTGCTGTGTGAGAAGTCGGGTAGGGGTATGCGCCGGCAGTATACCGTGTTCTCATCTCACGGCTGATAAAGGCACTTTTAAAGAAAACTCGGACGACGGACTTACAGTTTTTCTTGACTTTTTTTTGACAAAATTTTTTCGCAAAAGAGATGTAAAGAAATGTTAAATCATATCCAATAAAGGGCATTTCATACAGAACGGTCTTTTCATATACCCTGTAGTGAAATGCCGGATAATCCATACTGCATTCCGATCAAGCCCGTTTGAGGGTCTGTTCAAGCCTGTATCAGGGTGTGTTATGGTGCGTTTGAGGCCCTGAAACGGGCTGTATCAGGGGCTGAAACGGTGCTTATCGCAGAACGAAAAAATATATGTCAGATATAAGTATTTGATGTTCAGTATTTTACATAAAACTCTTATAATTCGCGAATTTGCATCCGAAGGAGAGTCCGCTCGCAAATACTCGCTTATTTTTCGGGGTAGAACAGAAAACCCGGACAGAAAAATCACAGAATGCTGAAAATCTGAAAGTGCCCGGTTTGACATACTTTCAGCATAAGGCAACGACGCTGATTAAGACTTGAAACCGCGTTTTTTATTGAAACCAAACGTCGCCGTATTTCCTTTGAATGCTTTTCCCATATGTCGATAAAATCCGCCTCAGTGGAAATTCTGCGTGATTGGTTTCAGTAAGAAATATTTTCCTGCTTTGTGGAAAAGATGTTCCTCTCTGCCGGCAGAGCATGAAAAAGGCGTCGGAATATTTTTTCCGACGCCTTTTCTTTATTCTTTAAAGAGCCTCAAGCATGCGTTTCATCACCACTTCGGCCGAAATCTCGCGGTTTGCGGCCTCGGGTATTACGAGCGAGTTGGGGCCTTCTATCACGTCGTCGGTCACGATGAGACCGCGGCGTACGGGCAGACAGTGCATGAACTTGCCGTTGTCTGTCACAGCCATGTGGCGGCTGTCGATGGTCCAGCTCATGTCTTTGCTCAGTATCTTGCCGTAGTCTTCGGGACGTGTCACGCCCGGACAGCTCCAGTTCTTTGCGTAAACGAAGTCGGCGCCCTCGAGTGCTTCCATCTGATTGTAGGTGACACGGGCGTTTCCGGCGAACTTCGGGTCGAGCTCGTAGCCTTCGGGATGGGTGATGACGAAGTCAACGTCGGCAGCGTTCATCCACTGTGCGAACGAGTCGGGAACGGCCTGCGGCAGCGCGCGGCAGTGGGGTGCCCATGTCAGCACAACCTTCGGACGTGCCTTGGTCTTGTGCTCCTCAATGGTGATGAGGTCGGCGAATGCCTGCAGCGGGTGCACCGTGGCAGTCTCCATGGCAAACACCGGCCGGCCGCTGTATTTGACGAACTGCTGCACGATGGTCTCGGCGTAGTCGAACTCGCGGTCGGTCAGTCCGGCAAACGAGCGTATGCCGATGATGTCGCAGTAGGAACCCATCACCGGTATGGCCTCAAGCAGATGTTCGGACTTGTCGCCGTCCATGATGACACCGCGCTCCGTCTCGAGCTTCCATGCGCCGGCGTTTACGTCGAGCACTATGACGTTCATGCCAAGATTCATGGCAGCCTTCTGCGTGCTCAGTCTTGTGCGCAGACTGTTGTTGAAGAATATCATCAGCAAGGTCTTGTTCTTGCCGAGCGACTGATATCCGAATCTGTTCTGTTTTATCTCCCGTGCCTCTTCCAAAGCCTTGTCGAGGCATCCCAGATCTTCTACGTTGAAAAATGTATGCATATCCTGTTGTTTTGTCATTTGTCGTTTTCTTGCCTCCGCCGGCGTCCCTGTAGGTCAGCCTTACGGCATCGGCAGCGGTGTGTCAGGCGTCTCTTGTCTGTCCGTCGCCGTCGATCACCCATTTGTAAGTAGTCATTTCCTCAAGTCCCATAGGTCCTCTTGGTCCGAGTTTCTGCGTGCTTATGCCAATCTCCGCTCCCAGTCCGAACTGTGCTCCGTCGGTGAAGCTCGTCGGCGCATTCCAGTAGACGCATGCCGCGTCGGCACTTCTCTGGAAGTAGCGTGCCGCCTTCTCGTTGGCTGTGATGATGCACTCGCTGTGTCCCGAGCCGTAGCGCGCTATGTGGTTGAGCGCCTCGTCCTCGGTGTCAACGGTCTTTATGGCCATCACGTAGTCCATGAACTCCGTACCGTAGATGTCGTCCTCACATTCGGCCGGTATGGCTTTGAGGAGCTGTTCGGGATATTTTCCTTCAAGCTGTGTGGCAGCCGGTCCGTCGGCATATATCTTCACGTTGTGCTCCTTGAGCGGTGCGACGAGCTCCGGCAGATCGGCCAGGCGGTCGCTGTGGATAATGAGGCAGTCGAGCGCATTGCATACGCTTACGCGTCTTGTCTTTGCATTGTTGATGATGCGGCGTCCCATCTGTGTGTCACCGTCCTTGTCGAAGTAGGTGTGCACCACTCCCGCTCCTGTCTCTATGACCGGTACGCACGCCGTGCGGCGTACGAAGTCGATGAGTTTGCGCCCTCCGCGCGGTATGCACACGTCGATGTATTCGGTTGCGCGCAGCATGTCGGCTGTCGCTTCGTGTGTCGCCGGGAGCAACTCAACCACCGACGGGTTCATGCCGCTCTGCTCCAGCACGTTGTGTATGAGTGCCACGATGGCCCTGTTGGACCAGTCGGCGTCCTTTCCTCCCTTCAGAACGCAGGCGTTGCCACTTTTCAGACAGAGAGCGAAAACGTCGAAACTGACGTTCGGTCTTGCCTCGTACACGGCACCGATGACTCCGAACGGCACACTTATCTTGCGCAGCCGGAGCCCGTTGGGCAGCCTTCTTTCCAATGTCACCTTGTCGAGCGGCGAGGGCAGAGCCGCCACCTTGCGTATTCCTTCAGCTATTTCGTCCAGTCGTTTGTCCGTGAGCATCAGTCTGTCGTACATGGGACTGTTGCTGTCGGCCAGCTCAAGGTCGAACGAGTTTGCCTTGAGCAGCGTGTCTTTGTTGCGCATTATTGCGTCAGCCAGATTGTTGAGTACGGTGTTTTTATGTTCTTCGCCGGCACTGGCCAGTTGCCGGCTCGCTTTCTTCACGTTGCAGAAGATTTCCGTTAAAGCCATAGTAGTGAGTTTTAAATGTTATTCCATATAAAGATAATCGTAGTGCACGACGGGTTTTACGTCGTGCTTCCCAATAAGCCGGCGTGCGTCGTCGCTGCAGTATGCGCTGCGTCCCACGGCCAGCCGTTGTCCGTCGCTTGCGACGATGTTCACAATATCGCCTTCCTCAAACTCACCTTCCACGGCTGTCACTCCTACCATGAGCAGGCTAGCGGCCGCGTCGCCGCACAGTGCGTCGCGTGCCTTGTCGTTAATGCGTATGACTCCCTTGGCGAAACTTTCGCTGTGGGCAAGCCATTTCTTCACTCCCGACACGCCCTCCGGATCGGGTGTGAATGTCGTGTGCGGAACGAGTCCGGGTTGCGTTATCAGATCTCTCAGTACGTTCTCGCGTCTGCCGTTGGCAATGATGACGCTTATCCCCTCGTCTGCAATTTTGCGTGCTATTCCGCATTTTGTGGTCATTCCTCCGCGTCCCGCGCTGCTTTTGCCGGAGCGTATGTAGGAGGTAACGTCGTCGCCGGGCCCTACTGTAGCTATAACTCCGGCTCCGGGCGTTCCCGGTTCGCCGGTGCATATGCCGTCGACGTTGCTTAGTATTATCAGCATGTCGGCGTTCATCATCGACGCTATGAGTCCCGACAGCTCGTCGTTGTCGGTGAACATCAGCTCGGTGACGCTCACGGTGTCGTTCTCGTTCACTATCGGTATGACGCCGTTCTCAAGCATCACGCTCATGCATGAGCGCTGGTTGAGATACTCGCGTCTCGAAGCGAAGTTCTCCTTCATCGTGAGCACCTGTCCCACGTGTATGTTGTACTCGCGGAAAAGGTCGTAGTACAGATTTATGAGCTTTGCCTGTCCGAGCGCGGAGAACAGCTGCCGCTGCTCCACACTGTCCATGCGCCGCACCTCCTTCAGCTCGCCCCTGCCGCAGGCCACGGCTCCGCTCGACACGAGAATCACCTCATGTCCCTGCTTTCGCAGCCACGCTATCTGGTCGGTCAGGGCCGATATGCGCGTTATGTCGAGTTTGCCGTCGCCGCGTGTCAGCACGTTGCTTCCGGCTTTTATGACCAGTCTCATTGTTTTCCTTCAGTGTTCTTCTGTGCTTATTTGCCGGCATTGCCCTTGCCGTCGCGCTCACGTATCTCCACGCGGCGTATCTTTCCGCTGATGGTCTTGGGCAGTTCGTCCACGAACTCTATTATGCGCGGATACTTATATGGCGCAGTTTCGTGCTTCACATGGTTCTGCAGTTCCTTTATAAGTTCGTCGCCGGCCTTGTCCTTCCATTCCTTGCCCAGTACGATAGTGGCCTTTACCACCATGCCTCGTATGTCGTCCGGCACACCGGTAATGGCACACTCAACTACGGCCGGATGGGTCATCAGCGCGCTTTCCACCTCGAACGGGCCGATGCGGTAGCCGCTGCTCTTTATCACGTCGTCTATTCGTCCCACAAACCAATAGTAGCCGTCCTCGTCGCGCCATGCCATGTCGCCGGTGTAGTATATGCCGTCGTGCCATACCTGACGTGTCAGAGCCTCGTCGCGGTAGTACTCCTTGAAGAGTCCGATGGGCTTGCGGTCACCTACGCGCACTACTATCTGACCCTTCTCTCCGTCCTCGCACGGTGTGCCGTCGGGCTTGAGCAGGTCGATGTCATACTGCGGGTTGGGCAGTCCCATGCTTCCCGGCTTCGGCTCGGTCCAAGGCATTGTGCCGAGTGTCATGGTGGTCTCGGTCTGTCCGAAGCCCTCCTTCATCTTGATGCCGGTGAGTTCGTAGAACTTGTTGTACACGGCCGGATTGAGCGCTTCGCCCGCTGTGCAGCAGTAGCGCAGCGAAGAGAGGTCGTACTTGGAGAAGTCCTCGCGTATCATGAAGCGGTAAACAGTAGGCGGTGCGCAGAACGATGTGATGTGGTATTGCTCTATCTTGCGCAGCAGTTTGTCGGCAGTGAACTTCTCGTGGTCGAATACGAACACCGTGGCTCCGGCAAACCACTGGCCGTAGAACTTGCCCCACACGGCTTTGCCCCATCCTGTGTCGGCCACGGTGAGGTGGATGCTGTCTTCCGACAGGTTGTGCCAGAAGGCGCCTGTGACGAGATGTCCCAGGGCGTAGAGGAAGTCGTGGGCCACCATCTTGGGCTCGCCGCTGGTGCCGCTGGTGAAGTACATCAGCATGGTGTCCTCATTGCTGTTCGGATGTTTCGGTCTGACGAATGCCGGCGCAGCTTCCCATTCCTTGTGCCAGTCGTGGAAACCTTCGGGTACGGCGGGACCCACGCTGATGAGAGTTTCCACAGTTGGACTCTCAGGCATGGCTTCGCTCACCTGTGTAAGCACATATTCCTCGCCGACACACACGATGGCCTTGACGCCCGCGCGGTTGTTGCGGTACACTATGTCGTGCTTTGTCAGCATGTGGGTTGCAGGTATTGCCACCGCTCCGAGCTTGTGCAGCGCGAGCATTGCGAGCCACCACTCATAGCGGCGCTTCAGTATGAGCATCACCATGTCGCCATGGCCTATACCCAAAGAGGCGAAATAGGCGGCCGTGCGGTCGCTCTGCTCCTTGAGGTCACTGTATGTGAAGAACATCTCATGGTCTTCGTCGTCTGTCCATATAAGCGCTGTCTTGTCGGGCTTCTCCTCAGCCCACACGTCCATTACGTCGTAGGCGAAGTTGAAGTTCTCCGGTATCTTGAAGTGCAGATTCCTGCGATAGTCTTCCTCCGATGAGAAATGAGTCTGTGTTAAAAATCTTTCTATCATTTGTTTTCAGTATGATGTATTGACGTTCTTGATGATAATGTTATGCCTGTACGGCCGTATGGCTCCGTGCAGGGGCCGCGGTCAGATCACCACGCAGATGAATTTCACCGGCTGATCGCCCACAGCCTTCATGCAGTGCATCTGTGATGCGTCGAAGTAGATGCTGTCGCCTTCGTTGAGAATCATGGTCTTGTTGCCGATGGTTATTTCGAGTACGCCTTGCAGCACCACGTCGAACTCCTGTCCTTCGTGCGAGTTCTTGTTGTGTTGTGTGCCTTCCGGCTTCGGGTCCACCTGCACAAGGAACGGGTCCACCTTTCTTCCTCTGAATCCGGCTCCGAGGCTCTGGTATTTGTAATCCTTGCGGCGCTCCACGCTCATGCCCTGTCCGTTGCGCGTCAGGAAGTAAGAACTCATGCGCGGTTCTTCACCGAAGAGCAGCACATCGAGCGCTATGCCGTAGCGTTTGGATATTTTGGAGAGGCGGTACACCGACGGATCGGCCTCGCCGGCCTCAATCTTCATATAGTGTTCTAGCGAAACCTCGCACAGCTGGGCCACCTCCTCGGCAGGAATGTCGAGTACTTCGCGCAGCCCTTTCAGCCGTTGTCCTATTTGTTTTATTGCGTCTTCCATATTCTTATTGTTTAGAGTTTTATGCCTCAAAATTAATAATTATTTTTCAAAAACTCATTTTCCGTGTGCTTTAATGTGATGTTTTATTACATTGTGAGTATTTTTATTTTCTTTTTGTAAAATGTAATATGCTAAACAAAAACGTTTTGTGCATATTTATGCAACAAACCGGTGAAATGTGCATAAATATGCATCCACAGTGTCACGGCCAATATGTCTCAACGCTGTATGAATCGTTTATCCGCGTATAAGAGCTGCTGCTGTCGCTTCAATACGTATCTGATGATATTTATATAATCTGTTGATGGATAGCGATTTATATATTGTTGTGTCTTGGTTTTGTTTTTCCGTGTTATAAGAGAACGGAAGACGGAGGAAGGGTATTTACTATATACGAAATAAATATTTGCGGTATAATGACCGATTTAGGGGCAGTATAAATCTCGTGGAGATTGATTTCAATAGAAAAGGTTGCGGTTTCAATCCTGTATCGGTGTTGTTGTTTTCCGCCGGAAGGAATACGATATGGGGTGCTTTCATATATTCAGCGTCCTGCGTTTTTTTCGTCCGAGTTTTCAGTTCTACCCCGTTTATTTTTCGCGAATTTGCGGGCTGACTCTCTGTCGGACGGAAATACGCGAGAAATGAGAGGTTTACGCAATACACTGAACATCAATAGCTTACATCCGAATATGATTTTTCTGTCATGCGATAAACACTGTTTTAGCACATGATACAGCCCGTTTCAGGGCCTCAAACGCACCATAACACACCCTGATACAGGCTTGAACAGACCCTCAAACGGGCTTGATCGGAATGCAGTATGGATTATCCCGCATTTCACTACAGGGTATATGAAAAGACTGTATGGCCTGAACAAGCCTTTATTATGTAGGATTTAACATTTCTTTATACTTCTTTCGCGAAAAAAAATTGTCAAAAAAAAGTCAAGAAAAACTGTAAGTCCGCCGCCTGAGTTTTCTTTAAAAACGCTGATATCAACTGTGAGGGAATATAGAGGAAGCATGCGTCCTTTTTCAGTGAGAATTTATAGGCTGCGGCAACGTGAACTTGTTGTTATGTGAGAAAACGCGCTGTCACTGTTTATACCGTCACGCGGTGTCAGGACGTTTTCCGGCATTTTATGTTATTTCATGAATAAAAGCAATCCCCGGAGAATCTCAGCAGAGCCTGATTTCGGGTTGATGTGTATGATATTAATGCCGGTGATGGGTTGGGATATGATATAATAGTCTGTATTGTTCTGAATTCGTCGGACAATACGCTAATTAAATAGACTATTTTATTATCTGTAATATTGTGAGTAGTTGTCATTCAACCTGCGACATATTGTTTTTCAGTATATGTTCCAACTGCGGAGCTAACGGAGTGACAATGGTCGTGTTTATGTCCGGGTTGTCAGGAATATCTTCTTGTCCGGCCTTCCGTTCTTTTTTGTATAGTTCCATTTTATCTTTGGAAACGTATTCATGTTCTAAAACAAACAGCTCATCAAAAACCTCGATCATCTGTTCTTTCGTGTCTTTCTTATGACTGTAGAAAAGTTTCCGATAATCTTTTCTGTTAATCAAATCGATATATGAATGATAGTCGGATGTGTATTTATAACATTCTGTCTGATAATAGTTCTCAAGACGTGTTGTATAACCGAAAAGGGTTCGGACTTTCTTTTCCTTGGTGGAGAGAGCATCATACTCAACCCGAAGAAGTTTTTGTAAGGTATCAGACTTTACAGCGCCTCCAACTGTTTCATTTAAGCATAACCGGCTGTCAACACTGTCCGTATTGTATTTC
>NZ_JBBKBO010000016.1:0-28071 GCF_037890215.1 Prevotella sp. HCN-7019 | reverse complement strand
CACACTTGAACCGAGAATGATTATATACTAATCTGATAATCAATTTATATATTAGTCTTTATCTTTTATTTGATACCGTATAGTTCCCATATTCTGTCGGTTTCCCAAAGGTTATTATTATTTTGCTCCACTGTCTAATAAAAGCTCTTCATTTTGAGGTATGGTGTTAATGTTCGCCAAAATGTTGGTTAGAACAACCCATTGGCGAACTATGATAACCCTAACTTAATGTACTCGGTTCATGATCGGGGTATTAAGCCGCAAAGCATTCTATAATGTCCGATTTTCTTTAAGAATTTCGGACATTTTATTGCTACATCAAGAGTAATATCGGATCTTTGCAAGTGGAATCATTGTGGATATGAAGACGATACTGACGAAGGAAATACGAAACATCATAGACCGAAACGGACCGAACAGGCTTTATATGGTGAGTGATTTTGCCCATCTGAATAATGATGGGCTAGTTACTCGTGCGCTTTCCCGATTAGAGAAAGAGGGTGTGCTCATTCGTCTTTCTCAAGGTCTATATTTATATCCATTACGGAATAAATTCGGTGTACTTCGTCCCTCTATAGAAGATATCGCATACGCCATAGCGGAAAAGGATAAGGCTCGTATTATACCTAGTGGATTGACAGCATTGAACAAATTGGGACTTTCCACACAGGTCACGATGAATGCAGTCTATTTGACAGATGCCACAGCAAGGGAACTTACTATCGGGAACCGTAAAATCATATTCAAGCGCAGCGCACCTCGCAATTTTGCCTACAAGACAGACTTGTTTCCACTTATAGTCGCTGCCATGAAAGAATTAGGGAAAGATAACGTGACAGATGAACAGGTTGCAATCATAAAACAAGCCATTGAAAAATATGGTAGTCCTGATGAAATCAAATACGATTACAGCATTGCCCCGCAATGGATTAAACAAAGACTTGCATTATGAATTTTATTAAGCTTACAAAAGAAGAACAACTTACCATTTTGGCTAATGTAGCCGAAGAGAAAGGGATTGTGGAAAAGCCACGCGCTTACGGTCCTATTCTGCAAGAGGACGATGAGCGCGGCAAAGATTACCCCGTGAACAATTATAGCGGGCTGAACTCGCTGCGTGCGCGGATGAAGAACCGGCAGTGGGACGGAACGTCGCCTCTCGGCACGACGGAGGTTCGGTCCGGCGATGGGGCGGTTCCCAAGCGTGTGGGGATCGGTGTTGCGGATTCCTTGTATGGGCGTAACGTCTGGCGTGACTCCCTCGCCGCGGATTCCGCCGCTTTCCTGCCGGCCGGCGGCGAATGTATCGGCGCTCCCGTCTATTTCTTTTTCAGTCTCAATACGACCCGTTTGACAGACCCCTCCCAGTTGGTCAATCTCGACGAACTGGTACGAGTTGCAACGAAATACGGTCTGACGGTGAAGGTTACGGGAGCGGCCGACAGTGCGACCGGAACAGTCGGTATCAACGACGCCCTGAGTGTTTCGAGAGCAGACTATATAGCCTCGGAGCTGAACAAGCGGGGATTACCGTCCGACAGGATCACCAAGACCGGCGAAGGCGGTATTTCCGATTACCTTCCTATGGAAGCCAACCGGCACTCGAAGGTAGAACTGTTCTTCGACAAATTGGAAAAAACGGAGATTCATCCGTAAGCGGATAAAAAAGAGAGTATCGATGAAAAATGCCGATACTCTCTTTTTTAGTAGATGTTGTATTCCGGATTCTTTAAGCAGGATATCAGTTACCCGGTTTGAGATTTTTGTCGTAATCCTAGAAGAATTTTGCCTGTATAGGGGTGTTGTGGACCACTTTCAACTTGCCGCTATTCAGGCTGTGGATTACTTTTCTATCTTCTTCCGTCAACTTGAAATCAAATTGTATAAGAATAAAGCAATGAATTTTAACCTATTTCAGAGCGGGGATTCAAGGCGTTTCTTCTCGAGAGTCTCGGTCCTTCCGGAATTGAAATATATTTTCATCTGTCGATTGCGGGACGGAGTAGCCCCGGCTGTTATTTTGCTGTCTGAATAAATACGCCCTTTTCCTATTCTGCAGGGACAGAAAAAGGGCGCAGGAATAAAGGTTTATCCCTTGATCATAATAAGCAGCATCTTGAATGCCTTCACGGCATGTACCGAATGGGGTACGTTTGCCGGCATGATGAGCATCTGACCCTCCGTAAGACGATAAACGTCCTCTGCGATGTGAATTTCCGCCTCCCCGTCCAGTATCTGACATACGGCATCGAAAGGCGCGGTATGCTCGCTCAGTTGCTGTCCCTCGTCGAACGAGAAAAGCGTGAGGTTACCCGCCCGATTATGGATGAACTCTTGACTTACGATACTGCCTTCGGCATACTCGATTTTTTCCTTGGGCGAAAACGGCCCTTTCATCAATTCCAATTTTTTCATCTCGATACATTAAATGTAATAAATCACAAAATAATAAATTCCTGCCAAAATGAACGCGACCGCAACGATCAGGTTCAACCATTTCTGGAACTGGTTTACCCGGTTGTAGAATCGCCCCAGGCTCGACATGCCGAAGGCCACGATCCAGGCGATGAGCACCACCAGAATTCCCGAGGCCACGGCGAATACAACCGGATAGAGGTAGCCTCCCGGCTCCAGCGCCGCCATCGGCAACAGCATACCGAAATAAAATACGCCGCTGATGGGACAAAAGGCCAGTGCGAACAGCAGCCCCAGCACGAACGCTCCGAAACCGCCCCGCAGACGCTTGCTGCTCTCCGAAGCCCGGAAACCGAACTTGCCGAAAGGGAGCTTACTGCCCAGCAGCAGGAACACCCCATAGACGATCAGCGTCGGAGCGAGAATGTACCCGCCATAGTCGCTGACGAGGCTCTGAACAAAAAACGTGCTGGCCCCTTTCTTCAAAACGGGAATACAGATCAGTCCCAGCACCGTATAGGATACGATGCGCCCCAGAGTATAGAACAGTCCGTTTGCGAACACACGCCTGCCGCCGCTCATATCCCGGCCGATGTATCCGAGGACCATGACGTTGGTCGTGAAAGTACAGGGACTCACCGATGTCAGTATACCCAGCAGGAACGCCGTGAGAACCGGCAGATTGCAACTATCGAGTAAAGAATTTACGAATTGCTCCATCGCACGGGCTTATTCTTTCAACAACTTCCCGATATCTTCGGCCAACTGCTTGCGGAACTTTTCGGTATTCGTCCGTGCATTTTCGATGGCGAACTTGGAAATGTTACGGACCGTTTCCTTATCACCGGCGTCGTGACGGATCAGCAACAGCGAAGTCCAGGCTATCTCATATTTCTTGGCTTCGTCCTTGCCTTCAGGTTTCGAAAAATCCACGACCCGGTAAGAGACGTTCTTCCCGTCGGCGGCAAGTTCCTCCGCCACCTCCTGCGAATTTTTCTTGATAGCCTGACAGGTCTGGCACTGTTTCACTCCATGGAACACGACGACCTCTACGGCCGGTTTGTCGTGCTTCGCCTCGTTTTGAGCCCGGACAACTCCGTTGCCGAACATGAGGGCTGCCAGAAGAGGCAGCATGATTTTTACGGTTTTCATCTTTCGTCTTCTTTTAATTGGTTATCGATACTTTTTCAATATTTCCTTGATTTCGTCCACCGACAGGTCGCGGCCGAAGGATACGGCCTTTTCGTCGATGATGAGCGCCGGCATCTGCAGCACCTCGTACTGCAATGCCTTCGTGATGTCGTGAATGAACTCCACCTCCAGATCCAACCCCAGTTCGTCGACTGCGATCCGGGCGTTGTCGTACATCTGGCTGCATGAAGAGCATCCTCCTCCCAATACTTTTATTTCCATTTCTTCCGTGTTTATGTGTATGAATTGAATTTGATGGTTTTCTGTTAAAAAACGGTGAACAGCGACACCCGGAACCAGACCGAGTCGTGCCGGTCCGGCGTCCGGCTGATCGTATGCTGCGACGTCGATGGTACGGCCTGCTCGTAGCGGGAAAGATCGTAGACGGCCTCCGGAATACGGTTGCCCCGTCCGCAAAGCATCTGCCCCCGCAGACCGAACGTTCCGAACCGGAAATGCCTTGCCACGGTCAGTTCCGCCGTATACAGCTCCGCCGTATGGGCATAGTAGGCATAAGTCGTGAACGCATGCTGGAATTCCGTGTTTTTTTCCAGGTCGACTCCGACCTCATAGCGGCTCTCGGGAACTGTCCGGTGGCTCCAGCAGCCGTGCAACTCCACATCGAACTTCTCCCCGGAATACCGGGCTCCGATTCCGAGGGAGGGGGTCAGCAACACGTTGCGGATCAGGTAATCGTGGCCCTTGTAGGTCTCCTCGCGCATCATATAGCCGACGCCTCCGAGCAGCGACACGGTATAGTGCCGTCCCAGAAAACGGGAAACCTTGAGTTCCGCACTTCCGTCCAGACGCTTCATCCCATAGCGGTTCTGTTCTCCGATCTTGCGGAAATCGTACACGTCCACACCGTCCTGAGACGACGAAATATAACGTTCGAAGATATTTTCCGTTCCCTTTTTATCCTCATAAGCGGCCTTCACCAAAAATTCCGCTCCCCACCGACGGTCATTCCACAATATGCCCAGATCGGCATCGAAAGTATTGGCCGGAGCCCGGTAGAGATTCACCTTATAATTGTTCTCTTCCGTCTTCATCGTTTCACGGCCGTATCCCAGCAACAGATTCAGGCGCAACGCCCGCGAAGGATCGGAATTGAACGTCAGATTCACGCCGTAAGCGTTGATATGCTGCCGTTGTTCCATAGAATTGAAAATCGGGCTGAAAATGTAGTCGAACATACCGAACCCGTATTCGATGAAGAAACCGGCGAACTGTCCGGTCCGGAAGTGTTTGACATCCGCATGCTGGCGATGGTGCATGAATTCCGCGTTCAGGGCTATGACATGGCGGCGGAATGTATAGGCGGCACCGGCCTTGAGCGTAAGCCACGTGGAGATATCCTCGATACGGGGATCGTTCTGGCGGAATGCGAAATCGCCCGTATATTCCCCCGACACGCCCAGATCGAACCGCCCGAGCCGGAACGAGTACCCGCACATCAGATTGTACTTTTCGTAACGGAAGTCGCCGCCTGTCGAATCGGAAACGATGTAAGGCCAGTACAGTTCGGGATTGCGCAGCGCGCTCCAACCCACATTGTCGTTCCCTCCTGCCGTAAATCCGATCCGGGCGAAGAACGTTGCCCGGTCGCCCTGCTTGTATCCGTCCGCCCGGACAGAAAAATCGCGGAACTCCTGCCCCTCGTAAGGCAGATAATCCCCTTCCTGTCGTCCGGAAGCCCCGTCCGCAGCGATGAAGATCGTACCGGGCTTCTCTCTGACGAACCCGGGATTTTCGGCCGAAAAGTAGCGCCGCTCGCCGACCATGCGGTGTATCAGGGCCGGATTTCTCAGATAAGCGTCCCGCATGTCCGTCCCGGGCCGCAACGAACGGTTCTCGAACTCGGTCTGCAACGGGGAATGCGACGCCGTCGAGGTCAGCCTCTCCTGACCTCTGACGGGAGGAACGCTACACAGGCTGCACAGGAGCGCAGCGACGATTCCCGGTGTGAAATATGTGTGTCTTAAAGGCATCCTCAGTGTATATTAAAAACTGAATGTCATCTCGGCCCCGAAGAACGATTTCTGCCATACGCGCACGTTCTGGTTGTAGCGGTTCTTATACAGGGGATTGATGTCCAGAATATTGTTCACGAAAAACGAGGCGCGTATCATCCGGCTGAACTCTTTGGTCACCTTGAAATTAACCGTCAGCGATACGGGCAGCGTTTCGCTGAAATCCTCCTTGTAGATATGATAGTGCCGCCACACCGTATGTCCGTCCTTAATCGATTGCAGTATCCGGTCGTCCACGGTATGCAGCCGACCGTCCGTATCGAAATAGGCGGAAGGGTATTCATCTCCGTTGATACGCATCTCTTCATTCAGCCAGATGAACTGGAAGAAGGTAGTGAAAATCATTTTATAGCGCGGAATATTCGTGTTGAACCAAAGGTTCGTATTGAAAATCCGCTGGCGGGTGATATCCTGACGCCGGTAAATTCCCACGTACGGTTGCGGACGGTCGTCGTCCCTGAAGGCAGGATGGTACTGCAACGGAGCGCCCGAAGAGTAACGCGTATCATAATATGCGCCGTTGATCTCCACCGTCGTGGACAGAGGGATGATCTTCGGGAAGCGCAGCAGGTACTCCAGACCTTTTTTCTCGACCTTCATGCTGTTGCGTACGATGTCCATATCCACGAACGTGGCATACGGGTCCGCCACATAATCCTCCTTTTCCGGCCGGCGGCCGACGATCGGCTGCCCGTCGATCGGGTCGACATAACGTGTATAGCGGACGGGAGAATACTCGGCGACGCTTTCGAATCCCCGGTCGGAGTGCTCCTTGAAAAAAGTCAGGGACAGGGAGTAGCCTTCGTATTCCACATCCCATCCCGCTTCGTATTTCGTATTCCGGTTCGGACGCAGGCTATTGTTCGTGACATCGTAGATTTTCGTATAGGTGATCAGATGGTTGAACGGATCGTCCTGCTTGGTATAAGCGTTCAACACGATCATATCTTTGTAGACCCTGTCCGGGTAGATGTAATCGAGCGTAGGCAGCTTGTTCTCCTGTCCGAACCCGAAGCGGAACATATTGCGTAACGATTTGCCGCCGGCAAGATCGATATTGAACGACAACGCCGCATTGATACGGGGTTCGACCTGCAACTTTCTCAATTCGGTATATTTCGTGTCTAAATTGAACATCTGCGTAAACCGGACCCCGGCGTTCAGCTCGAAATCGAACCAGCGGTTCGAATGCTTCAGTTGTTCTTCCGCATAGGCTGCGCCGACCGACAGTGCGGGAATGCTTCGGTTGGGCACCGGACGCACGTATTCGTTGTTCCCCGGATAGGGCGGCCGGGTCATGTCGACCATAACGCCCTCCCCATAGTTCTTGGTCCGCTTCCATGAAAGACCGTATATCACCTTGTGGCGGAAAGAACGCGTCTCGAAAAGAGATTCGGCATTCAGTTGCGTAAGCAGCGACAACGGCTTGTTCTCGATCTGGAAGGGACTGTAATAGGTAGAAGGAAGGTATATGCCCTCCGATTCGCCCTCCTCTGTCGCCAGCGGGGACGGAAGCGGCGTCCCGGTCTGCACGAGGCGATTGCGGTCTATCAGGTCGTAGGTATAGTCCGCCGAAGCGATGAACTCGACATTATCGACGATCTTCCCCAGATCGTACATTTGCGCCTTGAATGAAGCGCCGGTCCTCGAATACTTGTTTCGGAACGACTCGTTGTAATCCTGCGTCAGCTCGTCCTCCTTAGCCTGGTTCAGCGTATAGACCTCGGACAGTTTGAAAAAGAGGAATAGCGTCTTGTCCCCCACATCGACGGAATTGTTATAGGTGACCTGGCCCGTCAGGCGGCTGTATTTGCTCATAGGGTCGCGGCGGTCGTCGTAAACCGAAGTATAGTCGATTCCGGTATGCAGATAACCCATCTTCGGCGAAATGCGGAACCCCTTGCCCAGATAGATCAGCTTGGTAAGCGGATCGACCTTCATGCGAAGCTGTGCGGGAGTAATGCCTATCTTCGAGGTCGTCTGAATGACGCCCGACGAGAGGTTTCCCAGTTTGGCCGAGGAAATGCCCTTGACGATCTCTATTTTGCGGATATGGTCGGTCGAAAGCGTTTTCAGATCGATGCCCCTGTTCATGCCGAGCCGGTCGCTGTATTCGTCGGTAGACAACCCCGGGATAGAAGCCCGAAAGCCGTCGTTATCCTGAGGGATGCCGTCCATGACGACTGCCATACCCAGCGACGTATTGTCGTCGCTGCCCGACTGACGCAGCGATATGCGGTTGAAACCGGTGGCACTCGACTCCCGGAACAATCCGCCCGGGATCAACGACAGCACGTCGGCTACCGACGTGGGCTGGATATGCTCCAACGCCTGTTGGTTGATGACGGCCGTAGAGCCTTGGTTTTTCTTATAATCCGCCATGACGACCACCTCCGCGAGCTCGTACGATTGTTCTTCGAGTACGATCACCAAGGGTTCCGGGCTACCGGCCTTCACCTTGACCTCCTTGTCGACATGGTTCAGGTACGAAACATTCAACGTATATTCCGTTCCCTTCGTTCCCGTAAACCGAAACTTTCCCTCGAGGTCCGTCGAGACTCCCGTTCCGAGTTCGGCGATGAACATCGTGGCGAAACTCAGCGGCTTGCCGTCCGAGTCCCGGACGACACCCTCCACAGTGGCTTTATCCGTCTGCGCGAAGAGTGCGGAGCATAGACCCGATATAAAAAAGGCTATGAATATCAGTTTCTTCATTTATCCCCTCGTCATTCCATTCCGGTCTCCGTATACGGACCTGCCCCGTTATCTGGGACCGGAATTACAGAATTGTCAGAGCACCCCCGGGAGTTTCCCGGACGAGCCCTGACAAATCCATTCTCCGGTGATTATTCGTTTCTCCAGCCTTCCGGGTAACCCTTGAAGTCGCTGCGGTGTTCGATCTTCACATCCACGCTCGAATCGTTGGTATCCTGGAACTTCCCGTCGGTACCTTTCACGCGGTACATGAACGTGTTGTGGTGACAGCCTTCGATCGTAGCCTGGACATAGCTTTTGTCGACGGTCACAGGCAGCGACTTGGAAGTGTAATTACCCCAGTAAGGAGTGGTTGCAGAGGTCGTTTCGATGGCATCCACGATCAGGTTCGTAGGAACCTTGTAACCCTGATATTCCTGAATGGCGGCATCCTTTTTCGGACGGTCGTTGTAGGTAAACCCGTTCTGGCTCTTGAACGAACTCCACTCGATACCGCTGGCGTCGAACAGGAACAGCGGACGGATACCATAAGGATGCATCCATGCCGTGACGCCGCCCGGCATGCTGTTGGCGACTTTCGTCAGGTTGGGAACTTTCGGATTGTCCACGGCCGAACCGGACATGGCTGCGTCGTTATCGGCGAGTTCGAAATCGGCACCCGAAAGGTCGACCGGAATGCCGGTGTCTTTCTCCGGATTGGGCGTGTAGCTTTCCGTGTGGTTCTGCGCCTGCGAAGCGATGACGTAAACTTCGCCCGGTGCGAGTGTATAATTCTGTCCGGCCGGTATCTGGTAAATATTGGCAGCCACCACGTAATCCGGCAGAAGCGAGGTCAGGTCCGAGCATGGCAGCGTATTCATATTCGAAGCCTGTGCGAGTGCCAGTCCGCTGACGTTGATCTCACGGTCCGAATTGTTCGCAATGACGATATACTGGTCGGGGTGCATCATCGTGCCGCCGTAGGTGCCGCCGTTATAGAACAGCTCGGAAAGAACGATGCCGTCCATATTGCCCGTATAGTGTACCGAGAGGTTTTCCACGTCGACGCTTACCGTGGTACTTTGGCCGTATTGCGCCATACCCGTCGTACCGAAATATTCCTTGCCGTTTTCCTTGCCCCGGATCTCGATTCCGTAACTGCCGATATCGAGGTTGAATGTCGCGGAACCGGAGGCATCCAGAGATTCCGTCATGGTCTTCCCGTCACGCTCCGAGGATACGGTTACGGTGAACTGAGAATAGTCCGAAACCTTGTCCTCCGTAGTCGGAGCGACAGCCTGAACCTTCAGGTCGATCTTCCCGGACGGTCCGTCATCATCCTTGCTGCAAGAGGCGAAGGCCAGCAGGGTTGCGGCCACCGTCATTAGTTTGATTGTAAAATGTTTCATATTTTAACGATTATATTTGAAAAGGTTAAACGGTCGGAAAATAAGATTAGGTGTTTTTTATTCGACTGCAAATTTACAGCAATCTCCCCCCCCCTCGCAATCCCCACATTTTGGTATTTTGGATCATTAGCGTCCCGTTAAAATGGGACGAGTTAAACAATTAATCAAAAAGCCCCGGAATCAGGGGATCATTTAGATCTTTGACATCATTGAAATTAGTCTTGTCGAACAGGTCACGCAAGTGGTTTTTATCTGTCAATGATATGCTGAGAATTTGCAAAACTTCATAGGTTGAACGTTTCAACTTCATATCATGTTGGACAATAGCCACAAGACAGTACGTGATAATAGCGACACTGATTTGTATGCGAACAGCGTTCTCTGTTGTGCCCCAGAATTTCTTTATCTTGAGATGCTGCTTGAGCCATTTGAAGAACAGCTCGATTAACCATCTTTTCTTATAAAGATCGGCGACATCCAGTGCAGAAAGTTGTTTTGCATTCGTCAAAAAAGTGAACTCACGGTCATCTTCTTCATCGTAATATCGGACGAGTCTGAATGACTCAGGATATTTTTTCTCGGAGAGATATCCGGTCAGTTTCACTTCCGCATCTGTCATTATGTTCTTTGGCATTCTTCGCTTCCATCTGACTGTCTTATACTTTAAGTTCGTCTTGGCTCTGACAACAAAGAAAGAGTCTGTAAGATGTATCCTATAGAGTTCTTTAAAGGAGTCATAAGCCCTGTCGAATATATAATAAGCATTTGGTTCATAATGGATTGAAGACATTGCTGTGGAATCATGCTTTGATGCAGTAGTTACAGTATAGAAGGCAGGAACTTGTGCTTCAATGTCGTATAAGACATGAGCTTTCACCCCTCCTTTCTTGCTTCGGAACTTTGCCCATGGGAATGTTGCAAGACACAACGGAATCGTTGTTGAATCAAACGCATATTTCTTTCCGGAAATGTCAAGGATGTTGGTCGTCCGCTTCTCGCAGGCTTCCTTCATCATATAGAATGCAAAGTCTTCGAAGATTCTGTAATCACGGTTCTGGTTGGCTGTCGCAAGAGTTGTCTTGGCTATCGGTTCACGACCTAAACCAAGATGATATTGCTTGGCCCTATGCGCCTCGAAAGCAACGATTAAGTCTCGCAGGCTCTCACGGTTACTCAGTTGCCCAAACATCATTGCAAGCATCTGATTCCAGCAAGTGAAATGTTTCACATATCTGTTGCCATCATACTTGCGAACATAGTTGTTGAACTGAGTCCTGTTCAGAAAAGCGGTTAATTGAGAGAATACGTATTTGTCTTGGAACATAGCAGCCATTTGTATTAGACTGCAATGTTGCAAAATCAAGTCCGTTTCATTTCAAAAAACCGTGTAATTGACTATATTTCAATAATTTCAAAGAACTATTTATCCACTTTTACGGGACAGTAATGTGATTAATTGTTTAACTCGTCCCATTTTAACGGGACGCTAATGTATAATAGTATTAAAGTAGTCAAATTCTACATATACACTAATTTGTTATACATATGTACTATAATATTTTTAAATAACACTCCTTGTTACAAAAATACATATATCTAAGCATTGAAATTCCCTAAAAATAGGTATTGCCCGACAATTTCAAGCCTTATACCTTTACAAAAAATTAAAAACAGACATTGTTCGTTATAAATGCAAGTGCTGAAAGAGGACATAAGGGGTCGGATATTGACGATTGCCAGACAGCAATTCGAGAAGAAAGGCTATTCTAAGACTTCCATGCGTGAAGTGGCGGAATTGGCTGGAGTTGGTGTCGGAAACATCTACAACTACTTCACGAACAAAGATGAATTGTTCCATGAAGTTGTCCGTCCTGTCTTGTGCGCTTTGGAAGCCATGCTGCAAGAACACCACGGCATACGGGGCGAAGATATTATGATGATGCGGTCGGAAAAATACCTGAAATCCTGCATTGACGAATATGTTTCGTTGATTGACAAACACTGTTCGCTAATGGAAATACTGTTGTTCCGTGCGCAAGGTTCTTCATTGGAACGCTTCCGTGAGAATTATACCGACCGTTCCACGGAATTGGTTAAGGCGTGGTTCGCGTCCATGCAGCGGAAATATCCCGAAATCAATACGGCTGTGTCCGATTTTATCATTCATTTGCATACGGTATGGATGTTCACGATGTTCGAGGAGCTATTGATGCATTCCGTACCCCGGCAAGAGATGGAGGCTATTTTGCACGATTATATCCTGTTTGAAATCCAAGGTTGGAGGGCTATTATCAAGATATGAGATACAGACAACGTACATACGAACATTCAACCGCATCAGAACGGTTGGCAAGGAGGAAATCTTCACGGAGGTTTCCTCCTTTTTTATGAACAATTCTGAATATCGTTCACTATTAAATATCCCAAAATATGAAACAGAAATACGAGTTTAAGAGCATTGTAGCGGAAACATTGCTTATTCCGCTATACATGAGAGCCAAAGAAAGCCGCCGGAATAATCCCATTCTATATGACAAGGCTGCGGAATGGCTGGCGGACAGTTTGGAATACGATTATTCCCAGTTCGACGGGGCAAAGTTGAGCGAAGTGGGATGCGTGGTGCGTGGATGGTATTTTGACTGCGCTGTGCGCCGATTTATTAAAGCACATTCGCATCCGGTCGTGGTCAATGTAGGATGTGGACTGGATACCCGTTTCCAGCGTATCGGAAGTCAGAAAGCAGTCTTTTATGATTTGGATTTGCCTGAGGTCATTGCTCTACGCCGGGAATTGATACCCGAACAGCCGGACAATGTCTATATTGAAGCGTCTTTGTTGGAGACCGACTGGATGGATGACCTGCGCCGGAAGCACCCCGAAGCAGAATTTATCTTCATCGTGGAGGGGGTACTGATGTACTTCTACGAGAAGCAAGTAAAATCCTTCCTGCATCACGTGGCAAACCGTTTCGGGGGAGGTGAATTGTGGTTTGACGTGTGCGGCACGATAATGAGCCGACATGGTGTGAAGCCCGATTCGCTCCGCAAACACGAGGCTCAAATCCGTTCCGGCATAAGCAACGGGCATGTGGTGGAACAATGGGAACCGTCTTTAAAGCTCATTGAACAGGCTAACTATATGAAGTTCTTCCGTTCACGCTGGGGATTTTTCTTCGGACAGATATTGGGGCGGATCCCGTGGCTGTGTTATAAGTTCAGCTCGCTGCTGGGATATCGTATCGTTCAGGAAAAGAACGGCATTGATGTGGTTGGATCAGGTTTCCGTGATACGACGATAACATTTCTTGAAAGATGAAAGAGACGACGATTAGGCCATTCCTTCCGATGTTGGAACGGTTTGAAGGATTTTTCAGGGAAGAACTGTCATCTCGTTTATCGAAGGAGACCTTGGAATCCGTGATGAAAAAAGCCATTGATGATTTCCGTCACGTATCCGCTATTATCCCGGATGTCCCGGCGACATCGCCATGGGTGAAGAATATCATCGGCATAGCTTATGAGATTGGTCTGTGGAAAGAGCTGTCATCCAGGGGGTGGAGTTTGACGGAACTTTCCATTGTTACGCAGAAAGCATTGGGAAAGCTTACGTTATCAAGTGTCCCTCCGGGGAAAATACCGGAAATACGCGATATGTTATGTTCGCCCGATTATGTGCGGCGTATCGCTTCCGCTTCTCGTGTTTCTTCGGAGGACGATTGGCTGTTCGATTGCGTGATGCCGGATGAAAACGACACGTTCGATGTAGGTATGGACATAATCCGGTGTCCGGTTGCCAAGCTTTGTTCTGTTTTGGGTGTCAAGCGTTTTTTCCCTTATTTATGCGTGAACGATTATATCTCACATGACATACTTGGTGTCCGGCTGACAAGAACCCAAACATTGTCTCATGCGGCTCCATGCTGTGATTTCCGGCTGACCAGAAAAGAAAAGGGCGAGGGAACTGTTATAGTCCGTCCGGAGCTGTTACGGGAATTTGCCAACAACGAATAGAGAACCGGACAATATTTAGCGTGAAGCGTGGGAGTCGAATATGCCCGATGGTCTTTGTGACCATGAAAGCAGCGTTTTTATTCCACGCTTTGCCATCCGATACTTTACGTGAATATATAACCGATTAATATATAAATGAAAACGAAAGCGAAGAAGAAAGAAGGTTTGTCCCGTCTGTTCGAGATAGCGGGACAAAGGAAAGGTCTGCTTATATTAGCAGGTCTGCTGTCGGCTGGCAGCGCGGTGTGTATGCTTGTGCCTTATTGGGCAGTTTATGAAATTTTGAAAGAGTTGCTGTCGAATGGCTCCAATCTTTCCGCTTTGGACGGAACGGACATGATGCGTTGGGGATGGATTGCATTTGGAGGGCTTGTTGGCGGATTGATATTGCTCTATGCCGCCCTGATGTCCTCACATGTGGCTGCATTCCGTATCTTGTATGGGTTGCGTGTCCGTCTGTCTGAACATATCGGCAAACTGCCTTTGGGATATTTGAACAATACCTCTACGGGAGCCATCAAGAAAACAATGGACCAGAATATCGAGAAAATAGAGGGCTTCATCGCCCATACCATTCCGGATTTGGTCAATGTAGTGGCTACGGTGGCGGTCATGCTGGTCATCTTTTTCTCGCTGGATGTGTGGCTGACAGTCGTGTGCCTGGCCGTTGTGGTGCTTAGCTTATTCCTGCAATTTTCCAATTTCATGGGAAAAAGGGCAAGGGAGTTCATGGGTATCTACTACGATGCACAGGAAAAAATGAGCGCATCAGCTGTGCAGTATGTACGGGGAATGCCCGTCGTCAAGATATTCGGGCAAAGCGTCCGTTCGTTCCGTCAGTTCAATGCCGAGATTCAGGCATACAAGACATTCGCCTTGAAATGCTGTGACACCTACCAGAACGGGATGATTGCCTTTACCGTCCTGCTCAATTCTATGGTAACGTTTATTCTTCCTATGGGCATCTTGCTGATGCAAGCCAGTCCGCAATCCTTGTCATTGGCGGTAGTATGGCTGTTCTTCATTATCATGGGACCGGGTATGGCTTCCCCCGTTTATAAACTGACATTCTTGGGAGGTAATACGCGCGACATCGATGAAGGTGTAAACCGTATCGACCGCATACTTGAAAAGAAACCTGTGCCGGAGCCGGTACATCCGCAAGTGCCTGCCGCTTACGATGTGGAATTTCGCCATGTGTCATTCTCCTACGAGAACACAGAACAGGGAACACGGACGGAAGCCCTGCGTGATGTCAGCTTCATTGCACCACAAGGAAAGATAACCGCCCTTGTCGGTCCGTCAGGAAGCGGCAAATCAACGATTGCCAACCTGATACCTCGGTTCTGGGATGTGGAGCAAGGGAAAATATGTATAGGTGGTGCGGATATTCGCCAAATAGCTACCGCAAAACTGATGGATATGGTTTCATTCGTCTTTCAAGACACTTTCCTTTTTTACGACACTCTTTATGAGAACATCGCCGTAGGCTCTCCTGATGCCACGAAAGAAAAGGTGATAGCCGCTGCGAAAGCTGCCCAATGCCACGATTTCATAGAGCGTTTGCCGCAAGGCTACGAAACAAGGATAGGCGATAAAGGTGTATTCCTGTCCGGCGGTGAAGCCCAACGGATATGTGTGGCTCGTGCCATATTGAAGAATGCTCCGATACTGGTGTTGGACGAAGCGACAGCTTTCGCCGACCCTGAAAACGAGCATAAAATGCAGATGGCTTTGCAGTCACTGATAAAGGACAAGACGGTCATCGTGATTGCCCATCGCCTTTCTTCCATTATTTCTGCGCATCAGATTGTCGTCATGAAAGAGGGGCGTATCGTGCAGTGCGGAAAGCATGAACAACTGTCCGTTACAGAGGGTGTATATAAGAATATGTGGGATGCCTATACGAGCGCATACCATTGGACGTTGAACAAAAACTAAAAGCAATATGGGAAAAAAGAATTTCTTAAACAAGGTCTTGCAAAACACAAGCTGTCCACAAGGATTTTGGGGACGGATGATTTTGCGAGGGATGAATTGTTTTCATGCATCTTTGGCTAATCGTGGCATGATGCAAGTGGAATGGCAGCCTGAATGGAATGTGCTTGATATAGGCTGTGGCGGTGGTGCGAATTTGAAGCGTCTATTGAATTTATGTCCGAAAGGAAACATCTACGGCATAGACCTGTCAGAAGAAAGTGTTTCATTCGCCCAAAAGTACAATGCAAAAGACTTGGATAAAAGATGTTTCATACAACAAGGGGATGTCTGTTCCTTGCCTTATAAAGAAGAAGCGTTTGACGCTGTAACAGCTTTTGAAACAGTCTATTTCTGGTCGCCTATAAACAAGGCGTTGTCTGAGGTGGCGCGTGTACTCCGAAAGGGAGGCTGTTTTCTTATCAGTCTGGAAGCGAGCGACCCCGAGCAGGGAAAGATGTGGACGGAACGGATAGACGGAATGGTGGTTTATACTCCGACTGAATTAGAAGAGCGGTTGTATGAAGCCGGATTTTCATCCATCAGAACAATCCGTAAAAAGGACGAAATACATATTATATCACATAAATGAAAGGAGAACTGTATATGAACGCGATCAAAAACATTACCATAGGACATACCGAACGGCTTTACAAACCCGTCGGCTTCACCATGCTTGCCAACTTGGTGAACATCGTGCCGTTCTGTCTTTCCATAGAAGCGATACGCATCATTTTCAATGCTTTCGACGGAAGCGGACAGCCGCTCGACACCGCCCGTCTGTGGTGGATATTCGGCATCATGGCCGTTTATATGCTGGTCATGGCTTTGGCGGAAAGGGCAGCTTATCGCGCCAATTTCCGGGGAGCTTACGAGATGAGCGCTTCGGGACGTTTGTCGTTGGCGGAACACCTGCGAAAACTTTCATTAGGCTTTCTGTCAAGGCGTGACCCCGGCGATTTGTCCTCCATGCTTATTACGGACTTCATGATGGCAGAAACCGGCATCTCGCATCACCTGCCCCAACTGATGGGTGCGGTAGTGATGCCCGTATTGGCTTTTGCTTCCTTGATATGGATAGACTGGCGGATGGCGGTCAGCATGTTTGCCGCGTTGCCACTTGCTTTGCTCGTCCTGTGGGCAAGTACAAAGGCGCAACGGAAGCTGAGCGGCAGACAAATCCAGGCGAAGATAAACGCGGGAAACCGGTTGGAGGAATACTTGCAGGGCATCCGGGTGATGAAAGCCTACAATCTGTTGGGCGACCGTTTCGTCCGGCTGCGCGATGCCTTTGCCGAACTTCGCCGTGCCTGCATCCGTCAGGAAGCCCTGTTAGGGCCATTCGTCCTGTTGAGCATCACATTGGTACGTGCAGGGCTGACGATGATGGTGCTGTGCGGAACATACCTGCTGTTGGGAGGCCAACTTTCCATACTTGTGTTCGTGCTGTTTCTCGTGGTCGGTTCCCGTGTGTTCGACCCATTGACTTCTGCCCTGACCAATTTCACAGAGTTCCGATACTTTTCCATTGCAGGAGGACGTATCTTATCCTTGATGAACGAGCCTGAAATGAAAGGAGAACGGCAATCCCCGGCGGCAGGCGACATCCGGTTTGAGCACGTATCGTTTGCCTATCAGGATAAGGAAGTACTGCACGACATAACCGTCACGCTCCCAAAAAACTCCTTGACAGCTCTCGTAGGTCCTTCGGGAAGCGGGAAAAGCACGGTGATGAAACTTTGCGCCCGTTTCTACGACCCGCAACAGGGACGCATTTTCTTTGGTGGTGTACCGATGGACGAGATAGCTCCCGAAAGTCTGATGAGCCACATTTCTATGGTGTTCCAGGATGTCTATCTGTTTCAAGACACCATACGCAACAACATCCGTTTCGGCAAGACGAATGCGACGGACGAGGAAATCATTGCCGCCGCCAAGAAGGCCTGTTGCCACGACTTCATCATGCACTTGCCGCAAGGCTACGACACGATGGTTGGCGAAGGAGGCTGTACATTGTCCGGAGGCGAGAAACAACGCATATCCATTGCCCGTGCCATGCTGAAAGACGCACAAGTCATCCTGCTGGATGAAGCTACCGCCTCGCTCGACCCTGAAAACGAAGTGGAGGTACAACGAGCCATCGACTCGTTGATTAAAGGACGTACCGTCATTGCCATTGCCCACAGGCTCAAAACAATCAAGGATGCCGACCGGATAATCGTTTTGGATAACGGACGGATAGAGGAAGAAGGCACACACGATGGGCTTGTCAAAAAGGACGGACTTTATGCTCATTTGTGGAATATACAGGAAAGTATTTCCGGGTGGAAACTGTAGATAAAGATGTGTTAAATTGCAAACTTCGTTACCATCACTTCTGTATTGAATGTGCGGTGGCATTGGCTTACTGTATGAAGTCAGCATTATAATTGTCAGAAAATCTGAAAAGGAAACAATCACAATAGTATAAACATTTAATCAATTTCAAAATGAACAGATCAGAAAACTGTATTCTCTCTTTTTGGAAGAGATTTGCATCATCGGCACATCACTGCCGAACAGGATGTGTGGAATGGACTTTTTGCATTGCTCGCTTCAGCGAGAGAAGCCTATCTCCGGAATGTCGTTGACAGCGGCAAACTTTATCATCGCTTCGTGGATGACTTCATCAACAGTCACCGGTATATAGACTGTGACAATGTGGTCTGCCGGAATTGCCATGAGATGATTATCCATATAGTTCGAGGTATTCTGCATGATTATCAGGATTGTGTGCGAGAAAAGTTCGCTACCGAATCATTCTCATTGGATGATTGCATGGAACTGAAAAGGATGTATGACACATCTGAAATAAATAGTCCGGCATTTGCGTATGATGCGGATCCAATGGCGACCGCAGCTTCACTTTCATTCGAGTGTAATTTTTCGAAGGAACAGATGGCAGGTATTGTGTCTTGTGCCAATACTTACCATCTGTTCTGTGTTCCTACGGTTCGTATGGAGGATATGGAAACTCTTTTTGCCTGCGAGGAGGGCTTCCGTATTCAGGTAAATAACATCCGCCATGTGGCCGTGCTTTTCGACACTCTGCTCGGAAGGTCGTGCATACAGGCACACTGGCAGTCCATTCTTGAAAGAGGTAGATTTCTGGTTTCCAAGGATGGAAAACGGTTCGTGACCGCTTCGAGCCTGTCAACTGCCCTGTCTGCGGCAAGAATCCGTCCCACATCTGTCGTTTATGCTATCAGGACAATGATAGGCCGACTTCCGTAACAATAATATTCCTATGATTTGAAAAGGTCGTCCATGGTGACTTCACTGTGGACGATACTTTTATGTTTTCCGTCCACCACTCCGTATGTGGTGACAAATGTGATTACCAATGTCTTTCTGGTCTTTGTCGCCATACGGAATAATCCCATCCGTTCACGGAGTTTCATCTCGTAATTATCAGTGATGGCATAACGGTCAGTGCTGAACTTCATTTCGCACAAATGGATGATACGGTCTGCTCGCTCGATAATCATATCAATCTGGAAGCCAGGCATGTTTTTGTCAGAATCTGCCTTGCTTCTCCATGAGGATATGGCCGTTCCGACACCGGCTATTCCGAGTGCCGCCTTTATCTGCCGGTGATGTGCCAGACACACAAGTTCAAAACTGAGTCCCATCCATGCAGAGACGCTGCGGGAATCCATGTTGTTGCTCCACCACCTTTCATCCTTGGCATTGTTGGATTCTATGAACTTGTAATAAAACAATGTAAAGAAGTCCGTAAGCCTGAAAATGCTTCCTCGGGTCTTGCTCCCGAAATGTGACAGACGGGTTACGAAATCGCAGCGTTCAAGGTTCTTCAGTATCTTGCTTAAGAAAGAGCCTTCCAGACCTGTGGCTTTTGCTATGTCCTCCCTTGTCAGTCCGGACTTGTTCTCCGACAATAACTTGACTATTGATATATATGTGTCGGCATTGCTGAACAGGGCATTGTACAGTTCGTCGAATTCCCCTTTGAGATGGGCACCATCTGCAAAAAAGAGCCGGTCAATGTTCTGTGCAAGACTGTCAGAGGTATTCAGGAGGCTCAGGTAAAAGGGAACGCCGCCGAATATCATATAACATTGCAGAATCTGGTATCTGTCCCATCTGCAGTTGCGCTGCCTCAGATATTCTTCCGTCTCATGCAGATTGAACGGGGAAAGATGCAGGTTGCAGGTCACTCTTGCGTGCAATCCTCCCTGATTGGCTTCTATCTTGTCCGCCATCCATGATGTCGCCGATCCTGTGGCGATGAGCATGATGTCTGTACGCCTGTTGCCCCAGCCGTTCCAGAATGTTTCCAGGGCATTGACAAAATTCGACCTCTGCGTATCCATCCAAGGCATTTCATCAATGAATATGACTTTTTTCCGGTCTGAAGGCAATGTCTCCAGATAATCTTCAAGCGCATTGAAGGCATCATACCATGTCCCGGCTTTCGGCTGTCTTCTTTTCGAATGACGCTTGATCGCCCTCATGAAATTCTGTATCTGCACCGAAGCCGGAGTGTTGTGCTCGCCGACAAAGGTGAAATCATATTTATAGTTGAAGAACTTGTCTATGAGATATGTCTTACCGATACGCCTCCGTCCGCTGATGATGACAAATTCGGAGCGGTCTGATTCCAGACACCGCTGCAGTTCGTCACATTCCCTGTCTCGTGAAACCAGTTTGTCCTGCATAATATTTCCGTTTCCGCAAAGGTACTCAATCCATATGTGTCTGCCAAATTTCAAAGAGTGAGTTTGTACTTTATCTTATAAAATATTTGAGTAAAAGTACAAACTCACCAATACAACATAACACCGAGTTACTACTTTATCTATGATTTTTTATGAGATAAAGTAACGGTTCAGTATATAGTGGCATTCCATATTTGCCGGATGCCTTTCAGTTTTTCCCGGACAGGTTATGTGCCCAGCTTGCTGTTTTAAGTGGCACGCATCCCGCCGCCAAAAGGCGGTTGGGGTATTAGGCTCCCCCATAGGGTCTATTACTGGCACACGGGCAAGCCCGGAGATGAATCGGACTGGCAGGGGCGGATGGCGGAAAGGTATCTGATGTCAAATGTCATTCCACCCTCCCGGTATCCACCAGTTCGAGCCCGAAGGTGTCGATGAAGGTCTGCAACATGGGGTTGCGTTCTATCATCTTTGCGAGAATCATCTGCGGCGTGTCCTCCATCAGCAGGAAGTCGGCGATGTCCAGTCCCTGACTGCGCTGTACGTCGGTCGCTATTCTTTCCAACAGGTCGGAGCATGTGGCACGCCTGCATACGGGTTCCAGCATGGGCAGCCGCTGCCTCCATTCCTCCGTTGCCTTAAGGTCGGGGAAAAGAATCACCTCCCGTCCGTCCAATGCCTGCACCGCTTCGCCATTGAAGCACCCGTGTATCCCTCCGGTGGCAAGCCAGATGAAATCGGGAATGAAATGGGCGGCGACCAGTGCCGTCTTCTCGCTCTCGACAATGGCTACGGGCTTGGCGGACATGGCGGCGGAAGTGTCCGACAGCAGGTGCTCTCCGAACAGGCACTGCTTCATCCTGAAGTACGGCACCTTCCTTACGGAATGCACCCAGCTGACTTGGTTAAAAGGCTCCTTGATACGGTGTCCGGTTACGGCATCGTAGCCCATGATCTTGCCCGCACGCACGTTGCTGTTCCGGTCTATCTGCCAGAATACGGTCGCACCGCCCCACCTCCTTGAGGTACCGACCCTGTATAGGCTGAATAGCTTGTCCACATTCTCCTTGCCCATCACTTTGGTAAAGTATCGGTACAAGGGGTTGATGTCGTACCTGCGCATGGACTGCTCCACCCAATCAGAGGGAAGAAAAGAAATCCGTGGTTTCTGTTCGGGCAATGCTCTTGCTGGCGGTCTTGCAGCTATCGGTGTGCCGCCAAACCTTTCCTGCCCATTCAATCTTTCTTTGACAGCCGGGTTGTCCCGGAAGTATTCTTTCGGTGTGTAGTGGTAACCGCAACTGTTGATATGGTCGCACATGCCTACGCTGTCAGGGAAGGAAATCTCTCCCGCCTCGTCGATATAACGGGTGAAGCAGGCTTTCCTGCCGCACTCCGGACAGACGGTCTTACTGCCCGGCCTGTATTTCTGAAGATGGAATCTGTATTCGGTCATGATGCTCTCTTTTGTGGATTCCTGCAAGTGGAAACCGTCATTTGCAGTTTGCAGTTCCTGCAGTCTTGCAGGAAATACCTGTTTTTAGAACCCTGAAACTGCAAAACTGCAAAGACTGCAGGCTGCAACGAGGGGGTCATCCGTTGCAGTCTGGGGGTGACGGTTCATTGTCTGTCATCAGATTTTCCAGATTTATCATATGTGATCTTCTCATAATGCCCGGCCTTGGACTTCCGCAGCAGCCTGCTCCGGCACAGCTCCTTGAGGTAGTTCATCACCGTGCGCTCGCTGACATTCTGCAATTCCTTCCCAATGGCGATGGCAGTTTTCGTGTCGAACGTGTCCGGCAACAGCGACAGCAGCACCTTGGGCGGATCCTCGCACATGTCCTCCGCCACGAATGAGCGGATGCGGCGGTACGAGTCCTCGAAGTAGCCGTTCAGCCGGATGGCGGCCTTTACCGATGCCGTATCCACAGACTGCAGGTGGCTCTCGTCGATGGCATACCGCAACACCTGCATGAGCAGGGCCAGCCGTGCCACCTGCGCCGGATGCTTCATCTCGCGACTCTCCACTTGGGCGTCGTCCTCTATCCGGTTGATGCGTTCCACTTTCCTGTTCCACCAAGAGAAGAAATATTCCCTTGCCTCCCTGTCCATAGACAGCACATGGGGCATCCTTTCTTCCTCTCCCGTGTCATAGTCCAAGGCGAGTACCTTGCCAAGTATCTGTTCCCATCGTGCCGCCGCCATGGAAGCCCTGTCCTCCCCGCCATCATCCCAATCGGTCCATTTTGGCACTTCACGGGACTTGGGAAGCACGAACAGGATGCGGTCGAGCAGGCCGTTTTCCTCGAAGCCTTTCGTCAGCAGTTCATGCACACGCTTGGTCTGCGTGGTCCCGATGATGTTGATGCACGGCTGTTCAATATGCACAGGTATAGTGTCGCTGACCCTTGTCACATCCAGTGCCCCGCCGCTCCATGCCGTGAGCAGCTGCTCTATGAGTTGCCCGTTGGTGTAGCGGTTGGCGGAGTTGAACATGCCCATTATCTCGTCCACCAGAATGACCACGCTGCGGGGATTGCTGTTATGTGTCAGCAGTAGCGATTCCGGAGTGAAGTCGGAAACGACGGTGCGTCGCAGTACGGGCTTCCTGCCGCTCTCCCCGGCGGCCTTCCATGCCTCCAGTTCCGACTCATACGCCCTGAACAGGGCGTAGTCGTGCTTCCGTATGGGGCGGTATGCCGCCTCCAGCGGCGGTGTCTTGCCCAGTCCCGGCCTGCCCACGAGGATGATGTAGAGGGCGGCGTTGCTCTGCCACTCGCCTTTGATGCGGATACGGTAGGTGCCTCCCAATGCGGCCGATACCGCCGACAGCATGGCCGTCGCGATGAACTCGGTCTTGTAGTTCTCGTACCGGTCCATGTCGAGTATGACGGACTGCACGGCCTGCGGAAAGACATCCAGAGGGAAGCCTGTATCACAGACATGCTCCGCCTCCATGCGGATCATGTTGCACAGTTCAAGTCGGGTGTTTGTCATGTCAGCCATTTTTCTTCTTGCAATAGGATGTCACACTCTCGGACTTGCCTCCCGTCTGCACACGGCGGACATCCGATCTGGCATACATGTTCTTGTTGCCCACCTTGACGGGGACGAGGTAGCCGCGCTTCGCCCACAGGTTGAGCGTCCCCTCGCACACGTTCAGCAGCTCACGCACCTGTCTTGTGTTGAGCCATGTCTCTTCCGCCACACGCCGCATCTCCGCATTCAGTTCTTCCTGCCGGGCCGCCATCGTGCGCTGCACGATGGCCTCGGCAAACATCTTAAGGTCGGCTGGCGTGACTTCCAGTTTCACGTTCGCGCCCTGCTCAACCAGACTTTCTATGGTAATCATAAATATCAGTTTTGAATTTTGTGATGACCATCTTCAAAAGTTCCCTGATGCCCCGCTTCCGATGGCTTGTAAAAGAGAAGCACCGCCTATCCCCGGGAAGAGGATTGACGGTGCAAAAGTATATGCGAATTGAAACGGATTGATATATAATAATTTGTCTTAAATTGTCATGACAATTCAAGTCTGCATGTCCATGTAAAACGGCTCGTTTTGCCCTATCCGGCCACAGTTTCCGCTTCATCATCGGCAGCGATTTCTCTGATTTCCGCTGCCAGTGTCCGGTACAGGTCTCGGTTCTCGTCACTCTCGATAAGAGGTGCCATCTGATCTTTCCCGTCCTTGATGACATGCTTTGCCGCCTTCAGGAAGCCGACCGCCTGCCGTATGGCGCTCTCGCTTTTCAGCGAGGGCAGGTCGGGGAACTGCAATGCCATCCCCACGCTGTACTCCTTCGCGGCGTGCATCCCGGCCACCAGCCGCAGGTCTTTCAGCACATAGAACGGGAGTGCCTGATGGACGGCACTCGTGTTTATGGAAACGAAATTGCGGATGCATTGTATAACTGCCTCCTTGTTTCCGCACTTGAGATAATCTGCAAGCGGCCGCTCCTGTATCTTCTTCTTTCCTGCCTTCCGCTGTGTCTGTGGTGCCGTTCCGGTGACGGAACTTGTTGTCTCGGTCTGATTGTTTTCGGTATCATTACCTCCAATTTTGTCCTTTACGGACTGCAACGCCCATTCGCCGATGCCGCCTTTCTCAATGGCACTTTTCATGGCTAAATGCCTGTCCCAGTCCTCCTGCGTGCGGAAGCCATTCTTTATGGACACCTCGATAATCTGCCTGACGACAATGGAGCAGCCCATCCGCTCGGCGTTCCCTGCTTTGGGATGCCCAGCCTGCCTGCTGACCATGTCCACCATGGCCTCGAAACTCTTGCCGTAATACAGCCAGCTCAATACAAGAGGGGCGGACAGGGTCACGCGGCGTTTTCTCAGGCTCTGTCTGAAAATGTATCTCATCCTGCCCCAGAAGGAGGACGGAGGAGAAGTCGCATCCTCTTCCCTCTGTTTCCTGTAAAGTTCCACGATCTGCTCCGGCACCGCGTTCTCTTTAAAATGGAGGCCTATGTTCTCGAATCCGTCCGTGCTGTCGTCACACCATGATATCTGCCATTCCTTTTTGATGCCGGGCAGCTGCTTGAATATGGCCCGGCATACGGCAAGGTACTGCACCTCGTTCCCGTCCGCCATCATTTTCGCGAAGCGGGTGTATTCCTCCCTGTGTGCGTCCTTCCACTGGAGGATGTCCGCCTTGAACTGTTCGTATGTCTGTTTCTGCTCGTCCATATTCATATTGCATTGTCTGTGGAGGGGGGAAACAGGGAAATTATCAGTCCAGAAGGTTTACCAGTTCCTTCTTCATCTCGTCGTCAATCTTCCGGTACCGGGCAAAGGCACGGCTGCCCTCCGAATGTCCCGACATGGAGGCTATCAGGTTCGGGTCCTTGACCTGCCTGTAGAGGTTGCCGATGAAGGTCTTGCGTGCCGTATGGGTAGATGCCACCTCGTACAGGGGTCTTGCCACATCCTCCCTTGTCTTGGGGTCGAGTACTATGACCTTGCGGTCGATGCCCACATACTTGAGTATCTCCTTTATCTTCTTGTTGTAGCCGAAGTGCGAGAACCGGGGGAGCAGGGCGTTCTCCAGATCCTTGTAGCGTTCAAGTATCTCCCGTGCCTTTTGGTTGAGCGGTACACGCACCGTATTGGCATGCTCCATCTTCGTCTTCTGCGGGATGTACTCCACGAAACCGTCCACGATATTGGCCTTGGTCAGCCTGTTCAGGTCGCTCACGCGGCATCCTATCAGGCACTGGAACATGAAGATGTCACGATAGACCGGATAGGTTGCCCCCATGCCACTCAGGTCGGTGTAGTACACCCTGTCCCGCTCTTCGAGTGTCAGGTAGAACGGGTCGCCGTACATCGGCCGGGCAATCTGGTACTGGTCGAACGGGTTGTTCCTCGTCAGTCCGCGCTTGACGCACCACTTGATGACGGTGCGGATGCGGTAGAGGGAGCCCGACATGCTGTTCTCGGAACGCTTCTGTCCGACATCGCGGAGTTTCTCGTTCCGGTAGAATACGGGGTACATGTCCACATACTTGTGTTCCTCCTGCATCCACAGTTTGAAGTCCCTGATGTCGTCCGCCGTGACGGTATCGATGCACAGGTGGAAGCCTCTCTGGTGCAGCACCTCGTGGTGGAAACGCTCGTAGCGCAGTACCTTGTTGAGATTGTCGAGGTGGTGCTTGCGGCTTTCATCCGCAAGCGGTGTTTCCTCGACGTATTTCCGTATCTGGTACGAGAGCTGGTACTCGTCGGCCTTGTTGCCGCCCCTCGCGTTGATGCCGGGATGGTGGTATTCCTCTATCAGCCCCTTGAGCCAGCTGCCGTCCACGCCACGGTGGTACTCTTTCGTGATGAGATGGGTAATCTGCTGCACGTCCTTGTCGAAGCCCATCTTCTTCTCCTCCGACACCAGTGCCACGCGGGGCTTGTAGCCCTGCCGTTCCGGGCTCCAGTGGTTGGGATTGATGGACAGCTCGCTCGCGGCCTTGATGTCCACGCCGCCGATGTCCCGGACACGGAAATAGACCCGTGCCTGGTCGGTGATGTTGTTCTTGGCGGCGGTCTTTCGGATGAATGCAGTCACTTTCATATATATGTCCTCCTTTCTGTCTAGTCTATCATGTCCACAAGCCTGCGCTTCATGTCATCGTCTATCGTGCGGTAGCGGCTGAAAGCCCTGCTGCCCTCCACATGCCCCGACATGGAGGCTATCAGGTTTGGGTCGGGCACCTGCCTGTACAGGTTGCCCACGAAGGTCTTGCGTGCCGTATGGCTGGTGGCCACCTCGTACAGGGGCTTCTGCACGGTGTTGTAGCCGTGTGTGTCAAGGATGGTCACCGTCCTGTCTATGCCGCAACGCTTCAGCAGCTCCCGTATGCCGAGGTTGTAGGTGTGTATCTGCTTGAACGGGAACAGCCTGCCGGAATTGACATCGTAGCGTTCCAGTATCTTCAGTGCCTTCTCGTGCAGCGGCACCCTGACGGTCTTCGCCTGGCATTTCTTCGTCTTCTGAGGCATGTATTCCAGGAATCCGTCCTTGATGTTGGCCCTCGTGAGCCTGTAGAGGTCACCCACTCGGCAGCCGACATAGCAGTGGAACACGAAGATGTCCCGTATGACGGCCAGCTTCGGGCAGTCGCTCAAGTCCGCGTCATACAGGATATTCCTTTCTTCCGAAGTGAGGTAGAACGGGTCGCCGTAGGTGGGCTCCTTGCAGCCATAGAGGGCATAGACCTCGTTGTCGGAATACTTCATCTTCTTGCACCAGTGCAGGAAGGTGCAGAACAAATTCATGATGTTGATGACGGTCGTGCCGGAAAGCGGTCTCGGCCTGTGGTTGATGAGCAGGCGGGGAGCGTAGAAGTCGGGATGTTCCTGCCGCAGCTTGTACTCGTTCACGACATAATCCCTAAAATCGTTCATTTGCTCCAGCGTAACGGTCTCCACGAAGAGGGTGAAATCTACCTCGCCCAGTATTTCCCGACGGTAGTCGTGGTAGCGGGTCATCTTGCGCTCGAAGCGGACGATATGCTCCTTTGTCCTCTCCGCGCCGTCAAACTTCTCCAGATACTCGTGGACACGGGCTAGCAGATTCGGGTGGTTCCGCTCGAAGGCGCGAACAGGGTACAGCACATCCTCGATGACCTGCTTCATCCACCTGCTGTCCGCCTTGTCCGTGAAAGTTTTCTGCGCCCGCTCGATGATGGCGGCGATCTGTTCCGGCAGGCGTTTCTGCTCAGCGGCAGGCACGGTTGTCGTGCGCCTGTAGCTGAGGGTATCGGAATCCCAATACTTGTCCTGCACTTCAAGCAGGGAAACGACCTTTATGTCCACATTCCTATCCCTGACCCTGAAACAGATGTTCGAGGCCTCGGGGGAACACTTTTTCAGATAGACGGAAACTTTCATCGGCGTTGCTTTTTTCGGTTATGCGGCAAAGGTAAATAAATTCCCGTAAATGTTCCCATATATCCCGAAGAAACCTGCAACGAATTAAGACAAATTAAAAAGTCGTTCCCGAATCTGATACCGCATAAAATGCAGTATATCAACTGTTATATTTGCACTTGTTCAGCTCTTTTTTTCATTTCGGGCTGTATCAGACTTCCCAAATATCATATATTGCAGTTCCACCCTT
>NZ_JBBKBO010000015.1:0-38143 GCF_037890215.1 Prevotella sp. HCN-7019 | reverse complement strand
AGCTTCCCAATTTAGATAGTTGAATCGGGAAGCTTTTTTAGTTACAATACATTATAACTAAAGAAATATATTGTGCGCTTATTAGATAATATTATTTACAATTTCAAGCACCTTATTAGCAATAATATCACCCTTTTGAATAACCTTTAAAATAGCTTCATTCTTATCAGTTGCACGACCAATTTCGGTTTCAAGACTATTTATAGTTTTTTCATCTACACCATTAGCTTTTAATTCTTTTATAACCTCTGTAAAAAGAGATTCTCCAAGCGCTTTCTTTTTGTCTGCAGCAGTTTTTATACAGGCTGCAATAGATGCTTCATTAGAAGCTTTTTCTAAATCATCTATATTAAATCCCATAATCATTTAATTTTATTAATTATACTATTTATTTTATCTTCATATTTATCATATTTATCAAATCCTTCAATTACATTATCAAACTGTTTATCAATTTTATCTAGTGACGATTGGGTAATAGAATCTAATTTTTCAGTGGAGACAATCTTATTAAGGTAACTTTTATATTCACTCTGTAAGTCTGAAGCTGATTTAACATTCCTCGTGATAATTGAATTCATCTTCAATGCCAGATCATATTGCTCGTTAAAATTCCTCAGAATAGTATCTTTCTCTGCATATATAGGACTTAATAAAGATTCTTTGTATGTTTTATATTCCTCCATACAAATTTGAGTCAAAGTTTGTATAAGTTCAAGCCTATATTCTAAACTATCGGTATTAACAGCTTCATTCCATGCTTCTTGTATAATAGGTTTTTGAAAATATTCTTCTAAATATTGTGGAAACCAAACATTATCTACATAATCTGTAATATTCTTTTCCTTCTCTTTATATACATTTTCAATGATACTATTATTTGCTTGTTTTAAAGCATCAAGTTGCTGTTCCAATAAAACTGACATTTCTACTGTTTGTTTCGGAATACTGACACAAGATGAAAAAAGAACTAAACTTGAAAAAAACAGTATTTTTACCATTGTACGACTCATAAAATCACAAATTTATATATTTAAAAATCTCATTCTACACATTTCTATATATTACAAAATCTATGCCAAATAAACTCCATATCAAAAAAATCTATCCTTCTGTAATAATATTAGTTTAACTGACGACATAGTATAACATGCAGATTATCTCATTAATTAACATATCAGAAGATAAGTGACCACTTAATTATATATCCATTTGAGAACAGAACAGCCGTGAATCATGATAAATTCACGGCTGTCTTGTTTCTATGGCATAAATAGTAATCTGTATTCTTCTTTTCTTCTCCTTTCTGCATCGATAATACGTGCCAGATATTCCGGTGTAATTTTCTTGATAAGTTTATCTGCATCTTTCAGTACCAACTGATTAATGTATCTGATTTCATATCCGAAGAGAGCATCAGCTTTAATTACTTGAACCATATCAATCAGATAATCTTTCGGTAACAACTTATTTTTAATCAGCATTTTTATTTTATCCAATGCTTTTAACTGTTCCTTATCATTCTTCTCCGTTACATCACTATGGAACAAAGACGCCTTTACTTTCTGATATACAGCATCAAAATCCGTACTCAAATCGACAGGTACCTCGCTCTTCTCCGCCTCGAAGAGTGCTATGGCCTCTTCTGCCGGAATCATTACAGGAACCGCTTTCGCATCGCCTATCTTAAACACAAAATCATTGCCCTTACGTCCAAACATCAATACACCCTTATTCGGTTTTATGACACTGCGGGCTGTCCTTGCACGGTGTGGCAACTCCATAGCCTTATTATATAAGGCTGTTCCTTTCAGACTATTCAGCAATTTACGATAAGGCGTGTCCCAGGATTCCTCCTCATTTCGGACAATCTCTTTGCGATAGCGTTCCTTAAAATAAGCCTGGAGGTCCTCATCCTTTGTAAGCGCCTTAGTATCCTCGCCCATTATGGCATGAATCATCGCCATTTTAAGGGTAGAAATCTCCTTTGTCCTCGTCTCAGCCTCACCCACATCTGTCGGGAAATAGTTGTATATGTAAAGCTGGTCAAAGACTTCTTTATTAATACGGTTGATACGGCCTATACGCTGAATGACACGTGTCGGGTTATAAGGTATATCATAATTGAATATAGTTCCTGCCCGATGTAAATTATAACCCTCGGATATTGCATCTGTCGCCACCAGGATTGAAAAATCATTTTGCTGTAATGATGACTTCAGACCGGCATCAAAGTCTGCACAAATACGTTCCTTATTGACTGGATTAGCATCAGCCGAAGTGTATTTCATGGCTGGTAGTCCGACCTTAACCAAAGCCTCACCTAAATAATTCACAGTATCTGCAAATTCAGAAAACACGATAATCTTACGGTTTGGCTCATTCTTCATCTGCTTTCTGACAATGCGTATGAATGACTCCAGCTTAGGATAAGACTTGACAATATTGTCCTTGCCGAACCACTGTTCCTGTAAATTCTTCAACAACCGGATGTCAGCTTTGACATCTTCCACGAAATCATCCTTTACATATTTCATGTCTATCTCAAAGAATCCCTTAGCTGAATACTTATCGAAAAGTTCCTGTATTTCCTCCATTCCGTCATCGCTTGTCTCATAAAAATCTTCGACATCCGGCAGATTTCCTTTTTTAAATACTGGTATCTTATGACGTTTCTCAATCCATTTTAGTATATGTTCAGAAGACTGAATCATATATCCTAATGAAGCACGGAACGCAGCGACCGAACTCTCAAATCTGGCTACCAGCAAATGGCGCATAAATTTTCCAATATTTGTCTGTCGTCCGAGTAGCAGATTAAACTTGACGCCGGTCTTATCTTCAAGTTCCTTAGCCAGTTTGTCTTTTGACTCTTCGCGTATATATAGTACCGGCGAATAACGGGCAGCCTTAAAACGGTAAACATCATCGCTGCTACCCTCTGATTTATTAATACTGTCGAGAGTGGTCGTATATAAATCTTTCAATTCACTCAAATCATATTCCAGTTCTTCAGGATCATTAGACATCACCAGCTGTATGTTCTGCTGTTTCAAATCATCGGCATATTCAGGTATACCTTGCAAATCAAGACGGGAACGACGCACAACCAACGGACTTATGATAGAGCGAATTTTTTTTTGCTATACCGTTTACTTCATCCTTTATTTCCTCATCTGTCTTTTTACCCGTTTTTTGTGCTTCACGCAGTACTTTATACTTATTAATCAGATCTTTAAACGACGCGCCTAAATTCTCAACCGTTTTAAGCGTCGAACGAGTAGGAATCTGAAACAATTTAATCAGAGCATATATATCCGCCGGCTGATTATTAAATGGTGTTGCTGTGAGCAACAACACTTTATTGCCAAAGCAAAGATTATGCAGCAAGGCATAGTCCTGAGTATATTCGTTGCGGAAACGATGCGCCTCGTCTATTATTATCAGGAACTGCTCATCATCTTTAACCAGTTCCTGATAATTGTAAAACCGCATCCTCTATCTTTCCGGCACTGAACACAGAAGCAGTAAAGCCGAATTCATCACGATAACCATCCCACTGCTTGTACAAATGCGAAGGACAAACTATGATGGTACGCAACTTTAAATTACGTGCGATGGTAGAGGCAATAATACTTTTACCCAATCCGACAACATCGGCAACAATAGCACCATCATGATTGTTCAACGCATTAATAGCCATCTGTACGGCATCGGTCTGATATTTTAAGTTTGAAAACTTACCCTCTGTTATGTCGTATGGAGTCAACAGATTGTCAGACGTAGGTATGTTGAAATATTCTTTAAGTACCCTGACATACATCAGATACGGAGAGTATATTTTATCATACCATATACGTGCCATCACTTTATTATTCCATTCATCCAGATTATCCTTAATTGCAACAACGACAGAACTTTCCCATAATATCATCGAAAAGTTTCTTGCCCTCTTCGTAATCCTGTTTATCATTAAACCGCGCGTTGAGTTCCAATCTGCCTTTCAATCCCTGATAAGAAAGGTTGCTTGAACCTGTGATTAAGACACCCGGTAACTCTCCTCCCTCGTTCATCAAATCGTTATAAGCAAAAAGATACATCTTGGAATGACACGGCTCAAGCGTCTTGCGAATCTCGAGTGACCCATCCAAAATCTTTCCGTAAAACATTTTGAATTGTTCGAGTTTTTCTGCTGTATCCAGAAAATCCGAGTCATTAAATAAGTGGACAAACTCTTTAAAGTATTCTTCTTTGAGAATATTACGAGATATGAATTCATTTCTTATGGCTTCAACTTCACGTATATGCTTGGATATATGCAAATCAATATCCAATCCAACCAATATCCTTATCTGTTTATCTCTTAATTTTTCAGACAGCTACATATAGCCGGAATAATAGAAATAGCCGACCAATATGTCCACGGCATCTGTCTTAGGCAAAATGCCATTAATAATATCGGACAAGAATTTTTCCTTATTTGTAATAAAACTACTACTCATTTTGTCAAACGTTTAACATGTTATCATAGATATCGGTTTTTCTTTTACTGCAAGCATCAATCAAATTTCCGTACGTTTTACTATATATGTTAAGTCACCTCTTAAATGAGAAGACTTATAACTTTAATGCAAATATAGGAAAATCCGGTGTAAAAATCTATCAAAATTTATTATTTTCCGTACATTATAACTCCACTGACACCATCTTTTCCATTCACGCATATATCTGTTCCCATGTCGCGCCATTACGTTTCTTTTACCGATAGAAAGACATCATTCATCACATTCACCCAATCCATCCACAGTAAATAAGAACCACAACCAGCCCTTACCTACTCTGCCACAACATGTATTCAGAAACAGCGAACACATCTGTTTCCTTACGAGAAAGAACAACTGTCAGGCATTTGCCGGCACACGTCCTTCCTGCACTACAATCTCTTTCAACCGTCTGTACACATAGATGAATGCCGGAACAAGGAACAAATTGGCGAACAGCCAGGCGGTAGGGTCACCAAGGCATACGCCCCAGAACTTCAATTCGGGTACGAGAATGAGGCTTACAAGCACACGGGCAATCATCTCGGACACGCCCGAGAACATTGCCAACCGTGTATAACCGGCGCCCTGGATGCTGTAACGCAGGATGCTCAACAGTCCGAGCAGGATGAAGCAAGAGGTGTTGATGTGCAGGAACAGCACCGTGTCTTTCATGATCTCAGTCTCATCCGGCGAGATGAACAGCAACGCGAACTTGTCCGCCAATCCCCACATGACGATGGCAATAGCCACGGAATAGATAACCATCATCAGCGCGGCTGACTTGATGCCCATCCATATACGGTCAGGCTTTCCTGCTCCATAGTTCTGTCCTGAATATGTAGCCATGGCCATTCCCAGACCATCCAACGGACACATAACGAACATCTTGATGCGCATGGCTGCGGTGAAGGCTGCCACACAAGCCGTTCCCAAAGCGTTGTTGGCACTCTGCAACATGATGCTGCCGATGGCGGTGATGGAAAACTGCAAGCCCATCGGCACGCCGACAGACAGGAGCTGACCGGCAATATCCTTACGGAAGATGCGGTCGTAAGGATCGGTTTTAAGTATGTCAAACTTACGATACATGTAGATGTAGCACAGCACGGCCGACACACCTTGCGAGAACACCGTGGCAATGGCAGCTCCTGCCACTCCCCACCCGAGCACAAGGATGCAGAATAAATCGAGTATGATGTTCATCACCGTGGAAAGAAACAGAAACCAGAACGGAGTCTTACTGTCGCCCAATGCACGTATTATGCAGGAAAGCAGATTATAGAAGAACGTGCACGGTATGCCGATAAATGTAATGAGCAGATAAATATAGGCACCGTCAAATATATTCTCCGGTGTCTGCATGGACCGAAGGATAAACCCGCAGAGCAGGCTTGTGACGACAGCCACAGCAACCGACATTACAGCCGCCAGTTTCAGACTGACGGCCACGTAACGTCTCAGCATCACATAATCGTGTGCCCCGAACTTCTGGGCTACCGGTATGCCGAAGCCTCCGCAACATCCGTTGCAGAATCCAAGTATAAGGAACACCACCGATGTGCTCGCGCCGACCGACGCAAGAGCGTTAATGCCGAGAAAACGTCCTACAATAGCTGCATCGACCAACGAGTATGTCTGCTGAAGTATGTTACCCAACAACAAAGGAAAAGTAAAATTCAGAATCAGCGGCAGAATCGGCCCTGATGTCATTTCTTTCGACTGTGCCATATATTCCTCTCTTGTTATCCTTAAAAAATAAAACGTGCAAAGGTACACTAAAGTTGTGAAACAGAAAAATGGCTGCGTTAAATAAGATAACGGAAGACACTTTCTTACCTTAAATTAACATATAAAGAACATATCTTACGCTTCAAAAAATAAATATGTTTTATATTGAACATCTATATGCATTCACACAAGCGGAATAATGTTTTTGAAGCAAAAATTATTCAAACAACGCAAATCTACTATTTATTTATGATTTGTTACTTATAAGTTCAGACCTAATATTACAATCGGACTAAAACCATGCCACAACACATATAACACTGTCTCCAAATCAGTTTTCTCCAGACACATATCAGATAATTATTAATCACTGTCACACATGAGACATTCATAATTAGTACTTTCGTCAACACCTAAAGCAACCTCACCTGGATAGGAAGGCATGCCCCGGTTGGCCTCAACATAACGAATATATAAACATTCTGAAAATGTCATTCCAATACCCTATTCCATCATATATACAAGATAGTATATTATTTATACTGACTTCAAATCTTATTTTCCATTATAAACTACGTTTTTCTCTTTATTTATTGTATTTTTGCATTCAACATTAGAATCAAAAACCATTTCTTTTATACGACCGGCATCGCATACAAAATGTGATAAAAATATACCACATTATTAGTTCAAGCAACCAATAAATTCAGAACCAAGATAAATACAGTAAGAAAATAGTCAATCCCCAAAAACTGATTTGGTAAATATTATGGTCTGTCTTTTTATTATAAATGCAACCAACACTTCACTGAAGTACCAATATGTAATGACGACAAACTATAAACATCATAAATTATGATATATAGTAAACCGCAAATACACAAAACAAATCCAAGCATAAATATTTATACACAATATAACTCATGTACCAATAATGAAATATCCGGAAATACATAATTGTGCAGAACTGACAGTTTTTGTTGATAAAATCGGTTTTTTACCATTATTATCATCCGGTATAGCAGGATGGTCAGCAGAAGATATTGTTGACGAAGACTGCCAATACGTAAAACTTCCGGATGGAGGATGGGAATGGCCGTTATGGGAATGGAAAAGTTCTGTCATCCAAGAAAGCGGCTGTGCTTATGGTAAATTCTTTAATAAAAAAGCAGGCTTTATCAGCAAAGACTGGTGGACTGATTTTTGCAATTGGCGACGCCACATCATACCTTATCCAACACAAGGAAGCATAGAGGAGGCTATACTGCTCACCCTTCATGAAAATTGCAGTATGATTACACGAGATTTACGTTCGGCCTGTGGATTCATAGGAAAAAACATGCGAAGTAGATTCGACACTTTTCTTACAAAACTGGAGATGGGAGGATATATTGTGACCGAAGATTTCATTTATCCTTACGACAAACACAACCATCGATACGGATGGGGATGGTCACTTCTCACTACCCCAGAAACTCTATTCGGGTACGACTCATGTCATACAGACATTAGCCCGGAAGAATCATACATGAAAATACTTTCACATTTCAAAAAAATGCTCCCTGAAGAATCCGAACAATCTTTAAAACAAATTATAGGATAAAAACAATATGCGAATACTCGGAAATTTATTATGGTGGTTATTCGGAGGACTCGAAGCCGCCTGTTGTTATTTTGCTGGAAGTTTAGCACTATGCATCACCATTATCGGTATACCATTCGCATTCCAGACATTCAAATTGGGACTACTGTGTCTTTGGCCGTTCGGTACAGAAGTTAGAAATACAGAAGTATCCCCGGGGTGTATCAATACCTTGCTCAATATTATATGGATTTTGTTTGGAGGCTTGGCAGCATGGCTTACACACATTGCTTTTGGTATTGTTTTATTCATTACCATAATTGGCATTCCTTTTGCAAGACAACATTTCAAAATGGCAAAGTTATCACTGCTCCCATTCGGCAAAGACGTTATTTTTAACATTTAAAACTTATTATTATGGAAACATTCAACGATGTTATATCAACGAACAAACCTGTCTTAGTAGACTTTTTTGCAACATGGTGTGGACCTTGCAAGATGATGCATCCGGTTCTTGAACTGTTGAAAGCCACTTACGGTGATAAGATACGTATAATAAAAATTGACATCGACAAAAATTCTGCTATTGCCAGCCAATATCAAATACAATCTGTCCCCACTCTAATTCTTTTCAAAAATGGCAACATCGTATGGCGTCAGAGTGGAGCAATGCCACTAAACGAACTTCAAAACATCATTGCGCAATTCCTCTAATTACATTAGCAACTAAAATATTCTTATATAGAGAATATATCTATAACTTTGTATACGAAGATATATAACATTAAAGACAATACAATTATGATTAAGATTTTCGTTATGGACACATGTCCTGATTGTACATTCATTAAAGAGCAAGTGTACGGCAACAACAAATACGAAGTAATTGACATTGGCAAGCATGTCCGCAATCTCAAAGAATTTTTACGCCTGCGCGACAAGAGTCCTGTTTTCGATGTCATGAAAAGAGTAGGTTCGGTCGGCATACCATGCTTCGTACTTGAAGACGGTACCGTAACATTCCGTCCTGAAAAAGCAGGCTTGCAGGCTCCCGACAAGATTAAAGGCAATTCATGCAATATAGACGGAACCGGATGTTGAAAAGATATATTCATAATCAATATCTTATCTTCTTAAAATAGAATAGAAAACATCTTATCTGTATTCAACATATCTGTTATTTTATATGGAAAAGGACCATACACATACCGGTACATACGGAAGCAATCAAAACCAGCATATAAGCCATCTGGAGAACGATATAACCTTCCGTAACGCCACTACGGCAGACATTCCGCAATTAAAGGATCTTTTCCGTGATACCGTGCTTACAATCAACATACGTGACTATACTCCGGAAGAAGTTGCCGACTGGGCCTCTTGTATCGACATACCCGGCCGTCTGGCAGAACAACTTGCAAATCTTTATTTCATAATTGCCGTCGATACCAGAGAAAATATTTTAGGGTTCTGTTCTATACGACATGACGGATACCTCCACTCAATATTTGTCCACAAAGATCATCAGAGAAAAGGCATCGCCTCTGCATTATTACTACATATTGAGAATTATGCAAAGAAAAACAACATCCACATAATCACTTCCGAAGTAAGTATCACCGCCCTTCCCTTTTTCAGACATCATGGCTATATCATAGAACAGAAACAACAAGTAAAGGCAAACAAATTGCGTATGACGAATTATAGGATGAAAAAAATACTATAAAAAAATGATAAGTGCTGTTCACAACTTTCAAGCCATGTGTTCAGCCGACTGCAAAACAGGCTCTACGAGGCAGCGAAACAGGCTTTTTGACGATGCGAAACAGCCTGTTTCAGGGCATGAAACAGGCTGTTTTACGACCTCATACAGGCTATTCTGTAACGCGACATTGACTTTTTGACAGCACACAGTAGTTTATCTGACAAAGAGACATATATAGAACCTGCGTTTTTTACTTTTACAGAAATATCGGTCTTACTTGTCCGCTCACAACTTATAATTTCTTACTACGCAATTAAAATCGTCCAATCATAAAAAACAGGGAAAATCTAAAAAGACATGGTTTACTTACGAAACAACTCCATTGAGCTCCATATCGTTCCATCCTCTAAACGGACAGATGAACTAATACATACTTTAATCAGACTATGGGAAGATTCTGTACGTGCAAGCCATCATTTTCTGAACGAACAGGACATCCTGCGCCTCGTCCCATTTGTCAATCAGGCCATACTCACTATTGATACATTGATTGTTTCATATAGCAACAACACACCTGTTGGTTTCATGGGTATTGAAGCGAGAAAAATAGAAATGCTGTTTGTTCTACCTACATATTTCGGTACTGGTATCGGAGGCCACCTCGTGCGTACAGCCATAAACCAACATCACGTAATATACGTTGATGTGAACGAACAAAACCAACATGCTACAGGCTTCTACCGCCATCTTGGCTTCCACACATTTGAACGTACAGAGACAGACGGACAAGGAAATCCCTTTCCAATACTTCGGATGTGTCTTGCAGAAGCAAGCCGACCGGATGTTTCTATATAATTTTTCCAGAAAACCACACATTACAAATATTCCATTCCTGAAGAGAAAACAGGAAACAGCCGCTGAACCATAAAACCACATACATCATATTTAATGACAACTACATAAAATAAAAGCCATTACTATTTTCCATCTTTATATCCATATAAATAAAATGGCAGAAAAATTTTGTCCTTAAATATTATTGCGTTAACTTTGCGGATGTACTCAAAAGGTGGTGCCCGACGACGTTCTATCGTCAGTGGCTGAGAAGATACACATTGCACCAGTACAGATAATGCTGACGCTGGGATTTTGGTAACATTTTATCTTTTATGCTTTAATGCGCTTGTACGCGTTCCATCTTAACGGTACATTATCAATATAATATTAAAAAGATGGAACAATATATTTCAGCTTTGACCATTGCGGGCTCAGATCCATCAGGAGGAGCCGGACTTCAGGCCGACTTGAAGACATTCTCGGCATTAGGTGTGTATGGTGCAACAGCCATTACAGCTATAACAGTACAAAACACAGTTGGTGTAAAATACGTACACAAACTTCCACCACAAGTAGTTTACGACCAGATAGAGACTGTAATGGAAGACATAAACATAGATGCCGTCAAGATAGGAATGGTTAACGATGCAGAATCGCTTGACGCTATTGTCAACGCCCTGACAAAGCATAAACCGGATTTTCTTGTCGTTGATCCTGTGATGGTGTCTACAAGCGGATGCACACTTATGCAGCCTGACGCATTGGAAATAATGAAAAGCCGTTTGCTTCCCATGGCAGACATTGTAACGCCAAACATACCTGAAGCCTGCGTTCTGGCAGGCAGACCGACAAACATTAATGGCGCATACACTCACAAAGATATTGACGGAATAGCTCAGACAATATTAGATCTCGGCGTAAAAGCTCTGCTTATAAAGGGCGGACATATTGAAGGCAAGACGAAAAACGATTGCCTGTATATTAAAAACGGTAATGACGTCATACGTACGTGCCTGTCGGCCGAAACAGTTGAAACCAACAATACACATGGTACAGGCTGTACTCTTTCTTCAGCTATTGCTGCATTTGCAGCCAGAGGCATGTCGCTTGAACAAGCTGTACATTCTGCCAAAAGCTATCTTACAGAAGCGCTGAAGGCCGGTGCTGACATACATGTAGGCAACGGATACGGCCCGGTAAATCATTTTTATCAACCCGTGGCTTGCCTAACGGTAAACAAAACACCAAGCCGTCCATGCACGACATCCGGAATAAAGGACTATGCTTTCTCGGGTTCTCCATCATGTCCACCACCTGTCAATATACAGTTCATAACCCATTTCACAGACAAATATTCTTATTTCGACTCGGCAATGATGGCTCTTGAAGGCGGTTGCAGGTGGATTCAGCTGCGCATGAAGGATGCCGACGAGAACAAAATAGAGAAAACGGCACTCAGACTAATACCTGAATGCAGACGCAGAGGTGCCATATTCATAATAGACGACCACGTAGAGCTGGCCTTGCGTATAGGAGCAGACGGCGTGCATCTCGGAAAAAACGACATGTCTATAGCCGATGCGCGCAAAATGACCGGTCCGGACTTCATCATAGGAGGCACAGCCAATACATTTGAAGACATACGGCGTATCGTCTCAGAAGGTGCCGACTACATAGGATGTGGTCCGTTCCGATTCACCACAACAAAAAAGAATCTTGCACCGATGCTGGGCACGGAAGGCTATAAAAACATACTTTCACAGATGAAAGAGGCCGGCTTCAGCATACCTTTGGTGGCTATAGGAGGCATTACATGCGACGACATACCTTGCCTTTTGTCAACGGGAGTATCAGGAATAGCCCTCAGCGGAAGCATACTACGCGCCGAAAGTCCTGTTGACGAAATGAAAAAAGTTATACGACAATTAAACAATAAAGAATAAACAACCGCAAATATGAAAACAGTAAAGTACAGGAAAACATTTTCCTATACTTTGCTTAAAACCATAAACTAATGGAGAATAACATAAAAATAACCTATCCCGGTTCAGAGAAAGTCTATCTTAAAGGACATCTCTATCCCGAAATCAACGTTGGAATGCGTGTCGTACACCAGATGCCGACAGTCTCTGTGGAGGACGGAAAGCGCGTTGAACGTAAGAATCCATCAATCTACATTTACGACACAAGCGGTCCTTACAGCGACCCGAACATAGAAACAGACGTCAAGAAAGGACTGCCTCGTATGCGTGAAGCGTGGATTATGACGCGTGGAGGTGTGGAACGTCTTAAAGAGATATCGTCTGAATACGGACGTATGCGCCGCGACGACCACTCGCTTGACAGCCTGCGCTTTGAACACATCACGCTGCCGTTGAGAGCCAAGAAAGGATGTCAGGTGAGCCAGATGTATTATGCCAAGCAGGGCATTGTGACTCCGGAAATGGAATATGTGGCCATACGCGAGAACATGAACTGTGCCGAGCTTGGCATAGACACGCACATAACTCCGGAGTTTGTGCGCGACGAGGTGGCCGCAGGACGTGCCGTCATACCGGCAAACATCAATCATCCAGAGTCAGAACCGATGATTATCGGACGCAACTTTCTTGTAAAGATCAACACCAACATAGGCAACTCCGCCACAACCTCAAGCATCGACGAAGAGGTGGAGAAAGCGGTATGGAGCTGCAAATGGGGCGGAGACACACTTATGGACCTGTCAACCGGAGCAAACATACACGAAACCCGCGAGTGGATAATACGCAACTGTCCGGTTCCGGTAGGCACTGTGCCCATGTATCAGGCCATGGAAAAGGTGAACGGTCACGCTGAAGACCTCACCTGGGAGCTGTTCCGCGACACGCTTATAGAACAGTGTGAGCAAGGAGTTGACTATTTCACCATCCATTGTGGAATACGTCTTCAGAACATACACCTTGCCGACAACCGCATGACCGGCATGGTGAGCCGTGGCGGAAGCATCATTTCAAAATGGTGTCAGATGCATCAGAAGGAAAGTTTCCTATACGAACATTTCGACGATATCTGCGACATCTGCGCACAATACGACGTTGCCATATCGCTCGGCGACGGTCTGCGTCCGGGCAGTATATACGATGCCAACGACCGTGCACAGTTTGCCGAACTTGACACGATGGGCGAACTGGTAGAGCGTGCGTGGGCTAAAAACGTACAGGCATTCATCGAAGGTCCGGGACATGTTCCCATGCACAAGATTCCGGAGAACATGCAGCGCCAGATAGAAAAATGTCATAATGCACCATTCTACACTCTCGGACCACTCGTTACCGACATTGCGCCCGGCTACGACCACATAACAAGCGCGATAGGTGCGGCACAGATAGGATGGCTCGGAACGGCCATGCTGTGCTATGTGACACCGAAAGAGCACCTTGCCCTGCCCGACCGCGACGATGTGCGCACAGGAGTGGTAACCTATAAACTGGCCGCGCATGCCGCCGACCTTGCAAAAATGCACCCCGGTGCTATTGTACGCGACAACGCATTGAGCAAGGCAAGATACGAATTCCGCTGGAAAGATCAGTTCAATCTGAGCCTCGATCCGGAACGCGCACTCGAATATTACAAGACGGCAAACCACGTAGGAGGAAAATACTGCACCATGTGCGGACCTAACTTCTGCGCAATGCGCATCAGTCAGACAATAAAAGATTGTGACGAAAACAACTGACAAAAGACATAAATCCAGAATTACCAATTTAATAACATAAACAAAAATGATAGAAAAAAACGTTTCACAAGGTATTATAAGTACCTACTTTGAGAAATTGGAAAGAAATCTCGACATTGATGTGGCAATAGTTGGCGGAGGTCCTTCCGGAATAGTTGCCGCCTATTATCTTGCGAAAGCCGGTCTGAAGGTTGCGCAGTTCGACCGCAAGCTGTCGCCGGGCGGTGGCATGTGGGGCGGCGCAATGATGTTCAATCAGATTGTCGTTCAGGAAGAGGCTATCGATATAGTAAAAGATTTTGATATAAATTATAAGCCATACGGCGACGGACTCTATGTCATGGATTCTGTAGAAAGCACCTCAGCACTGCTCTACAAGGCCGTACATGCCGGTGCAACAATCTTCAACTGCTATTCTGTTGAGGACGTTGTCTTCAAGAACAATGTCGTAAGCGGTGTCGTTGTAAACTGGACACCGGTGTTGCGCGAAGGTCTGCATGTAGATCCACTGAACATCATGGCAAAATGCGTGATTGACGGAACAGGCCACGACAGTGAGATGTGCAAGACTGTCGCACGCAAGAACGGCATACGCCTTGCCACCGACACGGGCGATGTCATAGGCGAACGCTCTCTGGATGTTGTCGCAGGAGAAGAGGAAGTGGTGAACGGAACAAAGGAAATATATCCGGGACTCTACGTCTGCGGTATGGCTGCCTCTGCCGTAAGCGGCACTCCACGCATGGGACCTATCTTCGGCGGAATGCTTATGTCCGGAAAGAAAGTGGCCGAACTTATCATCAACAAACTGAAATAATAACCAACAACTCCGGATACCGACAATATCGTTCGGCGTCCGGAGTTTTTCAAAACCAATACTTACAATACCCTGAAAATGCTTTGGATTGTAGTCACATCTCCTTCTTTCTTTACCGGTGAGGCATCATTCCTTCACCGTCTGATAGCCTGCGGCGTTGATTATATACACCTTCGCAAGCCCGGTACTACCGCAGACGACTGCTCAATACTGCTCGACCAGATGCCGGAAGAGGATTACAGGCACATAATAATACACAATTTCTTCGAGCTCGCCACAAAATACGGTCTGCACGGCATACACCTAAACGCACGCCGAAGCGACATCCCCACCAATTACCATGGCCACATCAGCCGTTCGTGCCACTCGCTGGAGGAAGTAGAAAAATACAAACCTGTCTGTGATTATGTATTTTTAAGTCCGATATTCGACAGCATATCCAAACAGGGATATTCGTCTGCATTTAACGATATTACATTAAAAAATGCAGCGGCCAGTGGTATAATAGACAAAAAAGTAATTGCTCTCGGCGGCGTAACACCGGATAAAATCGAATATCTCAAGTCGTTACATTTCGGTGGAGCAGCCATGTTGGGATGCGTGAATAATCTCGCCCACTTGCCGGAGAACGAACAGACAGATATGCTGATTAGGATTAAGAAAGAGATGACGGACAAAATTGAATAGGCAGAATCCGCATATTATTTTATATGTAACATTTATGTATGTTCACATTCCTTTATTACACATTCCCATATTTTGACACATCATCCGCGGCCATAGAATAATTATTATACCCAATACTATATGTTCTCGGTTCAGTAATCGTTTCTTCGTTATCTGTCCATTGTTCACACTGTCGGATAACAGTCTCAAGCGCATTTGCCGCTTCCTCCGGTGGATAATGATAATGTCTCAACAATCGCTTCACCATCTTGCGCATACCGGCTCTGGCCGATTCTTTCTTCTGCCAGTCTATCGTGCGATTCTTGCGGAGAGTCTCCGTCAATTCTTTTGTCATAGCCACCAGTTGTTCGTTGGAATACATGTCCAGAACAGCCTGTGGTCTTGTCAATGCATCATAGAATGATTTCTCTTCACCTGTCAGTCCCAGATCATTTCCCGCTGATTCCGAAGATGCTATTTCTTTCGCCAGTTTCAGAAGTTCCTGTATCACTTCTTCATTAGTGAGCAGTCCTTTCAGATAATTTGACAACGAACGGTTCAACAAGTCTGAGAATTTTTCAGCCTGCACTATATTTGTCCTCTGATATAACGATACGCGTTCGGCCAACAAACGTTTCAATAATTCAACGGCTATATTCTTTTCTTTCATCTTGGATATCTCTTCCAGGAATGCAGGATCAAACAAAGAAAACTCCGCCTTCACATCAGAGAAAAGATTTATCACTCCCTCGCTTTTCACACTTTGTTTAAGCATCTCGCCTATTCTTGCGTTTATCTCGCGTTTGCTTACCTTTCCTTTTCCAGTCATCCGCGAGAGCAACGTGCGCACTGTTTCAAAGAATGCGGCTTCATAGCGTTGCTGTCCATCCAGCAGACTACGGCACAGCGTAATGGAATTATGAAGCAACATGGCTTCTTTCAGGAATGTCTGCCTCTGTTCATGCTTGTCCGAAGCAAGGATGAAATTCACGCCTCCTTTTATTATCTGTGCACATTCAGCATCCGATGCCGTACGGAAACGGCTATAATCATAGCCATGAAACAGATTCTGACACACTTCCAGCTTTTCCTTGAATTTAAGCAAAGCTGTTTCCTTTATATCAGGATTTCCGAATTTACTGCGGTCACGCCGTGTATAGTCTCGCATTGCCTCCCTCAAGGCTTTGGCAATACCTATATAATCCACCACCAGTCCTCCTGCCTTGCCATTAAATACTCTGTTCACACGTGCAATAGCCTGCATCAGGTTGTGTCCGCTCATAGGTTTGTACACATACATCGTAGCCAATGACGGTACATCAAAACCCGTCAGCCACATATCCACCACAATGGCAATTTTCATCGGATCATCATTATCCTTAAATCGTTTGGCCAGTTCCTTTTTATATTGTTTGTTGCCTATAACGTCGTGCCATTCTTCCGGATCACTGTTACCAGCCGTCATCACCACCTTCACCTTCTCGTCCCACTCCGGACGCAGTTCCCGTATTTTATAATAAATGCGCATGGCGATAGTACGAGAGTAGGCCACAATCATCGCCTTGCCCGTCAGTTCATACTGACGATTCTCCTCATAATGTTTCAGAATGTCCCTGCACAAAGAGTCTATCGTTGCCGGCGCACCCAGAATTTCTTCCAGATGCGACATTTCCCTTTTGCTCTTCTCTATCTGCTCTTCCGTTGCACCTTCGTCAGCAAGCAGTTCGTATTCGTCGTCTATTGCCTTCAGTGTTGCTTCGTCCAGATTCAGATTTACCACACGCGACTCATAATACACAGGACACGTAGCACCGTCGGCCACAGCCTGTGTCATGTCGTACACATCTATATAATTTCCGAACACTTCCTCCGTGTCCCTGTCTTTCGTAGAGATAGGAGTACCGGTGAAACCTATGTAAGAAGCATTTGGCAGGCAGTCATGAATTATCCGGGCCGTACCTATAACTCTCTTTGCAACATCCTCGCCTTTCTCATTTTTCGTCATCCTTATCTTCTCTTCGAAGCCATATTGTCCGCGGTGAGCCTCATCAGTCATCACCACAATATTTCTTCTGAGTGAGAGCGGTTCAGCAGACTCCTCAAACTTCTGCATGGTAGTGAAAATGATACCGTTTGCCTCACGCCCTGCCAACAGAGCTTTCAGATCCTCACGGCTTTTGGCCTGTACAGGGACCTGCCTCAAAAAGTCCTGACACTTTGAGAACTGCGTATATAACTGGTCGTCAAGGTCGTTGCGGTCGGTTATCACGACAATGGTGGGTTGCGAAAGTTCTTCCTGAAGCAGATGCGCATAAAACACCATAGAGAGCGATTTGCCACTGCCCTGCGTATGCCAGAACACTCCGATTTTTCCATCATTACTCACCGCCATTCTTGTACGTCCGATAGCCTTCTTCACGGCAAAATACTGATGATACCCTGCCAATATCTTTGCCGAGCCACTTTCATCCTTCGAGAAACATACAAAGTTCTTAACAATATCCAGAAGACGTTCACGTTGGAATATTCCTTCAAAGAAAGTGTCATAATCGGCAAAATCCGTGCTTTCGTAATCTCCGTCCTTGGTTTTCCATTCCATGTAACGGTCTTCCTTGCTTGTAATGGTACCGGCCTTTGAACAAGCCATGTCACTCATCACACAGAACACATTATATACAAACAGCGACGGAATCTCCTTCATATAGTTGCGCAGTTGCAGATACGCTTCCGAGGCATCAGTCTCCTCACGCGACGGCGATTTCAGTTCCATAACAACAAGAGGCAATCCGTTTACAAAAGCAATGATGTCGGCTCTCTTTTCCGAAAACTCCACAAACGTCCATTGATTCACTATCTGGAAACAGTTGCGCTCCGTGTGCTTATAATCTATCAGATAAACTATGTCGTTGCGCTGCTCCTTGCCGTTGAAATATGAAACCTCTATACCATGCTGCAGATAATCCATGAACAATTCATTACGCTGTGTCAGACTTCCACTGTCAATGTTCTTCAACTTGGATATAGCTTCATTTATGGCAGCCTGCGGCTTTCCTCTGTTTATGTTACATAGGCTGTCTGTCAACTGTTCTTCATAGAACGGCACGTAATAATCGCGCTCTATATCCGGACCGTAAACATGCTGATAACCCATCTGCTCAAACAGAGCTATCAATGCTTTTTCATAATTATCTTCTGTGAATGACATGGCTTTGTGTATTTGTTCTTCAACAATTCTCCATTCGCTCTATCCAGTTATTGAACAAAGAGCATTTTTTCCTGATTATCTCAAGTCCTATTTCCATGGCAAGGATGTCACCGTCAGTCACCTTATCATATCCGACAACGGCTTTCTTCAGACGTTCCGACGGTGCGGTAGCAGGACCGTTGTTTATTTCCTCCGGAGAAGCAAATTCATTTACAGCATCTTCCAACTGCCGGTAATCGAGCTGATCCTTCGTAAAGTTCCTTTTAAACACAGAAATATCACTGAACAACAGTCCTTCAAACTCATGCAACTGAATGTAAGGAACAAACCTCGAGCGCAGATCCTCATCTATATTCTCAGACATCTGTTTGAATAGAAAGTCCATCCTTTTATAAATATTGCTTATACTTTTACTCTCCATCCATCCCGGAAATTTGTATGAATCCCTTATGCGGTAATAATCCACCAACAACGAAACCACGCAGTCTCCTTCGTTCAGATGTCTTACAATCTGTTTTCTTAAAGTGTCCCACGCCACGATGCCACCATTAGAATGTTTTATGGTAGGAGCTTCCAGCAAGAGATCTTTTGTAAGGAAATAGTCGCGCAAGAGGTCTTTACAAAAAGCCTGCTCTGTCGAACCCTCACAGATGATAATCAGTCTTCTCATTTCGGCTGCCCTCCTTTCAGAATATTCTGTTTCCACAGATCGCCCAGCGTATATTCCTCCAGCCATGACTCCAGACTTTCCGGCTTCAATCTTTCCATTACCGAAACGCCATCTGTCTGGTTGACTGTAATCACGTCTTCCGCGTCAAAATTACTGATAAGGTCCGCACTTTGGGTGGCAATAATGACCTGTGTGCCTCTTGCCGACACCGACTTTATGAGTCCGGCAAGTTTCTGTATGGCCAGAGGGTGCAGTCCCAGTTCGGGCTCGTCGATGATGATGACTTTGGGAGGCACGAGTTGCAGAAACAGCGTGGTCAGTGCGATGAAGCGCACAGTTCCGTCGGAGAGGTCTGTCGGTCCATATACAGTAGAACTGAACTTGTCTGTCCATTGCAAGCGGACCGTGTCGGCAGCACTCACGTTGAAATAGAAATCGCTAAAGTAGGGCGCGATGCTTTGGACGACGCGCACAATCCGCTTGTAGGTGATGGGCGAATTCTCTCGGACTGCATACAGAAAAGCGGCCAGATTTTCTCCCTTCTCATACAGATAGTAGGCGTCGTTCACGATATGACTTTCCTTGGTGAACGGAGAACTTTTGCCCGTATCGTGGAAATGATATTTCTTTATTTCAGACAGATATTTTTGGATGTATTCGCCCCTCGACAATCCGCAGTATGACTTTATGCAGGCCTCGTTGCTGAAGCTGGCAATGTCGGAATACGAGCTATGGTATCCCAGTTTCTCTTTTGAGAACACAAACCTATTGTCTCCTTCTTTCAGCTCAAACGAGTAGGAGTTGTTCTTGAAACAGATAGTGGCTTCGATGGCATCCGTCGTCTTGCTACCTTGAAAGAAATATTTGTCAATTCCTCCGTTCAGCGCGACATACTCCGTGAGTTTCTGCTCGTACATACGGTTGAGAAACTCAAAGAAAGACAGGAAATTACTCTTTCCCGATCCGTTGGAACCTATCAGTATGTTGATAGGACGCAATTCAAGTGTCAAATCCTTGAACGACTTATATCCTTTTATTTCTATTTTGTCCATTCACTTGTATAGTATTGGAGATAATACAACAAAGATAACTATTTTTTCTCATTACTTACAATCCACCACACACTTTCCTTAACAATCAAATATTTAGAATACTATATTTACTTTCCATTCAATCGTTCCTTTATCTCATTCAGACTTGTACGAACACTTTCGAGATTTTTTACCTGTGAACGATAGAATTGCAACTCCTGCCCAGCTTTTTGTTCTTCGGATCTTCGTGACATTAATTCCCCATTATAAGGAAACGGAGAATTATTGAAATCACGTACAGAATCATATTGTTCTTTTGCCTGCTTTGCAAGAATAGCGTTTTTCTGTATCTCTACCTCAATTTGTTTTATTGATGTCTCAATCTGTATCTTAGACAACTGTATGATACTTTCAATCTGTCTTGTCGCATCTTTCGATGTATTTCGCGATGATATTATGGCAATACATACAGCAGTCACAGATAATAAAATATTCAAGATTGAGAAAATAACATCTATTGTAATATTCATTATTTAAAATTGTTATTATAAGTCATATTATCATCATTTATTTGTAGTTCGCCAGACATAAGACGGGGAATAAGTGTGTCGCGGAGTTGGGAAATCTTAAAATTTTGTTCTGATAAAATCTCAATATTTTTAAATAATGGACTAATTATAGACGAGAATTTATCCAAAACGGATTGTTTGGGGATAATTATTAATATTTTACTGAACGATGTAGTATTAACATTTAAAGTTGCAGTTCCGCCCCTTCCCATATTCTCTAATTTCTTCTTAATTGATGTCAAACTAAGATATAAATAAAATAAATAACTGCTATTATAAGGAACAATAGAATTAATCTGTTGATTTGTATGTGATGGTTTTGTGTTAATACTAACTAAACCTACAGTAGCTATACAACTTACTAAAAGAGAATAAGGAGGTAACAATTTATTTTGTTGTGAAGAACTTCCTTTATATGATAGAGAATCTGCACTATGCAAAATAAATAATTGATCATGCATATCTGGTATTTTTATGAATGGAATATTTCCACCATAATAATCTTTAGATGCTTTTGATGGCGTCTTTCCGCATATTACTTTCCCAAAATCTGAGATCAGTCCCACCTTCCACCCTTCCGGTATCCTCCCCAACTCCGAATCCACAAACTTGCCGTCCTTAAATGGCTCGAAATCTACAAACCAAGACTGGAATAAGGCTTGTGCCTGCTGCTCTAAATTTTCATTGATACGGCGGTTTAGTTCGATTTTGTCGTCAAGGGATCCCAATATACCTGCAATTTGTTTTTGTACCTTAAGTGACGGAATGAAAACTTCGATATTTCTCATTGTGAAGCCAGACACTTCCTTAAAAGTTGTTCCACTCCCTAAAGCTTCAATATTATTCTTATTATATTTTAAGAGATAGTATAAAAATAAACTATCAACCTTTTCTTTGTCAGGAATAATACTTTTAAATCCTTGATTTGTAGCTATGGGATTTTTAGCAATAGCGATATATCCAATAGGAGCACGAGAAGAAAAAAGAACACTCCCCGCTGGTAATAATTGTGCAGAACAGCTATTTAATCCATACCTCGTTATATTACGTTTTCCTTTTTTAACATAACGACATTGAAAATCTGACAAATCTTTTGGAGTAAGCCATGGTATATCTCCATTATAATATGCTTCTACGTTCGTAGAAGGAGTTGCACCTCCAACTATTGTCCCTATTTCTGATAATTTATATTTTAACCACATATGAATTATTCATTTTCAATTTTATATGAATCAAGCTCTACATTATTTGAATAAAAATCGTATGTACAATCAATTATATATATACTTTCATTAATTGTGCATTTTATATTTACATTGAAACAATTAGGGTCATCTTCATTTTTTACAACATTTTTCACTTCAAATTCTGTTACGGATTCATCTAATTTATTATCCGTCATTGAAATGATGGTTTCACGTAAATATAAATCACTTTGAATTTTATTTTTAATTGCATTTTCATTACTAATATATGAATGTTCAAAAAGATATTCTTCTAATTTAACAATAGAATTACATGTATATAGCTCTCTAGTATTTGCAAAGTCATTATCTTTCGAAACAAGAATTGTCAAACAATCATTATCATGTCCATATCTGATGATAGTTTCAAATATTATTGCATCTTTTAATCCAGCATCCGTATATATTTTACCTTGTGAACTTGCTGTTTTAAATGGCTCTTTTTTATCTATACATTTATCAATTAATAATTTATAAAAATTTATATCATTTGGATAATCTATTAATTTACATTTGTATTCTTCTAAAAAAACATTCAATTTCTTTTCTATATATTTACTATATTCCTCTTCATTTTTATGTTCAAACTCATAAAGTATTTCAACAGACGGACCAAAAGCTTTCTTATAAACAGCCTCTTGATGTATAAAATCGTTCACTCTGTTTTTATAATTTTCAACCAAATGATTTTTCAACTCTTTTAAAGATACTGTACATACACAGAAATCAGTTATATTCTCTATATTATTGGTCTTTATATAATTTATTGTTTTATTAAAAAGTTCATTAGGAATAATTTTATAATGAAAAAGAAATTCTTGTTTCTTTTCAGAAAAACGAGATTCCAAAATGTTTGTATCAAAAAATATTGCAATACGTTTCATCGCTTTAATAATTTATACCCAATGTATTCCAACTGCTTCCGAATCTCTTCCTCTAATTGATGCGATTGCTCAAACATTTCAGACAAATCCGCAGTGAGCCGTGTTATTTTCTCTTCGAACGGTTCGCCATCGTCTTCGGCCTCAGCAATGCCTACATAACGTCCCGGAGTAAGTATATAATCCAGATTGGCGACCTCTTCAAGAGTAGCTACAGCGCAATATCCTTTTTGGGACTTCAATATTCCTTCTTCAAACTCTTTAAATGTACGGGCTATGCGCTGAATATCATCTTTTTCATCTAACTCGCGCAGCTTTCGGGTAACCATCGTTCCCATTTGGCGAGCGTCGATGAAGAGTATCTTTCCCGGCTGCTTCTTGTTGCGATTGAGAAACCACAATGACACAGGAATACCGGTGGTGTAGAACAGCTGCGAAGGCATTGCCACAATGCCTTCCACAAGGTCGGCCTTGATGATGTTCTCACGAATAGTGCCCTCACCACCCGACTGCGAAGACAGCGAACCGTTGGCAAGCACCATTCCAATGCGACCACGGGGCGAGAGGTGATAAATCATGTGCTGCAACCATGCGAAGTTGGCATTGCCCGATGGCGGAATGCCGTAACGCCAACGCGGGTCGTCCTGCAACTTGTCGGCGCCCCAGTCGCTCAAGTTGAAAGGCGGATTGGCTAATATATAATCGGCTTTCAGCGTGGGGTGCTGGTCGTCGAAGAAGGTGTCAGCGGCAAACTTGCCCAAGTCCGCCTCGATGCCACGTATGGCCAGGTTCATCTGCGCCATCTTCCACGTCGTAGGATTACTGTCCTGTCCGAATACAGATATGTTGTTTATGTTTCCCTGATGTCTTTCTATAAACTTCGCCGACTGCACAAACATACCGCCCGATCCGCAGCACGGGTCGTACACACGACCGCTATAAGGCCGCAACACCTCTACCAATGTACGGACAATGCATGCAGGCGTGTAAAACTCGCCTGCCAGCTTGCCTTCTTTCTCGGCAAACTTGGCGAGACAATACTCATAAGTGCGTCCCAGAATGTCCTTTGAGTCGCCCTGCTCCTTCATGTGAATGTTGGTGAAGAGATCCACCACATCGCCCAACCGGCGTTTGTCCAGCTCCGGACGTGCAAAATTCTTAGGCAGTATGCCTTTAAGACGCGGGTTCTCTTTCTCAATCAGACGCATGGCATTGTCGATCACGGTTCCCACCTCCTGCGTATGAGCCGCATCGGCCACCACCTGCCAGCGCGCGTCCTGCGGCACGAAGAATATGTTTTCGGCCGTATATTCGTCCTTGTCCTCCTCGAAGCCGTCGCCTTCGTCCACGAGATCTTTGTATTTCACCTCGAAACGTTCCGATATGTATTTCAGGAAAATCAGTCCCAACACCACCGATTTATATTCCGAAGCGTCGAGATTGCCGCGCAACAGGTCAGCCGCCTTCCATATTTCCTTCTCAAATCCTATTTCTGCTGTATTTGTTGTCTTTGCCATATATGTATTGTTTTTCTGCTATATCAAAAATCAAAATAAAAATGCCGCACACCCATAAAAAGCATGCCGTGTGTACATTCATAAATATTATCAGACGACAAAGTTATAAAACAAATCGTTAAAACAAGAAAGGGAGAGGCAGAAAAGCCCTTCCCCTGTATTTTGGAAATGTATTATGCAATGTCCGGCTACGGTCAACACCCGTGAAACCTGTGTCAGTACGACAATCTCGCATAAACCGATCCCGCCACGCCCTACCCTTCGGAACGGAATATTCATTCATTATCAGGAAGTAAAAGTTAAAGACGACAAACTATCAGAAAACGGCAAACGCATAGAAAGAAAAAGGACCGATAGAAATTAAATGAAAATTGGTTTATATAAGAACTGAGGTTTTAAGACAGAATAAGCATTGTTCTCGCCTGTTGAAATGAAGTCAATACAGGCGACTTTCAGATTGTAACCGGATTTTGATTTTTACGCCAGAGTTTCCTGTTCTACCCCGAAAAATAAGCGAATATTTGCGGACTGACTCTCCATCGGACGCAAATACGCGAATCACGAGAGACTTTTATAAAACACTGAATGTCAATAGCTTGCGCTTAAAGGATATTTTATCGCTTTGCAATATGCACCATTTCAGCATGCGATACTGCCCAGATCAGGGGCTGAAATGCACCATATCACACCCTAACATAGGCTTAACCGGACCACGAAACGGGCATTATCAGAACGCAATATGAACCCTTTCTGACTACGCTATAGGGTATATCAAAAGACGGTACCGCCCGAAATGCACTTTATGACACCGGATTTAACATTTCCTCACGCCTATTTTCCGAATTTATTTTGTCAAAAAAAAGTCAAGAAAAACCGTAAGTTGGTTCCGCGGGTTTTCTTTAATAATGCTGATATCGCGCTTAAAAAAACATTGATATGACGCGCTATGAAAATAATGGGATTATTTTATCTGATAAACTGAAAGCATGCGTTTCCTCTGCACCAATGTTTTTTCATTGTTCTTACACTGTTTACCGGGTGAATCGTGAAAAGCGCCATGCCACAGCGTTCCTGGCATAACAGTACACTATAAAAAATGAGGTGGAAACATATCAGCCTTGTCCGTTCATACGGAAGACCTGATACATCTCCACCTCTGACAAAAAACTATGAATATATAGAAAATGTTTGTGCCCGCGATTATATGCGTCAGAACGTCATTCTGACGGCTGCATAGACATTGCGGCCGGGAGCATTGATGCCTGATGAGAACACGCGGTACTCGGTGTCGAGTATGTTCTCCACGCCTGCCTGCAGGGCGATGTAACGGTTAAGGGTGTAGCTGCCTTTGAGGTTGAGCGTGAACCATGCCGGCATGCCCTCGCCGTCGGCACCCTTCACGGTGGCGTAGTCGATGTTGTCCTCGCCGTCCATGTTGTAGTCGTCAACCGATTTCTTGCCGTTATAGAGGGCATACATGTCGAAACGTCCGCGACCGTCAGCCGTGAGCCATGCCGCACCCACACGTCCATAGATAGGCGGTATGTGGTCGAGCGGCTGTTTCTTCTCGCCTCCGAGTATGCGGCCGTAGGTATAATTGAACGAAGCGTAAAGCTCGGTCTGGCGCGACGGAGTGGCAGTAAGGCTTGACGAAAAGCCCCAGAGCGCCGCCTTCTTGGCGTTGGTGTATGTATAGACATCGCACATCTCGCCCTGATATTCCATCTGACTGTCGCCCATGAATGTGCCGCGCGCGGTGGTTATGGCGTCGAAATAGTAGGTGCCGTATATCACGTTCTCCCATGTCAGCACGTCGTCGATGTGCTTTGTTATGTTAAGGTCGAGCGAAACGGTCTTCTCCGGACGTATGTCCTTGTTGGGTATTGTCACGGTGCTGACCTTTGAGTCGAACACTTTTGAAGTGTTGTCGATGTTCGGCACGCGGTAGGCGGTGGATGCCGATATGGCTATCTTCCATGTCTTTGTAGGCAGCCAGTTCATGCCGAATGCCGCGCTGTATGTCAGATTGTTCTTGCGCTGGCTGTCGCCGCCGAAGAAGGGGAACTCCTCCACGTCGAGCACACTGGAATATGTGGTGGCATAGCCAAGGCGGATGCCGTCGTGCATGCTCCATTTCGGACTGATGTTCCACACGTGGGTGGCAAACGCTTCGATGGTGTGCATGCTGTTATGGCCGTCGGGATAGCGTGTGGTATTGTATGATGTTTCGCCCGTAAGCACGTTCTCGGTGTTGGCTGTTGACTTCAGAAAACTCAGCGTACCGTCGATACCAAGGTGCAGTTTATGGCTGTCCATATACTTTATCCAGTCGCTGTTGAGCGATACTATATTCACGTTCTCCCAGTTGTTGTACAGTTCTTCTTTCTGGAACTTGCGGTCGTGGCGGCTCTCCTTCACGTTCTGGTAGGCCAAAGTAAGATGTACCTTGTCGGCTCCGAGCTGCTCGCGTCCGTCATACTGATAGGCTGCCATGAGGCGGAACTGCGGACCGTAGTACCACTCGGCAAACTTAGGTCGCAACTCACCGTCCTTCATCTCGGTGACGCTCAGACGGTCGTAGCGGTTGAAGTCGTTGGTGTTTGACAGCTGGAAATTAATCATGTGCGACTGTCGGGCATTGGGCTTGTAGAGCAGTTTCTGCATGAAGTCGTACTGCAGATAACCCGAACGCTTCTGTAGCTGCGGTTTGTCGTTATACAGGAGGATATCGTCCTTGCCGTTCTGCGGCTGAACGTAGATGTCGCTTCTTATATAATTATCGTCATCGGGCAGGAACGGATTGCGGTTGGTTCCGGCACGAAGATCACCGAAGTTGCTGAACGTGAACGATGTGAGCGACGCGAACTTATCCGTACCGTAATTGAAATCCACATGCGCCGTACCTTCATTGTTGGCACTGCCGTATCTCACGACAGCATGTCCCTCGCTTGTAGAGGATGCTCCGTAGGCGGCAAGTGTAGGCGACATCGTGTTGAACACGATTGTTCCGCCCAAAGCGTCGGAACCGTAGTTGAGCGACGACGGCCCGAAAAGTACTTCCATGTTTTTCAATGCGAACTGATCCACGGTAAGACAGTTCTGCAGATGACCGCTTCTGTATATAAGATTGTTCATCCTTATGCCATCAACAACAAGAAGGATGCGCGACGCCTCAAAGCCACGGAGTATGGGGCTGCCTCCACCCTGCTGGCTCTTCTGTACAAGCACTTGACCGGTTTCACCGAGCAAGTCGGCCGTAGACTGCTTGTTGGCGTAATCGATGTAACTTTTTGGAACGCTCACAATGTGCTGCGGAGTGTTTATCTTACGTGTCTGTTCACGGTTGACAGAAACTATCACCTCACGCAGATCGACAGTACGGAATATATCCAGACTGTCAGCTTTTCCTGCATAAGCAGAAGAATAACAGCATGCCGCAAGACAAGCTGCCAACATGATGTTTCTCATATAAAAATATTGTGCTATAAATAAGTTGTTATCCTGTGTGCTGATATTAATATCCTGAAAACGCAAGCCGGTCAATATCCCCAGACGTTGGTTTTGCTGTAAACGGCTTCGTCGGATTCTTCTTCGTAGTCATTGTAACTGTACCGACCGGGATCTGGAGGCAACGGGTTCATATCACCAAAGTCTTCACCACCGGCGCTTCCGCTCAGAATGTTATCAACAACAACCTGCAACACTTGAACCGAGGGTGAAATGTATTCTTTTTTCATCTTCATAATTTAAATGTTTTAATGTTCGGGGTGCAAATATATATTATAAATGTATAAAAAAGAAATAGAAGTTCCTTTTTTAATCTTTATTATTTAATTTGCATTTTAAATATCAATTTTAGATGATTTACATCAAGAGAAAGTATATTATTTGAATAAACATACACTCCAAAATGTTAATTAGTGTTATCTGTAAATTATTCATCATTTGCACTCAGAAATCCCCAATAATTTCTATTTGACATAAATCAAGCCCTATTGTTTTTAAAAATCTATCATATGCCCGTATATTTATTTTGATTTAAAGAAACATAAACACCATATTGCAAAAATACAGAAAATATGATACATTTGCCGAAAAAGCGTAAATGTATAAATGTTTTTAAAATAGAATAAAAAATAAAAAATATATTAATATATAACAAATATGTTCGATTTTTCTTTTTATTTCAGATGAAATGGTATATATTTGCCGTCCGGTTTTTACCGGAAAGGATAACATATATTAAAAGATTAAGATTTTATAAACAGGAATGAAGGTACTATGGTAAAAAAAGGATTGACAGGATTATTGGCGTTTCTCTTACCGCTTATGTTTATGCAGGCTCATTTGAGCGATGACAAAGACGTAAACGACAAGAAACGCGCTAAAATGGAACGTGCTGTTTCCACATTACCTGATTCTGCTTATGAACAGGTCAAGAAAGAAGATTTGCTGAATGATGAGGTGTATATCAAACTTGCACGGGACGGTTGGTTTCCGCAAGAGATAACAAATATCATGGACCGTTACATAAAGGCGAACCGCAATAACGTGCGTGGCTCGCGCGAATATGGTATGTATGCCAAGCAGTGGCTTCCTACTTTCGGCCACACACCGGGCAACGACTCCATATATCAGTTTGTAGATACGGCTTATTATGGTGAAACAATGAAATCGGTACGCCGCCTTTACGCAAAACAACTGGAGGCGTATTACCCGGAAATACCTTATACACCGGAGGACCGTATGCAGGGCAAACGCAATCCGGGATATTTCCGTCCCGTACAGCAGAAACCTTATACAGGTCGAGTACACTGGATTGTGGTTCATCCCACAAATCCTGACGCACTGATGGTTATACCTGACGGCGGCGGCATATTCCGCACAGACAATCTGGGCGAAACATGGGACTGTGTCACAGACAGAATACCGGATCGTGAATACAGAAAAATATGTTCTCATTCGGCAATCCCCGTTGATCCGGATGACTGGGATCATTTCTTTGCCTTCATGAAGAACGGCAACGCTTCAGCCGTTTATGAAACAACAGACGGAGGACAGAGCTGGACAAGAGTACAGGGTGCTACACACAAATCGTTCAAGCGTGGATACGCATTTAAGGACGCAACCGGTAAATTGAAATTTATCGGTGCCAACCAAGGTGGATCAAACTATCTTGGCAGTCAGCTTTGGTATAGTGAGGACAAGGGTGTTACATGGAAACAAATAGTGATACCCGAAGACATGAAAGAAACTCACCCGGAAACAGGTATGAAGGGCTCGTTCTTCCAGAACGTTGCCTTCCACCCCGAAAACCGCAACCTTATATATATACCGACTTCACGCAGTATATATTATTCTGAAGACGGACTTACTCCGCAAAGTGACGGAAGTTTCAATATAAAGCGTATGACGTTCGATGTATACAATCAGGACGGCACAGAACTGAGATACAGTCAGGTGAATGAATTTCCTTTTAAGGCTACAACCCAGAGCTTTTTGGAGATAAACCCGAACAATCCACTTCAGATGTGGTTCGCAACGGCATCGCGTAACGTAAGCTATGGCGTATATTCAGCCGTTTATCGCTCAGACGACGGCGGAAAGACATGGCGTACATTGCAGGAACCTATAAACGGCATAGGCAACGGACTTGCTTTCGGAAATGAGTCACCATGGGGATGGCTCGGAGGTTTTGGAGTAAATTTCCAGGATCCACAGTGGCTGTACGGATGCTCCATGAGTTCGGCAATAAGCAGTGACGGAGGACATACATTCCAGCAGTTTGCCTGGGGAAACCGTCTGAAGGCTAAAGCAGATGACGGACTGTATTATACAACAACCAGTGCACGACACAATGCAGACAATCATTGTATTGTCTCTCACCGCAGCGGACGAGTATTCCGTGGATCGGATGCCGGTCTGCTCGTAAAAGACAAGAACATCAACAACCACGAATGGACAAACATAAACAGCTCGATGGGCAATCAGCTGCATTATTCTATTAAGGTAAATGAATTCGGCGACCAGACAATGCTCGGCAATACGCAGGACGTAGACGCACAGACATACCGTTACGGCAGATGGGGAAACTGGCGTGGATATGAGGGAACTGAAGCTTTCCTTAATCCTTATGCCGGCACATGCTATTTCTCCGGAAGCGGAGGCGGAGGTCTTGAAGGAGTATCGCTCAGCTCTTGGTATGAAGGCTATTCGATGGCTGATGTCTGCACAGGATATTGGTATCTGATTCACAATCCGGGAAACAACGCCCAGTCTTTCTTCCGTATAGAGGATTTCGGACGTAAGACGATAAACATCTCTGCAAATACTGTAGATGAGAGCGGTGCTGGAACTGGTGCACGTGATTTCGCGATAACCCGCGATGGCGACAAGCCCACACTGTTTGTGCTGAACACCAACCATACAATTGTCAAGTCGACAGACAATGGCAATACTTTTGAGACTGTTATGGTGAATGGTTCCAACGGCTCAAAGGTTGCGGCAAAGTTTACAAACGCCTGGATTGCAGCTGATCCGAATAACAGCAACGTTATATATGTTGCACAGACCGGAAAGGTGCTTAAATATGATTTGACAACCGGAAATAGTGAGGATCTCTCGCAGGGTCTGCCGTCAATTTCGTGTGACGATATATTCTTCCATGAGGGAACAGGAGACCTGTATTTCTTCAGCTCTTCGTCAGGTATATATCTGCGCGACCACAATACTGGCCAATGGTCGTTGTGGCTTAAGGGATATAATCCGCTTTCGGCAAAGCGTCTTGCCTTGAACTATACCACCCAGGAAATGGTGATAGGCGATTACGGACGTGGCGTGTGGGTGGCTGACCTTGAGCATCCGGCTGACCGCTACTTCAAGAACGGCTTTGCGCTGAAAGAACTTTCTAATGTCAACGGACGTCGAACATTCGGTATTGATACAAAATGGACCATACCTTTGTATTATAACTATACATGGTATGTAAATGGAACGGATGTGAATAATCCTTACCAATACCTGACAGCCAATCTCAATGATAATGATAAAGTGCAACTGAAACTCACATTGCGCGAATCACCAGATGTGACAACGGAATCAGCAATATATACAGTGAAGACCGGCACATCCAAAACAACGACTGTTGAATATGCACCAAAACCGGGACTGGCTCTTTACAGCAATGGCAACGGTCGTATAGATCTTGGAAATGTTGACTACTTCTTCAATGATTTCACAATAGATTTCTGGATTAATCCGGAAAACGATGGTGTTATACTGTGTAACCGCCCGGTTGAATTGCAGCGTGACACACGCGGTTGGGCATTATTGCTTGACCAGGGCAAACTGAAATTCCGTTATGCTCCGGCTCAATTGTTCGACCGTGCTACATACGATAAGAATGAAACTCAGCAGACAGATCTTGTCGGCGGATCTTTGACAAAGGGACGCTGGTCGCATGTTGCGCTGAGTGAAGATCGCGACGGCAATGTAACATTATATATAAATGGCAGTGAAGTGGCTTCTGCTCCGCGTATCGTACAGTGGGCTTCACTTAACAGTGCTGTGAACCTGTCACTTTTTGCAGATGGATTCGAGAGCATGGCAATGAAGGGAAGTGTAGACGAACTGAAGATATGGAACCGTGCGCTCAATGCAAATGACATTAAGCGTGCTATGTTCTCACATGATACATCGGATAATAACGCTTTGGTGTATTACAATGACTTTAATGCAGGAGCACTTGACAAGGAGTATGAGTTATTCTCACGCACAGGCATGGCTCCACGCACCCAGGCTGTCACATCTTACGTTAAGATGCCAGTCGCTGTTGGAGCAATCAAATCTGATGTAAAAACACCTCAGGGACGTACCGCATATGATACGGGCAATGGAACAGCAATATATCTGACCCCATCAAGCGAACAAGCACCGGAATTTGGAGTTTATCGTTACGCAAATCTTCATCCGGACAGCATGGGTGTCAACACTCAATATTATATTGCCGCATCTGAAGTATTCCAGATACGCCCGTTCTCTGACGCAGGACAACAGACTGTTGATATAGAGCTTCCTCTGTCATGGCATAGCGGAAAGCAGTATCAGCTCTATGCATGTGGACTGTATGAAGACCAGAAAGTATGGATGAAAGTTGCAGATATGGAAGCCGGCGAAAGTGGTAGTTCACTAGTAGCCAAAGGTGTAAAAGTTGCTAACATAACAGATAAAATGCTTGCTGTACTCGAGAATAAACCTGCAATAGAACCAACACTGGCCGGAAATTGGGAAGGAAATGAGATTGATGTTTATGACCAGAATCAAGTGTCATATAATATTAACGCACATCTTGTTGGCGGAATGAACGAACCGAGCGGACTTTATGAAATAAGTTCAAGAACTGGTCTGTTCAAGATCGCAGACAATATGAAATTTATCAATGGAAAGGCAGTAGCAAAACTTCAGCTTGACATTAACATGCTGAAAAACGCTAAAACGCTTAAAGATACCATCGAAGGTAAAAACGGAAGCATGGTACCATTGGTAATAACAGTCAACAACAAAATGCTGCCAGTGGATCCAGGCAAGGCAATGACATTCAATAGCGGAGGAGCTGCAGTACAGTCTTCACAGATAAGCAGCAGTCTCAATGGACTCAACAATGTAACCATGATGGGATGGATACGTCTGGACAACGAGGATATGATGAAAAGTGTAAAACCGTTGATATTCTTCCGCGGCAGCAACGGTGGAGTATGTGGAATACATATTGCGGACAAGAACCTGCGCTTCCACTGGAATGACGGATACTACGGATGGTCAACGACACATTACTTCAAGTCTTCAGACGTAGGAAGATGGATGCATGTGGCATTAGTTGCAGCATCTGACGGATTCCATGTATATCTTAACGGTGCCGAATATTTCCGCTCGACAAGCGTACCTACTGCCAAGATAAATTCGGCATTGCTCCTTGGACAGAACTATCAGGGAGACAAATGGTACAAAGGTGCAATCGACCAAGTAATGCTTTGGAGTCGCGCACTGTCATCTGATGAGATACGTAAATATATGATGGAAAATCCTCGACTTGACGAGCCTGGACTGGTTTCGTTTATAGACATGGATCATACAAATGAAAACGGAAAGGTATACGATGTTGTTACGGGCACTCCACTCACTCTGTATGGGACAACTTCAAACGAAGAATTCTCACATATGCCGTACCACCCATCCATCACATTCAGCCAAAACAGTCAGGATGCAGAATCAAATCAGGCGGTACATGTAGCTGCACCTCAAGGAGTAAGTGCAGACTTCCGTATAGGAGTGATGAATGGAACTCCATATAATTATGCAAATACAGAGCATGCAGAGTTTGTGCCATTGAGTAATTCGTTCTACACAATTACAATGAGTAAAGCCTCGGTGTTCTCATCAGGTCAGAAAGCTACAATAAGTTTTGACATGCCACAGACGACATCGGCTCCCGCCGTTACATTGGCCTTGCGTCCGATAGGTTCTCCAGAACCGTTCTCAACATTCGTTCCAATGCTCAGCCATGATAATGGAAGAATGAAATTTGAAGTGGACGGAACTATTCTTAACGACGGGTGTGAAATGATGTTGATGTATGACGGAACTACCGGTGATTTCCCTGTAAGGGTTAATCTGTCAGTTGATAATCATATTGAAGGCGACACAATAATAATTAGTGACGCTATGAACAAAATAACCGTAAAGAGTAAAGTGATAAGTAAAAATCCGACAAGCAAGGTACAAGTGTCTGTTGTTGAATCAGAATATGCTTCAGCCAATATATCTGAGCTAGACCTTAACGGTCCGGCAGAACAGGATATTGTGGTAACGATCAACAAAGAAAATCTTAACAGCTTGGCTATCAACCCAGTCACAATAAAACTTTCGGGAGTCACCGACAACAGTGAACTCAAGCTTAATGTTGCACTTGAACCAATAGTAGAACTGTCATTAGCTGATAATGAAAATGAAGAAAATATCATTGAGGCTACATCACCATACGTTTCGTTTGGTGTAAAGGCAAAATTGTTGCAAGGCGTACTCAGCGAAGGCATAAAAATAAAAATTGAGTCAGATGGAAATACAACAGGCCTGGTAAATACATCTTTGGGAAGTTTGCTCAGTAACGGTAATGCTGCATATGCAGATATGCTTGAATATTATCCGAGTGCAAGTGAGTTTGATGCAGGATGGAACCTGATTGGAAATCCATACTTATCGAACATAAATCTCACAAAAGAACACAATGTCATACTCAATGAGGATGAAGTGGTGAAATACCTCTACCAGTACAATCCAGAGAGTGACACATATACAGCCTGGGATATGGTGGAGAATTATGATGAGACACAGAAACTCATGCCATTCCAACCGTTCTTCGTACAGACACGCCAATCAGGTGCAAGTCTTGTAATAACACCGGAATCGAAGAATACAAGCATAAACCGCCGTGTATTTGACCATTATATGCTTCACGAGAGTAGAATGTTACGTCTGGGCCTATACGCAGGTGATTCTGATAAACTGGCCGACCGAACAGAAATAAAATTACAGAACGAAACTTCTAACGGTTTTGTTCTCGGGGAAGATGCAGTAAAAATGTGGGGAGGCCTTAACTCCAAGACAAACGAGCTTGCTACCGTATGCGACGACCGCAACCTGTCGGTTAACGTCTTATCTGGCAAACAAGTGGAAATACCACTCAACCTGCGCCTTTCCTCTAAAGGAAAGTTCCGTTTAGCTGCAATAAAAGTATATGGTTATGGCCTAAATGACAAAGCAGAACTTCTGGACAAATCAACAGGTCAGAAATGGAATCTGCTTGATGGCGACGGATATGAATTCAATGTAGAGAACACAACTGATGCAACATCACGATTTGTCATTCTTCTGAATGTACACGATGAAGCAACTGGAATTGGACAAGGTGCTGAAAATACAAAGCCTACAGTCAGCATAGACGGAAACACATGTCGTATAGAAGGACTTTCCGGCAAGTCTGTAATAGAGATGTTCGATACAGTTGGACGCAGATGTGTATACAATACAACAACTTCAGACAGCTACTCTCATCAGTTGCCTTCAGGCACATACATCGTGCGTGTGCGCACATCTAACAAGGATTATACAAACAAAATAAACGTAAGATAATGAAAGCAAGATATATAATTGTTTTATTGTTCTCATTGCTCGGCCTGTCTGCACAGGCCCAGAGCATTGAGCTGATAGGACTTGTTCCAAGTGCCGACGGCGGTATCCCGGGCCGTATGATATTGGCTAAGGTCAATGCCGGAGGCGAGGAAATACAAAATGTTCAGGTAGTGTCCTTCAGTCTACGTGACGGCAATAGTACTGTGTCTTCAGACAATATACCATTGTCAGACGGATATTATCTGCTGCCAATACCGGAGACGCTCAACCGTAACTTCACGGTGCCTCTGCTTGACACAACTGACAGATATGCATATCGTGCTAAATTTATCACTGCAACTGGAGCACAGTATCTTTCTGAGTTGATAGAGGACAATGGCGTCGAGCGTTTTAAATGGATCGGACAGGATGTCAAGTGGAATACCGCTACAAGCGGATATGATAATAGAATAAAGTTTGACGAAGGCATTGATGGCGGAAATCCGTTCCCTGTTGACGGTATTAATTTCTATAAGAGTTTCAGCACTCATGCCAACGGCAGCTTCACGTTCAACTTTGCTGAAGACAGTCCGTACTCACGCTTTTTTACGTATTACGGAATTCAGGACGACAAGAGCAGCGGCGACATCCGTTTTTCTCTTTCCGTAAACGGCGAAGTGAAGGAGACACAGACAATGTATGCCAAGACCAATCCGGTGAAGCCGGCTGACGGTATATATCTGCGTAAGTATGAAGTTCCTATAGACGGACAGACAAATATTGTCATAACGGGTAATATAATTGACAATAATGCTCAGGACCACATGAACTTCCCGCTTGGACGTGTTTATCTTAAAAAAGATGTAAGAAAAGCTCAGAAAGCTACATGGCCTGAAACGGACATATTGGCCTACGGCAAGCCGTTTACACATACGCTTGACGCAGGATTCACTTCAGGCGGCACCGGGCTCTACTATATAACAGCCGGAAGCGAATATGCAACCATAGAGGGAAACGTACTGAACGTACATACCATTCCCGAGGATAAGTCTGCATATATTGAAGTAACTGCCGTACAGCCAGGTACAGAAGAATACCTGACTTCGCCGATTACGAAATGTCGCTTCTATATACGCAACGACAGAACCGTAGCACGCAATGAAAAACTTGTGCTTAACAATGGGGATGAAATAAATGAACTCACTGTTTATGCCGATCCTGAATCGCGCGGTCAGGTCGTAGTGGATAATGGTATTGCTTCAGTAAAAAAACTGATTCTGAAATACACGTTCAAACCAGGTCAATGGAATTTCATCTCATTCCCGGCTAACGTAAGTCTCTCAAAAGTAAGTAATCTCAACGAACTGGGTTACCATCTGAACGCTGCTAAAAAAGCTTTTTACATCTGTGAATACAGCACACGTTCACGTGCAGAACAACCAAGTAAGACAGCTTGGGTGAAAATGCAGACAGACAATGTCGTCAAGAACAAAGGATACATCATGGGCGTTGCCCGTTCGGCGGACAATCCGGATAACACACCTGTTGAAGTGACATTTGTCTTTGAAAACACGACACTGGGCTTTGATGCATCCAATAATGGTTCACTCAATGTAGAACTCAACATGATGCAAGTTGAACCAGGCACAGAGATTCCTGTATACGTGACACCTGACAACGGAGTGAAAGGCGCACCATTAAAGGTAATGGTAAGATTCTCACCAAAAGATATTACGGAACTGCCGATAAACTACGCTACAGCTCTCGATGATGTACGTGTCACCTTCACACCTAACAATACAGGCATACGTCTGACTTTGCCGACACAGGAGCAGGCAAAAGTTGTAATCTTCGACAAAAAGGAAAAAATGGTGAAAGCTGTGAAATATGTCGCTCCGTTCATGATTGACATACGCGACCTGAAACCAGGCAAATATCAAATGTACATAAAATATGGTAACGCTGAGGCCATAAAACCGTTTGAGATTAAAGAGAAAAATTAGAAAACCAATTCATACATAATTTAACACAAATGTAAGGCTGTCCCTAAATAAAAAAAGGACAGCCTTAATTATATGAATTCTACGAAACACGTATACCTGTAAATGAGCCATACAAGCCGGTCATGTTTCATATCATAATTTCTATTAATTAACGTGAGTTCGATATAAGATCTAATATAATCTACTAGTAAATAGGAACATAGCGAAAAAAGTATTAAATTTATAGTGACCAATTATAACATTTAAACGATTACCACTATGTT
>NZ_JBBKBO010000014.1:0-42749 GCF_037890215.1 Prevotella sp. HCN-7019 | reverse complement strand
GTGGCTTAATTCTGGTTATATGAAAGCAGGAAATCGGCCATTGCTCCGTTCTGTAGAATCATGGCAGGAAAATCAGTCTTTCCAGGCTTGTAGATTTCTGTCGCTACATTGTAGACATCCCACGCTGTAATGCGTGGCTGTTCAAGTGAGAGTTTGAGCAGTTCTTCCGTAAACACGGAAATCTGTCCCTGGTTAAGTGGATAGGTGTCCACCTGTGATGCCAGTCTTTTGTCTGCACTGTCATGCGATACACGCAGAGCCGTCAGCATACCGATGATCATGTATAATTCACCGGGTGTCAACACCTTTTCCTTGAGCCTTTGGATTCGGCTTCTGTCCGCATCCATGTCACGCTCAAAATTGCGCATCCAGTCATCCACCTTCCCGAACAGTTCCTCGGTAGTCACCTTGTCCTTGCCGTAGTTGGCAACGCTTCGTTCGGGTGAAAGGATACACTGGTTGTGGCAGATACGTACGCAGGGACCTATTGCCGCCTGAATACCGTCTTGATGGTAGGCTACCACTAATGTGGTTGTCTGTTCATCGGTATCCCCGTTCAGAATACGGATGGTGGTGAAGATTCTGCGCAGTACATGTGCCTCTACCGCCTTCTCTCCATAGGTCTGTTCCACCTGCGGCAGGATGACCACACCGGGCTGTGTACGGTTCTTGTTTTGGGCGGCGAAGATTTCCTCCACCTCATAGTTCAGGTTGTGACGGCGGCAGATGTCCGTCATGCGCTGGATGACCTGATAGTGGTAGATACCCCTGACCGGATTGCCGTAGATGTCGTTCTCCTTGTAGGTACGCTGTAGTGTTTCAAGGTCCATTACTTCGATTCCGTTGTTCTGGAAATCAAACTGTCTCTGATTGTTCAATGTTGCTAAAGCTTCCATAATTATATTTTTTAAAAGGTTGGTAATTATTTGTCCAATAGGTTGATGATACGGACTGCCTCTTTGAAGCGTCCGATATTTTCCGGAAGAGGATTCCTGTATTCCTCTTCCTTCATGCGTCTTATAGAAGGTATTCCCGTCAAGGGCAGAGTCTGGTTGACTTTCCATCCGTCGGTGAATGCCTTCGGCTGGAGACTGTCATGACAGATCACTTCCCCGACACATCCGTGGATGAGCATGTTGCATACGGTCATCATGCAGCAGGTCCGGCTGATGTCTTCTCCGACCAGATAGTTTCCCGGATTGTGCGCATGGTATGCCAGCAGGAGTCTTCCACTGCCGCATGTGGGATCTCCCATCCTCTGTCCGGTCTCTTTTTTACCTGCCGCGCACATGACCATGAGTTCACAAATATGTGACGGCGTGAAGAACTGTCCGTTTGCCTGCTGTCTCGGTTTTGAGCAGTAAGCCATGTGGAGTTCACCGAAAGCGTCGAACCAGCCCGACCTGCCGATTTGTTTCTGCATGATACGTGTCCATTTGGCTGTCATTTCCATGAACGAGGCATTTTGCTGACGCTTGTATTTCCAGTTGCTTATTGGCGGTGCTCCCGGAGAGAAGCCGTGGATGATGAAACGCAGCAGGTCGTTGAATACGGTCTGTATTTCATAGCCGCATGAGGAGGCAAAGCCTGTGATGAGTATGTCAAGCGGCCTGACTTCATTGGAGATTTCATATCGTGCCATATTCCTTTGTTTTATAATTTGTTATAGACTGTCGTTGATTCTGTATACTGTTATGGTATGGTTTTCATTGTCCGTGTGGATTCTGACCGGACCGTATCCCATGAATTTCATGCGGATTTGTCCGTGCTGTCCCATACCGTTCCACTGTTCACGTGATATTTCCTTAATGTCCATGCGGTATCCCCAAAGTACAAGAGAGTCAGGCAGGATTCCCTTGTAGAGTCTGCCTTTCAGGATTGTGGCCAGCTCGTCCAGCTCGCTCTGGCTGTACAGCGTGAATGAATCGCTGCGGAAGGTATATTCGCCTGTCCTTTCCCTGTCCCGGTGTTTCATGATATGATAGCGGAACCAGTTACGGGTGGTGTAACCGTCATATAACGGATTCGGTTCTCTGTATTCCCATTTCCTGACCGGAGCATCGAACCTGAGACTGCCCGTATTGCTGCGCTTCCCGAATCCCCATGTCCTGAATATGCGGATTTCTGTACCTACGGGTTTCATGTTCCGGATATTGACCTGCGTCCAGGGACTTCCGGTGGTATCATAGGCGGCTTTTCCCATGTCATCGAAACAGAATACCGTTTCCGGTATCAGGCATATATCCGCATATTTGCCTGTTATCCGTTCTATATGAGCTTTTCCGAAATAGTCACCAGAACGTGAGACAAATTCCACGCAGTCTCCTTCTGTCGGGCACATCTGCCTGCTTCGGACATTCTCCATCAGTTCCAGCATACGGTTCACTTTCCGTACTTCCTTTTCTGTTATGGGATACCCGAATTCACCGTTTGCCAGTTCAAGACTGTCAAGGTCATATCGTATCTTTGTATTCATCCTGTTCTCCTCCTGTTTTGTGTATATCGTTCAACCTGTCGGGTGATCATGTCACAGAATTTCTGGCCGTTTTCTTCCTCACCTCTGAAATAGGCGGCCATCATCAGCAGGTTCTTGTTGTAATAATGCACCCATTTGTCATGGAAATGTGCGCCGGGAACCTGTCCGAATGTTTCCTGAAACTGTTCCAGGGTCAGATCCTCGTCCTGTCTCCTGTTGTATTCCCATATTGCTAGAAGCAGCATGTCATTGTAATTCAGTCTCATATTGCATTGGTATTTGAAGTGGCCATTATGATTTTGCAGCAACCTGTCTTCCTGATATTCTCCTTCAGCTTTCCGCTCTTTACCAGTCTGTCGTATGCTTCATGCACGAACCTGTATGCCGGTGAATCATATCCGATACCGTGCAGATGTGATGTCATCGCCACATTTATCCGTGATGCCATCATGGAAAGGATATCTTCTTTCCCAGCCCGGCGGTTATTGAAGGCATCCAGTATATTCCTGTGGATGCACGTTCCGTATCTGGCACGGTAATATTCCATTTCTTCTTCATCGGTGAAGGAATACACCTCTTCAGCTATCGTATCCTTTACAAGACGGAATGTACGGCCTCCTTTTTTCAATATGGCTGTAATCTGTGGAATATGCAGTGTTTCACAGTAACCGCTTATTCCCATCGGATGCACGTACAGGCGTGTCTTTCCTTTTACAAGATACATGATCGGTAACGTACAGCCAGTTCTGTTCGTATCGAATCCCTCTTCATGAAATTTCTCTTTTATTTCCTTGTAGAATGCATCCGTTTTCTCATGGGAAAGACCTTTTCCCCATTCATATCCGCTTTCCAGACTGAAAAGCAGATGGAAGAGGGTTGTCCGCCCGTTTTTGCATTCCCAGTAGCCGTAAAGGTCGGCCGTGCCGGATTTCGGTCCGAACCTGTATCCGTTCGGAGTATAGCTTTCCGTCACTTCCAGGAGTGAGTTCATGAAATTTTCCGATTCTTCCGATTTCCACCATTCTGACGTATCGTCATCCATAGCATAAGCCGGTATATGGTTCATAACCTGTAGGTATTCCGGAGTCTCTTTCAGAATGTCCAGCATCCTTGTGACGGCTTCCTTCCTTTGTCTGATGGAGAACAGTTCCGTTCCGGTATCCGCGTGAAGCCTGTTCTGTGTCTTCTGGTCTGTAATCATGACTTCTGATATTTATTGTTATACATTGTCTGCCTGTAAAGTACAGGCATTCTTATTTCTTGTTGTCCCTGTTGTCTGTTTGCCCACATCCCTGCAAGGCTTGGCGGAAAAAAATACCGGAGCAAAGCGAGGATGATTTTTTTCCAGACAACCAGCCCGGCAGGGCCGCCTTGCGGGAGTTGTGCGGCAAACAGCTATTTTTGCAGCAAGAAATGAGGATGCTGTCAAGTTTAATAGATGTTTTTGAGATCTTCTCAGAAAAGCAAATGTACGCTGTTGTAAGGTGCTATTGATTAAATCAATATGTTTTTATTGTATAAAGTTTTTTATAACATGAGTAAATCTTATACATGATTAAATTCATATTGGATTTTTATAATTGTTTTTTTATTCTTGATACACAGTGAATAGAGAATTTATAACGTATATATCGTTAAAAATTTAAGATTGTAAAAAGAATATTTTCATATGTAATGTTATTTGATATAATCCTTTTATTTTGAATTAATCATTAAAAATGATTTTTAGGCTATTATGTAATTTCTATATATAGAAGATATAAGGGCATCTTTAATAAGGTAAATACTAAGAAGAATAATTGATAATCTATGTTCTAAAAAAAGATTCTTTTATTAGTTTTGTAAATGAATTAAGAAGAATCAATATAATATTAATAAAAAGATGAATGAAATAAATAGTCTCCAATTTTTGTATAAGCATCCAATATGGAATATTTTATTTGATTATCAGGACATAGAAAATTTTTATATATGTGGTGGGTATATTCGTGACTATATCTTATATGGAAATGGTGGTAAGGATATTGATGTTTTTATAAACTGTACGATAGAAGAACTGAATATGCTAATTACATATTTAGAGAAATATGGTCGTGTTGTATATGGACAATATGGCTCACCTCGATTTTATCCAAATGCAATTGATGGGCATTATGTCGACATTGTCCCATTTTACAATTTTGTAGTTTCTCCTAAACCAATTCTTACAATTGATGATTTGTTGAAAAATTTTGATTTTACTGCCAATGCAATAGGTGTTAATATTAAAACAGGCACTATTTATGATCCTGTACATGGCATAACAGATATAAACAATCGTGTTTTACGAGCTGTTCGTTTGGATTTTCCAGAAAGACCTGTTTCTAATGATATACCTCTGTCGGCTATTTCTGTTTTTTGGTTTCGTCTCCTTCATTTTCAAAATAAATTAGGTTTTGAATTTGAAAAGCAAACAAAGGAATGGGTAATAAAAAATGCTTACAGGATTAAAGACCTAGAAATGTTTAAAACATATTTTTTTACTCCAAATATAAGTAAGGAACTTAATTTACATATATACAAATGTTTACATCGATAAATACAGTTCTTAAACAGTTAAATGCTGAAGGTTGGAATAATATAACACTTGAGTATATTAATAAAGGGGTAATGACTGATACATACAAGATGCATACAAAAACTAAAAAGTATGTTGTCCGTTGTTATCCAAATCCAAGAAGATGGTTAGCTGAAGTTGAATATTCATATCTTATAGATTTTGCAAAAAAAGGTATAAAAGCTCCATTGCCAGTTTGTATAAATAGAACAGGAGGTAAAATTGCTTATCTCATATATGAATGGGTAGAAGGTGAAACACTCAATGATAAATTCACCACTCTAAATGAGAATGAATTAAAGAATATTTGTATTGAGGTAATTAGTAATTATCAAGAAATTAACAAAATAAAAGTCGATAGATATGGTGGTGTCAATAGAGGTAGAATCAATGAATATAATTCATGGAGTCATTTTCTTAAGGCTGAAATAGAAAAGTCTAGAAAATATTTTAAGCAGACAAAAAATTTAAAATATATCAAAATCTGTAATGGACTCTTTGACTATGTTGATAAAATAAAAGAACCATCACCATGCTTAGTATGGAGTGATTTTAGTTTTGATAATATAATAATATCTAAAGATAATCATTTAGCTGCATTTATTGATTTTGAAGGAATGATGTCGGGGGATCCACTTTTGGGTATTGGTTATATCTTGTCACATAGTAGTCCTACGCATCCTTTTACAAGACTTATCCTTGAACAATACAATATTGATAGAGATGTTGAAGTAAAAAAAACACTTGACTTTTATGCTGTGTTTAGATATATTAGATTATCACCTTATACAAATTTTAACACTCCTAATAATACTATAAGAGAGCCACTTGATGTTTTTCTTCCGTATGTAAATGCAATAGATAATCAATTTATTAAAGAATATAATTTGTTTGAAAGAATAATGCAAATAATAAAATTTATGTGGAAAAAATTTTTAATACTAGGTGTTACTATTATATTTTGTTTTATAGCATTGTATTGTACATCTATCAACTATTCAGAAGTGTTGTCAGAATCAAATGTAGAAATTCCTATTCAGAATTTAACAAGTAATCTGACAATTAAGAATGAGCCGCCTATATGGTTTGCTATTTCTGATACTTCTATTTCTACTTATAAGGCTATAGATAATTCCGAAAAAGAATTATTATACAATTGTATGGAACCTATTGATTCTATAAAAAATGCTTCTCATAAGCAAGAGTATATAAAAAAGGTAAATGAACTAATTTATAAGTCTAATAATAATTACTCTAATACAAAACAACTTTTTGTTTTAACTTTATGTATAGTTTTTCTAGGTTGTTGTGCACGTACGTTTTACGATTATATAGGTTGGGAGTGTTATAAAGGTGGACAAAATATGGATACATGGTGGCCTTGGTATGTCTTTCGACCTATAATTGGTGTGCCAATAACCGCCTTTCTTATAGTTGCATTCCGGACTTCTATGTTTTCATCGCTTTTTAGTAGCAAAGATTTAAATACATATCTAATAGTTTCTTTCCTTGCAGGGTTTGCAATGATGGAGTTTGTTACTATGCTCCGTAGATCATCTAAAGCTTTATTTGGATCTTCTAATTAGTAAATTTATAAAAAGAAAATATGAGAAAAAGTTTCAATTGTTAGATATAATTTTATTGGCTAATAAATGTTTTTCAGTCAATCCAGAAAGTACCGCAATGAGGGCATCTGCATCCGGCAGGATATTCATTCGAATATCGCACGTCACGGTGGCGTTTGTAGTTCATGTCACCGAAGGTGCATTTCCCGCTTCGGAATGTCTGCTCATAAGCGGCTTCCTGTTTCTTGTATTCAGCCATCCGGCTTTTTCGGACAGAGCCGGTAAAAGGTATCATGCCCGTTTCTCATTTTGTGGAATCACACCAGTCATTGGTCATGCCGCAGACTTCATTGGCATAGGAATAGTGTACCTGTGAATCGACAAACAGGTTCTCCCTTCGGAAAGGGAAAGTGATGTCCAGCGGAATCCGTACATGATGTCCGGAACCGTTCCGTCTGTCGGCAATGGCCACCACTACATTCCCGTGGAAACGGATGCTCTTGAAATCGTTCTCAGGGTCTTTGCTGATGAGCCTGTCAAACATGGCGTTGAAGTAGATGCGCAGTTCTCCGCCGTATGTGGCATTCTCTACCAGTTCTTCAATCTTCTCGTCAAACTGCCCCTTTTTCAGATACAGTGCGCGGCGTACCTTATGGCAGGCCATGGCGACTGATTCTCCCCACAGTGAACAACCGGTCAGATATCCGCTGATTTCCACTTCGAGCGAATAGAAGAAATTAGTGACGGACGAGTTGCGTATCAGGTCTTTTACCGGATCGGAATCGTTCCGGTCATAGATAAGTTCCCTGATTTCATCTTCATGCTCTTCAAACTCTCCGGCTAAATTGTCCGTTTCCATATTCTTTCTTGTCTCCTCCAGATAGTCATGCATGTTTGAACTTTCCTGTTCCTCATACCATTCGTATGCCTTTTCATAGAGTTTTTCCATATTGTTGGAACGGATGCATTCCTCCTGGATGTCTTCATGCTCATCAAGATCATCCCGATAGTCCACGTAGTAGAGGCTTACATACTGTGGAATATAGTCTGTAAGTTGTAATGTCTGGTTCATGATTCCTGATTTTAAGAGTTATACAAACGAATCAGGCCCTGCTTGTCGTGCAGGGCCTGATTCTTGTGGAACTGAAACCTTTGGAATGTCTGTTTGTATGGTATCTCCATGTCTCAAGCAGATAATCCTTGGTTCCCTTGATACTTCCGTGTACCATACATCCCTTTTCATCGTACAGGTAGCAGGTGTTAAGGAGAACCGGTATGCCGTCATGTACCTTGTACATGTGCAGCTCAATATCATTCTTTATGGCAGCAGACTTTTCCTTTTCCACTTTTCTGTGTATGGCTTTTCTGACCTCGCCGATATGAGGAGAGGTATAGCCGATTATTTCCGAATGGAATGCAAACTGATATTTTTCCATAACACTTTGTCCGTATTAAAATTCTGATATAAGTTCATCTTCATATACCTCCAGTTCAAGACCGCTCTCGACAATCCTGACCAGCCAGCGGTATTCCAGTCTTTCCATCAATTCGACGGCACGGTATCCCTTATAGGGACGTCTCAGAAATACAATGTCTCCGGTTTTCATATTTTTTCCTCCTTTTTATTGTGCGTAGATTGTTTCTATCAGTTCTGCATCCGTAAGATAGCGCAGTTCCTGTGTGGAGCAGAACAGGCAGATGCCATCCAGCAGTTCATTTGCCGCAGCATCCAGGTTCCGTACTCCTTCGATCAGAGATTCTTCCAGTTCCTTGCTTGAAACAAGATATATTCCGTGAATGTCTTGAACAGTTCTCAAAGGGAAACGTCTTTCCTGATAGATGATGTCCTTTATCATGTCATCCTGTGGTGGCAGTTTGGCGCTGATTGTCTTGAACTGTTCGGGTGCGAGTGCCTTCAACCTGTCAGGATTGAAGCGGAACATTCTGAATCCCTGATATTCAAATCCGGCAGGTTCCGCTATTCTGTTACTGGTCAGGAAATCATGTACATGTCTGTTGCAGTCCCAGTTGTCCACATAGGCATGGAACGGGGGAAGGGAATTGAGGTTGACGGTGATGTCCGTGTAGGATTCCCAGCATTCCGGATTCTCCTTAGACCGGGATTCAAGTCCTACATACAGATTGTCATTGTCGATATAACTGTTCAGGACGAGTCTGACCTCAATGCGTTCAGCCGGATCTGTGGCTGTTTTCCAGTATAGAGTGTTTGATTTGTTCATACTTGTATTGTTTTTATGAGGGAATACGGCAGTTATTCTACCGCATTCCCCCGAATGTTATGATTTGATATTTATTTGTTCCTGTGCGGACTCCTTTTTCACGGTCCTCAGTCTTTTAAAATATTCACGGTCATAGATCCGGAAAAGAAATTCCTCTGATGTCTCCTTGATATGTCCGATGAAAGTTGCGGATTCCCTGTCGGGAGGATATTGAAAGAAATGTCCGTCGGAAACAAGGGTGAACTTCTTTCCTGATATATGGTCTATCAGTTCGTCCGGAGTTTCGTAATGTCCTTTCCCTTTATAGAACTGATAATGGTTCCGGCGAAGACTTTTCAGGGTATTCGCCATGTCCGTCCTTGCTTGTCTGGAATCTGATTGGATGACAAGGTTGCAGATGAATACGGGCTGTTTTCCGTCCAGTGAAAAATAATAGGGAATGAGTCTGGTTCCGGTTGTGACCGTTTTGCCTGTTTCCTCTTTTGAGATCACGGCTTTTCGGTTGATGATTTCCATGTGACGGTCTATCTGACTGTCCAGTTCGGATTGTGGAGTAAGTACGAAGCGTAGGCCCTTGAAATATCTTCCTTGACGGGTGAAGCAGAAAGAGTACATATTTCCGTAATACGGTTCTCCCACAAAGAACGAGTTTTGTCTCATGCGCAAGGGTGGCAGTACATCCAGCAAGTCATAGTAGTCTTCTTCGGTGATTTCCTTGAACGGTTCGGACAGGGACTGATGGTATAGCCGCAGTTTCTTATCCATCTCAGAAGGTGTTACGGCTTTCAGATAGGGATTGTTTTCCCGTATGCGCAGTTCTTCGATTGTTTCCCCACCATAGTCATTGTGGAATCCGTCACTCATACTTGTTAGGCATGTTCCGTCGAAGTAGCGGGAATCGATTACATATTTCAATCGGTCTTTCATGTCTTATAGGTTTTGCAGGTTCAACACTCTTTTGACTGCATATACGGCATTCTGTGTAAGTTGCCGTTGCCATGCCTGGTATCTCGGCGACCATTTGAAACCGTATGATTTCAGTTCCTTGCGCCTCTGGTCATCCGGAATACTGTCAAACAGGATTTGAAGGCGGTCTACCTCATAGTTCCATACCAGCATTCCGCCTTCAAATTTCAGTTCACGGTTTTCCCGTTCTCTGATTTCCTGAAGTTTCAGTCTGGCCTGGCGTGCCATTTCCGGCAGTTGGAAGAAACGGTTCCGCGAAGTGATAACCGGTTTCTTGCATTGCGCATTGAAGTCTGTAATGAAGTCCACTGCTTTCTGTACGATTTCCACTTCTCCTTTTCCCGCATAGGTGCTTACCTTATTAAGGATACTGCTGACGAACAGGGCACGGCTGTATCCTCTTGCTTTACCGGTATCAATATCATGAATAGTCCGTGCGCTGCTTGCAATGTCACGCTTCAGGCGGTTCCATACCTCTTCCTGCTTCTGTTCTTCCGGTTTGGCAGCCTCTTTCATTCTTTCCATGGCAGACTTGAAGCGGTTGCGCCAGTCGTGAAATTCATCAAATCTGTTCTGGTATGCGTCTAGTGCCTTGTTGTTGCGTTGGCAGTTGAACTTGGCAGGTCCTGTCACCATCGGACTGGCACATCGTGAGAGACTACCCAACAGGGCGGAGAACTTACTATGGTATGCACTGACATACTCGTTCTGCTTTTCTTCCGGAATCTGTTTCAGATCCTCTACAAGTTGTTTTTCATATTGCATGATGTCTGTTTCCGCCCTTGCTTCAGGTTCGAAGGAACTCCATCTGTATGCGTTGTATGCAGCATCAAGCAGGTCTTCCAGATAGCCGGGATACAGAAATTCCACAGCTTCCCATTTTTCAAATACATTTGGATGCAGTTCTGTTTCCCCGTCTGCCGTTTCGATGGTGTGTACATAGGAGTCCATTCCCGTACAGCGTTTACGGAAATGAAAAAGGACGGATTCGTCATCCGTCCCTTGTTCTCTGATCTTCTTCACTCGGTAAGCATTCTTTCTTGTCAACGTGATAACCGTCTGTTTTCCGGTCTTGTCCTTCATGAGGTCTGCTACTGTACCTTCACATACCTTCTTTCCAACTTCTTCAGTCATATTCTTTTATTTAAATTAGACATGACCGGCTCCGTGGAGCCAGTATTTCAATTTCTTATTGGCCCGGCTGTTCTTTGCCAATGAACAGTGCAAGGCTTGGCGGAAAAAAATACCGGAGCGAAGCGAGGATGATTTTTTTCCAGCCAACCAGCCCGATAGGGCCGCCTTGCATAGTCAGTGGCAAAGGGCGATATTTGCTGTAAGAAATGAAATATTAAATAAAAGAACTTATTTTTCTTCTATTTTTTTGATACATTCTTGATATTATTAAGCTTTCATTTAGTCTGCAATGATGGTTTATTATGGAATAATTCAAATAAATAAAAAAATATAATTACGTTTTTAATTATTTTGTCGTATATTTCATGAGGTTTGAAAATTCTTATTCTTACGTGTAATAAATTTAAAACTAATAATATTGTTTTATTATGAGAATAATTGGAATAAAAATAAACGAAGGCTATCCAGCTGTTATAAAAAACCAGAAACCTGGTGGATGGTATCCTTTTGGTGATTATAATGAACCAACAGAAAATAATAAATGGATTTGGGAAAAAGATAATGATGATGAACTTTTATCGTCAATTTATAAATATGCGACAGACGAATCTTTTCCTGATGGCTTAAGAATATCAGTTTCATGTATTGTAGGACAAAATGGATCGGGAAAAACAACTTTATTAGAGTTAATGTTTCGTATTATAAATAATTTTGCCTATACCGTTTTAGATAAAAAAAAGTATCAGAAAGAAAACGAATTACATGTACCAGTTGGTAGAAGACTTCTAGAAGCGACGGGGTTTGCCGCTTCACTTTTTTTGAGACAGATGGTAATTTAGGGAAAATTGCATATAACTATGGAAATATTAGCTATTATTATTTGTCTGGTAAAAATCATTCAATGGTAAAAGAAGATTTTAAATCAGATTATATATCAGATAGTAAAAGAAAAAAAATATTATCGAGTTTTTTTTATACAATATGTACTAACTATAGCATTCATTCATTCTGTCAAGCAGATTATGTTACAGAAACACTTATGAATCCATTAGGAGAATTGGGAATTGATGGGAAATGGGTACGAGGATTACTACATAAAAACGATGGATATCTTACACCGTTGGTTGTTGTGCCATATAGAGATGACTGGGGTAATATTAACATTTCCAATGAGAAAGATTTAGCCGAACAACGATTAGCAACACTTAGTCTTTTATTTTGGTCTCAAGGAAAATGTTTTATGGATAAATATAAGCCTGTTTATATAGAATATCGTTTTGATGATACATGTTCCATACGCTATTACAATAAAATGAAGAAGTTATGTAATGATAAACTTTTTTTAGATGAAAAAGAGGTGAAAAAGTTACATGACAACTTTTGTAAAGTGTGGAATAGAAAACTTGAAGGTTTTGTGCCTTTTAAAGAATATGCTCAACCAATCAAAGAAACTAGATTGACTTATCTAGTATATAAATCGATAAAAATCTGCTTAAACTATCCATCATTTGGTCAAATGATAGGGATAAGAATTTGGACAGAAAGTGAAAAAGAATACTTGAAAGAGTTGTATGGAAGTTCATATACATTAACTGGAGGAGAGAATAGAACCATGAGGTTTATAGAAGATAATGAAACTAATATTGAAAATGTAATTAACAAAATACTATCAGTTCAAGAGTATACACATATTACATTGAAAATCCATCAAGTGTTAGAATTTCTTAAGCGTAAAATTTATGATCCCATATACGCACCTATAGGTACAGCAGAATATCTGACGTCTGTAAAGAAAATATCAGCAGAAGAAATTATTAAACGTAATTTAAAAATAAATAATAGTCTGTTGCCTGAAAACAAGCAAAGAAAACGTTTTCATACTTATGATGAAGTCTTTGCGGTATTGCCTCCATCAATATTTGAGTGGAAGATGTATTTCCTACCTAAAGGAGAAAAAATTAGTCAAGATATGAATAATGGAATGCCATTAGGAAAAATGAGTAGTGGAGAGAAACAAATATTACAAAGTGCTAGTTATATTCTATACCATATTAAGAATATTGAAAGTATAAGAGAGGATAGCTATCGAAAAGCTTATCATCATATTAATTTGGTCCTTGACGAAGCAGAATTGTATTTTCATCCAGAAATGCAACGGACAATGATTGCAAATATTATTAAGATGCTTTCATGGTGTCATATAAATAATACAAAAATTCGTTCTGTAAATATTATTATAGTGACGCACTCACCTTTTGTCCTTTCTGATGTCCCTAAAAATAGAATACTTTATCTAAAAGATGGAAAAACTGAGAATAAAGATAATCAAACTTTTGCATCTAATATACATGATTTATTATATAACCAGTTTTTTATTCAAAATCCTATAGGTGAGGTAGCATTAGCTTCTGTAAAACAAATAGTAGATATGTATGATGTGACGAACAATGTACCCCAAAAGGTAAAAGATGTTTTCTTCTCAAAAATTGAATATTATAGTAAAGTTGTTAATCTTATTGGAGAAAATTATTTGCGTAATACCTTGATGGAAATGCTTGATACAATAATGTTAAGGAATAATAATAAACGAATTTTAGAGGAGGAAAAGAGACGTCTAATATTGAGGGTTTCAGAAATCGAAAAACTATTAAAAAGTTAACTTTATGAGAAGAATTAATTACCCGAATGCATATATAATGGATTCTTTAATGAAAGAATATAAAGATATCTTTCATGAAAATTTGCAGATTATGCAGGATAGATGGGATATATTAAAGCGACAACTCTGGCAATATAGTCGTAATGAATTTCCTCAACAATTATATCCTGATAACATAATAGATATTTTTTTAAAGACATATTCCCAATTAGTTGATATGTATATAGATTATAGATATTCAAGGAAGTAAAAAAACAAGAAATCATGAAGAATTGCATACTGAATTAAAAAAATTGTTTCATTATTCTGGAGTGGATACTCCTATAGTAGATGCATATCAACCTAAGATTGCGGATTTCTTTATGAAATATTCTAAGGAATTGGATCTATCTGTATGCTTCTATTGTGAAACCAGTTTTATCAATACTTATGGATTTTCTAATGTATATAAGGATTTTGCAACTTTTCTAACAAGTGCTGATAAATATTTACTCAAGAGATATATTAGGTCTGAAGAAGATGAGGAATATACTGATTCTGTAATTAATGCTATATTTAATTTATGTCATGGAACAGATGTGAGTAATGTAGTTGATATATTTAATAATTATCGTTATTTCAGGAACGTGAATCCAAGTAAAAGTGAAAGATTAGAAAAAAAATTTCGTAATCATTTTGATTTAGATCATTTCCTTCCTAAACGCGTTTGTCCTTTAGTCGGATTATCGTTCTATAATTTTGTCCCAAGTTGCTCTGTGTGTAATGAAAAGTTGAAGGGTGCTGATAAAATAGGAGGTACTGATAAAACAAAACTTTTGATGCTTTCTCCTACAAGTGAAAATTATCAATTCGATCAGGAAATAACCATTAAGATTGCATATGATACAAATGTTTCTATGCTTAGGATGCAAGAACACCCTAACGATTTTCGTTTAGAATTTACTCCTAGAGAGAGTATTTATCAAGAAATTATTAATGAATTTAGATTAGATGAGCGATATAATTATCATAAGCAATTGGCCTTGAAACAATATGATTTATACCAAGATTTTGCTCCGGGACACATAAGCCAGTTGGAGGTACTTTTCAATGGAACAAAAACAAGAGAGGAAATTGAAAATCAAATATTCCGTGGTGAATATACTGAGGACAAGGCTCGTTGTTTTGATAAATTAAAAAACGATATCAAAAAACAATGTGGTAAATGAGTAATTCTTTTTTAATAACATAATTAGAATAGAAATCATATAATAGTCCCATTTCTAGGTTTGCGTTTCATCCCACGAAGTATTTGTGTGGATTGTTCCTGATATGATAGAGGTTGGCTTTGTTTTTTGCCAGCCTCTATCCATTTAAGGAGCTCATCCTTATAGAAATATAATTTCTTACCACGTTTATAGGCTGGGATGAGACCTGTACGAGCAAGTCTATAGATTGTCGATTTTGATTTTTGGATAAGTATGCTAGCCTTATCTATGTCAATTAGTTGATGCTGATTATCCGGTTTCTGTGCTTGTAAGGTTTCAACTAATTGATAAATTTTCTCTACTTGTTCTGTTAAATAGCTTACAGCCTGCGGAAGCTTGTCGAATGTGATAGGTTCTTTTGTCATAGTATCTGTTTTTGCTTTTGAGGATTAATATTTGTTGATGCAATATTTATGAATATAAAGTCTGATTTATTGAATTATATCTGGATTTAATTTAATCAGGCATTCTGTTTCTGAGTGAGACATCTTTTTGATTATAGTGTTGATTTCATTTTCTTTCATGGTATCAGCAAATACTTTTTTAATGAATTCTGCTGTATATGAACGTCGTTTACCTAATGCTTTACCTATGTTCCAACCCAAATGCATAACATCTATAGCTTTCAATTTTGAATCTACTTTTATAGGAATAATATCTATAGCAGTTTTATCCTGAAAGAAATCTGAAATATAAGCACAGAGGCGCTGCAGATTTTCTTGGCTTGTATAAGCAGCCATCGTTTGATGGATGTATATATGTACTAACTCTAGCTTTTTATCGTTCGTACGTTTCTGTTCTATAATAGTATTCGAACGGAGTTTTTCATATTCCATAAATGCTTGTTCTGGTTCAATCACAGAATCATTAAGATGTTCATGGATAGACAAAGATTTGCTATGATGACATAAATATATAATTATCTCGTATAATGCAATTTGCATTGATATATATAATCCTGTAGATATTATAAAGACCGATATAAAAATAATATTTGAGCTGAACTGATCAAAGCCTGCATTGATTGCTTCAATGCGTATAGCAAGTGCCATAAGAAGTAATGTTCTAGCTACACTAGAATCTAAAATAAAATATTCAAATTTCTTCAAATACATAAGCCGTATGTTTAACTGTTCGTGAGCAAAGGTAATGTTTATTGATTATGTATTATCAGAAAATGATAAGAGTGACATCAGACTTCATCAAACGTCACTAATTGTCATAAATAGTTTGATTATTATTGGAAAGTAATAAGTGTTCAGATGGAATAGGGGCGGATTAATTTATGAGATTGAATATAAGATATGAATTTATAACTTATCATATAATAAATAAAAGTAGTATTTTTTCTATATTATATGATAGGTTACGCTATAATTCCAATAATCGTTCCGCCAATGGTACATAATATTTTTGCACTTCTTCAACTGTTGGAGTATGACCGCCAGGAAAGTGGTAGGTATATTTATTATAATGCACTAAAAAAAACTCGAAGTGTGCCAGATGGTCATTCTCACCAAATAAAAATGTTACTCGCAAACAAAGGGTGAAAATAGCGTCAAATAGATAAGAAGTGATGTCATCAGAATTTTATTTTTATAATGTTTTTAAAATAAAGTCAAACCGTTATATTTGCATATTATATGATATATTGAGTGAGTTATGACGAAAAGTACGATGGGTACTAAGTTGCCAAGAAAACTGGGTCAGAAGATGCAAATTGTGGGTGAGCAAATCAGACTTGCACGATTGCGTAGAAATCTTAGTGTCGCACAGATTGCCGAACGTGCTACCTGTTCGCCCATTACGGTTTCACGCATAGAGAAAGGTGTACCTACAGTGGCAATAGGTATTTATCTTAGGGTGCTTTATGCGCTTCAGCTGGATAACGATATTCTTCTGCTTGCAAAAGAAGATGCAATAGGAAAGACCTTGCAGGATTTGAGTCTTAAAAAACGAGAAAGAGCATCCAAAAAGAATAAGGTATGAAAAGACTTTATGTATTTGCAGATTTTGATTGACTGAAAGCACCAAGGTTGATTGGAGAGATGAGTTATGAATCTATTCGCGACTCTGAAGGCTATGAATTTTATAATCATTTATTTTAAATATGGCTACAGCATTATTTAGAACTTTTCCTTGTGGTCCAGGTGACTGTATTTTTTTATTAATAACAGATGATAATGGGAATGAATTTCATCTGATGGTAGACTGTGGCTCATATAATAAACAGATAAAAGAATTTGTAGAAAATACGTTGCATAAACGTATAGACTTATTAATTGCCACACACATAGATAACGACCATATTGCAGGATTGTCTACAATGTTAAAGTCTACTCCAGACCTGCAAATTGGGAATATTATATACAATTGTTATCAGCAACCAAAAGAATCTGAAAAAACTATTAATGACTCAATGCAGACCCTCATTAATGAATATATGCAAGAGTTACCTTCCGTAATTGAGGAGAGTGAATATAAGGTTTCTGCTAGGAAAGCAATTTTATTAGCAAAAAGTATATATGATAATAATGACTGGAAAAATGTTTGGTATACCAATTATATAACAGTCGATAGCAAAGACTTTGAACTAAAAAGTGTTGATGGTTTTAGTTTTGGGAAATTAGTATTCCTATCTCCAACTAAAGAAGCTCTTGATAAACTTGATCAGAAATATCAGAAAGCATTCTTGAGATATTTTTATAAAAGAAAAGAAAATAATTACATCAATGAGGCGAATATTTTCGAGCTCTTGACGTTGTTACAACAATTAGAAGATTATGATATAACAGATTCTCAGCCAACATCAAACTCAGATATTACAAATGAATATCTGAATCGAATAGCAAAAATAGAGAAAGAAGATGAATCAGAGGAAAATATTGCATCTATAGCATTTATTTGGGAATATAATGATGCTCGTATCCTTTTTTTAGGGGATGCAGCTCCCAAGGTTGTTATAGAAACGATAAAAGAAAAATATACTGGAAGATTGCCATTAAAGCTATTGGTAACAAAAATGTCACATCATGGCAGTATGTATAGTACTAGTTTACAGTTGTTTGAAACAATAAAAACCAGACATTATATATTTACAGGCGGAAACCAAAAGGAAAGACCTTCAGAAGCTACTATAGCAAAGATTCTCACTAGTAGTTTAGATGGAAATGAACAATTGCACTATTTACATTTTAACCACAAAAATCCAATTACAGAGCGTTATGTAAATGCTCCAATAAAAATAAAAACAGCCTTGAATTTTGAGGCAGATTACAATCAGATAGATGCATTTAAAATTTGAAACAAGAAAAATTCTGTTCAATGCTATTGTCCCGTTACAATGCGGTAGTGAACATGCAACGGCGTTCTTTGTTGGTGAAGATACGTTGCTAACAGTACGTCATGCGGTCATAGACCATTTGTACAACAAAGAAACTCCTGTGTTTATAGATATGGGAGAGTCTATTTTATGTGAAGTTGAAGAATTAGGTGGCCATAATGATGTTGTGATTCTGAAATGTACAAAACATATTCCTCATGAAACATTGCAGCTTCTTGCAGCTGAATTCAATGAAGATTTGGAATTGAAGGTAATAGGCTATCCTTCTGAACTAGGAAATAATAAAGATCTTATTTCCTTATCTATAAGAAACCGGCAACAAGTTCATAGACTAGAATATGATATTGTTGTAATTCGAGAAGATACTCTAGCTTTGTATAGCTATAAAGGATTCTCAGGTTCTCCTGTTATAAATGAATTTGGTTCTGTAATAGGAATAATGACCCGAAGTGTTTCACAAACATTGGGGTATATATCCATCAGACAATTGACAAGTCCTTGGTTTGACAAAAAAAATATACCATACAAACAAGATCATTTTTCAGAAGATACATCAACTTATGGTCGTAGAACAAGCCAAAATCAAATATATAAAGCAATAAAGTTAGCCGGTAATAGATATAATCCTAAACTCCATCAAGACATCAGTGACTTCAGCGTTAAACTTTATAACTTTATAAATAAAGATGGATTTGAAAATGTAAAAAAACAATGTGAAAAGTATAGACAATGGTTTTTGTCTTCGAAAAGGACTTTCAGAGATGAGGTTCAGAAAATATTAAAACAAAATGAAGCATATAAAAAAGAGTTCCCATCTTTAAGAGAAAAAGATGATGAATTATGGGCTTTTTTTGAACTTTCAGAGAATTCTGAAGAAAGTTCTGAAAGAGATTTTTATATAGAAAATTTACCTAATTATCAAAAATTCAGTGAAACAATAAACGATTACTACAAAAAGGTCATTATTGTAAGAGGTAATGCAGGGTGTGGTAAAACCCATTTTTTATGTCATGAAGCCCAGAAGTTATGCAAACAAATAAATGTATATTTATTATTTGGAAGTCAGTTCACTGCTTCTGAAGAGATAATACCGCAAATATGTAAATTGCTCAATTTTGATAAAACAGACTTAAATCTGTTGGACGATAAAATGAAACAAAATGATAGTATCGCTTTACTAATAATAGATGCGCTTAATGAGGGTGCGGAAGACAGTTATTGGAAGAAGCAGCTTCCTGTGTTATACGACACAATAAACAACTGCAATAACATTAAGTTGATACTTTCTGTACGTTCTCAGTCTGATGATTACCTGTATTCTACCTTTGCAAAGAACAAAAATGTAGAAGATATGACAATAGATGGATTTTCCGATGTCGAGAAAGCTACAAATGACTATTTTAAAGAATATAGGATTGAAAATCCAGAGAATAAAACCATTATGCAACGGTACAAATCAGATTTTAAAAATCCGCTTTTCCTTAAAATATTTTGTCAAGCAGCAAAAAGTTATGGAATAAATAACGTGATTGATTCTCCGAGATCAAACTTATATGTATATTATATATTGGAGAAAAATGCAGATATATGCCGTAAAGTTGACGAAGATGAATATCGTTATATCACTATAAAATTTTTAATGGATTTGGCAAACTATTCACTAAATTATAGACATTGCTTACCAGTTCCACGTGAGAAAGCTCGAATTTATGCTGATAGAATATGCCGCAATAGGACTTGGAGTAATAATCTCCTGAATGTTTGTCTAAAAGAGAATGTTTTGTTGCCAATCATTAATAATAATTACAATTGTGTACAATTTGAATATGAACAATTAGGTGATTTTCTAAAAGTAGCAACTATCAAAAATAGCAAACGCAATGAACAAAGTATTCGTTCTTTCCTTTTAGATGAGAATAAAAAGCATTCTTCACGTTATCTAGAACATTTTATTATCGCTTTATTGTCTGAGTGGGATTTTTCAGATGCCTTATTATTAGACAATACATTTACAAACACATTCAAGAAAGAACTGTTTGAAAGTATTAAATTGCAAAATATCAATAGAGAAAGGATTGCTAAATGGAGTTTAGAAAATAGAATTTACGAGCCATACAGCATTCTTGATTTAATCGATTCGTTGTCTGTTGATAATATAAGAGTTTTTAATAGTGCAATGCTTGCCATGACCATGTATGAACGCGATATGAAATGGTCAGTTTATATAGGTGATTTGTATAAAGAATATTATGAAGATGACTTCAGACAGCGTATAGGCTTTCAAATTCACTCTGAAGATGATGCATACAAAGCTTGTATTTTATTCTTGTGGATGTGTACTTCTCCTCATCCACAAGTTAGACATATTATCCTAAGACGAATAGTATCAATAATGAAAAAATTTGGAAATACAGGTTTTGTATCATTACTCATTGAGGATTTACATACTTGTAATGACCCATATGTATTACATATTCTATATGCTGCTGTGTATGGTTACTCACTTATATCTCGAGATAAAAATGCAATATCAGAGATAGCGAAAAAAATTAAACAGAGTCACTATAGTGATAGAGCTCAGGCACCATTAGATATTATTGTTAGACATTGGACATTATCACTTTTAGCATTTTCTAGAGAATTAGGAAACGAAGATTTGCTATCACAAGTACAACCACCATATGAATCTATGAATCCCAATGGATTAATTATTGATGAATGGGATGATATTACTGAAAATTATTTTGGCACATCATATCCATCACAGTTGCTTTATGAGTCTATTAATGGTTTTGAAGATTTTAACAGATATATTATAGGAACCAATAGTCGGAATACAAGTAATATATATATTAACGAAAAAGAGGGGCAAACGTCTTTTGTTCTTCTTGATGACATTCTTTTAATGATTAATAATCTCATTAAACATGAGTACAACTGGACTGATGAGATTGGAGTATTATTTAAGGACAGCTATTCGTCAAATCGTTTCAAGAATAAGACAGAGCGTATAGGAAAGAAGTATCAATGGTTAGCATTGTATAAAGTTGAAGCCTTACTAAGTGACCATTGTAAAATGACAGATGGTTATAAAGATAGATATAACAGTAACATATATGATGATTTACCAAGTATTCCTTTTCCATGGTATTCTGATGTTATTCCATATATAGCCCCTACAATGACAGATGAAGATAAATGTGGAATGGAACCTCAAGAAGATGGCTCATTAAACATTGGTGAAAAAATGTCGGATGATGATTGGATGGATCGTAAGTTTCCGTTACCATTGCCAGTATTCATTATAACAAACAAGGTATCCAATGGTTGGTACTTAAATCTCATCAATCATGCGATCAGGTTATAACAAAATTAAATAGAGAACTTTTCTTGTTCGTAGATTCCATCTTTATTAAAGAGGAGGATATTCATGCCTTTAATAGCTGGGCAAAAGACAAAAATTTTCATGGAGGGTGGATGCCGGAAAGTCATGGCGCGTATGAATTTCTTTGGAACGAATATACATGGTCTGATAGATATAAGCGAACTAAATGTTATGAATATGAGAAACGACCGCATGGTTGTCCATGCGATATTATAATTTCGAATAAAGGACAACTCCAAGAGAATTATGACGGTTTGAGAAATGCCGATAATTTTCTATCGACAGCTTATGCTCCCAATGAAGGGTTAATGAATAAATTAGATTTATATACGGCAGAAAGAGGGGTTGTGAGAAAGAAAAAAACAGATGAGGTAGTTTCTATGAACTTCTGTAAAAAAGGATTTAATGGAATTGCAATAAGAAAAGATATTTTGGATCATTACCTTCAAGATGAAAAATTAGTATTAATATATTATATATCTGGGGAAAAATTCTTGCATGACGGACATTATCAACCCAGAAGTACAAGATACGATTTATCTGGTTGCTTTTTTTATAATGGAAATGATATAAAGCCTATTCAATCTATGTACATCGCAGAGGACTCTTATCAAAAGTTGAAACGATAGAAGGAAGAAGAATCAGAAAAAGATGAATTTCCATTTGAATGGTAGTGTAAAATAAAGCGCTATAAAATAATCTGTGCCATGTTTTTTCTTTGTAAGAACTCATTGGGCTGTACCTGTACCAAGAGGCAAGATTATCTGTCCAGACGAGAGTAAATTATAAAAATTTAAACAAGTAGCCATCTTCATGGCGAGTTATTATGAGGTTGTATCCCAATTGGTCAGTGATATTTCGATATGTATTTTCTTAGTTTATAATTTAATAACTACGAATTAAATTTAGTATTATAATGTAATTATTTTGAATTAGATCATTTTAGAAAACAATATAATTGCAGTAGTTACCAATATTAAATGTGTATATTTATTTATAAATCAATTTATAATATGCATATAGTCTATAAAAGTAAACCGATGCCTATTCATATTGATGAATATGAGCATAATTCATTTGAATATGATAAATGGATCATATCAGATGATTATAGGGAATCAAAATATTGTTATGAATATCGAATTATAGTTTCTACAAAAAAACTATAAAAGATTATAATGATTTAATATATGATTCAATTTTAACATCAAGTTTTGTGGAAAAACTAACGATGTTGCTTAAATATGTCTTAGGAGTTTCTTTAAATTCCCCGCATAATCAAATATTTCACAAAAGGGTTAGAGCTGTAGACTTTAGAGAGTTACCTAAAGGTTGGGAAGCTAATATTGCTGAAATTGATACATTTTTAATGGAAACGCTTTCTTCATTTGCACGAGCTGTTCCTATTCCTATTAATGGAAATATGAAAACTTCAATTTTGGATGAATTATATATTGCTCTTAATAATTATGATTCTTTGGATGAGGAAATCAAAGATTTGATAGCAGTACATAATAGTGCTGTTGAGTCTGACGAAAGAGCGTGTTATTTAATTATGGGTAAATTAGTTGACATGATTAATTGGTTATATCCATTAAATCATAGAATTGATAGGCGAATTAAAGAAATCTTTCCTGAACTAATTCCTTTCTTTGGAGATACTACAATAAAAGATTTAATGGGAATTGCTAATTCAAGAAAAGAAACAAGGCATTATAATGCGTCACCTCAATTACCTCATCCAACATTAACAAATCAAGAAGCTGAATTATATTTTCAGCGTATAGATATTTTAGCTTTAGACATTGTTAGAATAAGACTTGGATTACCTAAAATTGCTGTGGAGAATGGAAGTAGTAAATAAATAGGGAATTCTGAAAATCGGAATTCCCTATTGTGGTATTTAGAATTATTTCAACGAAATTTTATTTGCCGTCTCTCGTTTCTTGGAATTGACCAAATCAGCATAAATCTGTGTGGTCGAAACATTTTTGTGAGTAAGCATTTTTGATACTGTGTAAATGTCTGTGCCTAAAGAGATTTGTATGAAGGCGTACGAATGACGGAAACAGTGGAGTATAAAGTAAAAAGCAAGAGCTAACAAGATTGAACAGATAAATCGTAACGTGTTGGAAATAAGCAGATATTCATCATTTTGCTTAAAGTCGAAAAAGCAATGAAGTGCAGAATATTGAGCGGTTTCAGTTACCAAAACGTTAGCTGTCCAGTTACCTGAACAATATAGGTAACGGTGAGCAGATCAAGTAATCTGAGACCGGATAATTTCTCGCTGATTTGCAATGTTTTGCATATCAAAGAACGCTTATAAGAATTGTAGTTTTACAACAAAAAATGTAAGCGTATGAAGATTGAAAAATTCAAGGTGTTGCTTTACCTTAAAAGAAGCGAAACAGACAAGAACGGAAAAACTCCGATCATGGGCAGAATTACGGTAAACCGTAGTGTAGCACAATTCAGTTGTAAACTGAATTGCAGTGAGAAACTTTGGAATCCGAGGGAAAGCCGGTTGAACGGCAAAAGTAAGGAAGTGGTGGAAACCAATGCCAAAATAGACAGGCTGCTTGTTTCCATACACAAAGCATTTGATACCCTTGTAGAACGGAAAACCGATTTCGATGCCGTTTCAGTAAAAAATCTGTTTCAAGGTGGAATGGACAGCCGCATGACTCTGCTCAAACTTTTTGACCGCCACATAGAAGAAGTCAAATCTCTTGTCGGTGTGGAATATTCATTACGAACGATACCCAATTACATTTATACGCGTCAACGACTAGCCGAATTCATATCCAGCCGTTATAAGGTTTCCAATCTTGCTTTCGGACAGTTGAACGAGCAGTTCATAAGGGAGTTTCAGGAATATGTGGTCATAAAGTGTGGATTAAGTGTTGAAACCGTACGCCACTATCTGGCTCTACTTAAACGGGTCTGTCGTATAGCCTTTAAGGAAGGACATTCGGACAAATATCATTTTGAACATTACACTTTGCCAAAGAAACTGGAGAAGCCACCGAGAGCATTGAGCCGTGAGGATTTTGAAAAACTCCGTGATTTGGAAATAGAGGAACACCGCTGGTCGCATATTACTACCAGAGATCTTTTTCTTTTCGCCTGTTATACTGGAACCTCTTATATTGATGTAGTGTCCATAACCGAAACAAACCTTGTAAAGGATGACAGCGGAGCTATATGGCTGAAATACCAGCGAGTGGAAAAGCCACGCGACTTTGCCCCCTTTGGCCAAACAGGATGGTCCCCTTGGGCTACAATATGATTGACCCTTTTGGCCAAAATAGTATTGACCACTTAGCCCACCTATTGTTATAGATTTTTTGTGTAGATTTGAGTACCCGAGTCCTGGTGTAACGGGGGTGATAATAAAATCTATACAAATGGATAAACGAATCAAAAACATTTTAAGATGTTATGCGGCCGGCATGGGAATCAAGGAAACGGCGTCCACGTTTCATACATCCCGTAATACAGTCCGCAAGTATGTCCGCTTGTTTCTTTCAAGTGGTAAGAGTATTGAACAACTTCTTTCCCTGTCCGATGTGCAGTTGGATGAGTTGTTTGGCTGTGCGGCATCCCGGCATCGGGAGCCTTCTCCCAGAAGGATTGAATTGGAGGCCTTGCTTCCCGGATATGTATCCCGCCTGTCACGTAAAGGCATGAGTGTCCGAAAACTGTTCAAGGAGTACCATTCCGAATATCCGGACGGTTTCCGGTTGTCTTCCTTCAAACGGATTGTCAGCGAATACAGGTTTCACATCAAGGTCGTCGGTCATGTCGAGCACTATGCCGCAGACCAGATGTATATTGACTTTGCCGGTGACAGGCTTGAAGTCGTTGATGAAATGACAGGCGAGACGAAGAAAGCCGAGGTGTTTGTCGCCATCCTTCCGTTCAGCCATTATACCTACTGCGAAGCCGTGTGGTCGCAACGCAAGGAAGACCTGATAAAAGCATGCGAGAATGCCATGCAATATTTTGAAGGCGTTCCTGCGGCTATCGTCCCCGACAACCTGAAGGCTGCCGTCACACGAAGCGACCGCAACGAGCCTGTCATCAATGATGATTTCTCCGCTTTTGCCGAATATTACGGTTGTGCGGTCTATCCCGCCCGTGTGCATCACCCCAAGGACAAGGCTTTGGTAGAAAATGCCGTGAAGCTCCTCTACCGTTCCATTTACCTTGAAATAGAGGGAATGACATTCTCCAGCCTGGAGGAACTCAATACCGCCATCCATGTCTCCCTGCTTGATTTCAATGAAAAGGTGATGGCCGGACGGGAGATGTCACGCAAGGAAATGTTCCTTCAGGGAGAGAAGGACTACCTTCGACCGCTTCCTGTAAAACGTTACGTGGTGAAAGAAAGGAAGCTGATGACTGTCGGGAAGAACTCTTACGTCTCGTTGTTCAAGCACCATTACAGCGTTCCAAAGGAGTATGTAGGCAGGCGCATGACGATTCTCTATGATGCCGATACAGTGGAAATCTACTGTGGCATGAACCTTGTTGCCACCCATGACCGCTGTGACATTCCCTACGCTTATTCCTGGAAAAAGGAGCACAACCTGCCGGGACACTATGGCCCCTATGACAAGGACTTGGAGGAACTCTTCCAACGTGCCTCGGAAATAGACAATATCGTATTGAACTATCTCCGGGAAGTGGAGCGTGCCATGCAATATCCTCCCAAAGCGTTCAGGTCATGCCGTGGCATCCTGACCCTGGAAAAAAAATACGGCCGTGACCGTCTGGTTGCGGCTTGCGCATGTGCGGACCAGAAGTTGCAATACGGGTATCAGGCTTTGCGTGAGGTGCTTGAACTTGGAGAAGATGCGGATTTCCTTCCCGATGAGGACGGGAAAGTACAGCCCAACGTGACTTCCCAGGCTCCATTGACCCACAAAAATATACGTGGACGCGAATATTACAGAAAGGATAAACAATAAAACTCATATTTATGGAAGTAAACAATAAAAACAGCTCCCATTACGGGACAACAAGACCAGAATACCATATCCCTGGATTTAATGAACCGTATGAAATTGCATGGTATGGCAGAGGCTTTCAGGGAAAGTCTTGCCGGCACCACTCCGCAATCCATGACTGCGGACACGTTCCTTTCCATGCTCCTCGCACGCGAATGGGACTAGCGTGCACAGGCTGCCATTGCACGGCTTACCAAGAATGCGGCATTCCGCTACAAGGCCTATATTGAACAGATCGACTATGCCACGAACCGAGGTCTGGAGCGCAACCAGATGGAACGTCTCGCCACCCTTGATTTTGTGCATAAGGCACAGAACCTTTTCATTACCGGTTCTTCAGGAACGGGGAAAAGCTATCTGGCCTGTGCCCTCGGACATGAAGCATGCAAAAGGGGATTCCGAACCTTCTATGCCAATGCCCCAAAACTGCTCGGTGCGCTAAAAGTCGCCAAAGTCAAAGGTACACTTGAAACGGAACTCAAGAAGATTGAGCGCTGCCAGTTACTCATCCTTGACGACCTGTTCATCGTACCGCTTGACGCAAAGGAGCGTCCCATACTGCTTGAAATCATCGAGGACAGGCATGAACGGAAATCCATCATCATCACATCGCAGTACCCATCCTCCAACTGGTATGACATGGTAGGTGACCCGACAATTGCCGATGCAATCCTTGACCGCATCATACATACGGCTCATACCATAGAGTTATATGGTGAAAGTATGCGAAAGTTAAGGTCTAAGAAAAACGAGAAATTTTAAAAGGGTAAAATAAAATTGACCCCCAACACCAGGACTTTAAAGGGTCAATCATATTGTAGCCAAAGGGGACCATCCTGTTTGGCCAAAGGGGGCAAAGTCGCGTGGCTTTTCCAGATATTCTTATACTAAGCCAAAAGTCTCTTTGCATATTCACGCAATCTTTGCTGGTGCTTCTGTTGGCTCATGCCGCCTGTCTCAATAACCGCATCGAGCACTTGCCCCAAGTCTTTGAAGGCTATGTTTTCATTTTCCTCATGCAACATTCCGTTCCGTTCGCTATACAAGCCAAAGGTTTGCTTAACTCGGTTATTGGTCACATAGAGTCTGCCTTGGTAGTTGAAGCCATTAACATCCATCATCAATGCTGCTACGGTTCTCTCCATCCCATCAACCGTGATTTCAATTTGAGTTGCAACCTTGTTTGTTATTCCCCAACTATACACTACATTAAGAGGTGTGGTGAGAGCCAACTGCTGCAATATGGTGCATGTTGCTCTTCCAATCTGTTTCTTCCTTAATATCTTCATATTTCAAAGTGGTTATGCAAAGGGCAAAGCAGTGAGCCTTACCCCTTGCGGTAAGTACTAATCAAATTCAAAAGGGTGTATATAATAATAGGTGTCCTCTGAGTCGTACTCGTATTCGTTGATGAAGTCCACCATTTCTTCCTCTGTCCGCTCGCCTTGGCTAATTCCGGTCTTCTCACACCATGCCTCAATAGCATCGCATATGGTGTCATACACATCTTCACAAATATCTTCAAAGTTGCCACCAGAAGAACTTACACAACACTCTTCGGGAAAGAAACCTCCTTCATCGTGGACGTAAAATATCTCACATCCACATTCTATTTCACGGTAACTTATAGAAAGTTCATTGCCAAGTACCTTATTCAATTCATCAAAGAACAGGTCGCAAGCCGACCATGCACTTTCGGTGTCAAATGACAACAGCCCTCCATCCTCGTCATCCTCGAACTCTGCCCAGTAGATTTTTCCACGAACAGATATACCGCTATGCTCATAGTCAATGCCATAGTGCTCTGCCGACTTGTAAAGATAGACATCCTTACTATTCACCTCCATAATCTGAAGGGTGTTCCAAAGGTCGCTCAATGCCTTGCGTGAACCTCTCACCTTGTACTGCGTGTCACAAATATTGCTCATACTTCAAAATTTTTATTTTTCCCTTTCGTAGAAACCTACTTCCGGGATTTGTTAGAAATTATGTGCCGTCAAAAGGTGTTATGCACATTGATGCAAGGTTTGGCAACAAAATACTACCCGTAGGTGTGGAGATTTTGAGAGCCAAGCAAAGCCTTGACCTTGAAATCAATAAGGCATAACGAATACCTTTGCACAAGAATTTCAATAAATCTCGGAAGTATTCATGCGATAGCATAGTCTGTTGGAACAATATTCGTTTAATGTTTTTATGGAATTGGCATACGCAAAATATTCGGGAACGCCAAATTCTGACGCCGATTTTCATTTATATTGAGAATATTTTCAAAAAGTTTGTCCGATTCTTGGAGAAAAGTTGCGGATTTTCAAAAAATGTTTGTACTTTTACTCGGGACTCTCTATTTAACAAACCCATAACAACCGCTTGACGAGTGGAAACCATATATAGTTAACCTATTGACATAAACAATACACCAACTGGGGAACTAAACATTCAGTCAGCGCATTAAACGTTTGTAAAGGGACTGATCCTTAGATTATGGATAAAGAATCTAAGAAGCATACGCCAGCATTGCCTAATGCTGACACCCGACGAGGCGGTAACAATCCCTCCTGTGCTGGACTTACCTCCTGCACCTCCCCCGAAGTTCAAAGTCATCAGACAGAGAACTCCCATACAGGGATGTCCTCGGATTGTGTCCATAAAGAAAAGAAGCAGTGGTTCGTATTGCGTGCTACTTATGGAAGAACAGAGAAAGCCCTTGGGGTTCTTCAAACTGCAAACGTTGAGACATATTTGCCTATGCATTATGTCGTCAAAGAGATAAATGGGAAGCGAAAGCTCGTGCATGAGCCTTTGCTTTCCAATATTATTTTTGCCTACATGACCCGTGAGAAAACGCACGAGTTCGTGAAAGAGCCTGCCATTACTGCCAAATGGCTCAAATACTACACAGACAAGACAAAGCCTGTTGAGAAAGAGACTGGCAAGAATCCTCCCGTCACCATTCCTGACAACGAAATGCTTAACTTCATCAAACTGACAAGCGTTAACAGCGAACACATCATGGTGTTGCTGCCAGAGCGTTGCCATTTCAAAAGCGGCGACTTGGTGAGAGTTATTGATGGGGCGTTCACTGGAGTCGTAGGACGTGTAGGCAGAGCAGCAGGACAGCAGCGTGTAATTGTAGTTCTTGAAGGTGTTTGCAATGTAGCAACAGCTTATATACCGAACGACTTTATACAGATTATTGAAACTTTTTGAAACAACGGAAACCAATAATGCAATATACAGAATTCATACACCCAGAAGATGCGGCTGCATTGAAGGCATTGAAAGCCATCCCTATGCTTTCGACTATTGTCAAGAAAGTAATGGATGTTGGAGCAGAACAGTTACAGACGGGACTGAACATGGCTTCAAAGGTGAGGTTGTCGCCCACACAATTGCCACGACTCTACAATATTCTTCCTCCCATCTGCGAGCGGTTGGAAATCAAAGAACCAGAGTTTTACTTGGAAATGAATCCATCGCCCAATGCCTATGCTTTTGGCGACACACAGACTGCCATCACCATCACTTCGGCTTTGGTAGACATGATGTCTGAGGACGAGTTGGTTGGTGTTGTGGCTCATGAATGTGGACACATCGCTTGTCGCCATATGCTCTATCATACATTGGCACAGATTATTGCCAATGCTTCTGGCATGTTCGAGGCGTTGGCAAAACTCGCTGTGCCTATCCACTATGCCTTGATGTATTGGCAACGCAAGAGCGAATTGAGTTGCGACCGTGCAGCTGCGTATATCGTTGGTCCGAAGGCTACGGCATCGATGTTGGCACGCTTGGCTGGCGGTCCGAAGTCAATCACTTCAGAGCTCAACCTTGAAGAGCTTGCCGAACAAGCCGACCTTTATGGCGCTTTCTGCAAGAATGGACTATGGAATAAGACATTGCAGACCTACGCAGTGATGGATCAAGACCATCCTTTTACATCAGTCCGTGTCAGAGAGATGTTGAAATGGGTAGAGAGCGAAGATTATCAGAATATGATAAAGAGTAATCCCGTATGCCCTCATTGCCATAAGGCGATAGACGCTTCATGGAAGTTCTGTCAACATTGCGGACATAAACTATAACAAAGAAAAATACTCACATAATAAATATAGCTCCATTTTTAGCAAAAGCCTGTCAAGAACTTGACAAGGCGATGCAAGGCACTCTTGACGGAACAAAAATTGCCTGTATCAGTGAGACTATCAGCGGTTATGCCATAGCAGCTGCTATATCGAGTGGCGTGGCAGGAATCGCTCCTGGATTTGCAGGAGTGGCTGCGGCACTGCCCCAAGCAGGTTTCGTATGGGCAACATACGTCAAGATTAACAAGACGCTCAACATATCTATGTCGGAGAACACGGCAAAGTTCATCGGCTCTGCCATCGTCACAAACTTGATAACAAGTGCAGGTGCTTTTGTCGCCGTACTCATTGGTTCGTCAATCGTTTCCATTATCCTTGGTGCCCAAGTCGTTTCTGTAGCTATGAACGCTGCCCTTGGTTATACCATAGTATATGTCTCTGCTATCATATACCTGAAACTCATTACCCGAATGATGCAGCCAGACGGTACGCTAAAGGTCTCGGAATCAGATGACACCAAACACATTATCCACGACATTATCAAGGAATCTAACATCAAGGATATGGTAAAAGAGGGCAAAGCCGCCTATAAGCAAGCAAAGAAAGATGGCAGCTTCGACAGAGCAAAGAACATCAAGAAATGTCCGAAATGCGGAGCGGAAGTGAAGGAAGGACAGAGGTTTTGTTCGGAGTGTGGTCATGAATTATAGTAAAATTTTACGCGATATAGACTATATGCAAAATGGAAAACTCTAAACCTATATTCATAAGCTATTCTAGAATTGATAAGAATATCGTCTTCCCATTTGTCAAACGAATCGAACAAGAATTAAATACGACTTGTTGGATAGATTCCGAGGGCATAGAAAGCGGCTCTCAATTCGAGGAAGTGATTGTCAATGCCATTGAAGAATCAAACGTTGTTCTCTTCATGCTTTCTGATAGTTCTATAAACTCCAAATGGACGAAACGAGAGGTTCTTTATGCTGAAGATGAAAGAAAAAGGATTGTCCCTGTCGTTGTTGATAAGAAAGGACTCCGTAAATGGTTTAAATTCCATTTTGGCAATGTTGATTATATAGACATTAACGATGAAGGGCAATGCGATAAATTACTCAACAATCTCGCTTCGTGGATTGGAGTTGAAAGAATGAGCAAGAAAGATTGTTATACAAAAACATCTGCAGACATTGAGCCAAAAATACAAATATCAGCAGATAAATCTGCTATTACCCTATCAATCCATAAAGGGCTAAATTTAACTCTAAAGAGAGATTATGAAAGAAATTGCTTTGTTGGTGAAATACCAGTTGCTGAATTGTTAGAACTATTTTATGGTATAAAAGATTCTGCAAAAGGAGCGGTAAATGGTGCTGGCGTTGGGGCTGGTTTGAGACCTACAGGAATGATAATTGGAGCTCTCGGAAAATTCATAAAGGATTATTATATAGAGGAAGACATCAAAAAGACTAAAATATTTAATTATACTATTAACAAATTGAATCAGAGATATGGATTACACTTAACGAAAAGAAATTCTTCTCACTCTGATTTTACCGTTGAAGTTGATGCAGATAGAGTATACGGCTTAATATAGTTTGTGCAATGACACTCAATTTAAGATTATCATAAATGAATAGCGACATATACATTAGTGCCAGCAGAAGAGATTTTGAAGCAGTCTCAAAAATAAAAAGTATTTTACATTCTGCGGGATATTACATATTCTGGTGATATACAAAGTATACAAGCAGCATCGGATTTTGAGCAAACTATAAGAGCTGAAATCATCAGTTCAAAAGCAGTTCTTTGCGTATTGTCTGGAAATCGTTCTTCCTCGGTCTATACTGAAGAAGACTTACGTCTTGCAATAAAAGAAAATAAGACGATTATTCCTATAATTATTGATAATACAGAACTAGTGAATTTAGGAAAAATTGGACATTTTCTATTAGAGATTCCTGTCATTCGTCTTAATCCGTATGATAGTAAAAGTGCAAAGGTGATTCTATTACATGAAATAGAGAAAAGATGTGGAACGAAAGACCAAAAGGAAACATTGATTCTATGCGCAAATGACATTAAAAATGCGCAATATGATGTTTTTATTTCTTGTAAAAGCGAAGATTACCCTTTTGCTAAAAAGGTGTATAAATATTTGAAAGAGCTGAATTACAATGTTTTTTTGGCAGATGAAGAGCTACGAAAGAAAGGCATTGCTGAATACGGAAAGATTATTGATGAAGCGTTGGATTCTGCCACACATATGATAATTATTGCTTCTAAACCAGAACACATTGAATCTTCTTATGTACAATCAGAATGGCGAACTTTTATTGAAGAAAAAAGAACAGGAAGAAAAACGGGGAATATAATTACTATTATTAATTTTGACATATCTTCATTACCAATTAGTTTACGTCAATTTGAATCATTTGACTTCAAACATTATTCTGAAATATGCGCATACTTACCAATCAAAGACAAAAAGAAAAATATTGAAAATATTAATTTTGAAAAACAGGAAATGGTATATTCCAAATCTAATAGGCTACGAGATTTATCTAAACACAAAGGATGTTTTATAACCATTACTATTGCCTTCTTTTTGTGTGTAGTATTTATACCAATCCAATATATTAGTTTTGGAGGCTCACAGAATAATACAAAGGTCGAAAAATATAATGAGTCACACATAGCCTACAAATCGGATCACGACTCTACACAGTATAGATTTGCTGACCATAAAAGAGGAGATGCTTCTTCAAAAAGAAATACAAATAGCGAATCAAGCAATATCTATTCATTAACAACAAATGGCATTTACGACAAGAGTGAAGCTAAATTCATCATAAAATTTGATTGCCATGACAATTTTGACATAAAAATTGAAGCAAAAATACAATATCCGCAAAACAACGACCTTACATATCTTTCTATGTTTTTGATTAAAAAGCATATTGAAGGTACTGTAAATAATGATAACGGGAAAAACATCGGTTATATAGATGCGGATTTTAGTATCTCTGAGAATCTCTTTGAAATTAAAGGTATATCATACATCCGAGAAAACGGAGGTTACAAGACTATACCCTTTGAAGTAAATGGAGAACTTCCTACCCATATTATTAATAAAATTGTTCAAACCAATAGAACATCTTTCGAATGACCGACAAAGAAATAATATCTTTCCTCATCGCCCATGACACTAAGGTAACGGCACAATTCTTCTTTAAGGATTGCCGTCCGTTGTTCCTTAGTGTCATTAGGCGAGTGTTCGGGGCGCAGATTGTTGATTACGACGAGATAATCAGCGAGATATACATACTCCTTATGGAGAACGATGCGAAGAAGTTGCGCTCGTTTAAGTATGAAAGTACACTCTATCAATGGCTAAAGACCATTGCCATAAGACATTGCCTATTGCTGAAAAGTAAAGCGAAGGTGATAGATGACGAGAGTCAAGAACCTCTTAACAATAGTCATCGTGAGCTTTCATTGGCGGAAAACTCACAAGCACGAATGGATATGGAGACTTTATTAAGACAGATGAAGAACCAACGTTACGCCTTGGTGATACGTCTGCTGATGATAGAAGACAAGACACCGGAAGATGTGGCACGGCAACTGTGTGTGACCGTGGACAATCTCTATAATATCAAACGCAGAGCGATACAGGCTCTCACCGAAGTTGCACTTAAAGACAAAAAGCATTATGAACGATAAGCATATTATTATATCAGATGAACTGTTGTCTGCCTTCTTGGACGGCAACACGTCGACAGAAGACACCATGCGTGTGTTGAAAGCTGCAGAACAAGATGAAAATTTACAGGAAATCATCCGCATTGCAAGCGAAGTGGATGAAGATATGGCAACCTTGAAACCTGCCATAACAAAACCGGTCCCCATGACAGCCATGGCAGCCAAGCAGAAGGAAAACTATCTTTGCGATATAGAGTGTGAAGAGTTCATCCTCCATCAGTTTGGCATAGAGACCACACACAAGACGCTCCTCGACGAAGCCTACCGCAACTGCTGGCTAAAAGACAAAGGCATGCCACTATATAATATAGGTAGACTCTTGGAGAAAAACAATCTGTCCGTCAGCCGTCGCTACGACTCAACTATGGAAGACATCGTGCGCCTTTTGGACAATGGTAATCAACTGATAGCTGTCATCGACAATACATTACTTCTACATGATGTGGTAGAAGACACCACACAGCCCAACCATGCCGTAGCCATCAGTTCTATTTCTATAGAATCAGATGAAATAACGCTCTTCAATCCTTATACCGAAGAGGAACTCACCACCTATCCCCTTTCGTCATTCGTCAAAGCTTGGACACAATCCAACTATTACCTCGTAGTTGTGAACACCACCGACCGCTTCGTATATGAGCCATACCCCATCAATCTTGATGATGTAGCCCTCGATGACGACCTCACCGAACTACAGGAGGCTATTGCTGAGAACGCTCACGAGATATGGGCAAAAGCTCGTACTGATCAAGGTTGGAGTTATGGGTCGGAGCGCAATGACCAAAAGAAAGAAACACCCGACATGGTGCCTTACTGCAATCTGCCCGAAAGCGAGAAGTTGTATGACCGAGAGATGGCGATGCAGACGCTGAAATTGGTGAAGAAGTTGGGATTTGAGATTGTAAAAAGAAAAAAGTAAGAAAAATATGAAACAAATAGTTGTTAATCCGTCTGATACGATACAAATTTTAGCAAATAATGCAGAAACGATAGAAGACTATACACTATCATCTCGTATTGCAGAAAGTTTTACTGGTTTAGTAGATTCATGTTCTCACAATCTATTTTATAATTGGTTAGATGGTCTGAACATAATCATTGCATTATTAGCCATTGTATTTATCATTTCCGTATGTATACCTAAAGCCAAAATAGTACTTTTCCGTCATTTAAAGATTCAGGCATTCTTTATATGGATGTGCGGAGTAGTTCTTTACATGGTGGGCTTCAATGAGCATGGAAGTGCCGCAAGTAACATTGCTTTATTACTTCGATCTTGTCTATCATCTATGGAAATGTTTGTATCTCATTCAGATTTAATAGAAGTAAAGGAAGAATTGCATGGCAATCCTACTTATATGGCTTTATTTGCGCTTACGCATTTTTGTGCCGTTGCAATAAGTGCAATTTTTATTCTTCGTCTATTTGGTTTTAGATTGCTTTCTTGGGTAAAAATAGTATGGGCATATATGTTGAGTTGGTTGCAAAAAGATTGCAACTACTATGTGATGTTTGGTGTTAATTCAAATACAGTTGCTTTAGCTAAGAGTATATCCAAGAGTAAAAGCAACGAACATCATTACATATTATTCATAAATATGCCTCAAAAAGGTCATAGCCATGCCGCAACGCGCTTTTCTTTTAGTCATTTCTTCCATTCCGACAGCAATGGTATTGATAAATATTTGGAAGATATAGAGGAGATAGGGGCATTGCTTTTCAATTCCTCACGTTCCTTTGAGAATCCTATTTTAAATAGTAAAGCTGACGATGTGTTTAAGGTATTCAAAGCATTGGATTTTTCTTGGGCAGTACGAATACCTTTACAGAAATTATTGCGCAATTCGGCAACTGGAAAATATAGAAATCAAAACAAAAGTAAAGTAGAATATTTCTTCTTGTCAGATGAAGAAAAAGATAATTTGCAGGCTGTTACAGTGCTACAAACAATTCAGAAAAAAGAGATTGACCATAAATATTCTTCGTTTTACTGTTACTGTCATGCAAGAAAGAGCCAGAACAATACGTCCATGCTCAATGATGGTAAATTAGCATTTATGGTACATATCATCGATACCAGTAATTTGGCTATACAGAATTTGAAGAGAGAGAAAGACTACCATCCAATTAACTATGTAGAAAAAGACCTGAATGCAGGAACTGTGAAATCTGGTTTTACTGGCATGGTAATTGGTTTTGGTGAAACAGGACGTGATGCTTTCCGTTTCCTCTACGAATTCAGTTCTTTTACAAAAGATAATCAAGGCAATCCTAGTGCAAAGAAGATACATATCATCGATAAAGACATTGATGAGTTGAAAGCTGATTTTTTAACGGAAGCACCAGCTTTAAGAAACAAGTCGGAAATAGATTGGTGGAATGGTCAATCTACTCATTCTGCTGCATTTTGGGATAAGTTGAAGACTATAATCCAAGACCTTAATTATATAGTCATTTCCATTAAGGATGATGAGGAGTCTGTTGGCATTGCCACGTCTATTTTTGAGTATGCATACAGATATAGAGACAATTTAAATCGTTTCAAGATTTTTGTTCGCTTGCGTAATTCAATGCGCGAGGATTTCCTGCGTAAGCATAAAGAGTTCTTTAATGTCATAGTCCCTTTTGGTTCCGTGATGGATGCTTTTTCCTATGAGACAATAAATAAAGATGTTCTTGAGAAAGCGGCAAAGCGGTTTAAGTATCGCTATGATATACTGTATGGAGCTAAGTTTGATGCCATAGAGAATGGCAACGAAGAGGAATATGCTGACGAAGCTTGGTTAAAGCGCAGAAAGGTCTATTTAGAAGAAACCGATGCAGTAAAGCGAAAGGAAAGTGAAATAAAAATTTGGTACCAAGAAGAGCAAGACCGTTCCAATGTATGGCATATTTATACAAAGATTGCCCTTGTCAATGAAGATGTTACACCAGAATCGCTTCAACTTGATTCCAACAAACAACTATTACAAAATCTTAGTGATTGTGAGCATCTGCGATGGAATGCCAAGATGGAACTTCTAGGGTTTGAACCTGCGATAAGCGAGGATATAAAAAAAGAAGATGAAAAATCGAAGGATAAGCAACGTGATCCATGGAGAAGTCTGAAACTACGCCGTCATGAATGTATCGTAGATTGTCTGACTTTGCATTCTAATCCCGTTTTTGCAAAAACCATCCCTTATGATGAGTCTGCAGTGAAGTTGAGTTTTGAGATGAAAGATGAGATAGAATTATACTAATGTAGTGATAAAAATAATAGATATAACCTTCAGAAGAAGCATACTTGAATGGCACCTTACGAAAACAGTTTGTTTATGAAGTATCGAGAGATACCACCAAGTATGATTATATTAAGTAATATGCAAAAAATAACTTGTGCAACTTTTAATGGGTACTCCTTAATGATAGCAAGCTTTTATCAAAAGCTGCGCAAGTTATTTTTTGAACATTACTAAACTATCAAGATCTATAAGCTTGTAATAGTAGTTATGGAATATTTACTTTATGCCATCTTAATATATATATTATCAGAATTCGTTTTCGGATTATTATCAGATAATAATGACTTTTGTGACCTCGTTGCAGTTGTCATTAGAGGTATTATGTATTCATTTTGTATTTCATGTCTGATAATATGGATAAAAAAAACTTCATGTGCAATACATGGTTTTTTTGATTATAGTTTAACATTCTCGCTTTTCGGTTGTTTGTTATTATTCATAACAATTCTCCTACTTTCTACTTTTTTCTTTCTGAGGAAAACGAAATGGTACACTTTAGTTGCTTACTGCAAATTGTACTCTAAAATTTTGGCTTTATTTTCAAGTTTGTACATATTCACTTACAGTGGATTATGTTTATTAGTTGCGGACTTATCATTTAGCTCTATAACTAAATTAGCAGTAATATTTGTTATTTCATGGCTATATTTCTTTATTATAAGTACTTTATGGCGTCAAAGTAATGGCGTGTTTATAATGAAAACGTATCCAGATATTTTATATTTGAGATCGTTCAATTCTGATAAAGACAAACATCAAAAACAAATAGAAGAATCATTAGTAAAAGTATGCAATAATCTTAATTTGAGAATATGTAAAATTGCAAATCCAATAAGGTTTAACAGCAATGTGCGAGAATTCTGCCTTCCTGTATCAAATTGGAAAAATGAACTTAACTTTTATATTGCTCGTGCAAAATATATATTTTGTATTATAGATATAACCGAAGGTGTTTTATGGGAAATGTTTGAACATCAAAAGTTTATTAATAAATATATTTATTGTATTAGAAACAAAAAGACTTTACAAGAAATTCTCACCAATAAAATTTTTAGAAAATACGACAATTCAAAATTAATGATTAGTCTAAAGACTATTTCAAAATCAAATTATAATGGAACTATTTTTTTAAGAATTGACAGCTCAGAATGTTTCTATTCCCTAAGTTTAAAAGCTATTCTAACCAATTACAAGGATAACCCCAAGACAAGTTCATTTACTGTAGATTACTCATATTCTGAGCAGATAGAAACTGCCAACTATAAGCGACGTGATTTATTACAAAGATTTGAAAGAAGTTTAGTCGCTTTTTCTAATGGATTAGCAAAAATTCCGGTTTTCTTTATAATTCCATTCATGGTGTTATTTTTTACCAAGTGGTGTTTTTCAAAGAATGGATACATATATTTTCTTAGCCTATTAAAACATATAGTTATTTTTGAAAAAGATTTACTATTGCAAGGCATCTTTTTGAATGTTTCTGTAGATATCTCAGACTTTATAAATGAAGCATTAACATTTTCTTCAATATTTTTGGCAATAATATGCATACCAATAATTATTATACACAAGTTTTTTCATGAGCTTTATTATACAAATGTTACAAAAGAGATTATCTGCAACACTTTAACTTTTAATATTCGCACAATATTGATGTTGATGATAGCTTTTTTGTTAGTCTTATCTGCTTATAATACAATAAATATTATAAATGGAGATATTTCCAATCCTAACAATTGGGGGAAGTTGTTGTTATTATCATTTTCTATTGGATGGGTTCAGTCTTATAGGGATAATTTTTCATACAATACTTTTCAAACACGGAAATTGATCTTAAAAAACAAAGTCATGTTTAATATACATAGTCACTTCATAAGGATATTACATGAAATAAAATATTAATTTCAGTTCATTTGTTCTCAACGAAACATAAAGAAAGCCAATGAAATACGATGTATTTATAAGTTATAAACGTGATGGTGGTAGTGTATGGGCGGAACTTATACGAGCTATTTTAGTACACAAGTACCATCTCAAAGTGTTTTTAGATGTTGAAACTGTGCGTGGAGGTGAATGGCCAAAACAATTGGATGATGGTATCAGAAACTCTTACAACATAATAATGGTTTTATTTGAAGGTATTGGTGACAAGATAAAATCGGACAGTGATGTTTTTGTGCAAGAAATAGAACATGCCAAAGAATACGAAAAGCCAATTATTCTCTTTTATGGTCTTGGTTGCGATTTGCTATACATTTTGGAAAACAAAAATATCCCGTCTATTATAAAGGAAGTCGTGTCAATACAATATAGCATTGTTAAATACGATCACGCAAATAGCGAGAAAACATATGATTTATTACGCAAGCAACTCAATGGTAATTTAGAATTGAAAGTAACCAGCAAGTATAGCCCGTGCTATATGTCTTGTCAGTTAAACAACGAACCACCTTATGAAACAAAAGAAATCGAAGAAAATAGCAATCTTTCCATCAGTTTAGATAGGAATTTCACAGGTATTGTTCATTTAAGGTTCTACACAAAAGAACTTCCAATAAAGATTGAGCGTATTATAAATGTAGGAGAAAAGTCATATATTGAAAAAAGTCAGAGAGTCAATTGTGAGTATTGGCACTGGCTACCTGACAAAGAACTAACAAAAGAAGTTCCTCTCGTAAAGATTGATTGTCAAATTAATCAGTCCTACAATCCTTTGCAAGCAGTATTAGGTACATTCAATCAATATCTTAATAAAGAAAGCGTATGAAATCATTAATATTTTTCATCCCGGAATTCCGCAGCAGTACTCCTTTAGCAGAAGGTATTAAGGATATTGCTAATAAATATAATTTAGAGTTTGAACTTGTGACTATAAAGAAAGATGTTAATCCATTACAACAGCAACAATTTCTTTATGCAGTACATGTATCAGATATTGTCGTAGTAGATTGTACAATACCATCAGACTTTAATGACGGTGGCGTTTATCCAGCATTGACAGCACAAGTTAATATTCTCAATCATGTAATTGTTGTGAGTGAGAATAATCTACCATTAAACATTACACCTTTAAGAGGTGTCTTCCCTCAAAAAGATGGTGAAAGATATACTATTGAGTATATCTTGAAAAAAACATCTGAACAAATTGAACAATCTCTGAAAGAAGACACATATAGTCGCATTCCAGAAGAAATGATTAACGATTTCCTAAAATACCAAAAGGAAATGGAAGAAATGCTCGGGGCTTCATTAGTGATACGCAGAAGGAAGAAATACGAAAAAACTTCTGTAATGATTAGTTATCGCAACAGTCACAGTGAAGAAGTTGAGAAGTTTAAATCTATAATTACAGGTACTGATATTCAATCAAAAAATGAACGTCATAGACTTGGCTGTGATGGTGACTATGAACTGAAGGTTTTACCTCCGGCTTCATTATGTGGTGCTGATGAAGCGCATACTCCTATGCGCAGATGGATGCTTGTCGGCTTATTGGAAGACCATATTCGAGAGGTCGATGAAGTATGGGTGTACGAGAGCCGTAACGACAATGGTGAAATAGACTATACTAAATCTTGGTGGACAATAGCAGAAATGATCATGGTGGCAAATATAAATTATGATAACATCAAGAAAATCAGGGTGAAAGTCTATAATCCTATTAAACAACAATTCTATGAGACGACACCACAACAATACCTCGTCAATGTAACAGAGGCTCAGCATAAGCGTTTGGCAAGATACCTTTCCAATACTCGTCCTGACACTATGGGGCCAGAATGTCTGGCACAGGTGAAACAATTGAAGATGATAGCCAATCTTATGCGACACAGTACAGAGGAAATGAAGCAACAAATGCTTGAAAACCTTCGAGCCAACTTTGAGTTAAGCGTTCCCAAAACATTAGAGGAAGATGAACGCAAGCAAATGATTGATGATATGATTAAGATGTATTCTGACCCTGACGAAATAGAGCGTTATGCCAAAGACGATGTTTTCCAAGAAAAGTTTTGGAACGACATATCTTATCAAACAGCGGAAACTACTGATTGCTTTACAAACAATCGCATAGATGTTGACAAATTCATGTCTACACCGATGGATGAAGTGACTGGACATCCATTAGAAGATTTCGTGAAAGCATCTCTTGAAAATGAAGGTACCATCAATCTTGGTACTTCGGAAAATCCTTTGAAATATAAGGTATCAAAAGCAAATATAGACAGGTATCTCTGGTTAGCTACTCGTATGGGTAGACCAACAGTGAAAGAAGGAAATGCTCCTGGACTAGAAAGAATACCGATATACAATATAACTAGGTTGTAATATGGATTTTGATATAATCAACGAAGATGTTTGGGTATTTCTTTCCCATTCACATAAAGATTATGATAAAGTTATTCAAGTAAGAAATTTGCTTGAAAAGAGAAACATTCGTCCTATAATGTTCTTCTTAAAATGTCTTGAAGATGACACAGAGGTAGATGCGCTAATAAAACGAGAAATTGATAGCAGACACAGGTTCATTCTTTGTGATAGCAAGAATGCGAAGGAATCCAATTGGGTACAAGAAGAAGTAAAATACATCAGGGATATTCAGTAAATGTCCCCTAAAAAGTAAGATGACATATGAAGATGATAGAACATGGCACTATAAAATATTTTGTGTAAATGGAAATACGGGATTCAGAAATGAGTCTCGTATTTTTTATTTTATACATTTGCAAAAAGAAGGTAAGCATTCGAAGAAATGCACCTTTTACACTTTGAGGTTTGGTTGTAGCTTTGCGGCAGTTAATACAATCAAACCTCAATTATTATGAACAGACAAGAATTTGAAGAATTAGAATTACAGGTGCAACAAAGCGACCTGCCGTTAAAGTCGTACCTTCAACAGATAGGTGTAAGTTATTCAACCTATCACTACTGGCGTCGAAAATGCTCCGTTGACAGGAACAGTATCAAACACGAGTTGGCTCCTATCAGTTT
>NZ_JBBKBO010000013.1:0-45518 GCF_037890215.1 Prevotella sp. HCN-7019 | reverse complement strand
ACAATTCATATGGTGAAGAAGATAATGGATGGGAATTAATAAAAATGAGTTCAAATCTTGATTCAAAAGGAAACTGGATGTTTGTTAAACAATGGCTTTTCCCTTATGCTGTTGGATATAAAAAAGCAGGCCAATCATTATTTGGCTATGATTTTGCACCTTCTGTAGAAAGTGCAGTATATGATGCATTTAATTCTTTTACTTCTAATTCCAATTCAAATAAATATAATAAATTTGAAAAAGGTTCATTTGATAGAATTCATCATGAGATATTCGAAGCTAGAAACGAATATTACATCATGTCAGAAGATTCTATTCCTAGGATTGATTTTACAGGTGAAACGCTTTGGGGGAAACCTAAAAAGTACGATAGAGAACGAGTAGTGTCCAATTTATTATATACTTATATGCACAATGGTATTTATAGAGTCTTTATAGGAACAACCCAGCCTACTACTTGGTCGTTAGTAAGGTTAGATAAAGTTATAAATAAGGACAAAAATAACATCTTAATGTGGTGGTTGATTTCAACTGGAAGCTTTTTTATTATTATCATCACAATATTATCAATATTATTACAAAGAAAAAATAAAAGAATTAATGAATCAGATTACGAAAAATTAATCCGATTATCACATCCTAAGAATTTTATGAATCCTTATGATAAAGAAAAAGTGGAAAAAGCTAATCTGATATATAAGGAAGTGGAAACCGTTGATAAAAATAATACAGAGGCTGTAAATGTTTTAATTCTGCGATGTATTGATGAACTTGGCATTACATTTATTGATAAAACACAGCTGTCTGAGCTTAAAAAGTTTGTAAGTCCAAATCGATTTATGAAACCATATGACGCACAAAAAATTCAGTTGGCAAATCAATTATTCTCTAAACTCAATTCAGATAATCTCTCGTACATGGACTTCAAAGAGATATGTGAAAAAGCTAAAGAACTAAACTCATAAATATAATATTATTTCTAGCAGCATTTTATAGAACAAGTATTTCAGCCAACAACAGTTGACAGTTAGAAAAATTTATTAGACATATTATATTTTACTAGTGTCCTCTAATTTTAAGTGAACACTATATATAATCATTTCCTGGGAAACCATGTCCTATCCCGGTCGATAGCATGACTTCGTTTACGGAAAAAGAGGATACCAATTTGAGAAAGAGTTACATCTGATACGATTTCATAAGGGTGCCGTTAATGCTGGAGTGGCCTAATTACGGTCTGTATGCGGCAGGCGGAGTATCACTGAACTAGCACGGACGAGTATTCCCGTTACCGTATGAACAAATACACGTATACAGCGACCAGAAGATATAAACATGATCCGCTCGGAGTGAACCTTGAAATGCGTCTGGGTAACGATTTTCTTATGCTTTATGGCTGGGTCGGGCTAACTCCTGTACTCACGACCAACAGTGCGCTGAAGTGTCACGCAGTGTCGTTGGGTATGGGAGTAAGATTATGATGTATTATCAGAAATTAAGGTGGGGAATAGATTTCAAAAGAAAGACAGAGGTTTCGCTCATGAGTAAGCGTTCTTTCAACACAGCCGGAGTAGAAACAATATGGGCTACTTACAGATTGTAAGCAGATTCGGGTTCTCTAGCTAGAGTTTTCAGTTCTGTCCATTTTATTTTTCGCGTATCTGCAAGGCAGACTCTCATTCGCCCGCATATATGTGAAAATGAGATGATTGCACAAATAGTTGAATATCAACAGATTGCGATGATCGCTGATTTTCTGCTGTGCCGCAAGCACCGTTTTATACTCCGGTTAAGCCCGTTTGAGGGTGCAATATAGGCCGTTTTACAACCTAAAACGGCCTTAATCAGGATGCAAAACGGCCTTTGTCAGAAGTTGAAAGACCGTTACCGCATACTTTTAACAGTAGTTAACTTCTCTTTTGCAGTTTTCATTTGTAAAAAATCAAAATGAATATGTAAGTTCGTCATCTGAATTTTCTTAAAAACAGATTCTCAAATATCATTTCTCATCATACTAACTATGCAATTATAATAATCGTATTACTTTCTGAAAATAGAATAATACAGGGATTTTGGAATCCTAGGATTTTTCGAATATGACAAAAATCAACTTAACGAAAGCTTCACATAAGGACAAAACATAAATATCAGATCCTCCTAATTAAGAAGATACGAAATATACAACAACTGGTAATAAAAAAGGATGAGATGCTTATTAAAAGCAGGCTCATCCATATTTTCTTAAAACAATTTCTTACTGCATATTTTGTACATCAGAACGGCAGATCATCGGCATCGTCCTTTGTTTCAGTAAACTGGTTACCTGCAGGCGAAACTGGTGATTCACCAAACGGTGAACTAGACATGGCAGAAACACCACTTGAGACATATGGTGCCTGAACTTGTGGTTGAACAGCCTGTGCTGCAGGTCTAACATCAAATGCTCTAATGCTATTAAACCATCTTCCATTATATTCATGTGCATCTATATCAAATGAAACTGAAACTTCCTGTCCTATCTGAATGTTAAATCGATCGAGTCTGTCGGCACCAAATACAGAAAAGACCATCTTGCGTGGATATGTATCATGTGTCTCTATTACAAAATCCTGCGCCTTCCACGGGCCTCTTGCAGACTCACCGCTTCTAGGTTCAAGCGCAGCAATAATTTTTCCTTGTAATTCCATTTTACTATTTACTTTATATACTATTTACAAAAATTTTATCCGTTTGCGAAATTAATAAAATAGTTCTAAAAGGGGGAAACTTTTTTATCTTTTTTTTGCTACGCACAAAGCTTTTTTGTATTTTTGTACCTAAGTTAAATTATAAAGAAGGAATATCAATGAGATTTACTTTATCAAGCAGCACCCTTAACAACAGGCTGCAAATTCTTGCACGAACCATAAACAATAAAAGTTCTATTACAATACTGGATTGTTTCCTTTTTGAGGTAAAAAACGGTATGCTTTCCATAACGGCAAGCGATAGCGAGAACATTATGCAGACAACCTTTCAGCTGGAAGAAAGCAACGAAGATGGCAGTTTCGCAGTACCAAGCCGTACTATTCTTGAAGCTGTAAAGGAGTTGCCTGATCAGCCATTGGTATTCGATGTAAACATAACCAATCTTACAGTTGAAATTACTTATCAGAACGGAAAATACAACTTCACCGCCCAAAATGCAAGCGAATATCCAACAATACAGTCTGTACCCGAAGATGCGAATATAATCACCATAGACAGCAAACTTCTGTACAACAGCATATCAAGATCGTTGTTTGCAACCGCTCAGGATGAGTTGCGCCCCGTCATGAATGGCATATACTTCGATCTCACTACAGACAATCTTACTGTTGTTGCCAGCGACGGCCATAAGCTCGTACGCAGTCAGATAACATCAGTAAACAACAATATACCCGCATCATTCATACTTCCGAAAAAACCCGCATCTCTCCTCAAAAACATTCTTGGTCATACAGAAGAGGAAATCGTGATTAAATTCCACGAAAAAAGCGCAGAAATAAAATATGCAGACGGATTCCTCATATGTCGTTTGATAGAAGGAAGATATCCTAATTACAACTCTGTAATTCCACAAAATAATCCAAACGAACTCACAATAGACCGAAAATCACTCATTGGTGCCTTAAGACGTGTACTGCCGTTTGCTAGCGAAAGCAGTCAACTCATCAGATTTCACATAGATAGCGGTAACCTTGAACTCACTTCAGAAGACATGGACTTCGCAACAAGTGCTAAAGAAAATGTGATATGCGATTATAACGGCCGTACAATGGATATTGGTTTCAAAGGAGGTTCATTATACGAGATTCTTACAAATCTTGACAGCGATGACATAATAATGCATCTTGCTGATCCTAGTAGAGCCGGAGTTATCGAACCTGCTACCCAGCCAGAAAATGAAAATATATTGATGCTTATCATGCCAATGTTACTAAATGATTAATTCACAATGAAACTAAATATATCAAAGCCCTTGATTGTCTTCGACCTGGAGACAACGGGGCTTGATCTGGTAAATGATAGAATCATACAGATTTCATACATCAAAATATATCCAGACGGCAAAGAAGAACGTAATAATATTTATGTTAATCCGGGAAAAACAATACCACAAGATGTCACAACTCTGACAGGTATAAGTAACGATGACATAAAATACAGTCCGTCTTTCAAAGATATCGCTTCGCAGTTGAGCGAAAATTTCCGAAACTGCGATTTTGCAGGTTTCAATTCCAATCATTTTGATATACCGATGTTGGCAGAGGAGTTTCTCAGAGCCGGTATTGATTTTGATTTTTCACGTTGTCGCCTTATTGACGCACAAACAATATTCCATAAAATGGAACGTCGCAACCTTGCGGCAGCCTATAAATTCTATTGTGGAAGAAAGATGGAGGACGACTTTAATGCCCATCGAGCCGATCAGGACACAGAAGCTACTTATCGTATATTGATGGGTGAACTTGACAAATACAATCCGGAAACCCAAGAAGACCCGGAAAAACATCTTCCTAACAACATGGATGTACTTGCCGATTTTTCCAAACTCAACGACAATGTTGATTTTGCCGGTCGCATAGTATGGAAAGAACAAGCCGACAAAAATGGTAATATAATCCGACAGGAAGTATTTAATTTTGGAAAATACAAAGGACAACCTGTTTCTGACGTCTTGAAAAGAGATCCTGGATATTTCAGTTGGATCTTAAACGGAGACTTCACATATAATACAAAACAGGTCCTTACAAGAATTCGTCTTAAAGATTTAAGTAAATAATTATATCATATATGCTGACTGGTAAGAAAATTGTATTAGGCATAACAGGTTCTATCGCTGCTTATAAAGCATGCTATATCATACGCGGACTCATAAAGCAAGGGGCTGAGGTTCAGGTAGTGATAACACCGGCAGGAAAGGAATTTATTACTCCTATAACATTGTCAGCACTTACACATAAACCTGTAATATCAGAGTTTTTTTCACAGCGTGATGGAACTTGGCATTCTCACGTAGATTTGGGATTATGGGCAGATGCAATGCTTATTGCACCATGCACTGCATCAACCATTGGTAAAATGGCTAATGGCATAGCTGATAACATGCTTATAACTACATATTTATCCATGAAAGCGCCGGTATTCATCGCTCCTGCTATGGATCTTGACATGTATGCCCATCCTGTGACACAGGAAAATCTGAAAAAATTAAGCAATATAGGGAACCATATAATAGCCCCCCAAAGCGGTTTTTTGGCAAGTGGACTTGAAGGCAAAGGGAGAATGGAGGAACCAGATGAAATTGTACGAAAATTGTCTGACTTTTTCGAAAATGATGCTTCAAGACTACAGCTTACGGGAAAGCGTGTTATGATAACAGCCGGCCCCACATACGAAAAAATTGATCCAGTACGTTTTATTGGCAATTATTCCAGTGGCAAAATGGGATTTGCAATTGCAGAAGAGTGTCTACGTCGAGGAGCAGATGTAACACTTATTACCGGACCAGTCAGTCTTAAATGTTCTAAGAATATCCATAGAATTGATATTGAAAGTTGCGAGGAAATGTACACAGCTGCCATAAAAACATTCCCTAATACAGATGTTGCTATTTTGGCTGCAGCTGTAGCAGATTTCAAACCCGAGATGCAGGCAGACAGAAAAATAAAACATGAAAGAGGTAATATGGTATTACACCTTCAAACTACAACAGACATTGCAGCATCTTTAGGTAAACTTAAAACAAAAAACCAACACCTTATAGCTTTCGCTTTGGAAACAGACAACGAAGAACAAAACGCTAAGCATAAACTTAAAAGCAAAAATGCAGACTTCATCGTTCTTAACAGTATGAAGAATGAGGGTACGTGTTTCCAGTCAGACAATAATCAGATTACAATAATTGGAGAAGGAAGTAAGAAAACATATCCAAAGAAAAGCAAAGCAGAAACAGCGAAAGATATAGTTGATGAATTGGTTGAAGTGATGTATCACACTAAATAATCACAAATGATAAAAAAAACAATATTATTAATTTTCGCTATATTAATATTCACGAACGAGATACGAGCACAAGAATTACAAGCTCGCGTCACACTTAATTACAGCCAGATCCAAGGAACGGATGCTAGTGTTTTTGAAGACCTAAAACAAACACTCACACAGTTTATCAATGATAGACAATGGACAAATCTACAGTTTCAGAAAAACGAACGTATACCATGTAATTTCAATATAACAGTTACTAAATACGACAATTCTTCAAATCTGTTTACGTGCAAAGCAACAATACAGGCTAATCGGCCGGTATACAATTCTACATATACAAGCACAATATATAATAATACAGACAACGATTTCAATTTTAATTATGCCCAATTTGACCAACTCCAGTTCAATGAGGAAAATGTTGACAATCAACTGACAGCACTCATTGCATACTATGCTTATCTCATAATAGGAATCAATCTTGATACATTTGCTCCAATGGGAGGAGAGGAGGTTTTGCAGCAATGCATGAACCTTGCAAACAACAGTCAGAATCTAAATTTTCCAGGATGGAAAGCATTTGATAATGATCGCAACCGTTTTGCAATAATCAATGATTATCTTGATGGTGGTATGAAGGCATTCAGACAATTACAATACGATTATTATAGAACAGGTCTTGACGAAATGGCCAACAATGTGGAAAGAGGTAGAACTAATATCACAACAGCCATAGAAAACGACTTGAAAAAATGCCATGAAGATAAACCAATGAGCATGCTTCCACAAATATGGACAGACTATAAACGTGATGAACTAGCCAACATATACAAAGGTAAAGGAACACAAAAAGAAAAAGAATCTGTATATAATATACTATTTTCTATCAATGCCAGCCAAAACAGTGCTTGGGAAAAAATAAAAGAATAAACAATGCTTAAACATTTATATATCAGCAATTTCACATTAATAGACGAACTTGACATAGCCTTTAATTCTGGTTTCTCTGTTATAACTGGTGAGACTGGAGCAGGTAAAAGTATTATTATAGGTGCAGTAAGCATGCTTTTGGGAAACAGGGCTGATGTGAAAATGATAAAAAATGGGAAGGATAAATGTATTGTTGAGGCCATATTCTCAATTTCTGATTACGATCATGATTTTATAGATCACTTCCTTGAAAACAATGATCTTGATAGCAACGGAGATGAATGTATTTTAAGAAGAGAAATAAATATAAATGGAAAGAACCGAGCATTCATAAATGATACACCTGTCATACTTTCATCTCTTAAAGAGTTGGGCGAACATCTAATGGATATCCATAGTCAGCATCAAAATCTGATGCTGAACAAAGAAGACTTTCAGTTAAATGTCATAGATATCTTTGCCCAAAATAAGAAAATTCTTACAGAATATCAAGACTTATTCAACACATATAAAAGTGAAGTCTGCAAACTAAATGAACTACACAATACAATCATCAGAATTAAAGAAAATGAGGATTTTCTTCATTTCCAGAACAAAGAGCTATCTGAAGCAAATCTTGAAGATGGTGAACAAAAAATCCTTGAACAACAAAGCGAATTGCTCACACATGCGGAAGAAATCAAAAGTACACTATTCAATACAGATAATATCCTTTCAAATGATGAGCATAATGTTATCAGCGTACTGAAGAATACGGCTGAATCAATGAATAATATACAAACAGTATATCCAAATGCAGAAGTTTTCTCTGATCGATTAAATAATTGCATTATTGAACTGAAAGATATATCCCGAGAAATTATATCACAGATAGAAGACATTGATTATGATCCAAATAAATTGCAAGTGATAAATTCTCGACTTGATACAATATATACACTTGAAAAAAAATACCATACCGATAATATTTCCGACCTAATAAAAAAACATAAGGAAATAAAAGAACAATTGTCCCAAATAGATAATTTTGATGCTGAACTAGCTGCACAACAGCATAAAGTTGAGAAATTAGAGGAATCATGTATTAAAAAGGCAAATTTGCTGACAGAGTCAAGGCAAAAAGCAGCGCGCAAGATGGAAAAAGAGTTGGCGTCAAGACTAATTCCTCTCGGAATACCGAATGCAAGATTTGAAATAGATATTACAAAACAACCAACGCTTACAGCAAAAGGAGGTGATAAGATAACCTATCTGTTCAGTTCTAACTCTGGAACTTTATTAAATCCTATTGCGCAAGTCGCCTCTGGAGGAGAAATTTCACGGGTTATGCTATCAATAAAAGCAATGATGAGTAAGGTCACTGGCCTTCCGACAATCATATTTGACGAAATCGATACTGGCGTAAGTGGTCGTGTAGCGGAACAAATGGCACATATAATGAAAGAATTGGGGGATGATAAACATCAAGTTATATGTATAACTCATTTACCACAGATTGCTGCAATCGGCACTACACACTATAAAGTGACAAAAACAGAGACGTCCAAAAGTACTAATAGTCTAATGAGACCTCTGTCTTCTGAAGAACGAATAAAAGAAATTGCCCAAATGCTTAGTGGTACTGATATATCGAGTGCAGCAATAGAAAATGCAAAAACATTACTGAAATTAAATTAAAAAAATCAATAATAAAAATATGAAAAGATTATATTCTATACTAGCCATACTGATGGTGTTTTTTTCTATCAGTGAGGCGCAGCCATCAGTAAAGAAATTAGGAAAATCTATATTTACTCTCACAACATTCGATAAAGACGGTATTATAAAATCGTCTGACACATACGGAGTTTTTGTGGGTTCTGATGGTGAGGCAATAAGTTTATGGACCCCATTCATTCATGCAGACAGCGCAATTGTTATGAACAGTAATGGGGAAATAATGGAAGTAGTATCTATTATTGGTGCTAATGAATTATACAATGTATGTAAATTCAAAGTAAAAGGTAAGACATCTTCTATTGAAATTTCAAAAGCTCCAAGTACGTCCGGCAACAAAATGTGGGTATTATACAACAAAGAAAATAAATTAACAGCCAATGAATGTGAAATAGAGAAAACGGAACCATTCATGGACAAATATACATACTATATACTTTCAATGGAAAATGCGCCGGAATACTCAGGTTGCCCTATTATCAATAAGGATGGAGAACTTACGGGACTATTCCAAAGATCAGGTTCTTCAAACAGCATAAATGCTATTGATGCAAACTTTGTTGACAGCATTAATACAAAAGGATTGTTCATTGGTAATTCCATGTATCATCAGACAGGTATAAGGTTGAATATGCCTAAAGATAAACAAGAAGCACTGATAATGTTGGTAATGGCTAAAGAGCAATGTGATTCAGCTCAATATGTAAAATATGTAGATGATTTTATTCAAAGTTTCCCGACTGAGGTTAATGGATATTCAACTCGAGCAATGAACCTTATAAATGCCGGACGATATGAAGAAGCTGACAATACAATGAAAACAGCTATTGAGAAAGCAGAAGACAAAGCTGATGCACATGCCGAATATTCATCTGTAATATATCAGAAGCTTATTTATAGCCCTGATACGACATACAAGGCATGGACTTTAGATAAAGCCCTAGACGAAATAAAGAAAGCTTACGAAATATCTCCCAAACCAGTATTCAAACATCGTGAAGCACAGATAGTTTATACACAAGGTAATTATCAGACTGCATATGAAATGTTTTTTAATCTTACAAAAGCAGATCTAAAACGCGAAGAACTTTTTTTTGAAGCCGCTCAATGTAAGATACAGCTCAATGCGCCTGATACAGAAGTTATTGAATTGCTTGACAGTGCCGTATCGGCATGTCCCAAGCCTTTGACAAATATTTCTGCTCCGTATGTTCTTGCCCGCGGTCAAATTTATGATAAAATAAAAGAATATCGAAAAGCCCTTGCAGATTACAATGTATATGACACACTGATGCTGGGAAATGCCAGTGATCAATTCTATTATACAAGATTTAAATGTGAAGTTAACATTAAACAATATAAACAGGCTTTAAACGATATTGCACATGCAGCTTACCTGAATCCTCGCGAGCCAATATATCTGGCAGAGATGGGATCTCTACAGCTAAGACTCAACCAGCTTGACGATGCAATAAAATCAGCAGATCTTTGTATAAAAGTATCTCCTGAATTTCCTGATGCATATCTTATCAAAGGTTTAGCACTGATTCACAAAAAGGAAAAGACCAATGGCTTGGAGGTCTTGCAAAAAGCAAAAGAGCTAGGGGATAATAGAGCACAAGAATTGATTGATAAATATAAGAATTAATTAAACACCGATATATTAAAAATGAGAGATCCCAGAAAACTTTCCTGTATAATATGATCTTATAAGAAAGATAGAGAACATCAATGGCAACATCATAAGTTCAATAAATAATATGGGAATATGGTTTATTTAAACTATATTCCCATATATAATGAACCTATTTTAAACTTTAAATGATAGTAAAATTAAAAAATGTGTAAAACTTTTTATTCTAAATTTTCTTATATCATATATTTTTATTATCTTTGCAGCCGAATTAAGGTTTCGTAGCTCAGTTGGATTAGAGCAACAGCCTTCTAAGCTGTGGGTCCTGGGTTCGAATCCCAGCGAAATCACAAAAGGACGAATTTCTTCATGGAGATTCGTCCTTTTGATTATTATATACCTTCCCCAAGATCTATAATTACCATTATACTGTTGGCTTTCAAACAGGAACGGTGTTTATCATGCTCCAAAACTGGCTTTCTAATGATGCAAAATGAACTTTTTGAGGACATGAAATGGACTATTTCAGGACTTAATTTAGACTGTTTTGTAAGACATTATTGACTTTCTTGTTGCGTACTAGAATCCATACCCCTAATATGTCTAAATTCAAGCCCTCAAAGATTATTTTAATTTTACCAATTTTACAAATGGTATCCACACACAATCATGCTATTATCCTAAATACACACAAAAACTCATTTTGTTTTTTTCATAACAAGTCCGTTACCACAATCAATAGTCATATCAGTAAAATCAAGACGGTAAATAAATATTGAATTGTTACCAAAATCACATATAAGTTTTTCCTTATCATAAGTGAATGTTCCTTCTGATATATGGTCATTTTCACGTTCAATAATCTTATTGCCGTCAATCGTTATAATAATATCGAAAAATTCTGCATGAAACTCCCATTGACCTTGAATCCATTCTGGCTCATGATTCACGTCTTCACTACCATCTGATGCACTATAGTCTACATCTGAAGGAACGAACATTGTATAGTCTTCATCACTATATAAGGCCCGATTGCTACTACAACGTATTGCTATACCAACAATAATTATAGAAATTATAATTATAAAAGATAATATTAAAGGTAAACTTCCTTTTTTGTGTTTTTTTTCTTCTGTATAATTTATAAAGTCTATAGTTGTTTTTACATAATAAGCTTGACTTTTTGCAGAAGAATGCCCTTGTGGATTTTCTGTAATTTCTTTTAAAGAATTATTTATATTTGAATCGTTTGTAGCCTCTTCGTTATATATAGCCTTCTCTTTATTTATATGTGTATCAATTTCTTCACCAACCACCATAGTTCTTGTATACACAAAGGGGGTTCCACAACGTGGACATACACAAGAAGTCTCATTGATGAATTCTGGAATATCTTCCTCAAAACGGAATCTACATTTGGGGCATTTTATTTCCATTTGCAAATTTATTTATGCCTTTTTCTCCAACTTTATGATAGCTTTCTGTTCCACTTTCCAAAATTCTCCATCAAAAACAGCAGTACCTTTTTCAATTGTGACAATTTGGTTGGGTATGCCGTTTGTTGAAGAGACTATCTTACATGCAGGTTTTAAGAACTGTGTTGTTGAAATTATCGCTGTAGCAATTGCATCTTTACTTTCAATAACAGAAAACGTGCCACGTTCTTTAGTTTCCACTACAAGCACATAAATTGATTTCCCTATCTGTATATCTTCTGCAAAGTCACTGAAGACACCGTCTGCTGTTGGAGCCGACATATATAAGATAGTTGGACTATTTTGTATATCCCTCTGTTTAATTTCATCCTTTGGGGATGTATCTTCTGTTCTTATATCTAATTCGTGATGCTTATTTAAAATATCAACCTCCTGTATCGTTTTCTTGATAACTTCGACTTCTGACTCTAATTTTTTTATTCTTTTTAAAAGAATGCGCATTTCCTCAATCAATTCACTATTTGGATCTGGTTTCTCTGCCACATTCTCTTTCCTTAATTGTTGAAACGGATTTTTAATCATACAGATTCTCTATAAGATTATTTCGAATTATACCGATAATAGGATAGAAGAATACAGTATCTTCTATTATATCATCATCATTCTTATCATCTACATTCTTATTCATATAAGTCCACCCATTAACAAGATGGTGTTCAATATTTTTATTCATTACTTCACGGAATGTCTGCATAGACTTATTATCAACAAGAAATATATCATTCACATGTATACGTTCACATAATGAAATAAAGAAATCATTATAGGTTTTAACACTATCTATAATTTCGTTGTGAATGTCAGCATTATTCATATCATCATAGGTAAGACATTCTTTAGATATCATTGAGTAATTATATTTCATCGGTGTGTCAAGATTAGACATAAGTCGGTTTAGTTCGTACACACTTTCACATCCAATGCTATCACGTACCTGCATCAACGCTCCACGACATGTTATCTGCTTTGGTTCATCTTTTTCTATAATTACAGAAAAACCATCACTGTCATATTTTTCGTTATATATCATTTCGAAAATAGTCTGCGTTATAAGATTTAAATCTTCCTTATTACCCAAAATGTCAAGCACCTTAGATCCAGTACCACTGAACATCACACTTCTGGGTTTACACAACTGCCGATGATACATAGTTCTTGCCACATAGTATATTATTGTAGCATAGAAATATATGAATATTATCTTTCGTGTATAATCCTCATTCAATTTCTGATTGTAAGAGAATGTATCATTATTCTTTACAATTCTATTTTGTTCTATAGAGAAGAAGAAGGCATTTATATCCTCTGATTTGCGTTTCTCGATAATATCATCAAGAATCCCATTAAGCTCTCCGTATTTATCATCATCATTATTGAAAAGATCTTTAAAATATTTTGCATATTTGATAACCATAGGATTGGTATCTCCATGTGGTATCTCAGAGAACCCATCTCCAAATAACACATTTGCAGCAAAACGGAAAGAAGACAACATTATTGGATGTTTAGTATTAGGCTCAAATATCGCAATATCACTTGAACCGCCTCCAATATCTATGCTTACCACACTTGATGCAGCTCCATGAAATTTATCAGAGCACTTATAATAGTAATAAGGAGCAACAGATTCTGGCATCTTTATGATATTGTTATTATCCGCCTGTATACCAAATACTTCCAAGAATGTCTTAGACCATATTTCTTCCATCTTACGTATCTTACCAATTTTCATACTTAAAGGGTAAAACCACACAAGACGTGTCTTGCTTAAATCTCCGTTTTCGAGGATTATTTTTGTACGCATGAGTAAAGCAAGCTCTGTTATATATGAACGAATACGTTTACTTGATGAGACATCTGCGGCCCATTTCAGATCGGGTATGATTCTATTACCATATCCCACGGATTCTTTCTCATAAATGAATGGTATATTCACATCGCCAAGAGCAACAATATCATCTGCATTTCTTACATCCAAATGTTCGCTTTCAGAAAGTACCGTACGTTGCGGGAAGCCATAGGTTTCATCAATACATTTTGGCAGAAATTCTTGCCTCATTATTGCATCATAAAGAATACTCTCCCCATTATACAACGTTGCGAGAAATCTCTCATGCGCAATAGAATCTATTTTAAGTGGTTCTGGCATATTATTCTCTCTCATATATTCAATATGAGTATTTGTTGTACCAAGATCTACAGCAAAAGTATATGCCTCGTGTCCTTTTATATTTTGTGCCCATTTAGGACAAATTATACCTTCAATATTAGCGGTTGTACCATTACCTTTTATTTCTACCTTAATATAATCAAACAGATCTGTCACTTTATAGTAACTTGTCCCTACACGTTTTTCTGCTTTAAGACTTCTATTACGAATAATGACATTCTCCGCAGAAAGAATATTATTATACTTGTCTTTATAAAAAGACAAAGATATATTATGTTGTTCGAGTCGTCCTAATGCACGGTCAATAAGTTGCACATTGTACTGCTTCAACAACGGACTCTTAATAAATGGGAATATAGACAAAGCAAAGGGAACCGTTATAAAATGTCCACAATCATTCTGCCTGTCGTAACATAAATCTCCATCATTGGATTTAATATAAGTACGTGTGAGCGTTACAAATTTTGTACCATTACTTACAGGAATTCTCAGTATTGCCTTAACGCTTTCTGAAGTTTTCGTCTTAGTATGACGTAATTCAAATCGCTTATAACCGTTGATTTCCTCCCATAAATCACTTACTTTGAAGAACTTGAAGAATATTGGTTTAATCGGTAATACAAAGTCGTTATTATCCGTTTCTGCCGTTCCTACAGATATATTTCCATCAAAAAAACAATCATGATTTGCCGTATAGTCCAATTTTATCAGAACAGGCTGTAAAAAATCGTCATCAGTAAGCCAAGGATATTGATGACGTGTTGCCGGAAGCATACGTTTTTCCGGAGATAAAGCATAATCTTCCGGTTTTATAGTTATAGTATCATCCCAATCACGTGTAACATATCTGAAACTATCTGATTTTGTTGTATTTAAATTATTTTGTAAAACTAAAGGCAAAGTCTCATTAAGCTCAAATGACGGACTTATCAAAAAATCACTTTTACTTATTTCTTTCTGTACATCAATAGGTCTTGCACAATAGAACGGAACATCAAGAGCCTGTATTCCTTCTTCCATTACATCAAAGTTTGATGTAAGAAATACTTTTGCCCTGTCTTTATTTTCCAAATCCAAAGCCTCAGGATTACCAATTTCTTTGACAATTTCTTCACGTGTCCGATCATCAAGCAAAGAGAAATTACGTATTATATAATTATTAACTTCTCTGCAAAGATGTTTCAGTTCTGGATATGCCGTAAACATTGCATATATGTATTTTACAAATGTCTTTTCTCTTACATGTAGTGGACGACATGTTGTAAATATTTTTATGTTCTCTTCAATGGCAATATCGTAATCATCGTTCCCAGCATTAGGAGTTGCCATAAACAGAGTAATAGGTGAAGTTCCACCTATTACATTATTTCCATATATAACAAAATACAACTTCTCAAGTCTGTCGAAATTAAAGGCTGCAGCATCCTGGTTTAGAAACATTTCTATTGTTTCACCAAGAAGTTTATGCTGGCCATCTGTCTTCAAACGCTCTATCTGAGTATATTTATTCCATTCTATTATATGAAACAAATCACTACTATATTCTTTATAATTGAACAATAATTGAGCAATATCCAACGCGTCTGACACCAATTTCTTATCCATCGCCTCACCATTCAAATCTGTGTGTACAGACAGACGCAGGAATGCATTTTTCACCAATTCCATTTGTGCAAAAGGACTTGGTATGGCTGTACGAGGAGTTTGTAGCATTCCTCCATCTGGATCAGATATCATTTCTATCTCATCAGCATTATACTGATCGTTTAGTTGTATCCAACCTTCGCCAGTTGTTTTACTATTATATGATAATATATTGCTCATTGTATCCTAATTCTTAAATAACAGAAATATATTTTTCTTCTATTAGCTTGTCAAGTGTTTCGTTTAGAAGGCAGAAAAGTTTCTGAGGAACATCATTCGTTCCAAATCGTGATGCCTTTACAGCTTTTTGTGAAGCAGAATTCATTGCTGACAGAATCTTTTTATAATCTAGTGGAGATTTCAAAAATCCACTTTTAGGCTGTATATCTGTTATACAATCCTTCAGATTATCCGTATTGAGATTAAATGGTACAAAGCTACGTTGATTTTCTTTCAATTCTTTCAGCCATTGATTATATGCAACATAAAAGTTAGCTGTAATGGTAGTATAGAATGACGTTGACAGAAAAGCATTGGTGATTTCCGGCTTATCCAATGTATATCCATGTCCAATATCTTTTTTCAAATGATTGGTTATATACATATAGGCAATATGAAATTTTATCATCTGCTTGTTTATAAACAATCGCGACTGCATGCCAAGATCCATCAAACTTATTTGTTTTTTATCATAAGCCAGTCCATATTCCTTATATATAGGATTTATAGCTTTTCCGTCAGACGTTATAAGCTGATCATCTGGTATCTGCAGAAAATCCAGAATGGATAATGCACCTATAAATTCCACAATATGAGCATCATTTCTCTGGCCGTTATTACCCGGATCATTGAAATATGGCGTTGAAGGAATTTCATCACCCAAATAATAACATGCGTTTATTTTTGATTCTTGAACATCATTACTGTCATGTTTTATTCCTGTCAGATTGTCATGATAATAATACAAAGCAGACTTTGTCTTAGAAATGAAATCCGCTCGTGAGATAGGACTGTTTTCATCTTGCTGTACATTGAAGTAGGGCAGAACAGTCAATGCTCCAATCTTTGCATCAGTAAGATCACCCCTGTTGGCCTGATTACTATTTCTGGCATTACGTATGTTGTTGACGATAATAGGATAGCCTGCAGCTCCTGTACCTCCAAAAATAGAACTTACTATAAATATTCTATCATCACGCTGAAACACACTGGCAAACTGTCTGAATTCTTCACTGTCTTTGATTTTGTTCAATGCAACACTGCCAATATTGGGATTTCCCACAAAACCAATATTCATCTTTGTTTCCAATTGTGTTTTGGAAAACATCATAGAGCACAATGCCTGATTTGCGGAATCAAGCGTATTATATGATATAAACTCCTGAAATGTCTTTGAACCTACTGCATCAATATTAAACAAAAAAGTATCAGAAAGGGTAGGGCTGTTTGGGACAATATCTTTCAGTGATGATATCTTTACAGAAAAGAAACCTTGTACATTATCATTATCGTCACCATATAAACTTCTATGTATATGTCTGTACCATTTCAGCAGATTTTCCGTACGTTTTAGATCTTCATTTGACCTGTGTGGATCAATTATGATCGGGACAATCTCAGTTGCTATAGGCAGCCCAGATTCATTTAATGGTGTTATACCGGCTGCAAGCTGCATGATTAACGGACGCATTACGCGCGACCCGGTTCCTCCGACTAAGAAAAGAAAAAGTCTCACTTTCTTTATATAATATTATATTGATTGAATACTGTTAATATGAATTACTCTGGTATAGGTGTATGTCTGCAGTTTGTACTCCACCAACGAATTGAAAACGAAGCGACTATGTAAAGAAAACATTCGATAATAATATTTACTGAAGCAAAAGCCGCAAGTTGCTTTGAGAAGTCAATGCCATTATCAGAAAAGACACTCTCCAGATATGGCACATTTATCGCTACCACCAAAATACATGCAATGAAAAGCATAACGAGCCAATGATACCAACGTGAGAAAGACACAGAATTTATGATGTAATAGAATATCGCAGCACATCCCCATGCTATAACCACAGTGGAAATTGAGGCAATAAAATACAAACCGTTGTTATACATCTCATTTGAGAATTGCATTTCGTAATAGAACATCTCAAATGTTCCTGTTGCAAATATCAGAAATAATACTGTAAGAATTATTCCAAAGAACAATATTGTCAGGTGTCTCATTGTTATTGTTTGAATTTTAATTTAAGTGTAAAATAGTAAGGACCTTCCTCTGTATTTCTACTATATGATTCATATATTCCTTTCATAAGATACTTCAATCCGAAAGTTGTACTAGCAAACGTCTGACTACTAAGATCTGAGTCGTTGTCACTTGAAGATTGTTCAATCCATAACGGCAACTCATTTTTCAATCGTATACGGACATCCTGATCAGTACTTATTTTTTTTGTTTCAAGTACTATCACATGTGTTGCGTTCTTCACATATTTCTTTTCAGCAGGAGTTATATATTGCCGATTTATCTTCTTTATTTCCTTTATCTTAATATCATCGTCAGATTCAACAAGATAATTTCTCTTATCAGCAAGATAATCATCATCTATAAACATCCCGTTTAAGTCAACAGCTACAGCAAGTCGCAAAGAAGAAGTACCGTTTGCCGCCTCAATATCCCCGATCTCTATAATCTGGCTGGTCTGGCCTTTTTCAGGCCTATATCTTGCATTAATATCTGGATAACTCATTAAAAGAGAATAGTGCGGATTATATATTTCAGAAGTTTCGAACAAATACTCGTTCTCATATCCATCCATCTCCTTAAACTTACAAAAAGCAGAATATTTATTATCCTGAGTCAAGCGAACGATGTTCTCCTTATTACTTACAATCACAATATAATATGGACGCTCTCCATCATATTTTTTACCTGCTGGTGAATTATAAGAATAATATAATCCACAGAAACTGCTGTTCATCTTTATAATCAGCATTGACTTTTCTTTTACATTTTTCTTGAAAACAGAATTTATCATTCCCTGCGCCTCTGCAAAAACCTTCTGTGGATTTATCCCAGTCATGTTTTTGGTTGAATATATCATATCTGTCACAAGAATACTTATTTCGTTTGCTGCAGTATTGTCGAGTATATCTCTGAATATAGTTGCAAAATCCGTATAGCTTGCATCGCCGATAGATTTTGTCGCCTCAAAAATATTATTGTCTGAAAGAAACTTTCTGACTCCTTGTGGATATTCATTTATTGAACTATTGACCACATATATTTTGTTACGATCCTCATTCGGCAGATTGTTCAGCATTCTCACAATTGCCGCCTTAAAACGTCCATCCCCGTTTGAGGCGTCATAAGGTACCATACTTCCAGAGCGTTCCAGATAGAATTTCGCTGTAAGATACCCGTCTTTGCCAACACCAACAAATTTCACCTCTGTTGCCGGACGCCTATTCTTAAAAAATTCTGTTATATATGTTTTTACTCTATCTGCGTCAATTTTGTCGTTTTCGTAGAAATCATCAAACTCCTGCTCTTTCGAAGTTATATATGATTCTAATTTTTTCCAGTCATCATTATCTATTGTATGATCACTCTCTGCAAGAGTAAGGAGCAGTCGGTTAAACTCTTTCTTATCACTGTTGCCACACCCTATAATGGACATGATGCACACCGTAAGCAAAAGGCATATAATTGGATATATAATATTTTTCATACCTATTATGACGCTATTATAATAAATATAGTTGCAAAAGTAAGAAAAAACACCGACATTATAGGGATATATTTGCATTTTTAGTGTTAAATGTTGCTCATTTATTACAACATGATGACGGACCTTCTTGCGTGGCATACAGACTGTGCACTTACAAAGTTTATTACAAAACAAAATGAAGATTTCCATATTTAAGTCATACTATCCAAAGACAGTTCTGAATATTGCATAATTCTACAGAATCATGGTTTTACCTTTATCATTCGAAACCACCATAAATGCCACAAAACGTCCTAACTGTGTGAGACTACACGGACTGTAACCGCGCAAACATTACATGATGAAAAATACGTGTTGACGCAAACGCATGACCATTGCCGCGTAACATATGTAGCCTCCAGGTGGTTATCAAAGCGTCTGATGTCAACAGGTTTAAAGAAAACCCGGACAGCGGACTTACAGTTTTTCTTGACTTTTTTGACAAACGAAAATCGCAAAAGATATGTGACGGAATGTAAAAAAAAAACATTTCCATGGCAGGTTCCGCCTTGACAATCTTGTCGTATACCATATTATGGAGTGCAGATTAGTTGATCAGATGCTCCGAATGTGCCCGTTTTAGCCTCCGTTTATGCCCGTATCAGGGTGTGATATTGTGCATATCAGGACACTAAACGGACCATACCGCGTGCTGAAACGATGCATTTCGTATGGCGGAAAATCGTTATCTAATGTAAGTTGATGATATACAGATACTTACACAAATTATTTATTCCCCACGTATTTGCGTTCGAAGGAGAGTTTGCACACAAATACTCTCTTATTTTTGAGGGTAGAACAGAAAACTCAGACGAAAAAACGCAACTTGCTTATAATCAGAAAGAACGCGTATTGGTTTCATCCGAACAGAGGCCGACAACGCTTATCTGGGACAGAAGACACAAGTGTTCATTTTGTATCAATCCCAACCGATTTTTTACAGGGCTAATAATACTATGTTTTTACATATGTAATAAATCATTAATAACGGACAACATGTCTTTCCTGTCTGTTATTAATGATTTATTATTATATATTCAAATACATTATTCTTACAAGAATATTCACTTTACATTTTCTGTTTTATAGATAAACAGAAACATTATTTTCACATATCTCACAGATTCTTTTATTGAGCAATATAGAACATCACAGACTCAATCTGACATCAAAACCTATCTGCACAGGGTATCCACGCTGAGCGAAACAATATCTGGTCCCAGTTGCCGAACTGTCTATAGCAAACGTATTGTATCTTGTATTTGTAATGTTCTTACCCCAGAGGGTCAATATGGCATTGCCAATCTTTCCCTCTACACGTGCTCCAATGAGAGCATAAAATGGTTGTGAATAACTGTTTGCCTCATCCCAATATATCTTTCCCTGAGCAGAAAGATTTGCTCCAAATGTAAGCGATTCAATTTTAGAACCCGCCAGATCAAGTCTGTAAGCAATATCCGCACCAACTGTATGAACCGGTATGTAAGGAATTTTTTTGTCTTTATAATCACACTGTATATTTTTCCCGTCAACCTTTATACTGTCTTTGTATTCTTTGAACACAGCGTGTGTAAAACCATAGTTTACAATCCAAGAAAGATGATTATTAAAAGCCTTTCCTCTGACAGTTGCCTCTATGCCACAACTTTGACTTTTCCCTGCATTTACCATCATCCTTCCAAATCCATAGTTGCCAGCCATGACGGAGAGCTGTTGGTTATTTACCTGCATAAGGTATGCGGAGACATCAAAACTTATCGCGTTGTCAGGAAGGTTTATATGTGTACCCACTTCATAGTTCCAGCTCGTTTCTGGTTTATACGCTATAGTCTTATTTATCTTCTCGTAATCTTCATTCGTGTGTGGAACATCGTAATCACCATTCATGGCATTTGACTGATTGTTCATCAACTCAGTCTGCAGAATATCAGAAAACATCTGTATATTGTACCCTCCAGCCCGATATCCTTTGCTAACAGAAATATATAAATTACTATTATTGTTATCCATGCGATATGTAAGTCCAAATTTGGGAAGCAGCTGGCTAAAATTGTCTTTTGCACTGTTAAGTATATGAGAAGACAATGTATAAGTTGCTTCCGAACCCATCACACTGGCTATCATATCCATCTGAGCTGTTGTGTTATATTTTATTTTTGTCTGGCTGAAATCATAACGGAATCCGATTGTTGCATTAAGACGATCGGTTATATTTATATTCGACTCATGAAACAGTCCAAGATTAAAATGCGGTGTGTGGAATATTCCAGGAACAGTCATCGCCATATCCAAAGAAACCCCTCCAGCCTTATCAACAATACTTTTGGCCATCTCCATCGCAATACTCTCCGGCATACCGCCTGCGATCATTTTCTGCGCGATGGACCCAACAATGGCACTATACATCACATTCTGTATCTTGTCAGATATAGGTTTTGTCATAGCTTCTCCAAAATATACCGGAGCATTTGTCTTAAGCCACATGTATGAACCAAACATACCAAAGGTCCATTTCCAACGTATGTCATTCTTACTTTTAATGGTTATTTCCTCGGTTATTGCATTCTGAAACTGTTTTTGTTTAAGGTGCATATAGTCAGCCGGCATGTAATCTTGGTCCATCAGCATGTAATCCTTCAGATATTGATAGGACGTAGTTGCATTTAAATCAAAATTTTCTTCTTTTAATCTGACAGTCAGTCCGGTATTGAAGATATTCCGTCTATAATTATTCTGATAATTTGATGCCGGATCGGCTGTAACAGCCTTATCGGCATCATATAAACCATACGCAAAACCATTTTGTTTTACATACTGATAATCAGCAACAAAATCTAAAAATAAATGACGCCCTGAATCATATACCAGACGAGTCTTACCTCCTGCTTCATTTATTTTATCAGCACGTTCACCAGTCGTAGTATTGCGCAGGAATCCATTACATCCATTATAGAACCCAGCAACAGAAAAAGCAAATCTGTCGTTTATCTTACTATAATGGGCAATCTCAATATTGCGCAAAAAATGTGAGCCAATACTCAATTTTACATCTGTACCGTTATACGACATTGGATTCGGTGTATACAGCCTTATAAGTCCTCCTTCCGTATTCTGTCCATATAATGTACCTTGCGGTCCACGCAAAACATCTATACGCTCGAGTTGATAAGTGTAGAAATTCAGAGCGCTTTTATTTATTATAGGCATACCATCGACATATAAACCAATAGCAGGACTATTTATTCTCGAACCTATGCCTCTGACATAAATAGAAGAGGTAAGACGCGATCCGTAATCGGGCATCGAAAAAGAAGGTGCATATGTTGACAAATCACAAAGACTGTTGACCTTCAGAGAACTCATATCGTTTCTAGAAAACGAAGAAGAGCTGAGCGCCTGCATCCTTAGACGATAATTTTCTTTTGGTTGTGACACAACAACGATTTCGTCTATATCAAAAATACGTGATGTATCTAATACCTCAGGTTTGTTCTTGATATCAAATACAACTTTTGCATTCACTGAGAAGCCTGTAATGCAGAAAAAAGCCATTACAGATAGTCTGTTTATATTCATCGGTCCCATTTTGTGTGCAAAGTTATGCCTTTTAATACACACTCACAATCCTTATTTATTAGGATGTTATTCATTCATGGTACCGCAATACGGGCATCTTCCTTTCTCATGCAGTCCTGCACCACAATTTCCACAAATATAATAGCGACTACTGTATCTAAAATAACGATATAACGCAAATACCGCATAGACAAGAAACAATATATAACCTACATAATACAAGGTCGTTATACTGAAGATAATATAGTTTATGGCACATACTCCTATAAGTCCGCTCAAATAGTGGGTAGCTTCACCAAATGGCAACTTATGAAAAACCTCGTCAACAGCAGCTAAAGCAATAATAATAATTAACCAAACTGCACAAAGAAATATAGAAAGTGCTGGTGGCTGTACAAACGGATTAAGACTTGGATGAAAATAAAAATGTTTCCACATTTCTGGAGCAAACATCTGTATACTGGAATAGAATGTCGCAGAGAGTGCAACAATCAACGCCAAAAGGGTAGGATAGAACGAAGGAATATCATTGAAATGGACGACCTTCGCATTTATCTTGAATATTAGATGAAAAACATAACTTGCCGCTATTATGCCTATAATTATAAGAAAAATAATCAGATGGGTATCAGAGAATGTTGAGATGAACTGCGAAATAGGATCATCAGGCCCAACTCCTGAAAGAAGAACATGTTCATGAGTCCACCCAAATGTAAACTGATCACGTGCGACCTGAATCCACACAGAATCAATCCTGTCATCTGGTATGGTCTTAGTATCAACAACTACAATATTATCATGTTTGTTTATCACTATTGTGTCATTATTAACAACCATATCAGCAGAAGGAAGTTGTTTGTATAATACAATAGAGTCTGCCTTGACGACAAAATTGTAATTTCTTGAGTAATGATGTGTTTTTAAAAACGATATGGAATCGAGCTGTTTTTCGCTATAGACAGCCGGTGAATCATTTGTTCTGGTCCTATTATGGTAACATCCAGCCATAACAAGACAGAATATGAATATGATTATATCAGTAAATTTATTTTTCAGCATAGATTTTCATTTGACAATTTATGCAATCAAATTTTAAACGGAATTTTCTATCGTCATTAAGAACAAGATAGAGTGGCTCTTTCCATGGGGCTTTTTTGCCTTTTTGTTTGGTACAATATCCCATTTCATATCTAATACAATAACGACATGTCATTATCTGTGTGCAATCTACATCATGTCTTATAGTTTCAAAAGCATCAGGAGCATCCTTAGGTCCTATTTCATCATATAATCGACGCGCAAACTTATTGGCAACATTTGCCGCATTTATATCTTCAGCATTAATATTGGTATCCGTATCCTCATGTAAAATACGGGATAGAGAACCTCTATTCTGTGACAACATAAATTGATTAGAAAATTTATCTAAGGTTCTACGTCTTAATTCAACAAGAATACTTGAAGGAATGAATCGTGTTTCTGTAGCAGAAGTAATAATTATTTCATCAGCAACGTATGGAGTATTTCCAAGTTTACTAAGTTGCCGTTTCATATTCTCCTCCTGTGATTTCTGGGCTTTATCAGAATTATAGCTCATACGTTCTATTACGATGTGTCCGTCATTATCCTTTATCATCAGCTCAACATAGTCTTGTGCCGCAGATAAAATCATATTTATACTTATCTTTCTATTAGCAGTGCTGGCAGACATCATATTCTCGAATAATTGATCATTATTCCTATATAATGCCATATGAGGTTTCAAACTCACAGGCATCTTCAAAGGAAACAGGCGATTATTCAACACCTTATTTACTCTAAAGCCTTCAAGTTGTTGTTTATCATTAATAAAACAAAGTCCATCGCCATTACTAAATGCGTTAGTACCAGATACACTAAACGAATTCTGCCTAACTTCTTTAACCTTACCAACAAATTCACCAATTGCCTTTGGCGTATTGACAGATGCCAGTCCTTCTTTCCGCCCGAAAAGGAAATAGTCAGTAAAACCTCGATTGAATGTTTTATTTAAATCCGATTTGAAAGAGCACACAGACTTTCCGGCAGAAGATCTTTTATATTTATCTGGGTATAATGAGATTATACGGTCAAGTTCCTGACTATATGCCGCAACAACATTCTTCACATAACTTACATTCTTCAGCCGTCCTTCAATCTTTAATGATGTTGCTCCAGCATCAAGCAGTTCTTTCAAACTGTGAATTCTACACATATCTTTAAGAGATAACATATACTTTCCTTTTTGTACAGTTTTATCAGCACTATCTCTAAGATCAAACTTCAATCTGCAGAACTGCGCACAATTACCTCTGTTGGCACTACGATGGAAACAATATTCTGAAGCATAACATGCTCCAGAATAACTCACACAAAGAGCTCCATGAACAAAAACCTCCAACTCGATATCGGGTATAGCTTTATGGATAGCACTGATTTCTTTCAAAGAAAGTTCTCTTGCAAGAACAACTCTGCTGAAACCAAGCTTTTTCAACCATTCTACCTTTTTTATATTCCTATTATCCGTCTGAGTGCTGGCGTGCAATATTATTCTACTTTTGATATTACCGCATATTTTCAATATCGCCATATCCTGCACCAATATTGCATCAACACCAATATCTTGCAATTGTCTTATAAGACTCTCGACACGGTCGATCTCGTCGTCATATATAATTGTATTTATTGTCACATAAACCTTCACATTATATTGATGTGCATAATGGCATAATTGCTCTATATCTTCTATAGAATTTCCAGCAGCGACACGTGCACCAAAACTATTCGCTCCAATATACACAGCATCTGCTCCATGATCAATAGCAGCTATACCACATTCAAGATTCTTTGCGGGTGCCAACAATTCAATCTCTCTTATCATTACAGCGTAATATTATTTGATTTTGCTTATATCGTATGGTGTTTCTTGGTATATATAATAGTTAATCCAATTACTAAATAGCAAATTGGCATGAGCACGCCAAGTCACTAGAGGAGAATTTGCCGGATTATTATTTATATAATAATTTAATGGCATCTCAACATCATCACGCTTACCTAAATCGCGTTTATATTCAGTGTCTAAAGTATTAGGAGCATATTCAAAATGTCCGGTTATGAAAAATTCCCGTCCATTGCGTGCCATAACAATACTGACACCACTTTCTTCTGATTCAGCCAGCAGAGTAAGCTCTTTGTGTGCTATTATATCTTCTCTTCTAATTTCCGTATGTCTACTATGAGGCATAAAAAATAAATCGTCAAATCCCCTGAATATTGGCTGTTTAAGATCAAGCGGATGTTGTTGAAATACTCCGAACATTTTTTTCTGAAGTGGATATTTCGGAATGCCATAATGATAATATAAACCAGCTTGAGCAGCCCAACATATATAAATAGTACTTGTAACATGTGTACGCGCCCATGAGAATATCTTAGTTATTTCTTCCCAATAATAAACATCTTCATATTCCATATGTTCTATTGGTGCTCCTGTTATGATCATTCCGTCAAATTTCTCTTTTTCCAACAAATCAAAATCTTTATAGAACATCATCATGTGTTCGATTGGAGTATTCTTCGGTGTGTGACTTTTGAGCTTCATAAAGAATATCTCCATTTGTAATGGTGTATTTGACAGAAGACGAATAAGATCCGTTTCCGTAGTTATCTTAATGGGCATTAAATTTAATATAATTATCCTCAGTGGACGAATATCCTGTTGGGTTGCCCTCGAATTATCCATTACAAAAATATTCTCTTTCTTGAGGATTTCTATTGCAGGAAGTTTGTCTGGTAATCTTAGAGGCATTGTGTGACTTTTTAATAATAATAGATGCAAAGATACAGAATAAAAATGAAAAGAAGCATGTCTTTTATTATCATTGAACATTTTACAAAAAAAAGCCCGTCTGTATGAAATCCAGGCGGGCTTTTCGCATATATAATAATATTTATTGACAAGTAAAAGTCAGTTCTTCTTTTCTGGTGTCTTTTTCAATAATTATAGTTTCACTATTTTTTATTTCCTCAGAAAGAATCTTTTCACACAACGGATTTTCAATATAATTCTGTATTGCCCGTTTTAAAGGACGTGCTCCAAACTGGCTGTCATAACCTTTTGATGCGATAAAGTCTTTGGCTTCATTTGTAATATCTATCGAATATCCAAGCTCTTTAATTCTTTCAAACAATCTTGTTAATTCTATATCTATAATATTCCGTATTGCATCTCTATTTAACTGGTCGAATGTCACGATTTCATCAATTCTGTTTAAAAATTCAGGAGTAAACTGCTTACTCATATATTTTTTTATTATACTTCTAGAGTGTTCTTTCTGTGCAGTTTCACCTTCGGTACTATTTGGAGAATTGAATCCAATGGATTTTCCAAATTCTCTTAACTGACGAGTTCCAGAGTTAGAAGTCATTATGATTATTGTATTCCTAAAATCAACTGTTCTACCATTACCATCAGTAAGTCGCCCATCGTCAAATACTTGTAAAAGCATATTGAAAACATTACTATGAGCTTTTTCTATTTCATCCAATAACACAATAGAGTAGGGATGACGTCTTACTTTTTCTGTCAACTGACCGCCACTTTCATATCCAACATATCCTGGAGGCGCCCCCACAAGGCGTGATGTGTTGAAACTTTCAGAATACTCACTCATATCTATTCGTATAAGAGACTTCTGTGTTCCAAACATCATCTCGGCCAGTTTTTTTGCAAGATATGTTTTACCAACTCCAGTTGGTCCCAAAAACATAAATACACCGATCGGTTTGTTAGGATCTCTCATACCAATACGATTACGTTTTATGCATTTTACAATCTTATCTACAGCATCATCCTGACCAATAATTTGTTTTTTCAATTCGCTATCCATATCACGCAGCCTACATCCTTCTGACTGTTCAATACGTTGTACAGGAATTCCAGTCATGATAGAAACAACCTCTGCAACGTCTTTTTCTGTAACCGTTTCTCTCTGCAGATTACATGTCTCTGTCCATTTTTCGTTTAATGTTTGGAGTTCTTTTTCTAGTTGTGTCTGCTTATCTCTTAAAGAAGCTGCTTTTTCAAAATTCTGATCAGATACTGCTTGTCTCTTTTCTTCCTCTATAGATTTAATTTCCTTCTCTTTCTCAATAATCGATGGAGGAATCTTAGCATTCTTAATTTGTACCTTAGACCCGACTTCATCAAGAGCATCTATTGCTTTATCTGGAAAAGAACGCTCGGTAACATATCGTTCTGTCAGTTTTACACAAGCTTTGATAGCATCGTCTGTGTAATTCACATTATGATGTTGCTCATAACGATCCTTGATATTTTTTAATATGTCTAAAGTTTGTTCATAAGTTGTCGGCTCAATAAGTACTTTTTGGAAACGTCGTTCTAACGCACCATCTTTCTCTATACTGTTACGATATTCATCAAGCGTAGTAGCTCCAATACATTGTATGACACCTCTAGCAAGAGCCGGCTTCATAATATTGGCAGCGTCCATACTTCCAGGAGTACTTCCAGCTCCAATAAGAGTATGTATCTCATCAATAAATACGATTATATCAGGATTCTCTTCTATTTCTTTTAACAAAGCCTGTATACGTTCTTCAAACTGTCCTCGATATTTTGTACCGGCAACAATGGCTGTCATATTCAGACTTACAATACGTTTATTATATAAAATAGGTGACGTATGCCGCTTCGCTATCATCTGGGCAAGTCCTTCGGCAATTGCACTTTTACCAACGCCAGGTTCACCTATTAGTATAGGATTATTTTTCTTTCTTCGACAAAGAATTTCAACAACTCTCTGTATTTCTTTCTCACGTCCAACAACCATATCCAATTTCCCTTCTTTGGCCGCTTGTGTGAGATCTGTTGAGAAATTATTTAATATTGGAGTTTTGCTATATTTTTTTTGTGCGGTATCAATTGTTTTCCCATCACCCTTTGAATTGATATTCTCTGGAATATCTTCTTCGTCATTAGAGAGTTCAATTCCATTCGTAATATGATTTTTCTGTTGCATATACGTTATCACATCTTTATAGAAAATTTTATTATTTTCTAAAACTTCCTTTGCTCCATTGTTTGAACGGTCATGCAATATAGCCAAAACGATATGATTTGTATCTACTAACATATTATGCTGTAGACGAGCTTCAAGAACTGCTAGTTTCAAAATATTATTAGACATTTCATTTAAATTCAGTTCTTCCGAGTTATTTGTATCTATATTTATAGATTGGTTCATTATAAGTCTTTTCTCCAACTCATTTATTACAGAACTAACCTTTATATTTGTATGTAAAAATAATTCTATCAGGATACTATTATTTTGTTTCAGTATGCCTAATAACAAATGTTCTGGACCGATTTGGCTACTTGATAAGCGAATAGCTTCTTCCTTGCTAATTTCAAGAATCTTGGCAATATCAGTTGAAAATTGGTTCATCATATTTTATACTTTAAATAAATAAAAACAAGCAAAGATCATGCCAATTAATGACGATCTTTATATTCTTGTATCATATTATTAATTTGAATAATACGTTGTATTTTATCATGAGGAATTCCAAAATGTTTATAATAAGCAAGTGAACTTTGAAAATAATCATATGCAATATCCTTGTAATTTTTGTTCATATAACACATAGCTAACTTATATAATATATCTGCTTTTTCGTTATCATAACAAATGTTGATTGTTTTTTCATAAAAAGGAACTGCCTCATTGTATTTATTCTGTATAAAATAACTTTCTGCTAAACAATAATAATATACAGCCTGTTCATGAGGAGCCAAAATATTAAGATCATTAATTATTTCTTCAAGGAACTTACAAGCATTCTTATAATCCCAGTCATAATAATAACAAACACCCAAATATGCCTTGAATCTCGGATTCAAGGCATATTTTTTATTTAAATCTTGTAATAATAATAGCGCCTCGTGATATTTCCTTCCTTGAAAATATTCAATCGCTCTTTCCAATTTCTTTATATCATCATGTTTTATATCCTGAGCAACAATACAAATGTGAAAACAAACTAAAAGAAAAGAGATTACTATATACCGTTTAATTTGCATTATACTTATTCCGTATAGAAATTTATAATATCAGCAATAGATTTTTTGCAGATTTCACAGAATTCTGTAGTTTCGTTTGTACGCATCCGACATTCTTGCTGTCCACGGAACACACCATGCATACTATATCCAGCTCCCTCATATAATCCAATCTTATTAATGTTCTCGGTAGTAGGGGGAGTTGGTACCAAAACCTTCTCACCTATTAGATTTTCCCATTTCCCATGAAAATCAACCATTGTTGTAATATTACGTTCCCATGGTTCTATATCATGTGGATACATTGGAATATCTTCTGTTTCATAAGCATATTCATCTGCAAGCCCAGCAAAACTATGCCCAAACTCATGTACAACAACTGGTTTAAACTTATCATGATGTGTCATGGATAAATTATACGAATTTAAAATACCACCACCTCCATATTTGTTTGTATTCACAAGCACAATAATATGTTCATACGGCGTTCCTGCCAATAAATCATGCATATCTTTTATATTAAGTGTTGTCAAATAGCGATCGCTATAAAACGTATCAAAATGACTGTTTAAGGCAGTACTTTTCCAAATGCCAGACGAAGGTTCACTACATCCACTCTCTTCTGATGGAGACATAACTGCTATTACATTGAACTTCGATTTTAGGCTCTTAAAAGGTTCGTGTTCAAATATAGCATTATTAGCAATCTGAGCATCATTTAAAAACATATGCATTTCGTCTTTTGTATATCCTTCTGCAAGAAATGCAATATGTATGCAATGAGTTGTATCTTCAGCCTGAGATAATGTTGTATATGGAGTAATATTTTTAAATCCGATTTGTTTTATTAAAATATCTTCCGGATCCACAGTATGTGTAAAAGATTTTATTATTTCCCTACGATTATTTCTAAGGTCAATAGTTATATTTACCTTATGTTTGGGCATAGGTACAAGAAAAACATTCTCAAATGAACGTACATTATTTTTCGCATCGTCATACGACAACCATTCCTGAAATAATGTGGAAAATGAATTCTTGTATAATATTTTTCCATTTTTGTAATCCTTAACAGTGATCTGCCCATTTCCTTCGATAGGCAATTCCGTCAATCGAGTTTTCTTACCATACCATTTGGGCATAACATTAAGTCTATCGACAGCAATTGACTGAGAATTAATATTTCCGGAAAAAATATAATCAATTCTTAATGTACTGTCCTTAAAATTTTCAGTAAAACTCTGTGCGCAAAGTTTATTTATTACGCATGTTAATATTATGATAAATATAAAAATCTTCTTTTCCATATATATAAAATTTATAATTCTTTTAACAATTCACGAATATACAATCTTTCCCAATCGAGTATATGAAATTTAGTGTTTCCATACAATAACAGATCCAAATCAATCTTAACAATACCTTGGTTGTGCTCCTCATGAGAAGAACCACATGAAATTTCAATCTGTTTTAATATATCTATAATCTCATCTACTTTTAAATTTGTCTCTGCTATTCCCAAACAGTTTAAAAACTGTTCTGATGTAATATCTATTGGATTTGTCCATATTGCAGATGAATATTTCATATCTTGAAAATAGTCATTCAGTTTTTTTTTTGCGTAATTTATATTTTTGCACTGTTCCGTATTCGATCCAATAGAAACAATTATTCTTACGTTGTCATCTGATCCATTTTTCATTTTCAATACATTTCTGAAATAAATAATCATTGCAAATATATTAAATATTTCTTATATATTTACAAGGTGTGCACAACTATATTAATGCATATAATCCCGATTATGATAAATAGGCAATATTATTTAATTATTTTTGTTATAATAATATAAAAAAGAATGCATTTCGATAATTTTAATTTAGCTTTGTATTAATTTGTCTTTATCTTTGAATATATAATTTATTTAGAACAGCACAAATGAAAAGAATACTTCTATTCATCATAATAATTACAATGCCGTTTATTTCGGTATTGTCACAAACACGTTGGAATTCCGTTTATCAAACATATATAGATCTCTATAAAGATCTTGCCATTGAAGAAATGAAACGGTATAAAATTCCTGCGAGCATAACTTTAGCACAAGGTCTTCTGGAAAGTTCTGCAGGACGTAGTGAATTAGCGCGTAAAGGTAATAATCATTTCGGTATAAAATGTCATGGATGGACCGGTCGTAAAACATATCATGACGATGATGAAAGAAATGAATGCTTCAGGGCATATGAAAATGTTTTTCAAAGTTTCGAAGATCACAGCAAATTTTTAGCCAAGCAAAGTCGTTATTCAAGATTATTTAGACTATCAATAAAAGATTATAAAGGTTGGGCTCGAGGTTTAAAAGCCTGTGGATATGCAACAAACCCCAGATATGCTGACAAATTGATAGAAATTATTGAATTATACAAATTGTATAAGTATGATTACGAAGATCATTATGATAAATTCATATCGAAACATAGTTCAATAAACAATACATCATTAGAAAAATTACATCCAATATATAAATATAATAAAAATTATTATATCATAGCTCGTGCTGGCGATACATTTAAATCAATAGGTAAAGAGATAAATATTTCATATAAAAAGATTGCAAAATACAACGAGCGCGACCGCAATGATAAACTTATTCCTGGTGAAGTAATATTTTTAAAAGAGAAACAAAAGAAAGCAGACAAGGCTTTCAAAAACCGATTCCATATTGTTAAAGCTGGAGAAAGTATGTATTCTATTTCTCAGTATTATGGCATAAGATTAAAATATCTATATAAGAAAAATAATCTTGATGCAGATTATCAGATAAAAGTCGGTGATAAATTACTTGTTTACTGATAGTTAAAAGTGTGCAACAGCTTTCTGTCTGTTGCACACTTTCTTTATTGGACATACAGTTGCAATATAATAATATTTCACATCAAGGGCAACTATTTACAGGATCATAGGGAACATTCATATATGTTATTCATTAACAATAAGTACTGTTTTAGCGTACGATCATGCCTATTTCGTGTCCTAAAACACTCAATACTACACCCCAATATGGACGTAATCAGACCATAAAACAGGCTTAATTATAACATCATCCGTATTGTTCCAAATTTCTACTACACCTACTTCTCACGTCGTAATAACCTTCGAGAATCATGTCAAACCATCTTCTCTTGCATTCCACAGAACATTCGAGAAATCTGTCAGAGAAGATGGTTGTCTGCTGCTTAGCATCATATTTTCTGTAGAAAATATGAAAAATTTTCCAACACCCAATCCCCCTATTCTACTGTCAAAATCCTATCTGATAGCTAAGACTTTATAACTTTATATTTGGCAAATTTCAATAATAATTGCTTAGTTCCTACATTATTAAAATTTACCGTAGCTTTTTTATTATCTCCTTTACCCTCTAACATTACAATAGTTCCAATGCCGAAACGTTGGTGTTCAATGATATCTCCAATCTTTATGCCATAAGCAGAATCGCTTTCTTCATATGTGTCGTTGGATTCTTTTTTTATATCATGCAGCTTTTTTATAACTACTTTTGCGGGAATTCGCTTATTTATGATTGTCATCTTTGATGTTGATGAATGGTTATCATTGATAGCAAAACCCGTATTAAACTTAAGATTGATATCCTCATTGTTGTTAATATAGGCCGGATCTATCTCAGACAGGAATCTACTTGGACGGGTGAATTCCATGACACCATATTTATATCTGCTTTTCGAATATGTAAGACAACAATAATTTTGTGCTCTGGTTATTGCAACATATAAAAGCCTGCGCTCTTCTTCTATTTCTTTAGATGAGGATACATGAACATTCGGAATTATATTTTCTTCGAGACCGACAATAAAAACGAACGGGAACTCAAGACCTTTCGCAGCATGAATTGTCATCAACGATACCGTATTGTCGATATTGTCATCATCTATGTTAGATAGCAGCGATACCTCTTGCAAAAAATCGGAGATATACACATCAGGCATTCCCTCCTCCTTCTTATTTTCCACAAAATCTTGTAATGCATTTACAAATTCCTCAATGTTCTGCAGCCTTGAGACGTTTTCAGGAGAGTCATTAGAATAAAATTCATTTTTCAGACCACTCTGTTCCAGTATCTCTTTTCCCAATTGATGAGCATCGAGTTCTTTACTCTTAATCTTATATTCTTCAATAAAGCCGTGAAATGCAGCAAGTTTATTTTTTGTATTTCGTCTTACATCTAACTCGTAACGATCAGGATCGGATAAGACACTCCATATACTAACATGGTTCTGTCTTGCAGAATCTGTGATTTTTCTCATTGTAGATTCTCCAATACCTCTTACCGGATAATTTATTACTCTCCTTATCGCCTCCTCATCATCAGAATTTACAATCAATCGAAGATATGCAATAATGTCTTTTATTTCTTTTCTTTGATAGAAATTAAGTCCACCGAATATTTTGTAAGGAATCGCCTGCCTGATTAATTCTTCCTCGATAACCCTACTCTGCGTATTGGTACGGTACAGCACACAGAAATCTTTATAATCAGATTTTTCCTTTATAATAAGCCGTTTAATCTCTTTACAAACAATACAAGCTTCTTCACGGTCGGAGTGAGCCACCTTTAATATTACCTTTCCACCTTCGTCATTATTGCTATATACATCTTTGTGAATCTGATTCTCATTATGTTTGATAAGACTATTGGCCGCAGCAACAATATTTTTTGTACTTCTATAATTCCGTTCCAGTTTGAATATCTTAAAATTGTTTTTTTGTGGGAAACTAAGCATGTATTCCAGATTTGCACCACGGAAACTGTAAATGCTTTGTGCATCATCTCCTACCATACAGATACAGACATTCTTCCTATATAATAATTCTATTATTTTTTGCTGTGCATAATTGGTATCTTGGTACTCATCAACAAGAATATACTTGAACAGATCAGCATAATTATTCAGCACATCAAGCTTTTTACTGAATAGCTCATATGTCTTGATTAATAAATCATCAAAGTCCATCACGTTGGCAATATGGCATCTTTGGACATATTCATTGTATATCTTACCAATTACGTTTGTCCTGTCGTTCAACAAAAATTCATCTACTGTAATCAGATGGTTTTTTGCATAACTTATAGTATTTAGAATTTGCCCCGAACTGTATTTTTTATCATCGACACCAAATTCTTTCATAATATTCTTGACAAGAACTTTTGAGTCATTCTCATCATATATTGTGAAATTAGGTCTATAATTTATTTCGTTTACATTAGATCTCAGGATTCTATAGAAGATGGAATGAAATGTTCCCATATTGATTCGCCTGGCAGCATCCTCTTTTAGTAGGATGCCGATACGTTCTTTCATCTCATTCGCAGCCTTGTTTGTAAAAGTAAGTGCAAGTATATTCCATGGCTTTACACCCATGCTGAGGAGATAGGCAATCTTATATGTAAGGACTCTTGTCTTACCGGATCCGGCACCGGCAATAACAAGTTGTGAACCATCGCAATATTTAACCGCAGACAATTGGTCTTGATCCAAATCTTTTAGAAACTCTAGCATACAGAATGTGTGATTATTTGTTTCGATATATTCCTCCACTAACAGTATTATGATTTATGTCTTCTCCCTCTTTTGGAAATGTCGGTATGAATTTCATTTCATGTTCTATCTTCCTTTGTCTTTTTCTTAAATAAGAGTCAGGCTCTTTACTATTATATTTTATTGGATTAGGAAGAGTTGCTGCAATTAGCGCACACTCGGATCTTGACAAATCACATGCATTTTTATCGAAATGAGATTTTGCCACTGCATACGCACCATATATCCCATCTCCCATTTCTATAGAATTAAGATATACCTCCATAATACGTTGTTTACTCCACAATAGTTCAATAAGAGCAGTGAAATATACCTCAAGTCCCTTTCTCACCCAAGTACGTCCCGGCCATAAAAAAACATTTTTTGCCGTTTGCTGTGAGATAGTACTTGCACCCCTCATGCGTTTTTGATTTTTTTTATTATACTTGGCTGCTTTTTCTATTGCGTTGAAATCAAAACCATGATGTAAGAGAAATTTTTGATCTTCACTTGCCATTACAGCTACAGGTAAATGTTGTGAAATGTCTTCTAATGGTATCCATTTATGATGAAGTGTTACATGTTCGTTGTTAAAATACTGTTGACAACATCTTATCACCATAAGTGGTGTAGTATAAATAGGGATAAATCTATAGGCAATAACAACAAGTATCGTACTACTGAAAAACAAAGCCAATCCCCATCGTAAAATCTTACCAATTAAATGCATTGTAAAGTACACAATTAAATTCCTCACAATAAAAATATTAAGTCATCACAACATCAAATTGTGATGACTTAATATATAATATTTATAAATAAAACAAAATGTTTACTTCAGCGTTCCAGCATTTGCAGCATCAATCATTGCCTGACTTGCATACATGTATATTTCAACACGTCTGTTCTGCTGTCGGCCTTCTGCTGTTCCATTATCAGCAACAGGCTCAGAACTTCCTTTTCCCGTAATATTCTGGAACTGTGAATTAGAGACACCACAACTTTTCAGATAATCAGCAACACTTTTGGCTCTACTATTACTCAATGGAATATTGATTCCATCATTTCCCGTAGAATCAGTGTGACCATATATATCTATATGGCAATCTGCGTTATTCTTCAATACTGTTGAGAATTTTGCAAGTTCATTCTTAGAGGTTGAGTTAAGATCAGATTTGTTCGTTGCAAATAATATACCGGAATCAAAGGTTACCTTTACAGCCTTCAAACCGTTTGCATCTGTAACTTCTTCCACCTTAGCATTTTCGACCTGTGCAGCAGCCTCTTCTGCAACTTTATCCATATGTCTTCCAATTAATGCACCAGCTCCGGCACCTACAGCTCCACCAATAGCTGCGCCAACCGCAGTATTTCCTGCTATTTTACCAATTATTGCACCTAATGCAGCGCCACCACCAGTTCCGATCAGTGCGCCTGTACCCTGTTTTGTTTGACATCCTATAATGGCCAGAAAACACATTGTAAGTGTCATAATCTTGATTTTTTTCATAATCTTGTTATTTTATCCGTAATTTGTTTTATACATCTGCAAAGATAGCGTTTTTTATTATTATGATGTTATGTTACAACATTTTTTTGTAATTTTGCATTCAAAATAAATTTATGTAAATTATAATCTTAATATTATATAATGGTAGAATTAAAAGAGCTTACCAAAAGGGCTGATAATTACAGTCAATGGTATAATGATTTGATCGTAAAAGCCGATCTGGCAGAACAGGCTGCAGTACGTGGATGTATGGTTATTAAGCCTTATGGATACGCCATTTGGGAAAAGATGCAGCATCAGTTAGACACTATGTTTAAAGAGACCGGTGTTCAGAATGCCTATTTTCCATTGCTGATACCAAAATCTTTCTTAAGTCGTGAAGCTGAACATGTTGAGGGTTTTGCTAAGGAATGTGCTGTAGTTACACATTATCGTTTACGTTCAAAAGAAGATAAAAGTGGAATAGAAGTTGATCCTACAGCAAAACTGGACGAAGAATTAATTATACGCCCGACATCAGAAACAATAATCTGGAACACATATAAAAACTGGATACATTCATGGCGCGATCTACCATTAATGTGTAATCAATGGTGTAACGTCATGAGATGGGAAATGCGCACTAGACCATTTCTTCGTACATCAGAATTCTTATGGCAAGAGGGACATACTGCACATGCCACAAAAGAAGAAGCAGAAGCAGAAGCACAGAAAATGCTCCATGTATATGCTAATTTTGCAGAAAATTGGATGTCGATGCCTGTTGTACAAGGTGTGAAAAGTGAAACAGAGCGCTTTGCCGGAGCATTAAATACTTATACTATCGAGGCAATGATGCAAGACGGTAAGGCATTACAGAGTGGTACGAGCCATTTCCTTGGACAAAATTTTGCAAAAGCTTTTGATGTAACTTATCTAAACAAGGAAAATAAACCAGAATATGTATGGGCAACATCATGGGGTGTTTCAACAAGACTTATTGGAGCACTTATAATGACTCATTCTGATGACAATGGCCTTGTATTGCCTCCTAAATTGGCACCAATTCAGGTTGTAATAATACCTATTTCAAAAGGCTCTGATGGCTTGGCAAAAATCTCAGAAAAGATAGAACCAATAATTAAACAATTGCGTGATTTCGGTATTTCCGTAAAATATGATGATACAGAAAACAAACGTCCTGGATACAAGTTTGCAGACTACGAATTAAAAGGAGTACCTGTTCGTCTTGTCCTCGGCGCAAGAGATATTGAAAACGGTACGATTGAAGTTATGCGTCGTGACACGTTGGAGAAAGAGACAAAACCAATAAACGGTATTGCAGAATACGTTAGATCATTATTAGATGAAATACAAGTAAATATGTTTAACAAAGCGAAATCGTTCCGCGATGCACATATTTATGAGTGTGATAATTATGAAGAATTTAAAGAACGAGTTAAAGAGGGAGGATTCTTCTTATGCCATTGGGATGGAACTCCTGAAACAGAGGCAAAAATAAAAGAAGATACGCAGGCAACCATTCGCTGTGAGCCTTTTGGCTATGAATCAACAGATGGTATTGATATGGTATCAGGCAAGCCGACCTCAAAAAGGGTAATAATTGCAAGAAGTTATTAATATATCTGGTTATAAGTTATAGTATGAATTGGTTTATTGATTTATTTACAACAACAGACTCTGTTGCTCACATAACATTGCTTTATGCACTTGTTATTGCAGTTGGAGTCTTACTTGGAAAGATCAAGTTCGGCGGAATATCTCTTGGAGTTACTTTCGTGCTGTTCGCAGGTATTGTCGCCGGACATGTTGGATTTACAGCCCCGACCAATATTCTGAATTTTATTCAGGACTTTGGATTGATTTTATTTGTATTCTGCATAGGATTACAAGTAGGTCCGGGATTCTTTGAGAGTTTCAAAAAAGGTGGTATAACATTAAACATGATGTCCGTAACTATAGTTATGTTGAATGTACTTGTCATGTTTGCATGTTATTTTATATTTTTTGATACAAACAATGTCAACAATCTGCCAATGATGGTGGGTACTTTATACGGTGCGGTGACAAACACTCCTGGACTTGGAGCAGCCAATGAAGCACTTGTTTCTGTATTCAAGGGAAGTGTACCTCAGATTGCATCAGGATACGCATGTGCTTATCCACTTGGAGTATTAGGTATTATCGGTGCAACAATCGCAATCAGGTATCTGACCAGAACAAAACTCGCTGATGAAGAAAAGATGCTCGAGGAAGAGGAAGCAGAGAATCCGCATGCAAAACCTCATCAGATGCACTTAAAGGTAAACAACTCATATCTAGCAGGCCGAACACTCAGAGAAATATCTGAGTTTTTAAACAGAGATCTGGTTTGTTCACGTCTACAACATAATGGAAACATATTTATACCTAATAGCAAAACTGTTTTTGAATTAGGTGACGAAGTACTCATCGTATGCGCAGAAGCTGATGCTGAAGCTATAAAGGCATTTATTGGACCAGAAATAGATACCCCGTGGTCAGAAGAGGATCAGAATCAACCACTAGTATCTCGTCGAATAATCATCACTCGTCCATCTATGAATGGAAAAACACTTGGTAAGATGCATTTCTCAAGTGTTTATGGTGTTACAGTTACACGAGTATCAAGACAGGGTATGGATGTATTTGCTAGCAGAAATTATCACTTTCAAGTGGGAGATAAAATTCTCGTTGTTGGCCCGATGGACAATGTTAACCGTGTAGCTGATATGATGGGAAATTCTGTTAAAAGACTTGACTCTCCAAACATTGCAACAATATTTATTGGTATTTTGGTTGGAATTCTGTTTGGAAGCATCCTATTGGCTATACCAGGAATGCCTGTTCCATTGAAATTAGGTTTGGCTGGAGGCCCATTGATTATTGCCATTCTCATTGGAAGATTTGGATACAAGTTCAAGCTTGTTACATATACAACAACATCAGCCAATATGATGTTAAGAGAGATTGGTCTGGTATTATTCCTAGCTAGTGTTGGTATAAAAGCAGGTGCTGGCTTCTGGGAAACTGTTATTCAGGGTGATGGTCTGAAGTATGTATATACAGGATTCTTAATTACAATTATTCCTATTTTATTAGTTGGAGTTATAGCACGCGTATATTTCAAACTGAATTATTTCACAATAATGGGAATGATAGCAGGAACATACACCGACCCACCAGCATTAGCTTATGCAAACTCAAGTTGCTCACGTGAGGCGCCTGCTGTCGGCTATTCAACAGTTTATCCTCTTGCTATGTTCTTAAGAATATTTACGGCACAACTTATTGTGTTATTCTGTTGTGGGTGAAAATATCCAATTAATAATAAAAGGGGATTGCAATATGCAATCCCCTTTTATTATCTTACTCAAAAAAACAAATTCTTATATTTGACCGTCACGCATCTGTCTGATCAACCCTTTCTGATATTCACTAAGTCCCTGAGGTAACACGACATTATATGTAATAATAAGGTCACCGAAAGTACCATCTCCCCTACTATATCCTTTTCCTCTTAAACGAACTTTTGTATTATTCTGAGTTTCTGGTTTCACCTTCAATTTAACTTTACTTCCATCACCAAGATGTATTATTACCTCACCTCCTAAGAGTGCAGTATACAAATCAATATTCACCGTTGCATTCATCTCGCCATTATGTTGCGTACCTTTTGATGTCCTTCTAGTACGCGTACCATGCCCAAATAGATCCTGGAAAAAGTCAGAGAATCCTTGACCATTACCAAAAGAGCCAAAGTTAAAATCACCAAATGGTGAATTTCCGCCATCATCCCAATAGGAACCATTTCCTCCTGCTCTGTTAAATACATCCGCCTCTTTCCATTTTTCACCATACTGATCATATTTTTTCCTTTTTTCAGGGTCTCCTATCACATCATAAGCTTCATTCAAAGCCTGAAATTTTGCTTTTGCTTTAGGATCATTAGGATGAAGATCGGGATGAAATTGTTTTGCTCTTTTCCGATAAGCCTCTCTGACATCATTTTGGGCAATGTTCTTATCAACACCTAATATTTTATAATAATCTATGAATGCCATATGATTCCTCCTTTTTGTTAATTTTCTATTTTAATAAGAATAGCAAATTATATGCCTATTTATATTTATCTTATATGATTATAACAAATAAATTTACATATCATAACCCCACAATCATATTGACATTTGTTTTCGAAAAATTTGCTTTGTCCCCTAAATTATGGTATATTTGCAATATATTGTTTCTTTTTCTAAGATATAAATAACAACATAATATGTCTTATTGGTTTGTATTTTACAACGGAAATATTTTGCTTGAGAAACAAAGCAATGGTTCATATACAATTCCATGTCAGGAACAACCTCCTACGGAAATAAATGATAAAACAAATATTATCAATGTGCCAACATATATAGATGGCATAAATGTCAAAACATATGCAAAATGTGATATTTCCTTACATGATAATAAAAATCTTGAATGGTGTGGTCTTCGTCTGTCATATTATAAAATACCATACTATCTTTACTTGAAAGCTGGTAAATGTGAAGAACTTATCTATTGGGATAATAACACACAATTTTGCAGTACATGCGGAGCACACATGAAGAAACAAACGGAGATATCCAAAGTATGTACAAACTGCGGAAAAGAAGTATGGCCACAGTTGTCTATTGCAATAATTGTACTTGTTAGTCGCGGAGACGAGCTACTACTTGTACACGCACACAATTTCAAGTATGATTTCTATGGTCTTGTGGCAGGTTTTGTTGAAACTGGTGAAACTCTAGAAGAAGCTGTAATAAGAGAAGTAAAAGAGGAGACTGGACTTAAAATAAAAAATATAAGATATCACGCGTCACAACCATGGCCTTATCCCTCTGGGCTAATGGTCGGATTTTATGCAGAATATGAAAGCGGTGAAGTGACATTGCAATACTCAGAACTGAAAAGTGGAGGATGGTTTAATAAGAATAATCTGCCCCGTATCCCTGAAAAATTAAGTATAGCAAGGCAATTAATAGATAATTGGTTAAAACAACACTAAATACCAAATTGTTAAAATGAAAGATGTAAACTGGGGATTCATAGGTTGCGGTGAAGTAACTGAAAAAAAATCAGGACCTGCTTTTAATGAGGTACCAGGTTCACGTGTAGTTGCTGTAATGAGTCGCAGCATGATTAAAGCGCGTTCATATGCAGAAAGACACGATATCCCCAAATGGTATACAGATCCCCTATCACTCATCGAGGATCCTGACATAAATGCCATATATATAGCAACCCCCCCTTCAAGTCATGCTACATTTGCCATTATGGCAATGAGAGCAAGCAAACCTGTATATATAGAAAAACCTCTAGCTGCAAGTTATGAGGACTGCGCACGTATTAACCGCGTAAGCCAGCAAACAGGCGTACCCTGTTTCGTCGCATACTACCGACGTTACCTGCCTTATTTTCAAAAGGTAAAAAAAATAATCAATGATGGTACCATTGGTAGTATATCCAATGTACAAATTAGATTCTCTGTTCCTCCACGCGATCTGGATTTCCAAGGAAACCAGAATCTTCCATGGCGCCTACAACCAGACATCTCCGGCGGAGGATATTTCTACGATCTTGCTCCTCATCAACTCGATATCCTTCAAGATATTTTCGGTATCATAACTCATGCTCATGGGTATTGTGCCAACCGCGCCAATCTATACAACGCAGAAGACAACATAAGCGCATGCTTTTTATTTGAAAACGGCGTACCTGGAAGCGGTTCATGGTGTTTCGTAGGACATCAGAGTGCAAAAGAAGACAAAGTGGAAGTTATTGGAGACAAAGGGATGCTATCATTCTCTATATATAATTATGACCCAATATATCTTGTTACAAGTGAAGGAGCAACAAATATCGTAGTGCCAAATCCTCCCTACGTACAACTTCCTATAATAAAAGCTGTAATTGAAGACCTCCAAGGCATCGGCGTATGTAATTGCACAAGTGTGAGCGCAACTCCTGTCAATTGGGTTTTAGACCGAATATTAGGCAAATTATAGCATGAAAGCGGGATTTATATTGTTAGCTATTATAATTCTATCAACAGACTGCCGGGCAGCAAATGACAGTATTCCAGAAAAACGAACCTTCTGGGGTAAAGTCGTTGATAACCTATATGGTTTTGTCAAAAATTTCAGCAGAGTCGATACGAATTATATTGAGCCACAACATTATAACTACACTCTAATGCTACAGAACACCAACACTTATGAAATATACCGCATATCAACCCCAAAGGGTAATGTATTCACATTTGCCCCACAACCATCAATAAAACTTGGACCTTACGCTGGCTGGAGATGGATTTTCCTTGGCTACACAATTGATCTTACACACTTAAGCGGTGGAAATGCAAAAAAAGAATTTGATCTTAGCCTGTACAGCTCACAGATAGGTATAGATTTATTTTATCGAAAAACTGGAAACGATTACAAAATGCGCTACGTTTATTTGGGAGATAATGTAGATACATCCCCAATGAAAAACATTAGTTACGATGGTCTGACTGCAAGCATAAAAGGTTTTAATATATACTACATATTCAATCATAATCGTTTTTCTTATCCGGCAGCATTCAGTCAAAGTACAGTACAACGACGCAGTTGCGGCTCCCCTATGGTAGGAATAGGTTATACAAAACATACTCTCAGTGTTGACTGGCAAAAATTGAATTCTGTCATCTCCGATATTCTTGGAAGCGATATTGCTGATAAATATGCAGACAAGAATGTCATTTCCGGAAAAATAAAATATACAGACGTATCTTTATCCGGAGGATATGGTTACAACTGGGTGTTTGCCAGAAACTGGCTGTTTGCATCATCACTATCTCTGGCATTAGGATACAAACACACAACAAGCGATGTAGATCATGAAAATTTCTCATTCAGAGATTTTTCTATAAAAAATATGAATATAGATGGCGTCGGACGCTTTGGTATTGTATGGAACAACACAAAATGGTATTTTGGTGCAAGCACCATATTACATTCATATAATTATAGCAAAAAACAGTTTTCTACCAATAATTTTTTTGGAAGTCTGAATATATACATCGGCTTCAACTTTGATAAGAAATGAAATATATGAAACATATTCTGTCATTAATAATTATATTATGTTGGCATATACACGCATATCCAAAATCTAACATCTTATATACTCCAAAGGACAGCATAACAGTAATCGAACTTTTAAGTTCATGTATAAAAGAGAATCAAACACAAAACAAATGTCTGATGTTTTTTGCGAAAAAACTCAAGTCGCATCCATATGTCGGTAAAACGCTGGAGAACGGAAGTCATGAACGATTGGTCATAAACCTTAGACAACTTGACTGTACTACATACATTGAAAATGTGCTAGCACTATATATGTGTATTAAGAGTAAAAAAATATCTTTCAGAGATTTCTGTAATTATCTAAAATATATCAGATATGAGGATAACAAAGTGACATATGCTACCCGACTACATTATTTTTCATATTGGATTGAACAAAATGAACGCAAAGGAATTGTCAAAGAAATTATATCCTCCAACCCATCTATTTTGAAAAGATCTTTATATGAAATATATTATATGAGCCATAATCCGGAAAAATATCCAGCCCTGACAGAAGATAGTTCTCTTGTCAGAAATATAGCTGATATGGAGAGAAAGTTTGATGGGAAATCATATATATATATTCCTAAAGAGAAGTTAAAATATCCAGAACTACTAAAATCCACCATAAAAGATGGAGACATAATTGCTATTGTGACTAACAAAAAAGGGCTGGATATTTCCCACATAGGATTTGCTGTATGGCATAGAGGAAACATACATCTGCTTAATGCATCATCCATACATAAGAAAGTGATAGAAGAACCGATGACCCTCTATCAGTATATGATGCGACACCCTTCTCAAATAGGAATAAGAATAGTACGAGTTGTATAAATAAATCAGAGAATAATTCTGTACAGTCTCTCTTAATTGTATAATTAAACATTATTTCTTTGTACGAACTTACAATACGAATTCTATAAGCACATTAAAATTCCACTATCCAGACAGTATTTTCTTACACCTTAACAAAGCCTTTTTTAGGTCATAATACAGTCCGTTTCAATTTGCAATAACCATCATTTGATAATACAGAAAAGCCTTTTTGAAACAACAATAATGACTAAAAAACAAAAAAAACTATAATACCTCTGAATTTACAAATTCAACAAAATATATAATCTACCAGAAAACCTTCTCTTAACAAGTTGTCAAAAACAATAATACATACTTCCATTTTTCCTAAA
>NZ_JBBKBO010000012.1:0-74152 GCF_037890215.1 Prevotella sp. HCN-7019 | reverse complement strand
TATAATTATATAAATATGTAATTATTGAATTATATAATTATATAATTTAGGTGTGAGTCTAATAAAACATTTTGTATCTTTGCATAAGATAAGCTGCACTCGGGAAACAGAAAACAAGTTCTCTTTCCGCTCGTATGTGTTATCTTTTGTGTAAGAATAAAGACGGGCAAGCAACATGAATGTATTAATAGTTAATACAAGCGAGCGTACCGGCGGGGCTGCGGTAGCGGCCGGAAGACTGCTGGACGCGCTCAACAACAGCGGCGAGAAGGCCATGATGCTCGTGCGCGATAAGGAGACCGACAGCATCACTGTGGCCGGAGTGCCGGGCCGTATGTTCTCGCGCTGGCATTTCCTTTGGGAGAGATGGTGCATATTCTTCCATCTCCGTTTTTCCAAAAATCATCTTTTCGAGATAGATATAGCCAATTGTGGCACTGACATAACGTCGCTGCCCGAGTTCAAGTGGGCCGATGTCATACATCTCAACTGGATAAACCAGGGCATGCTCTCGCTCGGAAACATAAGAAAGATTCTGAAGAGCGGCAAGCCGGTGGTGTGGACCATGCACGACATGTGGCCTGCCACGGGCATCTGTCATTACTCGGGCGGATGCATGGCCTACAAGGGACGCTGTGCCAACTGTCCGCTGTTGCCCGACAGCGGGTCGCGACACGATCTGTCCAACAAGATATGGCGGCGCAAGAAGGCGCTCTATTCGAGCGGCAACATATTCTTCGTGACGTGCAGCCGCTGGCTTGAAACACAGGCAAGGCAGAGCGCACTGCTCAAGGGACAGCGCATAACGAGCATACCTAACTCCATCGACCAGCGCCTGTTCTCCTGCCGTCACGACAAGACGGGATGTCGACGTGAGGTGGGACTGCCTGAGGACAAGAAGGTAATACTGTTCGTGTCGCACCGCGTGACCGACCAGCGCAAGGGCATGAACTATTTCATCGAAGCTGTGGATAAGCTTGTGGCTGAGCATCCGGAACTGAAGACCACCGCGGTGGTGGCAGTGCTCGGAGGCGAGTCGGAGGAAATATCAGGACGCCTCGCGCTCAAGACTTGCTCCTTGGGATATGTGACCGACGAGAAGCGCATAGCCACAATATACAACGCCGCCGATATATACGTGCTGCCGTCGATAGAGGACAATCTGCCCAACACCATCATGGAGGCTATGGCCTGCGGCGTGCCGTGCGTCGGATTCCGCACGGGTGGCATTCCTGAAATGATAGACCACAGGCAGAACGGCTACGTGGCCGATTTCAGGAAGTCTGACGATCTGGCCGCCGGAATGCACTGGCTGTTGTGCGAGGCCGACTATGAGGCGATGAGCCGTGCGGCTGTGTCTAAGGTTCATACGCGCTATTCGCAGCAGAGCGTGGCCATGAAGTATATAGAGGTTTACAACGAGATGGCTGCCATGAAGAAATATATCATCTGACGGAATGGACAATAAGAACATAAAATTTACTGTCGTCACCTGCACCTACAATGCCGCACAGGTGTTGCAGACCACGCTCGATAGCGTGAGGCGACAGACGTGGCGCAACGTGGAACACATCATAATGGACGGCCGTTCTGCCGATTCCACCGTGTCGGTTGCCGAGGCTTACAAGGCAGAATCTGACGCCTGTGGTTGCGGTCATGAGGTGATTGTCGTGTCAGAACCCGACAAAGGGCTCTACGACGCCATGAACAAGTCTCTGAAACGTGCCACGGGCGACTACGTGGTGTTCCTTAATGCCGGCGACGCTTATCCTTCATCATCTACGCTTGAGGACATAGCCGCAAGCGTAAAACCCGGTGAGGAACTGCCTGCCGTGCTTTATGGCGACACTGATCTTGTGGACATCAATGGGCAGTTTGTTGCCCACCGTCGTCTGACTCCGCCCGAACGGCTCACCTGGCGTTCGTTCCGCCACGGCATGCTTGTGTGTCATCAGGCCTTCTACGCACGCACCGACATAGCTCGCAGTGAGCCTTACAACCTGCAATACCGTTACTCGGCCGACGTGGACTGGTGCATACGCATAATGAAAAGAGCCGCCCGTGAGCGGCTCGAACTGCGCAATGTCAATAAGGTTCTGGTTAACTATCTTGCCGAAGGCATGACTACCGCGAACCATCGCGCATCGTTGAAGGAGAGATTCCGTGTGATGTGTGTTCATTACGGAACGCTTTCTACTGTCTTTATGCATCTTTGGTTTGCTGTCAGGGCGCTGTTACGCCACTGACAGCATGGCCGTTTATCATATTCCTCCGTCTATTGTCCATGCGCCGCCCTTGTTGTCGTTGCGTGCGGCGACGGTCAGTTTCTCCACTTTTCCGTCCTTGTATTTCAGCTCTACAGGTACGAACACTCCTGCGTAAGTGCCTTCCTTGTATGCCTTTCCCACTGTTACGGTGGCGGCTCCGCCGTACATGCTGTCTATCTTTTCGATGTCGTAGCAGAACAACACTTCCTTCACGCTCTGTGCCTTTCCTCCGGTCACAGCTTCGAACACCTTCTTTACGGCTTGCTCCGCCGTGCTTCCGGCAAACATGCCATGGTCGGCTGTCACATCAATCCATATCTTGATGTTGTCAGGTCGCTTCAGCATTGACGCCATGTCCACGCTTTTGTTGTATTCTATCGAGGTGCTTTCGATCACCTTCACATATACGCCCATCACCTTCATCCATACGTTGTAGCTTTTCAGCAGCTTAGTCTTGCTGTCGAAGACATACTCTGTCTTGCTGTCTGATTCGGCTATCGACGAGTTCAGAGGTTTCCCGTCGCGGCCTTTTCCCATGGCGGGCGAGGTCACTGTGATTATTATTCCCTCGTCGTTTGTGTCGAGTGTGTATTTGCTTTGCGTGCTGCATATATGCGTCATACCTTTTATTATGTTTATGTCTGCCGGCAGTAGTGTGAGCAAACCCTCGGCAAAGCCATCATAACTGGCATGGCTCTCATAGCCCTTTGTGCCGCCACGGCCCCACATATATTGTCTTTTGCCGTCGCAGACTATGGTGCGGCCGTTCTGTTTCTCTATCCTCCAGAACATGGTGTTGTTCTTGTTGACAAACGTCAGTACCGTTTCCACGAATCCGCTCACAGGTGTCACGTATGCAAAGTTCTCGTTAGGAGAGGTGCGCACGTTCAGTTTCAGACGTATGGACGACGGCTCCGGTGGTACGGCGTTGTTGAAATATTCGGATGCCTGCGCCCTTGTTATTGTTTCAGATGCCGCGTTTGCCGTGCTGCTGTGAAGCAGTATGCCGGCTGTTGTCACTGCTCCGGCCAGAAGAACGAGCACTGATGCCGCAATGGCCGCGTAGCGTTTGAACATAGGTATGGTCTTTCTGCGCTGTCCGTCGGTCTTTCTTGCTCCCGCCGCTATTATTCTCAGGTTCTCTTTCAGAGCGTCCGACGCTTTCACGTCGCATGCCGGACGTATCATGCTTATGGCTTTCTCGGTCTGCTCCAGATATTCTCTGCATTCTTCACAAGCCTTTGCGTGTGCTTCCATCTCACGTGTCAGGTTCTGGTCAGTGCCTCCTTCTATGAAGTCGTACACATTTTTTCTAAAACTGTTGCAATCCATATCAGTTGTTTTTTCGGTTGTTCATTCTTTCCTTTATCTTCTCAATGCCGTATTTGAATCTCGATTTCACCGTCGTGACAGGCGTTTCTGTGATATCTGCTATCTCGGTGAACTTCAGTCCGTCTATGACGTGCATGCGTATCGTTTCGGCCTGTTCGTCCGGTATTTCGCCCAGAACTCTTTCGATGCGTGCATATTCCTCCATGGCCGAACGCTCGTTGTCGTTGTCTTCCTCGGTCTTTTCTGCCATGCGGCAGGTCAGCGGTTCGGTGTCGGTACGGTGCTTGCGTATTACGTCACGGCATCTGTTTGACAGAGCTCTGAAGACGTAGCTTTTCAGCTTTTCCGGCTCGGTGGGCCTGTTGTTCTGCCTGCACACACTCAGCAGAGTGTCCTGTACAATGTCCTCGGCCGTGCTTCTGTCGCCTGTACGGAAGAACGCGAACCTGAACATATTGTCTGTCTGTTCCCTCACAAGCCGCTCCAGCTCGTCTCCGGATGTTCTTTTTCGTAGTATTCCCAGCATCTTGTTGTCGTTTTAGGATGTTCGTATCGTTGTGCGGTCTTACGGTTGCTGTCGTTGCCGCTTCTGTATATAAAGACGTGATATGGATGAAAACGACGTGTTTTTCATGAGATTTATTTGTGGTTTGTTGATTTTTTCGTGTTTCGTCGGGCTTTATAATGAAATTCCCGCAGACGGTTGTTATGGTGTTGCCGTTTGCGGGAATTGTCTTATGATAAAGTTACTGCCTTGCCGTTTTGCCGTGTATTGGCCGGCGTTTCAGCAGTTGTGCTTGTGTGTCATGATGTCGAGCACCATCTCGTCGGTCTGGTTCATTGTCTCCGAACCGATGCGCGTGAGGTTGTGTATGGACTGATCCACGTCGTCGTCGATTATTCCTTCGACAGCAGTAACGCATTTGCCTTCTATCGCCAGAAGCGATGAGAGCAGGGCTGTGGATACGCCTGACGCTATCTTCAGTGAGCAACTTGGCTTCGCACCGTCGCATATCATACCCGTGATGTTGGCAATCATGTTTTTTACAGAGCTGCACACGCGGTTGTAGTCGCCGCCCATGAGGTAGGTGATGCCGCAGCTTGAGCCGATGCTTGCCACCACGCAGCCGCATACTGCCGACAGTTTGCCGAGGCTCTGCTTGATGTATATCGCTGTAAGATGGCTCAGAGTGAGCGCGCGGATGAGCTCTTCCTCTGTATTCTCGTTCTCAATGGCATACACAGCCACAGGGTTTGTGGCACATATTCCCTGATTGCCAGAGCCCGAATTGCTCATTACCGGTATCATGGCTCCGCCCATTCTGGCGTCGCATGCCGATGCAGTCTTCGACAGGATGTGCGAGAAGATGCTGTTGCCGAATATTCCGTGGCTCAGCGGACGGTCGATGGTCTTGCCCAGACAATGTCCGTAGTTACCCTTGATAGATTCTTCGGCAGCCTTTATGTTGTACTGTTTTGTCTTCAGTATGAAGGCTATCTCGTCAACCGGAGTTGTGGTGGCGAAGTCGTATACGGTGCGCATGCAGAGCACCGGATCGCCCTGTTCGCCCTGCTCGCCGCTTGCTTTTTTCACGTCGAGAAGTGTTTCTCCATCCTTGGCAATGTACACAAAGTTGGTGTGCGAACCCGAAATCACGGCTTCAGCCTTGTGTCCTGCGGCTTCACAGATGACGTCAATGTAGAGTTTTTCAGTGATGTCCGACTTCAGTTTTATGTCGATGCGTTTCTCGTCAACATAGGTCTTGCCTTCCTCGAGAGTTTCCGGAGTGACGTCCTTTATCACTTCCAGCTCATACTCCGACTTGCCGACGATGGCTCCCAGTGCGATTGCGATGGGCAGACCTATCATTCCTGTGCCCGGTATTCCCACACCCATGGCGTTCTTCAGGATGTTCGCGCTCAGCAGCACCGTTATCTTTTCCGGTCTGCATCCCAGTGTCTCAGTGGCCCGTGCTGTGCAGAGAGCCACGGCAATGGGCTCCGTACAGCCCACTGCCGGCACCACTTCGCGCTGTATCAGTGCGATAATGCTCTGTCTGATATTCTTGTCTAACATGCTTGTTTGCTTTTATTCAGCTTGTTATTTGTTGTATCTTTCCAGTCCGGTCTGCAGGAACTTCAGGTATTCGCTGATGTCCTTGTCATACGAACGGCTGCCTGTGAGCGGACGTCCCTCGTTGTCGAGGAGCACGTAGAACGGCTGTGTGTTGGCTCCGAACTTCACTCTCTGCAGATAACTCCACTTATCTCCCACGGTGCGCAGCGTGCGCTGTTTTCCGTTTTCGGTGACGGTTATCGGCTGGTCGAGCGGAGTCTTGTCGTCAACATAGAGCGAGATGAGGATGTATTTGTTGTTGAGCATGTCGGCCACATTGGCATCTGTCCATACGGCAGCCTCCATTTCGCGGCAGTTCACGCAACCGAATCCGGTGAAATCTATCATTACCGGCTTGCCCTCCAGACGTGCAGCTGCCATGCCGGCTTCAAAGTCCTTGAACTTAGGATGTACTTCGTTCTTGTACAGATTGAAGTCCTGTGTGTTCATAGGCGGTGTGAATGCGCTTATGGCTTTGAGCGGAGCACCCCACAGTCCCGGCACCATATAGACGGTGAAGGCCAGAGATATGAGCGCGAGGAAGAACTGCGGAACATTCGTACGGCGGTTATCGTCGTCGTGAGGGAAGTTGAACATGCCCAGCAGATAGAGTCCGAGTAGTCCGAAGATGGCTATCCACAGCGCGATGAATGTCTCGCGGTCGAGTATGTGCCAGCCGTAAGCGAGGTCGGCTACGGACAGGAACTTGAGCGCGAATGCCAGTTCTATGAATCCGAGCACCACCTTGATGACGTTCATCCAGCCTCCCGACTTAGGAGCAGACTTGAGCAGCGACGGGAACATGGCGAACAGAGTGAACGGTATTGCCAACGCAACTGCGAATCCGAGCATACCTATTGTCGGCGCGATGATGTTGCCCTGAGTCGATACGGCCACGAGCAGCAGACCTATGATAGGACCGGTGCACGAGAAAGAAACGAGCGCAAGGGTGAACGCCATGAGGAAGATGCTCAGTATGCCGCTGGTAGATTCCGACTTGCGGTCTATCTTGTTGCTCCACGACGAAGGCAGAGTTATCTCGAATGCTCCGAAGAACGATGCTGCGAAGACGATGAGAAGCAGACAGAAGAAGATGTTGAACACGGCGTTGGTTGACAATGCGTTGAGCGCGCTCGCGCCGAAAAGCAATGTCACAGCCAGTCCGAGCACAACGTATATCACCACGATAGACACTCCGTAGGTCGTAGCCTCACGTATGGCTTTGCCTCTGTCCTTGTTGCGTTTGAGGAAGAAGCTGACGGTCATAGGTATGATAGGCCATACGCACGGAGTGAACAGGGCGAGGAATCCGCCCGCCAGTCCGGCGAGGAAGATGTAGAACAGCGATGTGTTGAGCGGTTCGTCATAAGCTGAAAGCTCCTTTATCACAGGCTGCCAGAGCGCTTTTATCTCGCTCTCGGAGAGTGAGGCGTTTGCCGGAACGGCCGCTGTCGTGCTGTCGGCGGCCACTGCTGGTGCGGCTGCCATTGCGCTATCAGTAGTATTGACGGCAGCCATTTCTGTCTGTGCGGCCTCGGTCTTCTCCTCAGTCTTGGCTTCGCCACCGGCGGCTACGGCCGGCGCTTTGCCCTGCTTTATTATCTCCACCTGTGTTGGCGGCATGCAGGTCTCGTCGTTGCATGCGCCGTATTCCAGATAAGCGTCTATGGAGTATGTGGGCTTTGTGAATCTTATTTTCTGCACGAACTTCACGCTGTTGCTGAAGTAGCGCACCTGCATGTTGAACATCTTGTCGAACACAGAGATCTCCTTTCCATGCGGTGTGAGCTTGCCTACAAGTTCCACGCCGTCCTTCTTGTTCACGTTGAATGTCGCCTCTATCGGCCCTCCGCTGATGTTGGTCGAATAGACGTGCCATCCCTCGTCAATCTTTCCGCTGAACACGATTTCGGCTTCGGCGGTGCCGTTGGTCTTCAGCTCGGCAGTGAATTTCACCGGCTCGGCCATCTGTGCACGGCACACCACGGCCGTGATGAGCAGCAGTGTTATTGCTAAGAGTTTTTTCATATAGGATATAGTCGTTGTTTTTTATTCTGTTTATGAATGTTGTCGTATGGCGGACATGTTATCCCACCTGGCTTCCCGGTTTCACCTTGCCGAGCAGTGATGTCACTGTGAGTGATCCGTCGAAGTTCTCTGCCGAGAGAATCATACCCTGACTCTCGATGCCCATGAGCTTGCGCGGAGCGAAGTTGGCTATGAAGAGCACGTCCTTGCCCACGAGATCTTCCGGCTGGTAGAACTTGGCGATGCCCGAAACAATGGTGCGGTCGGTGCCCGAACCGTCGTCGATGGTGAACTTGAGCAGCTTGTTGGCTTTCTTCACCTTCTCACATGCCTTGATATGTCCCACGCGGATGTCGAGTTTCTCGAAGTCTTCGAACGACACGGTGTCCTTCACCGGCGCTGCCTTATATGCGGCGGCTTCGTTAGCCTTCTTTGTCTCCTCGAGCTTGTGGAGCTGATATTCTATCACGTCGTCCTCTATCTTCTCGAACAGCAGAGACGGTTCGCCGAGCTTGTGTCCGCTTTTCAGCAGGTCGGTTGAGCCGAGCTGAGCCCAGTCGTATGCCTCTACGTTGAGCATCTGGCGCAGTTTCTTGCTGCTGAACGGCAGGAACGGCTCGAAGGCGATATCGAGGTTTGCCACCAGCTGCAGCGAGATGTAAAGGATGGTCTTCACGCGTTCCATGTTGGTCTTGGCAACCTTCCACGGCTCGCAGTCGGTGATGTACTTGTTGCCGATGCGTGCCAAGTTCATTGCTTCCTTCTGAGCGTCGCGGAACTTGAATACGTCGAGCAGAGCCTCTACCTTCTGTTTCACGTCCTTGAACTCGTCGATGGCCTGGCGGTCGATGTCGTTCAGCTCGCCACACTCAGGCACTACGCCGTCGAAATATTTCTTGGTGAGCTGCAGCGCGCGGTTCACGAAGTTGCCGTAGACGGCCACCAGCTCGTTGTTGTTGCGGTCCTGGAAGTCCTTCCAAGTGAAGTTGTTGTCCTTAGTCTCCGGTGCGTTGGCCGTGAGAACATAGCGCAGCACGTCCTGTTTGCCCGGAAGCTCCTGCAGATATTCGTGAAGCCATACCGCCCAGTTGCGCGATGTGCTTATCTTGTCGTTCTCGAGGTTGAGGAATTCGTTTGCCGGCACGTTGTCGGGCATGATGTAGTCGCCGTGGGCTTTCATCATTACGGGGAACACGATGCAGTGGAATACGATGTTGTCCTTGCCGATGAAGTGAACCAGACGTGTCTCCGGATCCTTCCACCACTTCTCCCATGAGTCGGGTAGAAGTTCCTTTGTGTTGGATATGTAGCCGATAGGAGCGTCGAACCATACGTAGAGCACCTTGCCCTCGGCACCTTCCACCGGAACGGGAATACCCCAGTCGAGGTCGCGTGTCATGGCTCTCGGCTGCAGATTCATGTCGAGCCAGCTCTTGCACTGTCCGTAAACATTGGAGCGCCACTCCTTGTGTCCTTCGAGAATCCACTGTTTCAGCCAGTCCTGATACTCGTTGAGCGGCAGATACCAGTTCTTTGTCTCCTTGAGCACCGGCTGCGATCCGCTTATGGTAGATTTCGGATTGATGAGCTCTGTCGGGTCGAGGTCGCTTCCGCAGTGCTCGCACTGGTCGCCGTATGCGCCTTCGTGGTGGCAGTGAGGACACTCACCTGTGATGTATCTGTCGGCGAGGAACTGCTTTGCCTCCTCGTCATAATACTGCTTTGTGGTCTTCTCTATCAGTTTGCCGTCCTCATAGAGTTTCTTGAAGAAGTCGGAAGCCAGTTTGTTGTGAGTCTCCGATGTGGTGCGGCTGTATATGTCGAACGAGATGCCGAACTCCTCGAAGCTCTTCTTTATCATCGAGTGGTATCTGTCAACGACATCCTGCGGGGTGATGCCTTCCTTCTTGGCGCGTATTGTGATAGGCACTCCGTGCTCGTCGCTTCCGCCGATGAAGATTACATCCTGGTGTTTCAGGCGCAGGTAGCGCACGTATATGTCGGCCGGTACATATACTCCGGCCAGGTGTCCGATATGCACACCGCCGTTGGCATAAGGCAGGGCGGCGGTTACGGTTGTACGTTTGTAGTTTTTCTGTTCCATTATCATGATGTTTTTGTATTTTCCTTCAGAGTGTGGGAAACGGCCTGTTCCGTGTCAGTGGAGGCGTGCGCAAACACGGGTGACGCCGTTCACGGAAAGGTCGGTATATGTATGGGATTGCGGCGCATTTTCTATTTAATTATTGTGTTGTGCCGCTTTCAATATGCAAAGATAATGCAAACCGTGGGCATGACAAAATAATGCGGTTTATTTTTCGCGTGCTGTTGGCTGCCGCCGCGGATGTCAGGTCTGTGTGTACGCGCAGACAGTGTTGGTCTGAGGAGTTGTTGCGGCGGTTCAACGGAGGTGCAGTGAGGCCAGGATTTGCTCATGAAGTGTCACATAACGGCAGAAAATTTTCCGGCAATTCGGGGTGGTGTGAACCGTGACAGTCGTTTCATCACATGATGATAAGTCCACGTTGCCACAACCGATAAATCATCACCGCAAAAGGGACGCTTGTTTTCCGTGTTTTTCATCACGCCTCATATCAGCTTTTTTATAGAAAACCCGGACGGTGAACTTACAGTTTTTCTTGACTTTTTTTTGACAAAATAAAATCGTAAATGAGGTGTGAATGAATGTTAAATCTGATGTAATACAGGCCGATTCGGACCATACGGATTTTTTATATACCCCATAATGGAGCACAGGATTATTCATCATGCATTACGATAATGCCCGTTTCATCGTCCGGTTTTGCTTATATCATGGTGTGATATGCTGCATATCAGGCCCTGAAACGGGCTGTATCACGTGCTGAAACAGTGCCTTTTACATGACGGAAGAATTATCCTCGGATGTAAGCCTTTGACATCCAGTGTTTTGCACAAACCTCTTATTTTTCGCGGATTTGCGTCCGACGGAGAGTCTGCTCGCAAATTCTCGCTTATTTTTCGGGGTAGAACTGAAAACCCGGACGAAAAAAACGCAGGATACTTACAAACTGAAAGTGGCCGGATCGCTGTCTTTCCGGCAGAAAATGACAACGCTGATGCGGGATGGAAACAACAGGCTTTTTATCGAAACCGACGCACACTGAATTTATATATAACCGTTGTGGTAGGGCGTGAAAATGTCTTTGGGGGAATAAAAAAAGAAATGAGGAGTTATGTTTCACTAAACAACCCTCCTCATAAGATTATTAACCTAACGAAGCTTATTATTCACGTATCTTCACAGACACAGATATATAATAAAAAATTACCTTATTATGGTCACAAATTTAGTCCATTTACATGGAATAATATGATATTAAAATGACAAATGATGATGCTATTATGACAAGCAGTGTCAGATGTGTCTTTCAATCATATTGTTTGTTTGCAGTACGTAAATATAACAACTTATTTAGGCAAATTACTATGTCTACTGCGTTAAAATATATAAAATCGGGAATATTTTTTTGAAATCCGCGGGTTGACGGCAATTTTTTGCCTTTTTGTTACAGCATTTTTGCGTCAGCCCGCGGATGTTTTATGACAATCGTTATTGTATTTTCTGATCTTTCACATTGAATCCGGACAGCTCTATCACGGCCTTTCCGTCTCTTGCGTCGGCGGCGTTCCAGCTCACCTCTACGGTGCGGCTCTCGCCCGGCATGAGGTGGAAGTAGTTGTCTGAATAACTTACCGGCAGAATCTGTTCGCCGTCACCGGCTTTCAGGTTGAGTCTTATCATCATGGCCGGAGTGTCCGATGTATTCTTCACAGTCACCGTAGCACGTGTGCCTTCGGTCGTGATGCTCGGGCTCAGAGCCACCTGCGGCAGAGTGTTGAGCTCCTGGAGGTTGCCCTCGTCGTTGGATGCCACGTAGAAGTTCTGCGACAGTGTGCGGCCACTCTCGTCGTTGAGCCACAGACGTATGAAGTATACGTTGCCGCCGTTCAGGCTTACCTTGTCGTCCACGTGCAGTCCTTCGGGCACTACGGTCGAGTCGTCGTTGCTGTTGACGGTTGCCTGCATGGTCTTCACGGTGTGTCCCTTGGCGTCGGTCAGCTCAACTTTTGCGGTCAGGTTCTTGCGGTCGCCGGCACACAGGTTTACCACTTCCACGTTGCGTGTCGATGCGTTCCACTGTATGTGTAACGGCTCGCAGGCCTTCTTGCATCCGAAGAATGCGGCTGTGGGTTCGAAGTAGTAGTCGTAGCACTGCCATGTCATGCTTGGCCAGCATGCGTGACTCATCCAGATGAGCAGTCCCTGGCGGTCGCGGCTTCCCGATTCATACATGGCGCGGTAGCCGTCGTAGTTCTGCCATTGTGCCAGCTTTGTGAATGTGGCTGCGTCGTCCACCTTGCCGAACGCCTTCTCTATTATGGCGTTGAACGTCGCTCCGCGCTGCGCGCCCTGCATGCAGTAGTCGTGCTGTCCCCACTCGTTGCCCTGCGGCCAGAGTGTCTCCGGGCTGAGCGTACGCGCCAGTCCTTCGTATGTCATCACGTTAGGCATACCGCGCTCGGAGTGCAGTTTGCCCGTCTGACGGTCGAAATACTCCTTCGGAGGCAGTGCCCAGTAAGGTCCGTGACCGCTCACTCCGTCGTCGGCCGAACTTGATATGTAGTCCAGTCCCGGGTGCAGTGTCTTCACAAACTCGCGCAGTTTGCTGTCTATAGTCTTTGGCGGATAGCCCTCGTTGCGGCCGCAGTAGATGCCGATGCTCGGGTGGTTGCGTATGCGTTTCACGTAGTCGTCAGCGTTGCTGAGGAACATATATTCGTTCAGCGGGTCGGGTCCGTCGGCCGGATTGGCCAGCCAGAAGTCCTGCCATACCATGATGCCGTATTTGTCGCAGGCCTCGTAGAACTCTTCGTCGCCGGTCTGTCCCACCCAGTTGCGTATCATGTTGAAGTTCATGTCGCGGTGGTTCTTCACGGCTATGTCATATTCGCGTCCGCGGTAGCACAGGTTGTTTTCGCTGAATCCCCAGTTGCCGCCCAGCGGAATGAAGCGTCGGCCGTTGATGTATATCTTCAGCTGAGTGTCCATGTCCTTGTAGTCCATCTGGCGTATGCCGGCCTTGAAGTTCACGGCATCCGATGTTCCCTTCTCTGTCACGAACTCGAAGCCCGCGTCGTAGAGGTAAGGCGTGCCGTAGCCGTTTGGCCACCACAGGTTCATGCGGCGGTTGCGCAGCTCCGGGAACTCCTCGGGCAGGAAGGCGATTTCCTGTACTCCGTATGTGGGCAGCACCACGCGCTTCTCAAACTTCAGGTCGCCTATCCATCCGCGGAGCGTTCCGCTTACGCTGTAAGGCATGTGGTTGGTCAGTATGACGGACGGAGTGATGGTGGCGGCTGTGTCGGGTAGAGCCAGCTTGGAGGTCACCAGAGGGTCGCGCATGCTCACCGCGCCGGTGGCCGAGAGCCACACGTCGTTCCATATACCTATGTTTCGTCCGCGTATTGTCGATATCCAGTCCCATCCTATTGTGGCATGGAAGGTCGGGTTGTCGTATCCCAGGAGTCCTCCGTTGAAGTCGGTGTCCTTGCGGTATTTCTCCTTCACTGCGCCCGGATGCGCATTCTTGGTTATCTTCACGGCCAGTACGTTCCTGCCGTCGCGCAGCAATGGAGTTATGTCGGCGTGTCCGCGCATGAACGCTCCTTCGATGCGTTCGGCCTGACGGCCGTTCACGAAGACGTCGGCTTTCCAGTTTATACCGTCGAAATTGAGGAACACGCGCTTACCCTTCATCTGCTGAGGCAGGTCGAACTCGGTGCGATACCAGAAGTCGGAGTTGAAGAACGACTCGGATATCTGCATCAGGTTGTCGGCATAATTGGGATTAGGGAGTGCTCCTATGTTGACGTAGCTCATCAGGGCTGTTGCAGGCACTGTGGCCACGGCCCACGAACTGTCGTCGTAGTTGTCGGCAGATATGGTCTGTCCGTCGCCTTTCACCTCTGAGGCACGCTGTATGTGCCAGTCGCCTCCGTCGAGAGAGAAGTGGCGTTCGTCGCCGCCTTTGACAGGCTGGGGCTTCGCAACGAGTCCGCCACGGCCCATTACCTCAATCTCGCTGAGCACATACGGAGCTGTCGTAGCACCCTTGAGCATCAGCACGCGTACGTATCGGCCCTTGCCTCCGGCACATTTCACCTCGTCGGTCAGACTGTTGCCGGCAGGCAGTTGTGCCACGGTCTTCCAGTTGCGTGCGTCGTCAGATGTCTCGATGCGTCCGCTGCGAGCCTTGCTTATCCAGTGGAGTTTCACCTTGTCAAACTCGCACGATGTGCCAAGATCGACGTAAACCCACTGTGTTCCGGCCTTAGCGCTCATCCATGCGCTGCCGAATTCAGAAGAGGGCAGCACGTCGGTGACAGGTCGGTTGCCGTCGAAGAACTTTATCTCAGTCACGGTCCAGTGTGCCGCACCCGGCATGGAGAACTCCACTTTCAGGTTGTCGAAACTGATGTCGCCTGTGCCCAGATCTATCACAGCCTCAATGTTGCGTGTCGGCAGCATCGGTCCGTCGTTCGTGTTCTTGTTCGGATCGCTGTGGGCTTTGCTGTTCGAGGCCTTTCCCGGCAGTCCTTTTCCGGTCTGCTGTCCGAGAGTGCGCAGTGTCACTCCCTTCTTACCTTTCATCCGCGAGCTCACCTTTATGGCGTAACCGCCCTTGGCTCCCTCGTTGTAAGCCATGCTGCAGATTATCTTTACACGGTTGGCCTTCACCTTCATGTTGTGCCACTGATAGTTGAGAAAGGCTTTCTGGCCCATCAGAATGTTGCGGGTGTACTCGCCACCGTCTATTGCCCATTCGCGCTCACGGCGCGGAAGGACTCCGCTGTTGGTCGATGCGGTGAGGTAAGGCGGTTGTGCTGTGTGCACAATGCCGTCGGTCACAAGTTGTGCCGTGAGGTTGTAGTCGTGCGACGACGAGGCATATGCCATGCGTCGCAGGGCAATGTTTCGGTAGGAGTTGTCGGCCACGAGCTCCGGTGCGAAGCTCTCTCCGGGTACGCCCGGATATTTACCGATGCCTGCGTTTCTGCCGTCATCGAAACTTGACAGCATCAGCGACAGCGACAGAACGGCTGCCAGCTGCAGAGGTTGTTTGTGTCTCATATTTTTGTATTGGTGTTTTGTCTTTCCGTATTTGTCTTTTATGTCACAGATTGCCGGTATGATGTCTTTGCGGGCAGCATTCCGCCACCCTGCGTGCATGCCGTGTGCAGTGTCTCACGCGCATACATTAAAGACCTTAAATTTACGTCATTATTTGTCAGAATGATAGTTAATACAACTTTAATTTACATGAATTAACAATATTTCAATACTATTTAACGAGTCTGCGCGGCTTTTTTCATAAAATCATGCGGTGCGGAATTATGGGCTGTATTGCTGGAATAAAAGGGTGTGTCGGGCTTCTCTGAACATAGATGCTGCCGTATGGATAAAGCCACGCACGGTTGATGGGAAGTATGAATGTCGGCGACGGCCTTTGGAATATGCCGTAAAGCCTGTTACGGCGGATAGCTATGTTGACAGTGTGTATATTCTGTCGGAGCATGAGGTTTACGCAGTGGTGGTGCGTATGTGCGAAAAATTTTTCTAAAATCTGACGGTGGTATTTGATATTAAGGCTTATTTATGTTATCTTTGTGGAAGATAGACTGCGCTCGGGAAAATGGGAACAGGTTCTCTTTCCACCCGTTTGCACTGTCTGATGTAAAATGATTATGGCATAAGAAGCTGATTCACGAAATCTGTTACTGAAACAAACAATAAACAAAAGATACAGTTATGAAAAATGGCAGGTTGTTAATCGTGTCTGCCGCACTGGCTTTGGGATGTTTTTCCATGGCCGATGCTGCCGACATAAAGATCAAGATCACCAAGAAGTACATCAATTTTCCGATCTCACACAAGTCGGACCGCAAGACCATGGAACTGTCTGTCAAGGGACAGGATCCGTGCCGGTTTGTCATTCGCCTTGCCGAAGGCGAGCCCGATTACTGGACGTTCCGCGACGTGAGCGCTCTAAAAGGCAAGACTGTCACGCTGACCTACGACGGCAGTGAGGCGGCTCTCAGCAAGATTTATCAGGACGACCGCATTGCCGGAGAGGACGAGATATACAAGGAGAAATACCGTCCGCAATATCATTTCACGACGCGCCGCGGATGGATAAACGATCCCAACGGACTAGTTTATTACAAAGGCAAGTATCACATGTTCTATCAGCACAATCCGTTTGAGCGCGAATGGGAGAACATGCACTGGGCGCACGCCGTTAGTACCGACCTCCTGCACTGGCAGGAACTGCCGCTGGCGCTGCATCCCGACACGCTCGGAACAATCTTTTCCGGTTCGGCTGTGATAGACTATGGCAACACTGCGGGATGGAACGGCAAGGACGGAAGTCCGGCACTCGTGGCGTTCTACACATCGGCAAAGGGCATACAGCGTCAGAGCATGGCCTACAGTCTGGATGAAGGACTTACGTTTACGAAGTATGAGGGCAACCCGATTATAGACTCGCACGCTAAATGGCAGACCAACGACACGCGTGATCCGAAAGTGTTCTGGTATGCTCCGGGCAAGCATTGGGTGATGGTGCTCAATGAGCGCGACGGTCATTCGATTTATAATTCGGTGAATCTGAAGGACTGGACATTCGAAAGCCATATCACCGGATTCTGGGAGTGCCCGGAACTTTTTGAGGTGGCTGTCGATGGAAATGGCGGCAACAAGAAGTGGGTGATGTGGGGTGCATCTGGCACTTACATGATAGGTTCGTTCGACGGAAAGCGCTTTACGCCCGACGGTCCGAAGCAATGCAATCTCAATGGAAGCGCGTATGCCGCACAGGTGTTCAACAACATACCGGCCAACGACGGCCGTGTGATAAAGATAGCATGGGGGCGTATCTCGTTCGACGGCATGCCTTTCAACGGCTGTATGCTTCTTCCGCAGGAGCAGATGCTGTTCACCACCAAGAGCGGACTGCGCCTTGCAAGTCGTCCTGTAAGGGAAGTGGAGCAGCTGTTCACCAAGGTTTATTCTGGCGAAGACCTGAACATGCAGCAGGCTAATGACGTGATGAAACAGTTTGACGGCAACGACGTGCTGCGCATACGCATGACTCTGCACATGAGTCACGCTACCGATGCAGGACTGAGCTACCGCGGACAGCGCATAGTGAACTACGATCTGAACGGCAACCGACTGAACGGTGAGTTCTATGCAACCGACGATCCGGGCAGCATGATGCTTACGGCGGATGTTTATATGGACCGCAGCATGGCTGAGGTGTTCATCGACGGCGGACTGTATTCATACTCCATGGGACTCGACGTGCGCAGTACGAACAAGGAAGGTTACGTGTTCTGGGGTAACAACATAAAGATAAGCAGCCTTGAGGTTTACAAAGTGAAGTCGATATGGGACGGCAACGTGGTTGAGAAATAAGCGATGCGCGTTGTCGGAACAATGAAAAGGCACTTATGAATTAAAGCAAACAAAATGCTGAAATACAAAGAAGCGGCCGCAGAATTTGATGTTCCTGCGGCCGCTTCTGTTTTTTATCATCATTCCTTTGTGGCTTTCTTTTGCCGGCTGAAGACTTTTGTGGAAGAGCGATTACGGCGTGCGTGCGGTGTCATACGCGCTTTTCCGTTGTCACATTACTGCTCTTTCTGGTCTTCGGTTATTATCTTCGGACCTCTGATCTTGTCTTTCTGAGTCAATCCTTTCTTTATTTCGATGTTGATGCCATCACTCAATCCTGTGGTAACCTTGCGGCGTTCGTATGTCTTTTCGTCGCCTTCACCTTTCACGACATACACGTATGTGTCGTTGCCTTCGAACTCAATGGCACTCTCCGGAATGGTGAGCACGTTCTTTGCCTGTGCGAGCACTATCTCTGCATTGGCACTGTAGCCGCTTCGTATGTTCTTGCTGTCTGCCACCTTCACGGCCGCCTTTATCTCAAACTGGTTGGCTCCGTTGTTGTCAACAGCCTTCGGTGATATGTATTCGAGTGATGCTTCGAACGTCTTGTCCTGCAATGCGCCGATTGACAACTTCATAGGCATGCCTGTGACAAGGCGTCCCACCTCGGTCTCGTCGATGTTTCCGCGGAATATGAGGTCGTTCATGTCGGCCACGGAGGCTATTGTCGTACCGTCGTTGAATGTGTTTGACAGTATGACGGAGTTGCCCACCTTTACCGGAATGTCGAGTATTACGCCTGTGATAGTTGAGCGCACGAGGGTGGAACTGGCGCTGGCGTTGCTCTTCGACACACCGTCGCGAACCACCTGTAGGTTGTCCTCGGCTGCCGCAACCTCTTCTTCAGCCTGACGGTAGGCCTGTGCTATCTTGTCATATTCGTCTGCCGACACCAGTCCTTTGTCGTAAAGCACCTTCTCGCGTTCGTAGTCTGTGCGTGCCTGTTTCACGTTTATGTTGGCAAGACGCAGGCGTGCCTGTGCCGAACTGAGCTGTCCCATATCCGGGATAACCTTCACCTTGGCAATCACTTCGCCCTCCTTCACTGTGTTGCCCGCTTCCTTCAGCAGTTCACTGATGATGCCGGATATCTGCGGTTTGATGGCAACCTCGTTGCGCGGTTCTATCTTTCCCGTCACCACCGTGGTCTTTCTGATGTCGGTTATTTTGGGTGTGAACTCATTGTAGGCCACCGGTTGCGGCAGCGATTTCACATAGAGAAACACGAATGTGCCTATGAATATCAAGGCGATAATAGCTGCGACTATGAACTTGAAGTACTTTTTCATATCTGTTTTTGTGTTTGTTTGCTTATTATAATATGTATATGGCCGAGCCATACGGTTCATTTTCATGTGCGGAAGAGGGCAGAGCGCGGCACGGTTGTGTGCATTACTCGTCTCTCATTGCGTCAACCGGCTTTATGCTCATGGCTCTTGCAGCCGGCGCAAGTCCCGCCAGCACGCCCAGAACGCTGAGCATCACCACCGCGCCGACGGCCGTCCAGAAGTCTATCTGGAAATGAGCTGTGGTGATGCCGTCGCTTGTGTTGGCCACCTCGAGCATCTGCAGGATTATCACTACGAACAGTATTCCGCTCATACCTGCCACGGCCGTGAGTATGATACTCTCACTTATTATCTGCGAAAGGATGTCCATCGGTGTGGCGCCTATGGCTCGCCGTATGCCGATCTCGGTGGTACGTTCGCGCACTGTCACCATCATGATGTTCGAAACACCTATTGCTCCTGCCAGCAGAGTGCCTATGCCGACAAGCCAGATTAGGAAGTTGACACCGGAGAACAGGCTGTCGAGCAGACCGAAAAGCAGTTCGGTGTTGAACACGGTGACGGCTTTCTCGTCGTCGGGAGCCACGTTGTGTGCCCTCGCTATCACCTCGCGCATACGCTGCGATATCTCGTCCATCTTTGTACCGGGCTTTGCCGTGGCACATATGAGGTCGACATTGTCGCCCAGATTGTACGCCTGCTGCATGAGTGAGAGCGGAACAATGACACTCTCTTCGGCACTTCCGTTGATGTTCATGTTGCCTGCGGCGTAGTCGACTCCTATTACATTATAATATATGGAGTCTATACGGATGAGCTGTCCGCACGGGTCGCCGCCTCCCGGAAACAGCGTCTTGTACACCTTCTTGCCTATGACGCACACCTTGCGGCGCTGGCTTATATCCATGTCGTTGATGTAACGGCCGTAGTACATCTGCGGACTTTCCACGCGGGTGTAGTCGGGCAGAGTTCCCTTTACGGTGCAACTGCTCTTCTTGTCGCTGAAAGTGGCGTTGCCGTTCCATCTCGACAGCATCGGCGTGACTACGTCCAGTTCAGGTACCTGAGCCTTCAGGCGGTCCACATCCTTATATGTCATGGTCCATTTACGTCCTTTGCGCAGTCCGTTGTGCGCTTTGGTAGTGGGTTGCGCGAACACTATGGCCGCATTGGTGGCAAATCCCTCGAAGTTGTTCGACAGCATTTCCTTCAGTCCGCTGCCGCCTCCGATGAGGCCGACAAGCATGAACACGCCCCAGAACACGCCGAATCCGGTGAGGAACGTGCGGCTTTTGTTTCTCGTGAGTGTGTCGAGTATCTCCCTGAATCTGTCGATGTCTATTTTCATTTCCGTGTAGTTTCTGTTTGTTTATGCCGTATACTGATGGTATGTGTCATTCTGCCCGCAGCGCCTCTATCGGTCTGATGTTTGCCGCACGGCGTGCCGGTACAAGTCCGGCGACGGTTCCTGCGATTATCATGACAAGCGTTGCCTGTATGCATACGTCCAGACCTACTGTGGGGTTGACGAACATTGCCGCCTCGAACAGTCCCGTGTCCACCTGCTGGTGGCCTATGGTGGCGTCCATATACATATTTGCCGCTATGCCGAGAATCATTCCGATGTATCCGAAGAAGGTTGTTATGATGATGCTTTCGGTTATAATAAGCCGCAGTATAGACCACGGTTTGGCGCCGATGGCCTTGCGTATGCCGAACTCATGTGTGCGTTCCTTCACGGTGATGAGCATGATATTGGACACCCCGACGATGCCCGACAGCAACGTGAAGAGACCTATTATCCACAGTGCTGTGCGTATGATGTCGGTTCCGGTGTTCATCTGCAGGTTCTGTGTGAAGCGGTTCCACAGCCATACCGACTCCTCGTCGTCGGGTGCGGCGCGGTGGTTGCGGTTGATGTTGGCGCGGTATCCGGCCTCGAATTTCTCGTTTGCCTCCATCGTCTCGAGCCCTCCGAAGGTGAAGAAAATCCTGTCAGCCTTGTCGCCGCGGCTGTACATGGTTCTCAAAGTGGTGAATGCCGTGTAGGCGTCGGTGTTCATCCGGCTGTTATCGTCCTTGTAAATGCCGACCACACGGAATGCGAATCCGCCAACGTTCACCGTCTGTCCTATGAGCGAACTGATGTCGTGCGGTGCGAGTTCCTTGGCCTGTCCTTCGCTCAGAACGATTATTTTGCGCTGCTCGCGTATGTCGGTCATGTTGACGAAACGGCCGTACAGCATGTTTATCTTGTTTATCTCAGCCTTGTTGGGATAGGTTCCGCACAGACTGTTGCCGCTCACGTATTCGTCGCCGAAGATTATGTTGAGTCCCGACTGTGATATTTCGGCACCGGTTGTCTCCACGTTTCCGGTGAAGTTGTTGCGCGTTGTGGATATGTCGTTGTCGTTGAGTTCGATGTGGCGTCCCTCTTTCAGGCCGTCGTAAGGCTTCGATGTGAAACCGCCGTAGACAATCATCGAGTTGTCCAGAAACTGTCCCGAGTTCTGCACAACGGCGTTGAGCAGTCCGTTTCCTGCTCCGAGCAGGAAGATGATGATGAATATTCCCCATGCCACGGAGAAGCCCGTCAGCGCGGTGCGCAGCTTGTTGCGCCCTGCCGTGGTGAGTATTTCGGCTATCATGTCACGCATAGGTCATCTGTCATTTCATTATTCCCGACGTGCCGAACGGGCTTGCGTTGTGGTCGAGGTTCTCCTCTATCTTGCCTATCAGGCCGTCCTTGATGTGTATTATCTTGTTTGTCTCGTTGGCCACACCGCTTTCGTGTGTCACTACGACTATGGTGATGTGCTCCTCAGCGTTGAGTTTCTTGAGCAGTTCCATCACCTCCACACTCGTCTTTGAGTCGAGCGCTCCGGTGGGTTCGTCCGCCAATATTATCTGCGGACGTGTTATCAGGGCCCGCGCTATTGCCACACGCTGTTTCTGTCCGCCGGAGAGTTCGTTGGGATAATGGTCGGCCCACTGTGCCAGACCGAGTCTGTCGAGATACTCCATGGCCATGGCATGACGTTTCTTGCGGCCAACTCCCTGATAGAACAGAGGCAGTTCGACATTCTCCACGGCCGACTTGAAGGCTATGAGATTGAACGACTGGAAGATGAAACCTATCATGCGGTTGCGGTATTCGGCCGCGCGTTTCTCCGAGAGGTCCTTTATCAGCGTTCCGCCAAGCAGATATTCGCCTGAGTCGTAGTTGTCGAGAATGCCGAGTATGTTGAGCAGTGTGGACTTGCCTGAGCCCGACGCACCCATGATGGATACGAACTCGCCCTCGTCTATGTCGAGGTTGATGCCCTTGAGCACGTGGAGCGGCTGCGCGCCGCGGTAGGTCTTGTTTATGTCCCTTAGTGTTATTATTGACATGTCTGAGCTTTTTATAGGTTAGACTGCATGCGAGTGGCTGTGGTTGCAGCGGGTGAAAGAAAAACCATAATTTCTGTTTTTCATGACTGGTCGTTGCGTTCCACCTTCAGGGTGTGGTCGCAATATTTTATGACGGCCGGACGGTGGGTTATGAATATGATGGTTTTGCCGCGGTCGCTCATGATGTTCTGCAGCAGGCGGCACTCGGTGTCGGGATCGAGAGCTGATGTCGCTTCGTCGAAGAGCATCACCGGACGGTTGCGCAACAGTGCGCGTGCTATGGCTATGCGCTGCGCCTGTCCTTCGCTCAGTCCGCCGCCCTGCTCGGTGCAGAGAGTGTCGAGTCCGTCGGGAAGATCGTTTACGAAAGATGCGCAACTTTTCTCAAGGGCCGCCTTCATTTCCTCGTCGGTGGCGTCGGCCTTTCCCATGCGCAGGTTGTCGCGTATGGAACCGCTCATGAGTGTGTTGCCCTGCGGCACGTACACCATGTTGCAGCGCACGAGCGGCGAGAGCGTGTGGGATGATGAGGTGTTGTATATCTCGGCCGTGCCTTGCTGCGGGTGGAGCAGGGCGAGGATTATTCTGATGAGCGTAGTCTTGCCGGCGCCGGTCTCGCCGAGTATGGCCGTGCACGAACCGGGCTGGAAGTCGTGGCTCAGATTTTCGATGACGTTGCGCGAGCCACCGTCGTACAGATAGGTGATATTGTTGAGGCGTATGCCGCACGGACCGTCCATCCGCACGGGGTCGCCCTGTTCTTCGAGCGGATTTTCCTCAAGTTCCATGAGACGCTCGGAGGCAGTGAGCACGCTGACGAATGCCGGCACAAGCTTGGTGAGGCTGCGTGCGGGAGTCTGAATCTTGTTGACAAGTTGCAGGAATGCCGTCATTCCGCCGAAGGTAAGTGTGTGCTGCGACATGCGAAGGGCCGCCCACAGGAACGCAAGAAGGTAGCCTGCGGCGAAGCCGGTGTTGAGCACGAGGTTTGAGAACACCGAGCACGACGTGCGCTTCACCACATTCTGGCGCAGTTCGCACTGCGTGCGTTCCAGCTTGTCTATCATGTTGCGGTCGTTCTCGAGCGTTTTTATGAGCATGCGGTGCTGCACAGTCTCCTGCAATACGCTCTGCACCTTGCTGTCGGAGTCGCGCACGAAACGTGTGAGACGGCGCATGTGGCCCACATAAACCTTGCTGCCGATGAGGAAAACGGGGATGAGCACCACGATGACAAGAGCCAGAACCTTGTCCATGAGGAACAGATATACAAAGGCGCTGACAAACATCACGATGACAGAAAGCGTGTTGGGGATTGTCTCGGTGAGGAAGTTGATGACGTTGTTCACGTCAAACTCCAGACGGTTGAGCACGTCGCCGGAGTGGCGTATCTCGCGTCCGCGCCATTCGGAGCGCAGTATCCGGTCGAGCATGCGCTGCTGCATGCGGTTCTGCGCCTTTATGCCGAGAATGTTGCGTACCCATACAGACGTGATGTTGAGTGCGAAGTCGCACAGTATGAGTGCCGCCATCATGCCCACGGCGCTGTAGATGGAACCTTTGACTACGCCCGACGCCACGTCGATGGCATGCTTGACGGCCCACACCTGCGACAGACTTGTGACAACCTGTGCAATGCCCGTGGCGGCGTTGAGCACCGCTTGCAGACGGTTGCCGCGCCATTGTCCCCACAGCCATTTCATTATCTGTGTGGTGGTGTATTGCGTGTCCGGTATCTTGAGTATCTGCCTTATTTTCATGACATGAGCGTCTTTGTGCCTGAGGGGCGTATGGTTGTGGCGTTTCAGTCCTTGCGTTTGTCGGCTCCCCACATCATCTTCTCGCGCAGCGATGCGAAGTAGTTGTGTCCGGGACGCTTCACTATGCTTGTGATGAACGGTGCCTTGTCAATGGTTATGGATGTTCCTTCGGTGAGAGTCTCGCTGCGTCCGTCGACGGCCAGCAGGAAATTGTGCGAGCGCGACTCCACGCTCAGCGTCACGGTGCTGTCGCCGCTTATCACTATCGGGCGTACGTTGAGGCTGTGCGGAGCCACCGGTGTGAGACACATGGTGTTGGTGCGCGGCACTATGATGGGTCCGCCGTTAGACAGCGAGTAGGCCGTCGAACCTGTCGGTGTGGACACTATGAGTCCGTCGGCCTGATAGGTGACGAGGTGTTCGCCGTCGATGCATGTGCGTATGCTTATCATCGATGCGTTGTCGCGCTTGAGTACGGCTATGTCGTTGAGCGCGAATGGCTCGCCGCGCAGCTGTTTTGTGTCGGTGCGCACCATCAGAGCCGTGTGGTTCTCGGTGGTGTAGTGACCGTCGTATATGGCGTCTATGGCGGTGCCGAACTCTTCGGGCATGACGTCGGCAAGGAATCCCAGCCGGCCGGTATTGACACCCAGTATGGGGATGTTCTTTATACCGACGCGCACAGCTGTCTTCAGAAACGTGCCGTCGCCGCCCATGGATATGGCGAAGTCGGCGTCGAAGCCGTCGGCATCGAACACTTTGGGCGAGCCGGCAGGCATCTGTCCGTAGTGTTTCAGAAAGTCGTAGAACGGGCGGTCGATGTATATCTGCGCACCGTGCCGCTCCAGGTGATAGATGACTTTCTGTATCGAAGCTGACTTTTTGCTCTGAAAAGTGTTTCCGAAAATAGCAAATCTTAGTTTTTCTGACGCCATTGTGATAGTTTTAGAAAGCAAATATAAGCATAATTTGTCTAACTCGCAAATAAATATATGTAAAGAGTGGGCGTACATCAGGCTGCCGGAATACTTTGATGATGAACGGTGCGACGGTAAAAATTCTTTACAAATAAAGTCCGGCTGCAACTCTCATTCTGTGAGCTGAGGCGCTGCGGAAAAGACTCTTCCGGCGGAGGCGGAATGTGTAGTGGCGACGGTCGATGTGTCATGCGGAACACATGACGGCGGGATATGGTGCATTTCGGGTGCTGAAACGTGCTGTATCACGTGACGGTATGCACCATAATGCATGACGGAAAAGCCTCTTCCACGGTGTGATAAAGGCTGTTTTGCACCGCAGAAGAGGCTTCGCAAAAATGTGATTTTTATAAATGTCTGATAGTGAGTGCGTTGTGCAGCCGCGTTATTTTCAGAATATTTCCGGACAGAATTTTCCCAGATGATTCCACGGCCACTCTTGACGACGAATAGTTGTAATTTTTTTTGACAAATGTGTGACGCGGCGTTTGTCCGAGTCAGACATCATATCTTCTCGCCGTAGCACAGGTCGCCCGCGTCGCCGAAGCCCGGTACGATGTACTTGTGCTCGTTCAGTCCCGGGTCGATGGCTGCGCACCATATCGTGGTGCGGTCGTCGGGGAATGTCTTTCTGATGTGCTCGATGCCTTCGGGTGCGGCTATGACGCATGCCACGTGCACGTTCTTTGGCGTGCCCTTGGTGAGGAACGCCTTGTAGCCCAGCTCCATCGAGCCTCCGGTGGCGAGCATCGGGTCGGCAATGATGAGCGTCTTGCCGTCGATGTCGGGTGTGGCGAGATACTCAACGTGTATGCTTACGTCGGTGTGCGACTGGTCGGTGTACTCGCGATAGGCGCTCACGAAGGCGTTGCCGGCGTGGTCGAATATGTTGAGGAAGCCGTTGTGGAAGGGCAGTCCGGCTCTGAATATCGTGGCCAGCACCACCTTGTCGGACGGCACACTGACGCGGGATGTGCCCAGAGGTGTCTGCACGTCGCGCTCCTCATAGCTGAGCGTCTTGCTTATCTCGTAGGCCTCGAGCTCGCCTATGCGCATGATGTTGTTGCGGAAGAGCAGCCGGTTGTGCTGATAGTCCTTGTCGCGCATCTCGGCCATATACTGGTTCATGATGGAGTTTGTCTGGCTGAAGTCTATTATTTTCATGACGTTTAAGTTTGTATTTAATAATTAATGTACGGACAACGCGCCGCCCCTGTTTCGCTGTTGCCGCAAGGGTGCTTTTCAGTGCGGCCTGATGTGTGTGGCGGGGTGCGCCGGCGTGATGTTCACGCATGCAAATTTATCAAAAAACTTTTGTAGTTTGCCAACTCCAAATTGCAATTAAGAATATGCCGGCAAAATTTTTTTGTTCTTTAACATAAAAAGATTTATTGTGCTTTTTTTTGTGATAATTAAGTTTGTGGTTTTATTACTTTTTTCATAACTTTGCGTCGGTTTTAGAAGAACAAACCGCTTGTAATAAGAACGTAACAGGATATTTTTTCACATCTAAATATTTATTGAAATGGCAAAATTTGATAAGTCAGTTTTAGAGAAGTACGGAATCACAGGTACAACTGAGGTTCTCCACAACCCTTCTTATGAGGTTCTCTTCGAGGAGGAGACAAAAAGCGACCTCGAAGGTTTCGACAAAGGCCAGGTAACAGAGCTTGGCGCTGTAAACGTAATGACAGGTATCTACACCGGCCGTTCTCCTAAGGATAAGTTCATCGTAATGGACGAGAACTCTAAGGACACAGTATGGTGGACATCAGACGAATATAAGAACGACAACAAACCGGCTTCTCAGGAAGCATGGGCTGCCGTTAAGGAAATCGCAAAGAAAGAGCTTTCTAACAAGAAACTGTATGTAATCGACGGATTCTGCGGTGCCAACAAGGACACACGTATGGCTGTTCGTTTCATCATGGAGGTTGCTTGGCAGGCTCACTTCGTAAAGAACATGTTCATCCGTCCTACAGAAGAGGAACTCGAGGACTTCGAGCCGGACTTCATCGTTTACAATGCTTCTAAGGCAAAAGTTGAGAACTGGAAGGAACTCGGATTCAACTCTGAGACTGCAGTTGTATTCAACGTAACATCTAAGGAGCAGGTAATCATCAACACATGGTACGGTGGTGAGATGAAGAAGGGTATGTTCTCTATGATGAACTACTTCCTGCCGCTGAAGGGCATCGCTTCTATGCACTGCTCTGCAAACTGCGACAAGAACGGTGAGAACACAGCTATCTTCTTCGGTCTGTCTGGTACAGGTAAGACAACTCTTTCTACAGACCCGAAGCGTCTGCTCATCGGTGACGACGAGCACGGATGGGATGACAACGGTGTGTTCAACTTCGAAGGTGGTTGCTACGCTAAGGTTATCAACCTCGACAAGGAGAGCGAGCCGGACATCTACAATGCAATCCGCCGCGACGCTCTGCTCGAGAACGTAACAGTTGACGCTGAAGGCAAGATCGACTTCACAGACAAGAGCACAACTGAGAACACTCGTGTTTCTTATCCTATCTATCACATCGACAACATCGTACGTCCTATCAGCCACGCTCCGGCTGCTAAGCAGGTTATCTTCCTGTCAGCTGACGCATTCGGCGTACTGCCTCCAGTATCAATCCTGACTCCGGAGCAGACAAAGTACTACTTCCTGTCTGGATTTACAGCTAAACTCGCCGGAACAGAGCGCGGTATCACAGAGCCGACTCCGACATTCTCTGCTTGCTTCGGTCAGGCATTCCTCGAGCTGCATCCTACAAAGTATGCTGAGGAACTGGTTAAGAAGATGGAGAAGAGCGGTGCTAAGGCTTACCTCGTTAACACAGGTTGGAACGGTACTGGCAAGCGTATCTCTATCCGCGATACACGTGGTATCATCGACGCAATCCTTGACGGTTCTATCAACAACGCACCTACAAAGACCATTCCTATGTTCAACTTTGAGGTTCCGACAGAACTCCCGGGTGTTGATCCGAAGATCCTCGACCCGCGCGACACATACGATTGCGCTTGCAAGTGGGAAGAGAAAGCTAAGGATCTGGCTGCACGCTTCATCAAGAACTTCGCTAAGTACGAAGGCAATGAGGCTGGTAAGGCTCTCGTAGCTGCAGGTCCGAAACTCTAAGAAAGTTTCTTGAACACATAAACGGAGGCGGTTTCCACTATGGAGGCCGCCTCTTTCTTTTGTCACGCAACACCATGAAACACACCTTATTATATATTATAAGCCGGCGTGCACAGGGTGTACGGTCTGCCTGTGCGTTGTGTGAAAAAGACATCAGCCGTGTGGCCTAATCACTAAACAAACTTAAAAAACACCGCTTTAATCAATAAATAACACAATAAAGCACCAAAAAAAAGTTCTATTTGGAGAATTCTGATTAAATTTGCAGCTAAAAATTAAAAGTAGTTTGAGTAGAAAAATGAAAAGGAAGTTGATACCTTTGATGATGTTGGCTTGCGGAATACTGTCGCTGGCATCATGTCTTGGCGACGACAGTGACTACGTCTTTGCCGACGATACCGCGATAACATCGTTCACACTCGGAACCCTCAACCAATATTTTCACACCAAATCATCACACGGACTCGACAGTACATATAAGAAAACCGTTGACTGCAGCGGTTACGAATTCTATATTGATCAGATCAAATGTGAGATTTATAATCCCGATTCTCTGCCTGTCGGAATCGATGCAAAGAAGGTGTTGTGCAACATAAACACCAAAAATGCCGGATATGTGGGAATAAAGAGCATGACGAGCGACTCTCTCAAATATTTCTCCAGCACTGACTCTATCGACTTTTCTGTGCCGCGCGACTTCTATATATACAGCAACTCTGGAGCCGGACACAGAAAATACACCATAAGAGTGAACGTACATAAGGAACAGGCTGACTCATTCGTTTGGAAAAGAATGGGCGTCGACGCCAATCTGGCAAAGCTCAAAGGCATGAAGAGTGCTGCGACAGAAGGACATCTGTTCGTATTTGGAAGCAACGGCAGCAACACTCTTGTGTATTCTTCGGAGAACGGTATGGCGTGGACAGACATCACCGCCAATCTTGGCGTAGCATTGTCGGCCGATGCATACAAGAGCATTGTTACAACCAACGGATATGTTTATTTATATGATAACGGTCAGATTATGAAGACCGCCGACGGCGAAGCTTGGGTAGTGGCCGGACGGGCTCAGCTCAGACAACTTGTTGCTGCAAGCCGTTTCAAACTCTATGCTTATGATGCAGACGGCCGTCTTGTCGAGTCTAAGGACGACGGCAACACATGGTCGCTCTCTGTCATTGACGACGCACAGGACCTCCTGCCTGACCAGGACATAACATTTGTGAGCGCTCCGATATCTACAAACGACGACACAGACCGTGTTGTGATGGTGGGCAACCGTAGCGCCGAGGACTATCCGTCGGACATAACTCCTCTGATATGGGGCAAGATTGACGAGGGCGCAGAGTTCAGTGAGAACCAGCCGTGGACTTATTACAATGTTTCTTCAGACAACAAGTACAAGGCCCCGCGCCTGCGTAACATACAGACAGTGGGCTACGACAACTGCATACTGGCCGTGGGTGGCGAGAGTATCGGAGGCACACATCATGGAGCATTTGATAATTTCTATCGCAGTGCCGACGGTGGTATAACATGGCAGAAAGACTCTGTAGTTACAATTCCGAGCGGAATCACCGTGAACCAGAACTCTTTTGCGATAACCGTGGATAAGAACAACTTCATCTGGTTTGTCTGTGGCGGTAGCGGACAGGTGTGGCGTGGACGCACCAACCGTCTTGGATGGATAAAGGAAGATAACGTATTCATCGAATAACATGAGATGAGAAAAACCTTCATAACGATTTTTCTGACTGCCTGCTCGGTCTTTGCCAGCGCACAGACCGATGATCAGTATCGCATGGAAATAGGTGCGGGAGTGGGCATGATGTCTTATGAAGGCGATTTCAACGGAAGTATTCTGAAGAACATGCAACCGATGGCCTCGCTTGTGTTGCGCCGGGTGTTCAATCCGTATATGGGTCTGAAGCTGACCGGAAGCTACGGCAAGCTGAAAGGATCGTCGAAGGATGTGCAGACGTATTATCCTGACTATCAGGAACAAGTGTACGATTTCAGCAATACACTCGTGGATGTCAGTCTGGTTTATGAATACAATTTCTGGCCGTATGGCACCGGACAGGACTATCGCGGAGCCAAAAGAATCACGCCGTTTGTCTTCGGCGGCCTGGGCGCTACCTACGCTTCGGGAAATGACGATAATGTTTTCACAGCCAATATTCCTATCGGACTTGGCGTGAAATATAAAATAGGAGAGAGACTGAATCTTGGATTGGAGTGGGCGATACACTTTTCGCTGAGCGATGAACTCGACGGTGTGAAGGATCCCTACGGCATAAAGAGCACCGGACTGTTCAAGAATACCGACTGCTACTCGGCCTTGCAGCTAACGCTCACATACAGTTTCATGCCGAAGTGCCGCACTTGTCACAATGCCTACGAGTGACGCGCTTACGACAGACGGCACATTCCTTTATTGCTAACAGTAAAATATCTGACTTATATGCTTGACGTTTTAGACAGAAACAATGTTCCTCAGCACATTGCCATCATTATGGACGGCAATGGAAGATGGGCTGCAGAACGTGGCAAACCGCGCAGCTTCGGACATCAGGCAGGTGTGGACACGGTAAGACGCATCACGTCGGAGTGTACGCGTCTGGGCGTGAAGTATCTCACGCTCTATACGTTCTCTACTGAGAACTGGAACAGACCGGCCGACGAGGTGTCCGCTCTCATGGGACTTGTACTGTCGTCGCTCGAGGATGAAATATTCATGAAGAACAACGTGAGATTTCGTGTTATCGGCGATATCGACCGTCTTCCGGAAGAGGTGAGACGCAAGCTTGCAGAAACAGAAGAACATACCGCCGGCAATACGGCTATGACCATGATTGTGGCTTTGAGCTATTCGGCACGCTGGGAAATAACACGCGCCGTAAAGAACATTGCTGCGCGTGTGGCTGAAAAGGCCATTTCGCCGGATGATATAAATGAAGACATGGTGTCGGAAAATCTCGTCACATCTTTCATGCCAGACCCCGACCTGCTTATAAGGACCGGCGGCGAAGTGAGAGTGAGCAACTATCTGTTGTGGCAGATTGCCTACAGTGAGTTGTATTTCTGCGACACTTATTGGCCTGACTTCAGCGAGGATGACCTCCACAAGGCCATAATCAGCTATCAGGGACGCCAGCGCCGTTTCGGAAAGACCGGCGATCAGGTGGATGGCGAGAACAACCAGTGATGATATGGAGTGTGTGTGCTTCAAAGTGTTACGCTCCGTTGAAAACAGTAAAATATAAAAACAGATTGATAATTATACCGGAACGGTGGACATTTCAGTGTGACTTAACAGACGAAAAGCACTGTTCCTTCTCTTGATGAAAGATTTTAATAAGCGACTATGAATGTAAGAAAGCTGTTGATTGCCGTGGCGGCGCTCATTTTCAGCGTCTGTGCCAGTGCTCAGGACAAAATAGTTTATCCCGACATTTCCTATGCCGGTACTCCGCGGACCGTTACTATCGGCGGAATAACGGTGTCCGGAATAGATGGCTATGAGGATTATATGCTCACCGGAATTTCCGGTCTGTCGGTCGGACAGACCATTTCGTTGCCGGGTAATGAGCTCACCGAGGCTGTCAAGAAATACTGGAATTACAGACTTTTCTCTGATGTTGCCATTGTTGTCGATTCGCTTGTCGCCGACAAGGCTTATCTTAATATCAGACTGCGCGCCAATCCGCGTGTTTCTGCTGTCAACTATATCGGCATCAAGAAATCGGAGCGTTCTGATATGGAAGAGAAGCTCGGACTGCTCAAGGGATTGCAGGTCACACCGAATACTCTGGACCGTGCCAAACTCCTTGCAAAGGGTTACTTCGATGAGAAAGGTTTCAAGAATGCGGAGATACAGATTGTAGAGCGTCCTGATGTGACAAACAAGAATCAGGTGATACTCGATGTCATAATCGACAAAAAGCAGAAGATGAAGGTCAGAAGCATCATTATCGACGGTAATGAGGCATTCACTGACGGCAAGATAAAGGGTGGACTGTTCCGTAAGGGTGCTTTCTCAAAGACTCACGAAGCGGGAAAACTATCTACCTTCCTGAAATCCAAGAAGTTCACTCCCGAACGCTGGAAGGGTGACAAGCAGAAACTCATCGAGAAATACAACGAACATGGTTATCGTGACGCTGTCATTCTGAAAGACAGTGTGTGGAATGTTGATGACAGACATGTCAACATTTATATAAAGGTGGACGAAGGCCGGAAGTATTATCTGCGCAACATAACATGGGTGGGAAATACCGTTTACTCTTCGGACTTCCTTGCCAAGGTGCTTGATATGAAGAAAGGCGATGTCTACAACCAGAAACTCATGAACAAGCGTCTTACTGAAGACGAGGATGCTGTGGGCAACCTGTACTGGAACAACGGTTATATCTTCTATTCGCTTACACCTGCCGAAATCAATATCGACGGTGACTCAATCGACCTTGAGATGCGTATTATCGAAGGACCGCAGGCACGTGTGAGCCGCGTTCGTATCAACGGTAACGACCGTTTGTATGAAAACGTAGTGCGCCGCGAACTCAGAACGAAGCCGGGCGACCTCTTCTCTAAAGAGTCACTGATGCGTTCTGCACGTGAGATTGCCTCAATGGGTCACTTCAATGAGGAAAAAGTAAGTCCGGAACCAGTTCCTAATGAGGAAGACGGAACCGTGGACATCAACTGGAATCTGGAGCAGAAGACCAACGACCAGGTGGAGTTCTCGCTTGGATGGGGACAGACCGGTGTGATTGGACGTGTGGGCTTGAAGCTCAACAACTTCTCTATGCGTAACCTGTTCAACAAGAACCGCGAGCACCGAGGCATCATGCCGATCGGCGACGGTGAGGTTCTCTCGCTCGGAGCACAGACCAACGGTACTTACTATCAGTCTTACAACGTTAACTATTCAACCAACTGGTTTGGTGGAAAACGCCCGATCCAGTTCAATGTCGGCGTGTTCTACTCTAAGCAGACTGACGTTTCGAGCAACTATTACAACAGTGCTTATTTCAATAACTACTATAATTATCTGTACGGTTACGGCAGCAGCATATACAATAATTATGAAAATTATTACGATCCGGACAAGTATGTGCAGCTCTTCGGAGCCTCGATAGGATGGGGAAAACAGCTCCGCTGGCCGGACGACTACTTCACACTGTCGCTGCAGCTTGCCTACACACGCTACATGCTGAAGAACTGGAGCTACTTCCTTCTGACCAACGGAAACTCCAACAACCTGAACTTCACGTTCTCGCTCAGCCGTGTATCTACAGACAACCAGCTCTTCCCGCGTCGTGGTTCAGAGTTCCTGTTCTCACTGTCTCTCACTCCGCCATGGTCAATGTGGGACAAGAAGGATTACAAGAACCTCGCAACCAATCCGCAGTCGCCTAATTACGATCGCGAACAGCAGGAGAAATATCGCTGGATTGAGTACCACAAGTGGAAGCTCAAGGCAAGAACCTTCACTGCGCTTTCTGGCGGAACGAAGTGCTTCGTGCTCATGACACGTGTTGAATTCGGTCTGCTCGGCAGCTACAACAAGTATAAGAAGTCACCGTTCGAAACCTACTACATGGGTGGTGACGGTATGACAGGTTACTCTACCGGTTACGCTGAGGAAACCATCGGTTTGCGTGGATACGAGAACGGATCGCTTACTCCTTACGGATATGAAGGATATGCTTACGACCGCATGACTCTTGAGCTCCGCTATCCGTTCCTGTTGGGTAACACCACAATCTACGGTCTGACATTCCTCGAGGCCGGTAACGCATGGAACGACACCAAGAAGTTCAATCCGTTCGACATGAAGCGTTCTGCCGGTGTCGGTGTCCGCATCTTCCTGCCGATGGTCGGTATGATGGGAATCGACTGGGCTTACGGTTTCGACAAGGTGTTCGGTTCAAAGGGTGGCAGCAACTTCCACTTCATCCTCGGTCAGGAATTCTGATGACGGATGTATGATATAAATGTTATTAACAATAAAACAAGGAGGACATAAGATGAAAAAACTTTTGATAATTGCCGTATTGGCCATGACAGCCATGACAGCCGGGGCACAGAAGTTTGCCTTGCTCGATATGGAATACATATTGAATAACATTCCGGCTTACGAACGTGCCAACGAACAGTTGAACCAGGTTTCCAAGAAGTGGCAGGCTGAGGTTGACGCCATCAGCAACGAAGCGGCCACCATGTATAAGAACTATCAGAACGAAGTAGTGTTCCTCTCACAGGAGCAGAAGAAGGAACGTCAGGAGGCTATAATGAATAAGGAGAAGGAGGCCGGCGAACTGAAGCGCAAGTATTTCGGTCCGGAGGGCGAGCTCTTCAAGAAACGTGAGAGCCTCATGACTCCGATACAGGACGAAATATACAACGCAGTGAAGGAGATATCCGAACTGCGCGGTTATTCGCTTGTGCTCGACCGCGCCAGCGATACGGGCATCATCTTCGGCTCGCCTAAGATAGACATCAGCAACGAAGTGCTCGAAAAGCTGGGTTACTCCAACTGATGCGCCTCGAGCCTTGAAGCACTTAGCTGCACAAAAGAAATCAAATAAATAACACAATAAACAAAAGAAAGAAAATGAAAAAGCTTATTTTAATGTTGATCATGTTTGCCCCGCTGGCAGCATTCGCACAGACACCTAAGTTCGGTCATCTCAACACACAGGAGATCATGGCTTCAATGCCGGAACTCATCAAGGTGCGCGGTGAGCTCGAAGCAACGGCCAAACAGTATGAGAACGACCTTAAGGCCATGCAGGACGAACTCCAGCGTAAGGCTGCCGAGTACGAGAAGAACAAGTCAACCATGAACGAGACAAAGCAGAAGGAAACAGAAACTGAGCTCATGGGTCTGCAGCAGAAAATACAGCAGGCTTATCAGGACAACTCAGAAGCTTTCCAGAAGGCACAGCAGGAGAAGATGCAGCCTATCACAACCAAGCTGCTCGATGCAATCAAAGCTGTAGGCAAGGCCGGAGGTTATGTTTACATCATGGACCTTTCAGCCGGAATACCTTATGTAAGCGACACTCTCAGCAAGGACGTGACCGCAGAGGTGAAGGCCGAGCTTAACAAGACGAAGTAAGCAATACATATTTAAAAAACAACCCGACTGTGCCATCATTGTCATGGCACAGTTTTTATCTTTTCTGAATATTATGAAAAAGCTGTTCTTTCTGTTAGTTTTTTTTGCCACGGCCACCATGGCCGGAGCACAGTCACTGAGGTATGGCTATTTCAGTCTTGACTCCATCTTCACGGCAATGCCGGAATATGCAGTCGCCCAGAAAAACCTTTCCGATCTGCGTGCGAAGTACGATGAGGAGATGAAACGTGCCGAGAGCGAATTCAACGCCAAGTATGAGGAGTTTCTCGAGACACAGCGTGATTTGATACCTTCCATTCTGTACAAACGTCAGACTGAGCTTCAGGAAATAATGGAAAAGAACGTTGCTTTCAAAAAAGAGGCCGCCCGGTTGCTCGAGGAGGCCCGTAAGGACGCTTATGCACCGCTGCGTGCCAGAATATTCGAGGCTGTGCGACGCATAGGCGGTGAACGTGGCTTCGCCTTTGTACTCAATACCGACGGCGACGCTTGTCCTTATGTAGATCCCGCCTGTGGCGAGAACATCAACCCTTTACTCCGAACAGCCCTTAACATACAATGATGAAACAATCCGACAGTATGTTTCCTTCAGCCCCGGGCCCCATCGGAGTGTTCGATTCCGGATACGGAGGGCTCACCGTACTTCATGGTATCCGCCAGCTGCTGCCGGCCTACGACTACATGTATCTTGGCGACAACGCCCGCGCGCCTTACGGTTCGCGCTCGTTCGAGGTGGTCTATCAGTTCACCCGTCAGGCCGTGCTGAAGCTTTTCTCCATGGGATGCCATCTTGTGATTCTCGGTTGTAACACCGCTTCTGCCAAGGCTCTGCGTACTATACAGCAGCGCGATCTGCCTGCGCTCGACCCTCAGCGACGCGTGCTCGGCATCATCCGTCCCACGGCAGAGAATATCGGTAGTCTCACGCGCAGCCGCCATGTAGGCATTCTCGCCACCGAAGGCACCATCAAGAGCGAGAGCTATGCGCTCGAGATAGGTAAGCTCTTCCCCGATGTTGTTGTGTCGGGCGTGGCCTGTCCGTTGTGGGCTGCCATCGTGGAGGCCAACGAGGCAGACAGTCCAGGAGCCGACTATTTCGTGAAGAAACGCATCGACCAGCTCATGCGCAAGGATCCGCTCATCGACACCATCGTGCTCGGCTGCACCCACTATCCGCTCCTTATGAACAGCATTGTGAAGAACGCTCCCGACGGAGTGCGCATAGTGCCTCAGGGACACTACGTGGCCGAAAGCCTTCAGAACTATCTTGAGCGCCACAAGGACATGGAAGCCTGCATAACACAGGGCGGTACATGCCGCTACTTCACCACCGAGAGCGAGGAGAAGTTCAGGGAGAGTGCGCAGATATTCCTTCACGAGAAGGTGAGCGTTAGCCATATCGACCTCGACTGACGCCCTTGTTACGTCGGTCCATCATTACGCCATGCGTCCCGCGCGAAGCGTCCGCACGTCTTCGGCGGATTATCACACATAATGTAATACTTTATTTATAGCGATATGAAAAATATCGGAAAGCGCCGTCTTCTGTACTATCTTATGGTGTTCCTGCTCATTCTTGCAGCCAACAGCATAGTGCGTCGCCTTTCTCCATACGACGAGTGGAAAGACGGAAATCTGCTTGTCAACGCCGTTGGCTCGCTTGTTCTCACCCTGCTGTTTGCAGCCGCCGACAGCATCATACGCCATCTGCGGAACCGCCGCTGACCGTCAGTTTTTCTTCCCCCTTTTATTCTCCAGCCTGTCATGACGCGCCGCACGGCTGCCGCAGACACAGCTGCCGCATCGCAACAGGCAATATAAAAACACACTGCAATATGAAAGATATGAAGTGGGACGTGCTCCACAGCGAGTACATTTTCCGCAGGCCGTGGCTCACAGCACGCCGCGACAAAGTGAGACTGCCCGACGGCAGAGTGAACGACGAGTATTATGTGCTCGAATATCCCGACTGGGTCAACATCATAGCCATCACCGACGACGACCGGTTTGTGCTCGTACGTCAGTACCGTCACGGGCTCGGCCGCACGTCGTTCGAACTGTGTGCCGGAGTGTGCGAGCAAGGTGAGAGCCCCGAAGAGTCGGCACGCCGCGAACTGCTTGAGGAAACCGGATATGCCGGAGGCAAATGGCACGAACTGATGCAGCTCACGGCCAATGCCTCGACACAGAACAACATCACCCACTGTTTCGTGGCCCGGGGCGTCAGTAAGGTGGATACGCAGCATCTCGACGCTACGGAAGACGTCGAGGTGTATTGTTTCGAGCGCAGCCAAATCTACGACATGCTCTGCCGTGGCGAGTTCCTGCAGGCCACCATGCTTGCTCCGCTGTGGCGTTTCTTCGCGCTCGACGGTCGCTGACCCTCCGTCGCCGGAAAGCCTGTTTCGGCCTCATTCCTGCATATTTATGCAAATGCGGAAGTAAAATATTTTGACAAAAATTTTTTTGAAAATAGAAAACCGGCACGCGCCGAAAAGCCCTTTATCGGCTTCGCCCGTTCAATCGGCGAGGTCGTTTTTCATATCCGGATCTGTCGGTCGCCGGCTGTCGTTTTGCGGAAGAGCCTTTTTCAGGGTGCGAAATGGTCTGTATCATGGTGCGTTTAAGTTCATATCATCACCTGAAAAAGGCTCTTTCGCAGCATGATGAAAAGCTTGTCGGATTGTCGTATTGAGTAAACTGCTGTAACACAATGTGTTGTGCAACCCTCTCAAAATTCGCGAATTTGCGGCCGGACGCGCAGTTGCTCGCAAATATTCGATTCTCGTGAAGTTGGCGCTGTATAAATATTCATTTCCGCCTCCGAGTTTTGCATAAATATACATCTGCGTTTTCCTCCTTGCGCTGCGCCTTCGTGCCCATGCCGTGGTGAGTCCGTGGCAATCCAAAGCGTTGTTTTCTGTGTCGTGTCCGCGCCTTCATTTTGTTTCTTTTAAATATTTGCGTCACTGTATTTTCAAAAAAAATGTGTAAGTTTGCAATTGAACATAATCAAACATAGAGACAATGGCAAAAGTATATGAGTTTCTGGCCGACGGTTTCGAGGAAGTCGAAGGTCTGGGTCCGGTCGATGTTCTGCGTCGCGGAGGAGTTGAAGTGAAGACAGTGAGCGTTACCGGTTCGGAGATGGTGAGCACCTCGCACGGTGTCACTGTGAAGGCCGATCTTCTTTTCGAAGATGCAGATTTTTCTGACGCCGACCTGCTTATGATGCCCGGCGGACTGCCCGGCTCTGCCACACTCGACATGCACGAGGGTCTGCACCGCGTGCTTGCCGCACACAACGAGGCCGGAAAGCTCATCGGAGCCATCTGTGCCGCACCTATGGTTCTCGGCCGTATGGGACTGCTCAAGGGCCGTCGCGCCACATGTTATCCAGGTTTCGACAAGTATCTTGAAGGCGCCGAGTACACCTCGGAACTTGTTACCGTCGACGGCAACTTCGTGACCGGCAAGGGTCCGGCCGCAACGCTGCCCTACGCATACAAGCTGCTTGAGTTCATGGCCGGTGAGGAAAAGGCACGTGAGGTGGCCGAAGGCATGGGCTTCTTCTGGCGTTAAGCCGTTTACAGATATTCCGGGCGGTGAGGCACATGTGGTCTTGCAGCCCGGTGTTTTTTATTATATTACAGGTCAACGACAAACAACCGACAACGATGGATTACGTCATAATAGTTGCAGGCGGCAAGGGCCTGCGCATGGGCAGCGACGTGCCCAAACAGTTTCTGCCCGTGGGTGGAGTACCCGTTCTGATGCGCACCATTAGCCGTTTTGCGGAGGCCTTGCCCGGAGCAGACATCATTCTTGTGCTGCCCGAGAGCCAGCACGACTACTGGCACAGCCTCTGCCGTGAGCATTCTTTCGCCGTCAGCCACACCGTGGTGAGCGGGGGCGACACGCGCTTTGCCTCGTCGCGCAACGGTCTTATGGCCGTTCCGGCCGGTGCAGAGGGCCTTGTGGGCATACACGACGGTGTGCGTCCGTTTGTATCGGCAGATGTCATACGCCGCTGTTATGACGCCGCGCGCACTCACGGTGCGGCCATCCCCGTGATGCCTGTCACCGACACACTGCGCCTTGTCCGGCCCGACGGCAGCGGACACAATGTGCTGCGCAGCGACTATCGCGTGGTGCAGACACCCCAGGTGTTCGACATATCTCTCGCACGCCGTGCCTTCGACTGTCCATACAGCGAGTCGTTCACAGACGATGCGTCGGTGGTGGAGGCCGCCGGCCACCGTGTTGTCATGGTGGAGGGCAACCGCGAGAACATCAAGCTCACCACACCGTTCGACCTTCAGATAGCCGAATCATTATTAAACGCCCGCCAGTGAGCGAAGTTTTAGATCAGGACATAAAGTATCTGCCCGGTGTCGGCCCCCGACGGAGGGACATCCTGGGCAAGGATCTCAACATCACCACGTGGGGACAACTGCTCGAATATTATCCCTACAAATACATCGACCGCAGCCGTGTTTACAGCATCCGCGAGCTGACGGGCGACATGCCGTTCGTGCAGATAAAGGGCCGCATACTCAGTTTTGAGGAGTTCGCCACCGGTATCAGGCAGAAACGCATCGTCGCCCACTTCAGCGACGGCACGGGTGTTGTGGATCTCGTGTGGTTTCGCGGCGGACAGTATGTATATCAGCAATACAAGGTTGGCGAGGAATACATCGTCTTCGGGCGTCCCTCCATCTTCGGAGGACGTTTCCAGTTTGCCCATCCCGACATAGACAAGGCGTCGGAACTGAACCTCTCGCAGATGGGCCTCCAGCCATATTATACTACCACCGAGCGCATGAAGAAGAACGGCATAAACTCCCATGCGCTCGAGAAGATAATCAAGACTTTGCTCACACGTCTGTCGCAGCCGCTGCGGGAGACGCTTCCTCCGTTCATCACGGGACCGTTGCATCTTGTGTCGCGCGACGCGGCCATGCGTGCCATACACTATCCGCACAGCGTGGACGAAATGCAACGTGCGCGCCAACGGCTCAAGTTTGAGGAACTGTTCTACGTCCAGCTCAACATTGTGCGCTACGTGAGCGACCGTCGCCGCCACTATCGGGGCTATGTTCTCAAACGCGCCGGCGACCTGTTGCACACGTTCTTTCATGAGCGTCTGCCCTTTCCGCTCACCGGAGCGCAGAAGCGTGTGATGCATGAGATACACGACGACATGCGTTCCGGCGAGCAGATGAACCGTCTGCTGCAGGGTGATGTTGGTTCCGGTAAGACGCTCGTGGCGCTCATGACCATGCTCATAGCTGTGGGCAACGGTTTTCAGGCCTGCATCATGGCACCAACGGAGATACTTGCCGAACAGCATTTCGAAACCATACGACAGTTTCTGGGTGACATGGACGTCTGTGTGGAACTGCTCACCGGCACTGTCAAAGGGCGTCGCAGGCGCGAGGTTCTCGAAGGACTGGTGGCCGGCAAGGTGAACATCCTCGTTGGCACTCACGCCGTGGTAGAGGATACCGTGCGCTTCTCGCGTCTCGGACTTGCCGTCATCGACGAGCAGCACCGCTTCGGAGTAGCCCAGCGTGCACGCCTCTGGCGCAAGAGCGACAATCCTCCTCACATCCTCGTGATGACCGCCACGCCCATCCCGCGCACTCTTGCCATGACCATTTATGGCGATCTCGACGTGAGCGTAATCGACGAGTTGCCGCCCGGACGCAAGCCTGTGTGCACCATACACAAGTATGACAACCAGACCGTGAGCCTTTACGACGGCATCCGCAAGCAGATAAAGGCCGGACGACAGGTCTATTTTGTCTTCCCCGTGATAAGCGAGAGCGAGAAGAGCGACCTCAAGAACCTCGAGGACGGATACACCGCTCTGTGTGAGATATTCCCCGAATGCCGGCTCAGCAAGGTTCACGGACGCATGAAACCGGCCGAGAAGGACGAGGAGATGCGACGTTTTGTGAGCGGTGAGACTCAGATTCTTGTAGCCACGACCGTTATTGAGGTGGGTGTCAATGTGCCCAATGCGTCGGTCATGGTCATACTCGACGCACAGCGTTTCGGTCTTTCCCAGCTACATCAGCTGCGCGGAAGGGTGGGGCGTGGAGCCGATCAGAGCTACTGCATACTTGTCACCGGCTATAAACTTTCGACCGAAACACGCAAGCGCATCGACATTATGTGTCAGACAAACGATGGTTTCCGCATAGCCGAGGCCGACCTCAAACTGCGCGGACCTGGCGATCTTGAAGGCACGCAGCAGAGTGGTGTGGCTTTCGATCTGAAGATTGCGGACATAGCCCGCGACGGTCAGCTCGTGCAGTTGGCGCGCGACGAGGCGCAGAAGATTATCGAAGCCGATCCGAAATGCGAGCGTCCGGAGTTCAGTATGTTGTGGCAGCGGCTGGCACAACTGCGCGACAACAGTGTCAACTGGGGCGCCATAAGTTGACACCGCATCCTTTGTGCGGTGCTGTGTGTACCGGCCGGCGGGTCGTGCGTACGCAAGCAACAGCAGTGCCAATAAATGTCTGATTTATAGTTTGTTTGCTAAAAAATAGATAAAATCTGTTAAACCACAACTAATTCTGAAAAAAAACCTGTACCTTTGTGATGTTTTTAAATTTTGTGTAATATTTCTTGTCCATTATATACCTTTTGAGGGAATAAGTCGTTTATTCCATATTAATATTGGACACCTAAAAAAATAAGATTTTGAAAAGATTTGTTAAAAAATTATTTATAGGCGCATTGTTTGCATTTTCGGCAACACAGGTCGTGGGACAGGACCTTCTGGCCAGACAGGCTCCCATCGACAGGAAAATGAAAACGGTGGACACAATCATGTTGAAGAATATCACTGCCAGAGAGGAAATGGAGTCTCCGGCAGCCAGACTCTACGACGACTGGGACAATACTTATGCTCACCGTGCAACCGAAATGCCCGACCGCTACCGCATCGACCTTCGTCATTTCTGCATGCCTACGCCGAGCCGCGTAGTGACAAGCAACTTCGGATGGCGCTGGGGAAGAGAACACAAAGGACTTGACATAAAAGTTTATATCGGCGACACCATCCGTGCGGCATTCAGTGGTAAGGTGCGCATCGTGAGATATGAGCGCGGTGGTTATGGCAATTATGTCGTGATACGCCACAACAACGGACTGGAGACAACCTATGCACACATGTCCAAGAACCTCGTTGAGGAAAATCAGGTGGTACGTGCCGGCGAGGCGATAGGTCTAGGAGGAAACACCGGCCGAAGCACAGGTTCGCATCTGCACTTCGAGACACGTCTTTGCGGAGTGGCGCTCAATCCGGCGCTGATGTTCGACTTCCGCGAGCAGGATGTCACCGGTGACTATTATGTTTACAACAAGGATACTTATGAAGAGGAATCGCGCGAAGCAACACGTCTTCGCGGTAAGATAGGCAACGGAAGCTATACACCGGATCTGGTGAAAGGCATCGACAGCAGCGAAGCTGATTCGGAGTTCGGAGGCAAGGTGCTTTATCATAAGGTGGCATCGGGAGAGACACTCGAGAGCATCGCTAAGAAGTATGGTGTCACGGTGGATGAGATATGCAAGCTCAACCGCATACGCAAGACAATGCGTATCCGTGCCGGACAGATCCTCAGATATTCTTGATGAGCAACTGCATTATTCGGGAGAAATATTAAGAACTGATATAATATGGGAATGTGTGTCAGCAATGGCACATTCCCTTTTTTGTATGTCCCGGTGTCATGTTTGCCCGTGGACATGTTGTATTAACGCTTGTCGCGTCCTGCCTTCTTTTGCAGACCGGCTGCATTTGCTTTTATTATGGTATGAGGAAACTTATTGTTATTATTTTCATTATGAGTGTGGTGCCGGCGTGTGCGCAGGATAAAAGCTATCGTGGCGACGGCATTGACGATTATCTTCGTTGGGTACCCCTTGTCTCAACATACGCGCTGAAGGTATCAGGTGTGGAGGGTGCGAGTTCCTGGAAACGCCTTGTGGTGAACACGGCAGCATCCTGCGCGATAACCGTTGGCGTTACGTGGGGACTTAAGGCTGCGATAAAAGACCGTCGGCCCGATGGTACCGGATACGATGCCTTCCCTTCAGGACATACTTCGTTTGCCTTTGCCGGTGCCACCATACTGCACAAGGAGTATGGCAAAGTGTCGCCGTGGATAAGCGTCGCCGGCTACAGTGTCGCCGCGGTGACGGCTGTCGACCGTGTGCGCCGCCATCGCCATGAGTGGGATGACGTGCTGGCGGGAGCAGCCATAGGCATTCTTGCCACAGAAGCCGGCTATCGTCTGGGCGATCTCATAACGGGTGAGCACAGCCGCTATTCGGTGGGTGTGGGGCCGGAGGGTGTGATGGTGTGTATCAGTCTGTAACGTATTTTTGTGCATTCTCCGCCCGGAATGAATGCATAAACTTGCTTTAAAATGTGCGTATTTTCGATTTTTTTGTGTAAGTTTGCGTAAACTAATATGCTATGTCAGGGTCCAGTCCTGACAGCCGCGGCCAATGGCTGACGGTGTGTGACAGTATGTGAATAACGTTAACAAGACAATCGAAAACCGTATGAAACTGAAATTTAATATCGAATACAACACCGTCTCGGGTGAGGAATTGATGCTGAATGTCTTCGTTGGTGTGGATTGCAGCGATTGTAAACCGCGTGTTTACCGCATGTCAACGGCAGACGGCAGGCATTGGAGTTGTGCTCTCGAGAACTTCCATTCGGAAAGTCATCCCGTAATAACCTATTATTATAGTGTCAGTAGCGGCGGACGTATGGTGCGCCGTGAATGGATGCTTTATATGCACCGCCTTGAGTTTTCGGTGCTTAAAGCGTCTTCCTACGAAGTCAACGACATGTGGATGGACATGCCGTCGGCCTCATGGCTTTATTCGTCCGCCTTTTCCGGTTGCGTCAACCGTGCTCAATTACAGATGATTCCGCCTACGTCGTACACCTCGGTGGTGCGCCTTCTTGTGCATGCACCGCAGTTGCGGGAGGGCGAACATCTGGTTGTCACCGGCAATCATGATGCTCTCGGTATGTGGAATGTGGCCGAAGGTGTGCCTATGATAGAACACAGCGTCAACGAATGGATGGTAGATCTCGATGCCGCATTGTTCTCGGAGAATGCCTTGGAGTTCAAGTTTGTGGCTGTGAATGATACCGACAAAGGCATATTTTTTTGGGAAAAGGGCAACAACAGAGTGTTCCGCACGTGTCTGAGCCGTCCCGGTGAGGTGAGGGCATACAGTCTGCGAAATGCCGATTTCGACATAGCTCCGCGGCGTCTTGCCGGTACGCTCGTGCCTGTATTCTCCCTTCGTTCGGAGAAAAGCTTTGGAGTGGGCGACTTCGGAGACCTGAGAAAGATGGTGGACTGGGTGGCACGGACTGGTCAGAGAGTTTTGCAGATTCTGCCGGTCAATGACACTACTACTACACATACATGGAAAGATTCTTATCCTTACAGCTGCATAAGCGTCTTTGCGCTTCATCCGCAGTATGCCGATCTGTCGCGGTTGTCGCCTGTTTCCGACAAGAAGGTCAGACTGCAATACGAGGCCTTGCGTGAGGAACTCAATGCTTTGCCGGCCATCGACTACGAGCGTGTGGGCAAGGCGAAGCTCGAATATCTGCGAATACTTTATAAACAGGAGGGCAGGAAAGTACTTTCCACCGATGCGTTTGCCGCGTTCTTCAGTGACAACAATTACTGGCTCGTGCCCTATGCACGCTATTGCAGCCTGCGCGACAGTTACGGTACGGCCGAGTTCCAGCTCTGGCCGGAGCACAACCGTTGGGATGAAAGCGAACGTAAAGCACTTTCCGATCCGAAGAACAAGATGTTCCAGGATGTCGCGTTCTATTATTACGTACAGTTCATCTTGTACACGCAGTTGCGCGATGTGCACGATTATGCCGTCTTGCAGGGCGTGATTCTCAAAGGCGACATACCTATCGGAGTGAACCGTAACGGTTGCGACGTATGGCAGGAACCTGAATATTTCAACCTCGACGGACAGGCGGGAGCACCGCCAGACGCCTTCTCGGACAACGGACAGAACTGGGAATTCCCTACGTACAACTGGCAGCGGATGCTTGAAGACGGCTGCCTCTGGTGGATACGGCGTCTCCGTCACATGTCTGTATTCTTCGATGCGTACCGCATAGACCACGTTCTCGGTTTCTTCCGTATATGGGAGATTCCGGTGGAAGCGGTGGATGCACGCATCGGTCATTTCTCCCCGTCGCTCGGACTGACGCGTGAGGAGATAGAGGCATACGGCCTGCACTTCCGTGAGCAGCTCTTTGTTGAGCCGTTCATCACTGAGAATGTCGTTAAGGAAGTGTTCGGAAAACAGTCAGGAAAGGTGGCCGACACTTATCTGGATCATTCCCACAGCGACGTCTATCGTCTGAAACCGGAATACGCTACGCAGCGTCTCATATACGCGGCGTTTGAAAACTGTACGTCAGCCGAAGATCTCGCGGTGCGCGACGGACTCTGTTCGCTTGTGAGTGGAGTGCTTTTTGTGCGCGACCACAGGGAACCGTTGAAGTTCCATCCGCGCATTTCCGCACAGTTCGATTATGCCTATAAAGCGCTTGGAGAGGCCGACCGAAAGGCTTTCAACCGTCTTTATGACGATTATTTTTATCGCCGCAACAATCAGTTCTGGTATCGTGAGGCAATGAAGAAACTGCCTGTCATCACACAGGCCACTAACATGCTGGCGTGTGCCGAAGACCTCGGCATGGTGCCGGAATGTGTTGCATGGGTGATGGATGAGCTTCGCATACTCAGTCTGGAGCTGCAGACAATGCCGAAACAATGGGGCGAACGCTTCGCAAATCTCGACAGATTCCCTTACCGTTCGGTGTGCACCATCTCCACGCACGACACTGCCACGATGCGTCAGTGGTGGGATGAAGACCGCGAACGCGCCAAATATTATTACAACGTGATGCTTGGCATGCAGGGCGAGGCACCTCATCCCATGCCGGGATGGCTGGCACGGGAAATCATCGGACGTCATATGGCGTGTCCGTCTATGATATGTGTCATTGCCATACAGGACTGGATGGCTGTTGACGAACGCCTGCGCCGTCCGGATGCCGACGCCGAGCGCGTGAATGTTCCGGCCAACTCGCATCATTACTGGCGCTATCGCATGCACGTGAACATAGAAGATCTGCTCACCGACATCAGCTTCTGCAAGAACGTGAAGGATATGGTGGTGCAGGGCGGACGCGGATGACGTGAGGCGGAACAGACGCAGCAGATGCCTGACTGGTGATACACTGCCAAACGAAATGTCCGCGAGAAGGGGAGAAAAATAGATATGCAATCAAACGAAATGAATATGATAAGAAGAGTATTGTTATTATTCTGCATTGTTGCGACAGCGTTTTCACTGCCGGCCGATGCCTCGCGGCCTTATTCACCGAAGTCGAAAAAGGTGAAGACGGCGATGAAGTCGGCCATGAACACCATAACCGTCGATGCTGCGAGAGCCCACATCGGTTTCCTCGCTTCCGACTGTATGATGGGGCGTAAGGCCGGAGAGAACAGTTCGCGCATTGCCGCCGCATACATCGAATCTATGCTTCGGCAGTACGGCATACGCCCTCTAAACGCCGAATACAGGCAGCCTTTTGATCTGACACTGAAATTCACGTGGAAGAAAGACAGTGTCAATCTGGATATGGCGAACGTTCTTGGCATGATACCCGGACGAAAATCGGACGAATATGTGGTCATAGGAGCACACTTCGATCACCTCGGCATCGGCACGCCTGTTGACGGTGACTCCATATACAACGGCGCCGACGACAACGCTTCGGGCGTAAGCGCGGTGTTGCAGATAGCCCGCGCATTTGCAGAAAGCGGCATACAGCCGGAGCGCAACGTGATTTTCGCTTTCTGGGACGGTGAGGAACTCGGACTGCACGGTTCGAAACACTTCGTCCGTACGTGTCCTTTCCTCGACAAAATAAAGGGTTATCTCAATTTCGACATGATAGGACGAAACAACAAACCGGAGAATCCGCAGCACGTGGTTTACTTCTTCACCGAAGCCCACCCGGCTTTCGGAGAATGGCTGAAGCGCGACATCGCCGAATACGGCTTGCGACTCGACCCTGACTACAGACCGTGGGACAAACCTGTGGGAGGCAGCGACAACGCCTCGTTCGCCAAGAAAGACATACCGATTATATGGTATCACACCGACGGCCACCCCGACTATCACAAACCGGGCGACGAGGCTCTGCGCATCAACTACGACAAGGTGATGAACATAACGCGCGCTGCATTCCTCAATCTTTGGAATCTTGCAAATGTAGAGAACTATTGACAGGCGGTACATACGGCACATGCCGTATGCATGCCACATAAAAAACGCACGCTGCAGGAGTATTTCCTGTAGCGTGCGTTTTTGTTTATTACGTTATGATAGACGTTTTTTCCGTGTATGATTTAAGTCTGATGATTTGCCGTTGTTTGCCGGCTTTCCTCCACGCATTGTGTATAGCCTGTTGCGGAACGGTCTTTTCGGGCTTGCGGAATGGGCCGTTTTGAGTCCTGAAACGGGCCGTTTTAGGGCCTGAAATGGGCTTTATCAGAGGCTGATATTGGCTTTATTGAAGCGCGATATGCACTTTATTGTAAATAGTCGGCGCCGCTATTATATTTCACACCAGACTTATGCGTAGTGTCCTGTCGGCTCAATAGAGCAGCATCAGGCCCGCGAAGGCCGCCCAGCCAATCATCTTTATGGGGTTAATCTTCATCACCTTTGTGCCTACATATGTTGCTACGAACAGCCAGACACTTATCCAGAACTGCCACGGATTCTCCTCTACAGACGAGAAGTTCTCCTTAGTCATGAGCAACAGAGCGGCAGCTCCGAGCAGTCCTACCACTGCCGGACGGAGTCCGCTGAACACATCCTGCACCGGCTGGGTGTGCATATACTTCAGAAAAAGCTTGCATATAAGTATCATAAGGATGAGCGACGGCAGCACGAGTGCGAACGTTGCGGTGGCGCTTCCCAGCATGGCCATGCCCTCATTGAATCCGGCGTTGTGCACGGCGGTGTATCCGCAGTAGGTGGCCGAGTTTATTCCGATAGGTCCGGGAGTCATCTGACTGATGGCGACAATGTTTGTAAATTCTGCCGAAGTGAGCCATTGGTGTCTCACCACCGTCTCGGTCTGTATGAGCGAGAGCATTCCGTAACCGCCTCCGAAGCCGAAAAGACCTATCTGAAAGAATGTTATGAACAGTTGTAAGAATATCATTCCGTTGGTTTTAACAGTTTTCCGTAAAGATAGCCGCCAAGTCCTGCAGCAATGATTATGAATATCGGGTTTACTCCAATCTGCCAGATGAGCAGTGCGCTGACTATTGGAATCCAGCAGTTTGTTATCGTTATGTTCGCGCTTTTGGCCAGGCTGAACGTAGGAGCGGCAATGAGTGCCACCACAGCCGGTCTGATGCCGCGGAATATTGCTTCCACCGTGGCATTGTCCTCAAAGCGCTTGAAGAACATGGCTATGAGCAGTATGATGATGAACGAGGGCAGAGCAGTGCCGAGACTTGTGCACAGTGCGCCTCTCAGCTTGCGCAGCTTGTATCCTATGAATATGCTCACGTTGATGGCAAACACACCCGGACAGCTCTGCGCTATGGCTATGAGGTCGAGAAACTCTTCCTTCTTTATCCATTTGTGTTTGTCTACCACCTCTGCCTCAATGATAGGAATCATGGCGTATCCGCCTCCCAGCGTGAACGCACCTATCTTGAAGAATGTCTTGAATGACTGTATATAAATGTTCGACATGTATTGAAATGTGATTCTGTGTCGTCTTTACCGTTATGCGTGAAGGTGTCTGCGGCGTGACTGCCGGTTCTCTGTTGCCGTGTGTCCGCCTTCCTTCCGTATTCAGGGCAAGAAACAGGAACGCGGCCGCCCTTTATGTTGCGGGCGACGTCTGCACGTTCCTGTTTCCTTATAAGAGTGTTCAATTATCAGTGTTTCTCAATCCACTTGCGTGCGTTGACGAACGCTTCGATCCACGGTGTCACCTCGTCGTTGCGACGGTCGGCCGGATACCATGCGTTCTGCCATGGGAATATGGCACGCTCCAGGTGAGGCATCATTGCCACGTGGCGTCCGTCTGCCGAGCAGATACCGGCCACGTTGTAGTCGGAACCGTTCGGGTTTGCAGGATAGCCGCTGTAGTTGTACTTGGCCACGATGTTGTATTTGTCCTCCGATTCAGGCAGAGAGAACTTGCCTTCTCCGTGAGCCACCCAGATGCCGAGCTTGCTTCCGGCGAGCGAACCGAACATAACGCTGTTGTTCTGCGGTATGTCCAGTCCGAGGAATGCGCTCTCAAACTTGTGAGAGTTGTTGTGGAGCATGCGTGCGCGGCTTGTGTGTTCTGGATTGATGAGGTTGAGCTCAACCATTAGCTGGCAACCGTTGCAGATGCCGAGCGACAGAGTGTCCTCACGTGCATAGAACTTGTCGAGCGCCTCCTTGGCCTTCGGGTTGAAGAGGAATGCTCCTGCCCATCCCTTGGCAGAGCCGAGAACGTCGGAGTTGGAGAATCCTCCGCAGAACACGATCATGTTGATATCCTCGAGTGTTTCGCGTCCGCTGATGAGGTCGGTCATCATCACGTCCTTCACGTCGAAGCCGGCCAGATAGAGCGAGTAAGCCATTTCGCGCTCGCCGTTGGTTCCCTTCTCGCGTATGATGGCAGCCTTGATGCCTGAGCGCTCGCGGCGGTCGGCAGAGATGCCGTAGCTTTCGAGAGTACCCTTGAAGCTGTCGTTGAACTTGATTTCCAGCGGCTGGTTCTTGTAGTTCTCATGACGCTGTTCTGCGCAACCGTTGAAGCTCTGCTTGCGGTCGAGCAGGTAAGAAGTGTTGTACCATACCTCGCGCAGCGCGTCGATGTCGAATGTATGTTCGAAGTCGCCCTTCTTTATGACGATGGTGCGCTCCTTCGGTGTAGGATAACCTATCTTTGCGTAGCCTATGCCCTCGTCTTCCATGAACTTGGCGAACTCTTCCTTGTTCTTGTCTGACACCTGAACGATTACGCCCGGGTTCTCAGATAGCAGCAGTTTCACGATGTCGTCGTCCTGAATGTCGTGCAGGTTGATGTGCATACCGCCCTCGGTGTTGGCGAAACACATTTCGAGCAGAGTGGTGATGAGACCACCGGCGCTGATGTCGTGGCCTGCCATTATCCAGCCTTTGGCTATCATCTGCTGCACTGCCTCGAAGCAGTCGGCGAAGTATTCGGGGTTCTTCACAGTCGGAACGTCGTCGCCCACCTTGCCCAGACTCTGTGCGAAGGCACTTCCTCCGAGTCTCTGTTTGTCGAAGGAGAAGTCGATGTGATAGAATGAAGAGTTCTTGTCGTTCACTGCAACAGGCGAAACCACTTTGCGTATGTCGCTCACCTCGCCACCGGCACTCACGATGACTGTTCCCGGAGAGATGATCTTCTCGCCGCCTGGATACTGCTGTGTCATGGACAGAGAGTCTTTACCGGTCGGTACGTTCACCTGAAGTGCGATACAGAAGTCGCTCAATGCTCTCACGGCGCTGTAGAGACGTGCGTCCTCACCCTTCTGTGAGCGGCACGGCCACATCCAGTTGGCAGAGAGCGAGAGGCTCTTCAGTCCGTCGCTCAGCGGCGCCCATACGATGTTGGTCAGCGCTTCTGCCACAGAGAGCACGCTGCCTGCCTCAGGCGAAGCGAGTCCTGCCTGCGGAGCATGACCCAGAGCTGTGGCAATACCTTTGCGTCCGCGGTAGTCCAGAGCCACCACTCCGCAGTCGCTCAACGGCAGCTGCAGGCGTCCCTGACACTGCTGGCGGGCTATCTTACCGGTCACGGAGCGGTCCACCTTGTTTGTGAGCCAGTCTTTACAAGCCACTGCTTCGAACTGCAATACGTTGCTTACGTACTCGTCGAGTTTCTCAGGCTGCTTTGTCACGTCGCAGTAGTCGGCGTCTGTATAGTGACGTTCCACAGTCTCGTCCTTCATTATGGTCTTGGGCGAGTGGCCGAACATCTGTGCCACGTCGAGGTCGAACGGACGTACACCGTCGCCCTGTACGAACGAGAAGTGTGCGTCGCCGGTTGTCTCGCCTACAACGTACAGCGGGGCGCGTTCGCGCTCGGCAATCTTGCGTACATGCTCGATGTGCTTCTCGTCGATGAGCAGTCCCATGCGCTCCTGGCTCTCGTTGGCTATTATCTCTTTGGCCGAAAGTGTCTTGTCGCCTATCGGCAGCTTAGTCATGTCAATCTCTCCACCGCATTCCTCTACGAGCTCAGACAGACAGTTGAGGTGTCCTGCCGAACCGTGGTCGTGTATGCTGACAACCGGATTGGTGTCTTCCTCGCACAGAGCACGCACCAGATTGTATGCACGTTTCTGCATTTCGGGGTTGGCACGCTGCACGGCGTTCAGCTCGATGCCGTTCGAATAGCGGCCGGTATCTACAGAAGAAACCGAGCCACCGCCCAGACCGATGCGGTAGTTGTCGCCACCTACGACTACAACCTTGTTGCCTTTCTGCGGCTCTTTCTTCAGACAGTCGCGGCGTGTGCCGTAGCCCACACCACCGGCGAGCATTATAACCTTGTCGTAGGCATACTTCTCTTCGCCCTCCTTATGCTCGAAGGTGAGCACCGAACCGCAGATGAGCGGCTGGCCGAACTTGTTACCGAAGTCGCTCGCACCGTTGGATGCCTTTATCAAGATCTGTTCCGGAGTCTGATACAGCCACTTGCGCACCGGCAGAATCTTTTCCCACTCATGTGCCATGCTGCCGTCGGCGTTGCTCTCAGAGCGCGGATATGAAGTCATGTAAACAGCAGTTCCTGCGATAGGCCACGAACCTGTGCCGCCTCCCATACGGTCGCGAATCTCACCGCCCGTACCTGTTGCCGCACCGTTGAACGGCTCTACTGTTGTCGGGAAGTTGTGGGTCTCGGCCTTGAGCGATATCACGCTTTCGATGTCCTTCACGCGGAAGTAGTCGGATGTAGACTGATCCTCCGGCGCAAACTGCTCCACAACCGGTCCTTCGGCAAATGCCACGTTGTCCTTGTAGGCCGAAAGAATCTTGTTGGGATTCTCCTGTGTCGTTTTCTTTATCATGGCGAAGAGGCTCGACTCCATCTCCTTGCCGTCGATGATGAATGTTCCTCCGAATATCTTGTGGCGGCAGTGCTCCGAGTTTATCTGCGCGAATCCGAATATCTCAGAGTCGGTCAGAGGTCTGTTGAGCTGTGCCTCGATCTTGTGCAGATACTCTATCTCCTCGGGTGAGAGGGCCAGTCCCTCCTGCTCGTTGTATTCCTCAAGATTCTCCACGTGCTTTATTGGTTCCGGCTCGTGGTTCACGGTGAACACGTTCTGGTCGAGTCCTTTGTACATACGCTGCAGCATCGGGTCGTGCTCGGCGTCCTCGTTCTCAACCGGGAAGAACTCTTCTATACGAGAAATGCCGTGAAGATTCATGTTCTGTGTGATCTCTACGGCATTCGTACTCCAAGGAGTGATCATCTCGCGGCGCGGGCCCACGAAGCAACCGTCCACCGTTTCGCCCTCGATGAGCGCAGCGTCACCATAGAGCCAACTAAGTTCGTTGATTTCGTCTTTACTGAGCTGATGGTCCACGTCTGTGGCAATCACGCTCTGCTGGGAAGTCTTGAAAAAGAGAATCATGATTTATAATGTTTTGTTTCGTTGTGTTCAATGTTGTTGTGCTGTGCTGCCGCTTCTCTTGTTGCACGGATGGTGCAGACGAGTGCAAAGGAAACTTATTCTCTGGTTGCCCGGTGCAGCTTATCTTTTGCAAAGATAATGAAAGGTGAGTGCAACAGCATGGCGGGAAAACAGAGTTTTACCGGCCTTGATACTGCCGAACCGCATCTTATCTTCTGCAAAGATACACCAATTTTCTGATATTCTGTTTAAAATGCGGAGCATATATTTCAATTATGTGTAGATAAGCATTATTATATTCGGCAGAGCCCATTGCGAGGAATTGTCTGTGAGGTGATGGATTACGGTCGGATGGTAGTGGTGAAACACGTAAAAAGTGTCCGCATCGTGTTGCCTGCGAGGGTTATGAAACAAAAATTGACTATGGAGGCATAATTGCGGTTTTATGCCTGCGAAACATTGATTATTGTATATTGTAAGTATATATTCGCACGATTCCGCGTACTAAAATATCTTCCTGCGCTGGCAGGTATGTCTGCACATGCTTTTTTGGATGTATGCCGGCGTTTTGATGTGTTATATCTGTTGTTTCTGCAGGAACCCTGACATGATGCGGACGTCTGCATATTGCACCCTGTCGTAAATTAAAAAAACAGAAAACTGCTCCCGAATTGTTAAATCTTTTCCGGCGGAATTGTCGGAAAATGTCGTTAAACCAGACTAAGAGCCGTATTGCGCGAAAATTTGCGAAAAATCGGAAGTTTTGTAAGTCGTTGACAATCAGGTGCTTGTACGGCGTTGTGATTTAAATGTCTCTCTATCGTCTTGCGAAAGAGTCTATATCAGCTTACGTTATGGGTCGTTTCAGGTGGTGATTCGGACCATATCAGGCCCTCAAACGGACTGTATCGTGGTGTGAAACGGGCTGTTTTGTATGGCGGACGGCGTGCGGACGGATTGCAGTATGCCCGGAGCGGGCTTTTCGGATGGCGTCAGAGGGCGTGATTTTTTCTGGAATAAGAAAAATGGAATGTTAAATGTGTTGTCTGAAATGTAAACAGATGTTAATAAAAATTTGCATAAAATTGCGCGGCACGGGTGGTATGCATGGCTGTGATTATCAGCCGTTTAGGGTTCTTCATGGTATGTCGCGTCAGTCACTGCCGGTGTCGTTCGGTGAGTGACACCGGCAGTGGCCGTACGTGAAATGTTGCGGTGCGGTGTGCGCGTCAGCTTCCGCGGTAGGTGGAATAACCGTAGGGCGAGAGCGTGATGGGCACGTGGTAGTGGCTGTTGTCTTTTATCTGGAACACCACGTCGATGAACGGATAGAACGATTCCTGCTTCTGCGCTTCGAAGTATGGCGCTGTGAGGAACGTCAGTTTGTAGATGCCCGTGTTGTCCTTGCCGTCCTTCTGTTCGAGAAAGTCTTTCACACGGCCGTTGTCATCGGTGGTGCGCCGGTCCACGACAGCCCACGACTTGTCGGCATTCATCTTTGACAGCACTATCGTCACGCCTGCCGCGGGGCGTCCGCTGTTGATGTCGAGGATGTGGCTTGACAGTTGGTACGACTTGTCCTGTGCCACGGATACGGCCGTGAACAGCAGAGACAGCATGACTGTGAGAATGAGATTACGTTTCATAGTCTTCATAATCATGAGGTTTAGTGAGTGTCCGCAAATATACGAATTTATCCGTAATCCACACTGTTTCAGGAACTTTTTGTTATCCGTAATGTCTGTGTGCCGCAGGCGTCAGAATCTGAAACCGTAGAACAGGCGCGCTCTCCATTTCACGTTCTCGACCAATAGCTGGTCGCGGTCGCCTATGTAGAATGTGTTGACCACGGCCGATACGCCCAGAAATCTGTTTCCGAAGTAGCGCATGGCGGCAATGCGTCCCACATTGGTGATGCTTGGAAAACGGAACGGAGCGTGCTGTCGGGTGTCGCCTATTGTGAAGCGGCTCTTGTAGTAGACCATCAGTTGCGGTACGGCCGAGATGTGTATCAGCCACTTTCCGCCTGCCACGAAATTGTAGCCGTAGCCTCCGCCCACAGCCACGCTTACAAATTTCAGTTCTCCCGCATGACTTCCCGGCAGGGCTCCGGCCGCAGTCTCTATGTCGGCTGCCATCACTGAGAGTCCCGCCAGCCACGATCCGCAGCTGCGACGCTGTATCTGCGACTGTGTGAAAGCTGCCGGTATGGAGAACCGCCGGTGGTTGAAGGCATAATAGCCGTTGGCCGTTATCATCTTCATGCTCACTGTTCCGGGTGCCACCTCGTATGAGGCGCCGTCGCTCTGCACATTGCCTTTGTATGTCTTTGCGGCCACTATCACGGCGTCTCCGCCAATCCTGTTGCCGTAGGCATTGAAGTTCATCTCGATGTCCTTGTTGCGTCCGGCAAGTTTGGCCGGGTTAAGTGCGAAGCCAAGTGACAGTCCGCGGTAGCTTATGCTTGCGCCTATTGTCAGTTTTGTGTCGGTCTTCAGCTTTGAGTTCAGTGACGTGCCGTCCACCTTTCCGCGGGTGTTAAGGTCGCTTCCCGACATATTGATGCGCAGTTTGACGGTCCAGTGCTGTGGCGGCCTTGATATGTATGCTGTGTCGACAGACTTTCTGCGACGCCGGTCGAGGCTGTCGAGCACAAGATTAAGGTTTCTTGCCATCTTCTCCGACCATCCTGCCCTGAGGCTGTCGGGCGTGTCGCCGCTCTGTGCACAGGCGCATGTTGAGGCCATGACGGCCAGTGTGGCGGCCGCCGCCCTCATACTCCTTATGCACGGAAGGGTGCGTATGGGATTGCAGATGTGTGGCTTTGTTGTCATAAAAATGTGTTTTCCTGTATATATAACTCTGTTGTCCGGCTTTTTATTTTGCCGCGTCCGATGTTTTTGTGGCGTATGCCGTGCGCGTCATAAAACGTTCTTTAGAAGAGCTGTCGGTACCTGACGCATGGGTAGGGATGGTATGGCGCTTTGCCATGTTGTGTGCATTAATATGAATTTGTTTCTCCGAAATCGCCTTAAATTTATTAATTTTGGAGTGTAAAACCAAATTGCTGCTTAAAACCTGGGACAATGAGCGAAAAACATAATTACAAATCGATATATGCCATAATACGCGAACGCATAGAGAACGGCGGATATGCTGACGGCACATTGCTGCCGCCGGAATCGGTACTCGCCGCCGAATATGGAGTGTCGAGGCCGACAATAGCCAAGGTGTACAACCGTCTGGAGAAGGAACACATGGTGAACCGTAAAAGAGGACGGGGCACACAGGTGAACCATGCCGTGGCGGAAAAGGACACATACACCTTCGGACTGTTGTTGCCGGGTGCGGGCGAGTCGGAGATTTTCGCAACAATAAACAACCGGCTGCTCGGTCTTTCGAAGGAAATGGGCTTCGACTGTCTGTGGGATGGAGCTACGGCAAGCAATGCGGACATAAGACGCAATCTGATAGAATTGTGCTGCGAGAATTACATAAGAAGAAATGTTGACGGAATATTCTTTTCGCCTCTGGAGCGTGTGAGCGATGCCGGGCGGCTCAATCTCGACATATGCAGACGAGTGGAGGAGGCAGGCATACCGCTCGTACTGATAGACCGCGACATCGTGGCGCCTCCGGCACGGAGCCGGTTTGATGTGGTGGGGCTCGACAACTACAACGCGGCGACGGAGATGGCCCGCCTAATGATAAAGGCCGGATGCAAGAACATCTACTTCTTCTATCGTCCATACACGGCCTATTCGGCTGTGATGCGTCTGCGTGGCGTTCGCGACGCTGTTCTTGAAGCCGGACTCTATTTTCTCGATAACAATGTGGTGTGCGGCAATCCGGAGGATACCGGTGTGGTGGCAGCCATGCCGATAATAAAAGGTAATACGGGTATAGTGTGTGTCAATGATGCTACGGCCGCCGTATTGATGTTGTCGCTGGAGACGCTCGGGTACAAGTGTGGAACAGACTATCTGCTGTGTGGCTTCGACGATATGAAATATTCGTGCCACTTGAAATGTGCACTGTCGTCGTACACTCAGCCGTGCGACGAGATAGCCGAGGTTAGTGTGGAGCTGATGATGAGGCGTGTGGAGAATAAAGACTGCACGCCGCTCAGTGTGATGCTGTCAGGCCGTGTGGTGGAAAGGGAGTCTACGGAGTTTGCGCCACAGATGTGAGGTGCTCCAGAGATATCTATGTAAAAAGGCACGTGCAGGAAAGCGCGTGCCCGAAAAAAGTGACGGCATGGCGCGGAAGCGCACCGCCGTATAGTCATGCCACAGTCGTGGCCATTGTTATTTCTTCAGAATCTTCTTGTTGTCCACAATATACACACCACGTCCCATACTGTCGGCGTTCTTTCCTATGAATTGTCCGTTGAGAGTGTATGACCGGCTGTCGGCGCTGTTCTCGTCCTGACGGATATCACTTATGTCGGTGAGTGTGCCGTTATCGAGTACGAACGTAGTTGTGGTGAATCGCGAGCCTTCCCTCTGTCCGTTCACGGCCTGTACGCCTACAGTATAAGTGTCATCTTTTAGCTTGTAGCTTATTTTGTTCACAGTGCCCAGATTACCGAACTCCTCGACCTTTCTTTGTCCGTTGCGTTCGTTGTCGGTGTATGCCCGGCAGTTGCCTAGCAGTGTTCCTTCTGAATTTCTTATATACAGTTCGTAGGTGGTGTTTTTCGGTGCGGAAGCTGCGGGAGTCCAGCTTATTGTAACGTATCCGTTGTCGGCAGTGGCACTCACACTGGCCGGAGCTTCCGGTTGAAGGGCACTTTCGTTATTGTTTTGTGTGACGATGAACGTACGTCTGTCTGAATAGTTGTGGTCTATGAAATTGCGGTTGTCACAATATCCTGTGGTGAGAATGTCTTTTGCTCCGTCGCCGTCCCAGTCGGCTATTATGGCAGACGACTCCGAACCACCTCCATATACGGTTTCGCGGCTGAATCCTGAATCACCGTTGTTCATCCAGATATATCCTGCCTGTTCGTTATTGTCAGGACTCCATCCTTGGTGTAGAATGTCTATGTTGCCGTCACCATCCCAGTCGAATGCGTTGGCCATGTTCGAAACAGAATTGAGAGCCTTTACTCTCAGACGGTCGAATTTTTCTTCAGGCATGGTGTTGAAGTGTCCGGTGCCGTCATTTATGTAAACCATCGTATGTTCCCAGTATCCCTGATCACTTGCGCCGGTCAGTTCTATAGCATTAGGTGTGCCTGGCCAGAATCCGCCGTCACCGGATACAAACAGATCGAGGAATCCATCGTTGTTGAAGTCAGCAATGGCAATGCCTCCATTATATACAGAAAGATTGTTTCTGCCCCAGTAAGTACGGTTGAATTTTGTACCTGTTCCGTCATTGAGGTAAACCTCTGTGAACCGTTCCCAGTCTGCGTCAACATTCTGTCGGTAGTCCCAGTTGTTGGACGAAACGATAAAGTCTGAGTAGCCGTCATTGTTAAAGTCGGCTGTCATGACAAAACCTTCACTGAAGGAACGTCCTCGCCTTTCGGCGCTTCCTTCAATTATGCCGTCGTCGAAATATATAGGTCTGAGTGTTACGCGGTCGCCTTCTGTTCCTTCATTGATAAGCACTACGTTGTTTTCTGAATATCCTATGCCGACGATGTCGGGTCGTCCGTCGTTGTTGAAGTCAGCCACTGCGCCTGAACGGATCATATACATATTGTTGAACGGACGGCTGAAGTTGGACGGAAGATTCTCCTCCGCTCCGGTTATATTGACTTCCATTCTGTTGAAAGTCCCGTCTCCGTTGCCCAGATAAATGCCTTTGTCTGATGTGTATTTGCCGGTACTTGTCTCCTCATCGGACGGAAGACGGTTTTCGAAACACACAATGTCCATTATTCCGTCACCGTTGAAGTCGCACACACTGAGTGACGGACGGTCTACACAGTTGATGGGCGCTTCCGTCTGTTTCCACACCCCGTTCTCTTTTCTGAGCAGCCAGTGAGGCTTATCTTCGTCGAATCCGTCGTTGCCGGCTATCCATATTTGTTTGTTGCCGTCATTGAATAAATCGGCAGCAATGATGTTATTGTATTGCGAACCGTATTCATGGGTTGACAGGATGGTGTATGGCTTTTCGGCTATATATAGTCCTACGTCAGCGTTGGAGCCTCCGTAGTCGTTGTGTACGTGCATGGCAAGCAGGTTGGGTGTACCGTCCGTCTTTATTAGTTTCATCTGCTCGTCAGTCAGAAGATGTTGTGCGGCAAGTGATCCGTCCGGATCTCCGTCGGCATATTGTTCGATGAGAGTGCCGTTGATGTATATTTCACAAGGGGCATCATCAAAGGCCGACTTGATAATCAAGCGGCCTTCAATGTTTTTGTCTATCTTGAACTCTCTTCGAAAATAGATGTCTGCGGAAATGTCTGTGTCTGCCCAAGAACCTGTCTCCATTGGAGCAATGAGGGTGTTCCATTTTCTTTTTCCGTCATCGGTCAGGGTGTAACCGTTTTCATACCACTTGCGGCCGTTGCTGTCAGTGGGCGGCGTGCCGAGGATGACACCAGTCTTGCCTTCATTTACTGCGCTCCAGTCGTTCCAATGAATATTGTCGTTGAAAACCATGGCTGTGACACTGTAGTTTGATTTGTCTATACGATAGGATGGAAGTAAGGTGTTTTCTGCAAGATTATCGTCACTGCAGACAATTGGACAAACCTTTATATTTTCAAATTTTACTTCACCATTGCGTGCGAAGAACCACAGTTGGCCGCCTTTCTTTTCCGGCAGACGGTTGACGATGCAGCGTCGGTTGTCGATGCAGACGTCTATTATGTCGTCTTTCATAACAATGGTGAGTTTCATAGGTTTGTCAAGTCCGGTCACGGCATTTATGGAAGAGTCGTGCAGACGCACGGTGCGGTTGTCTGGATTGAATGACATTTTGTAACTGTTGATGCCCTTGTCTTCCGAACGCAGGAACATTCCGAATTCCTCGTAATTACCTGACGGTATTACGTCGAGTGTTATGATGCAGTTGTAAGGTACGCCTGTGGCACGGGCTCCACAGATGTTGCCGCGTGCGTCCACGGTGATGTTGCCGGGCGATGTGACGGTGGCACCTTCGGTTGGTATGAAGTCTAGGTTGAGCGGTTCGGCTGTGTGTGGCATCACTTCTTCTGGGAATTTGGTGGCAAGGTCGCCGTTTTCGAGTTGTACGGCTTCGCGCAATGCCACACATCCGCCGAAGAGTTCGCCTCCGAAGTCGGTGTTGCCGTTGCGACTTGGCACCCATCCGGCCACAATGCGGCGCCCGCCTGTGAATGCGGCGGTCTTGGCTACATTGATCCACGGTTCGAGCAATGCCTGTGATTCAGGATATTCCCATGGGCCGTAAGGTGAGCGAGACTTGAGATAATATGTGTCACCGCCCTGACCGTAAACAAGATAGTACCAGCCGTTCCATTCGAAATAATCGGGACATTCGGGCACCTGTATCGTGCCGGAGAGCACAGGTTCGCCTATCTGCCATGTCTTGAGGTCGGAAGATGTCATGTGTACCAGGCAACCGTGACCTTCGTTTATGTCAGCCTCGTTCTTTTCGCTGGATACGAAAAGGTGGAAAATGCCTTTGTCGTCGATGGTAACCTTGGGGTCACGGAAATGACGTGTGCTGTAGCCAGGGGCGGAAGTGTAGAACGGATTGGGCTTTTGTTTGGTAAAAGTGAGTGCATCTGTGCTTGTGGCATAGCTCAGTTGTTCGCTTACACTGTTGTCTGCCGTGAGCAGACGTGTGGCATAGAAGGCGTAGAATTTGTTGCCGTCGCTCACCACGGAGCCTGTGCATATGGACTTCTCCCAGTCTTCATCTATGCCGATGGCAATGGGATGGTGGGTCCATGTCTTAAGGTCGCGTGTTGTACTGACACACCACTGATGGCCGCCAAGTCCGTTGAGCGAGGCATGGTGGCCTTCGTCGAGTAGCCAGTAAAGATAGAATGTGCCGTCGTGAAAGAATGGAATACAGTCTCCGACGAACTGACTGCCGCCGGCGGGAGTGAAATACTGCATTTCCTTAGGCTGTACGGAAGGATCGTACTTTGCCGGTGACTGTGCCTGAACGGTAAAGGTACAGGCTGCGGTCAGCAGCGACATGATGATTGATTTTTTCATAATGGGTACGTGTAATGGTTTGTGGTTATTTGCTTTTGCAGGTTTTTTATTAAACATCCAGGTTGATTGCACCAAAATGAAACGTTTCTTGCTTGGTATATACAAATATAGGAATAAAAAGGATGACAATGATAAGGAATTGTTGTAAAGAATGTGCTATATGATAAAAATAATATTACATACATGTTATATTGTGGCTTTAGGATGGGTTGTTGAAGGTCTGTGATTGGCATGAAAAATCAGTTTGTGTGTTCTTTTGTTGCTTCTGACACCGTTCTGACTTCCTTTTGATGTTGATATACAATGTGTGCATGGATGTGTAGAGGACAAAATGTCAACATTGTTGTATGTTATTTTACATTTATGTAATTAAATGGAAATATATGAACAATTTTATGCAAGCAACTCTATTTTTCCGTTTTTTTTTATTGTTTTTCATATTATGATTGTTTTTATATATGAGTTGTTTCGTGTAAATGGATTTATCTGTTTACCTTTGCATGTGAAAACTTGATCTTATCCGGATTTATTTTAACCTAATTATATTCAATAAAAACTGTTATGCAGAAAAAATTTTTAGTATTGGCTCTTGCTTCGTGCATGACGCTCGGCACTGTGTCGGCTCAGAGCAACGACGGCAAGAAAATGAAAGCCTACATGGTGGCTGACGCCCACTTGGACACTCAGTGGAACTGGGACATTCAGACCACCATTAAGCATTATGTATGGAATACCATAAGCCAGAACCTCTATCTGCTCGACAATTACCCGAATTATGTATTTAATTTCGAGGGTGCCGTGAAGTATTCGTGGATGAAGGAGTATTATCCACTGCAATACGAAAAGATGAAGAAGTACATCGCCAACGGCCGCTGGCATCTTACAGGCAGTGGCTGGGATGCCAATGAGACCATGATTGTATCGCCTGAGTCATGGTTGCGCAACATCCTGCTCGGTCAGAGTTTCTATCGCAGCGAGTTCGGCAAGGAGAGCACCGACATTTTCTTGCCCGACTGTTTCGGATTCAGCTATTTCATTCCTACACTGGCAAAGCATTGCGGACTCATCGGTTTCTCTACACAGAAACTCGGATGGAGAAACCATGCTTTCTATGAGGGCGGAAAAAGATATCCGTTCACAATCGGATTGTGGCAGGGTATTGACGGAAGCCGTATAATGATGACACACGGATTCGGTTATGGCGAAAGATTCCCCGACAGCGATCTTTCTCATAATGACATGTTGAAGAAAGAAATATCAGAGAGCCCACTGAACATGGTGTACCGTTATTACGGAACAGGTGATATGGGTGGTTCGCCAAATCTGGCATCTGTACGTGCTTTGGAAAAAGGAATTAAGGGTGACGGTCCGATTGAAATAATAAGTGCGACAAGCGATCAGATCTACAAGGACTTCCTGCCGTATGAGAATCATCCGGAACTGCCCGTGCACGACGGTGAACTGTTCATGGATGTTCATGGTACAGGATGTTACACATCGCAGGCCGCAATGAAGCTCTATAACCGTCAGAATGAGCAACTTGGTGATGCTGCAGAGCGTGCATCCGTTGTTGCAGAATGGCTCGGTCAGGGTGAGTATCCTTTGAATGATCTTACCGAAAGCTGGAAGCGCGTGCTGTTGCATCAGTTCCATGATGACCTGCCGGGTACAAGTATCCCACGTGCTTATGAGTTCTCATGGAACGATGAACTCATTTCATTGCAGCGTTTCTCGAACAATCTTACCACAGCGGTAAGCGGTGTTGCAAACAGAATGAACACAAACGTATCGGGTACTCCGGTAGTTTTGTATAACACACAGGCTTTCCCTGTAAGCACAGTTACAAGCATCACTCTGCCGAATATGGCTGCATCATACAATGTGACAGACGCTAAGGGACGCAAAGTTGCATCACAGGTAGTGACCGACTCGAAGGGTAATCGCAGCCTGCTTGTTGATGCAAACGTTCCGGGAACAGGTTTCTCTGTATACAGCGTAAAGGCCGGAGGTAAGGCAGCCCCTGCAGTAGAGAAGGCTGCAAACGTAATAGAAAACTCTGTTTATAAGGTTACAGTTGACAAGATAGGTAACATATCGTCACTTATCGACAAACGTAACGGTAAGGAACTTGTCGCTTCCGGCAAGTCTATTGGCCTTGTGATATTCGATGACTGTAAGTCTGAGGCATGGCCGGCTTGGGAAATTCTCAAGCACACTGTAGACAAGGCTCCGCTGGATATAAAGGAGAACGTAAGTGTGACAATGGTTGAGAATGGTCCGCTGCGCAAGTCACTGCGTGTGACAAAGAGCTATGGCGACTCAAAGATAAACCAGTACATACGTTTGTATGAGGGCAGTATGGCAGACCGCATCGACTTCTACAATGAGGTTGACTGGCGTTCGCTCAACGCTCTGCTCAAGGTTCAGTTCCCGCTCAGCGTAAGCAATGAGAAGGCAACATACGACATCGGTCTTGGAAGTGTAGAGCGTGGCAACAACCGTGAGAACAGCTACGAGGTTTATTCTCACGAATGGACAGACCTGACAGACCGTTCAGGCGATTACGGTGTGACCGTACTCAACGACTCTAAGTACGGTTGGGACAAACCGAATGACAACACAATACGTCTGTCACTCCTTTATTCACCGAAACCGGGCGGCGGATACACTTATCAGGATCGTCAGGATTTCGGATATCATGAGTTTACCTACAGTCTTGTAGGACATGAGGGAAAACTAAACAAGACAGAAGCCGTGCAGATGGCAACTGTTTACAACAGTCCGATCAGAGCATTCGAATCACCGAAACATAAAGGTGATCTCGGACGTGAATTCTCATTCGTATCTTCAGACAATGACAACGTGATAGTACGCGCGTTGAAGAAGGCTGAGGTAGGTGACGAATACGTAGTGCGTGTTTATGAGACTGCCGGTAAGGAGGCTCAGACTGCAAACCTCACATTCGCTTCCAACATTGTGAAGGCTGTTGAGTCTGACGGTACAGAGAAGGAAATAGGTGCTGCATCGTTCAGCGGCAACAAACTCAGTGTGAATGTCAAGCCGTTCAGTGTCAAGACATATCGTCTGAAACTCGAAGGCAACGCATCAGAGAAAGCCGGTGTATGCTATGCTGACGCACGCAGTCTGGAACTGCCGTTCAACAAGAACTGCTTCTCATACAATGAATTCCGTGCGGCCGGTAACTTTGAGGGTGGCAACAGCTATGCTGCAGAACTTCTTCCGAAGGACGGACTCACAGTGGACGGAGTACACTTCACATTCGGAGAAATGGATACAAACAACGGACTTGCATGCGACGGCGACACTATCAAACTGCCTGCCGACGGCAAATATAATAAGGTATATCTGCTTGCAGCATCTTCTGCCGGCGACCGTAAGGCCACATTCACAGCAGGAAAGAACAAGCAGACCGTTAATGTACCTTCTTATACAGGCTTCGTAGGACAGTGGGGACATGAAGGCCACACCAAGGGTTACCTGAAAGATGCCGAAGTGGCTTACGTGGGCACACACAGTCATGCAGAATATGAAGACCGCGTATATGAATTCACATATATGTTCAAGTATGGCATTGACATACCGAAGGGTGCTACCGAGATAATCCTTCCGGCTGACAAGAATGTCGTAGTGTTTGCTGCTACAGCAGTGAATGAAAGCAACACTGTAGAGCCTGCGGGCAAACTGTTCCGTACTGGCAACAAGTCGGACGATGCAAACACTGGCGCTGCACGTACAAACATCCTCAAAGGTGCTAAGGTAATCTCTGTTTCCGGTCAGGTGAACGCCGGCGAGGCTGCCGAGAAACTTGTTGACGGAAACATGGAAACAAAGTGGTGTGACACAAACAAAGCTCCTAACTATGTTGCTTTGGACATGGGCAGTGAAAAAGAATTCAGCGGATGGAAGATTGTGAACGCTGGTTCTGAAGCATCTAATTACATCACACGTGCATGTCTGTTGCAGGTTCGCAACTCTCTGACAGAAGAGTGGAAGACTGTTGACATGATAGACGACAACAAGAGCAACGACGTTGAGCGCAGCATCGAGCCGGTTAAGGCCCGTTACGTACGTTTGTATGTCACAGGACCGGCACAGTCTGTGAACGAAAGCACAACACGTATATACGAACTCGAACTTTACAAATAACCGGTATTGACCGGATTATATGACGGATCGGCTGTCTTGTTGTTATGGGCAAGACAGCCGTTTTTTAAGAAGAATATTGATGCTTAATATAACGAAAATTAAAAAATAATGTTAAAACACTATTTATGTAGTTAAACAGTGTAAATAAAGAGCAACATTGTTATGTTTAATTCGTCTTATATGTAGCTTCACGATAAAGTTTATAATGTATTAACTAAACAACGATTATTTATGAAAAGAACAAACGTAGTTATTTTGGCTGTTGCTGCCGGAATGATGCTCATGACTGGCTGTGCCAGCAAAAAGGATCTTGAGAACTGTCGTTTTGAAAATAAAGAACTGATGGGCAACTATCAAAGCACAAAAGATAAACTGGCAGACGCAAACGCACAGCTTGCCGCAGCACAGGCACGCGTGCAGTCACTCCAGGATCAGCTGGAGCGTCAGAACAAGGATTACGCAGCCTTGCAGCAGTCGCTCGACAAGAGTCTTACAAACGCCGGCTCAAACAACATAAACATTTCGAAGCTGGTGGATCAGATCAACGAGTCGAACCAGTACATACGTCATCTCGTTGAGGTGAAGTCTAAGTCTGACTCACTCAACCTCGTGCTTACCAACAACCTCACACGTTCTCTGAGCAAGGAAGAACTGAAAGAAGTTGACGTACAGGTGCTCAAGGGTGTAGTTTACATCTCGCTTGCCGACAACATGCTCTATAAGAGCGGAAGCTACGAAATCAATGACCGTGCCGCAGAGACTCTGAGCAAGATCGCCAAGATCATCATGGACTACAAAGACTATGACGTGCTCATCGAGGGTAATACAGACAATGTGCCTGTGAACACTTCAAGCCCGCTGATGAAGAACATACGCAACAACTGGGACCTCTCCTGTCTGCGTGCATCAAGCGTTGTGCAGTATCTGCAGGATCATTATGGTGTGAACCCGAAGAGACTTACTGCCGGCGGACGTGGCGAATACAACCCGCTCACAGACAACTCTACAGAAGTAGGAAAACAGCGTAACCGTCGTACACAGATCATCATTACTCCGAAACTGGATCAGTTTATGGATCTCATAGACAAAGCTCCGGAAGGAGAATAAGATATTATGGTTTGTTCCATTTAGGTGAAGAAATTTAACAGGAAGACCAAAAATTTTTCAATTAGGTATTAGGTATTATTGTAAGCTTTAAGGTAGCGCGCTTTCGTGAGAAAGCGCGTTTTTTTATGTATATATGACGGGTGCGTATCCTTGATCTGGCAGATATCCGACGTGTACGGCCTTTATTGATTAACCGCCACGGAGTGACGGAAAACGTCTGGGTAACGCCTGATGGTATAAAACCAGACAGCGTTTTCCCTCATGTAAAATCTACGTTGCAGAAACCGATAAATCATAACCGCACAGCCGGTGCATATATACCGTGTCTTTTCTCACGCCTCATATAGGCTTTTTAAAAGAAAACTTGGACGACGCACTTACAGTTTTTCTTGACTTTTTTTTGACAAAATAAAATCGCGAAACAGATGTGAGAGATTGTTGAATGTAGCATAAGAAAGGCCCGTTCGGGCTTTACTGTCTTATCGTATACCCAGTAGCGTAATCCCCGACAATTCATTTCACATTCCGATAATGCCCGTTTTAGGGTCTGATCACGTCTGTTTCAGGGTGTGATATTGTGTGTTTCAGCCCCTGAAATGGGCTGTATCACACCCTGAAACAGTGCTTTTTGCATGACGGAAGAATCTGTCTTGAATGTAAGTTGTTGATGTTCAGTGGACTGCGCAAAGCTGTTATTTTTCGCGTATTTGCGTCCGAAGGAGAGCCCGCGCGCAAATTCGCGAAAAATAAACGGGGTAGAACAGAAAACTCGGGCGGAAAATTCGCAGGATACTTAAAAACTGTAAGTGCCCTGATTGGCCTCTTTCCGGCAGAAAGCTGCGCCGCCGATTCGCTGTTGAAGCCGCCGTTTCCTGTAGAAACCTGCCGCTGCTGAATTTCTACAGAGCCGCGTTCTTGTGTTACGATGTTTTTTACTAATTTTGCCGACTAAATGAAACACATATCATGAATATGGAGAAAAACAATGACATAATCTACGCTCTTAACGACAGACCGCCGTTGCTTGAGACAATCTTTGCAGCCATGCAGCATCTGCTGGCAATCTTTGTAGCCATAATGACGCCGCCTCTCATCATTGCGTCGCAGTTGGGATTCGACCTTCACACTACAAGCTACATGGTGTCGATGGCACTGTTCGCTTCGGGTGTTGCCACGTTTGTGCAGTGCCGCAGGTTCGGACCCGTAGGCGCAGGACTGCTGTGCATCCAGGGCACGAGCTATTCGTTCATCGGTCCTGTGATAGCAGCCGGAATGGTAGGCGGTCCGGCCGTTATATTCGGAACATGTATGGCAGCCTCGTTTGTCGAGGTGATTATAGGCCGTATGCTGCGCTATGCACGCAAGATCATCACTCCCGTGGTGTCTGGTATTGTGGTTACGCTCATCGGACTTTGCCTTATCAAGGTGGGAGTGTCGGCCTGCGGTGGAGGCAATGCCGCCATGGCCGACGGCACGTTCGGCAGCATGCGCAATCTGATGCTGGCCGGACTGGTGTTGCTGGTCATCGTGTTCTTCAACAGTTGCCGCAACCGTATGCTGCGCATGAGTTCGGTTGTGATAGGACTTGTGGTGGGTTATGTCGTGGCGTGGACCATGGGCATGATAGATTTCTCGGCTGCCGGCAGCTATTCGGGCTTCTATCTTCCGCAGCCGTTCAAGTATGGCATCGATTTCGACTGGTCGGCTTTCATATCATTGAGCATAATATTCGTCATAACGGCCATAGAGGCTTATGGCGACATAACCGCCAATTCGCTCATTTCGGGCGAACCGGTAGAGGGCAAGGTGTTCGACAAGAGAGTGTCGGGTGGAGTGGTGGCCAATGGTCTTACGTCATTTCTTGCTGCGGTGTTCAATTCGTTCCCCAATTCCATTTTCGCCCAGAACAACGGCATGATACAGCTCACCGGTGTGGCAAGCCGCTACGTGGGTTATTTCATTGCGCTGTTTCTTGTGCTGCTCGGACTGTTCCCGGCCGTCAGTCTTGTGTTCTCGCTCATGCCCGAGCCGGTGCTCGGCGGAGCCACGCTGCTGATGTTCGGTACGGTGGCAACAGCCGGCATACGCATCATAGCATCGCAGAAGATAGGCCGCAAGGAGGTTCTTGTGATGGCTGTCAGCTTCTCGCTTGGACTTAGCGTGGAGCTTGTGCCCGACATTCTTTCCGGCCTGCCCAAGGAAGTGGCAAGCATCTTCTCGTCAGGTATCACCACAGGCGGAGTGGCTGCCATTCTGTCAAACATGCTCATAAGAATAAAGAATCAGGACTGACACTATATTTCTGTTATGCAATCTAAGTTGAAAGGATATCTGTGCGGCATAGGAGCCGCAGTGTGTTATGGCACCAACCCGTTGGGAGCCTTGTATCTTTATGAAGACAACATCAACGCCAACTCGGTGCTTTTCTATCGTTTCGCGCTCGCTGTGGTGATGCTTGGCATGCTGATGATGGCCCAGGGCAAGTCGCTGCTTGTCAGTATGAAGGAGCTGGCTTTGCTCGCTGTGCTTGGAGTTGTGTTCTCCACGTCGTCCATAACGCTCTATTTCAGTTTCTGTTTCATGGATGCCGGCATTGCCTCGACGCTTCTTTTTGTCTATCCGGTGATGGTGGCGGTCATAATGGCTGTGCTGTTCAAGGAGAAACTTTCGGCTGCGGCTATATTCGCCATCGTGCTTGCCCTTACCGGTATAGCCCTGCTTTATAAGGGTGACGGCGGTGCTACGCTCAGTACGGTCGGCGTGTTGCTCGTGATGCTTTCATCGCTCAGTTATGCCATTTACATAGTTGTGGTGAACAAGTCGCCGTTGCGCATATCTTCTCTGAAGCTCACTTTTTATGTGCTGTTCTTCGGAATGCTCACCATTCTTGCCAATTCTTTCATCACAGGCATACACATACAGATGCTCACTACACCGCGTATGTGGATGTGCGCGCTCATGCTTGCGCTTCTGCCTACAGTGTTCTCGCTTGTGCTGATGGTGATATCTGTTCATGAGATAGGCTCTACGCCTACGGCCGTCATGGGAGCTCTCGAACCGCTCACGGCGGTGGTGATAGGTGTGATGGTGTTCGGCGAGCAGCTGACGCTCCGTCTTTCGGTGGGAATAGTGCTTATATTGGTAGCCGTTATAATAATAGTTGCCGGAAAGTCTTTCTTTCCGGCAAGAGTTTTCCACGTGGTCAGCTATCTCGGCCGCGTTATCTCCAAGACATGGAGATGGAAGTGATGCATGTATGTTGTGGAGTTTTAGAAACGCGTCATGAACTCCACAACAATTTTGTCGCGCTCTGACGGTTTGGCTATTGCGCCGTCACGGTAGAAGTATTTCTCGTAGTTTATTCTTATGTCGCTTATGAACGGTTTGCTGAAACTCAGTGTCAGACCGCCGGTCAGACGCGAGCGCTGGTAATCGTTGATGATGAGCGAACCTTCCGGATCTTTCTCTCCGTCGGTGTAGCGCATGCCGTCGCTGTGGTCGCTCATGTAGTCATAGCGCACCAGCGGAGTGATGTATCTGAGTGCACCCTTGCGCAGTCTGAAGTCGTAGCTTGCAAAAGCATCGAAGGCATGTACGTCGTCAAACTTGTTGTCGGCATATTTTTTCAGCAGATATTCGGCTTCGATGTGCCAGCCGTGGCTGTGGTAGTAGGCTCCGGCGTCGTACATCATCACATTGATATGGTCCGGTCTGATCTTCTGTGTGCTCAGCGTGAGGTTGAATCCGTGAGGGAAAAACATCTGCGCCTTGGCCGAGAAGTTGATGTTGTTTGTCCAGAAGTCTTTCTGGTCGGTCAGACCGCTTCCGTTGAACACTCCCGCCTCGAGCTTGATGGGGAATCCTACGTTGAAGTCGTAGCCAAGAGCCGCACCGACGTCGCGCACGTTGCCCACCTGCTTGGCAATGAAGGAACGGTTGGCAAAATACTGCTGATGGGGCGAGCGGTGGGCGTCGATGGTGAACGGCACACGCATCTGTCCTATCGTGAACTGCATCGATTTCATGGGTTTCAGGCGTGTGTATGCGTCAAGCATCTTTATCGATCCTTCGTCGCAAAGATCTATTTCCGCTTTGTATGATATCATCGGAGTGATGTTGCCGTCAACGCTTATGCGTGCGTTGCGCACCTGGAATCGCCCTTTTCCTTCTTCGGTCTGATATTCGTATTTGCCTCTTATCGTTCCGTGAAGATTTGGTTTGTAGTCGGTCTTATCGCTCTCTTGGGCAGAAACACTGCCGGCAATGCATGTGCCGAATGCGGCAATCGCCAGTACTTTTGCTAAACTCATATTGTGGATATTTGTATTTAATTAAATATGGTGTATCTTCTGTTGTTTTAATGAATTCTTTGTCAGCGCTGCAAAGGTCATATTTTTATTTTACGTTCCTGTGACACATATATTACATAAGTGTTACATGCTTCGGGTATATGAAAATCACGTTGTCTTTTTCTTTTCTGTTAGCAGTGGCAGATGCGCTTCGGTGCATCATCTGTATGGTGTTTCTTCTCTCACGGTTTTCCGTGTGGTGTTTTCATACGAACGTGCTCAGGTATAATGTGTAAAATAATATTTAACATTTATTGTGTTAATAAATATTCACAATAATGCTTCTGTTAAACAAATATTTTATATATTTGCCGACGACTATTGAAATGAAACTGAATAACTAATAACTTGACAGAGAAACCGATAGCTGAAAACATAGGAGCATGGTGAAGGAAATCGGTGACCTTTATTGAGATTATTAAGAAGCTTGATTTTTATCTGAGAAAATAAATATGCAGCGTATTCAAGAACGTCGCATACCTTTTTAAAGATATTATTGATTTATCATATTATTAACTAAAACTAAAGCTAAGTATGAAAAAACAATTACTTATGTTGGGCTTGGGCCTGCTTGGTAGTGCTACCATGTCGGCTCAGCTGTCTTCGCCGTTTACCGGTGCGCAGCCTTCTGCCGTTGTGGGCGAAGGAGCCGATTATTATCTTTACAATGTAAAGTCCGGTAAGTGGCTGCAGAATAATGATGATCATGCTTCTGATCCACCAAACAATGCGACATTGTGGACAACACGCGCTGAAGTTGGAACAAGAGGTATTGACTGGGAGGTTACCTGTCTTGCACTTGATGAGTATGGCAATATGTACCAGCTCAATCCTAAGTTCGGTAGCAACCACAGTATGAACGCATCAAATCTTTATCTTGATACGGGTGATGCTGTGACACAGTGGATTCTTGAGCCTGCCGATGATGCTGGTGTATCCAATGCGTTCAGAATTTGTGCTAATACAGGTGACTATCCTTACCTTTATGTAGGAGAAGACGGATGGATTGCAACTTCTGTAGATGGCGCAAATGATGGCGAGAACGATGTATGGCAGCTCGTAACAAAGGAACAGCGTCTTGAATACATGAAGCAGCAGGCCGAACTCAACGGCAGTGCAGACGCTACATGGCTTTTGAATGCTCCTAACTTCGCTGATAAGGACGAGCGTTTTAATAAGTGGATAAGAAATATTTCTATAGAAGGTCTTCCTTCTGGTTCTCATGGTCCTGCACAGGGCCATGGCGGAAACGGACAGATGAACTGTAACCGTGTGTATGAGATGTGGAGCTCTTATACAGCTTCTATTACTCAGACAGTTAAGGAACTTCCGGTAGGAACATACGGACTCAGCGTTCAGGGATACTACCGTGAAGGTTCTGCTGATGATGTTAAGGACTGGAACGGAGTTGATCCTTTCGGATACGACCTCTATTCTGCAGGAACTGAACACCATTATGCTACATATTATGCAAACAGCTCAAGCGCTCCGCTTATGTCTATTTTCGACGGTGCTAAGGATGCAAGAGAAACCGGTTATGAGTACAATGCAAAGATGACCGATCCTGAGTTCCTCGATGTAATGGAGAGTGGCAAGTGGGTGCCGAACAGCACAGACCAGGCTTCTTATGCTTTGTTCTATGGAGCTTATTTGAACGACGAGATCAAGACTTCTGTTGCTGATGGTACACTTACTATTGGTGTGAAGAAGGAACAGGGTGTGAACGACGACTGGATCATCCTTGACAACTTCAAACTGACATATTATGGTTCTTCAATCGATATCGATCAGGTTAAGGAAACTCTTGCACAGGCAATTAAGGACGCAGAGGCTTGCACAGCACGCTCTACTGAGGCCATCAACAAGATGTTCGACGAAGCTCTGGCAAATGGTAAGGATGTTTATGCAAGCTCTTCTGACGCTACTGCCATCGGTTCTGCTGCTACAGCTATTACAACAGCAATTCAGCTTATCAACGAGACAAGCACAAATGCAAGCTTCCTCAAGCAGACTGTAGCTCTTGCACAGAATGAGAAAGTTGAGGGTGAGGCTATGACAACTGCAGCTGATGTTGCTGTAAATGGTGTTACTGCAGATGCTATCAATTCTGCTCTCGACAACCTGCGCATGGCACGTCGCCTCAATGCAGCTGACAGACAGGAGAACAAGTTCAAGGGAAATGTTCCTGCAGCTGGTTCATTCTATCTCTACAACGTAGGTCAGAAGCGCTTCTTCTGCGGTGGTGAAGACTGGGGAGCACATGCAGCTCTCGGATTCCCGGGTATCGAAGTTACACTTGTTGCTACAGAGACAGAAGGTGCTTTCGTTATAGACACACGTCTGCGCAATGGTGAGAATGAACATTATCTCAACTATGGTGGATACTGCGATACTGGCGCTCAGGATCCTTGGACATTTGAGAAAGTTTCTGAAGGCGTTTATTTGATTAAACGTACAAATGCAAGTGAAGAGCAGATTGCTGAAGGTAATGTGTATCTTGGATATCGTCCGGGACGTTATGCTACCGTAGATACAGATATGGGTGGAGCAGATGTTGCTGATAATCATTGGATTCTCGTAACAAAGGCAGACCGCGACGCTCTGCTCGAAGCTGCATCTGAGGAAAATCCTGTTGACGCTTCTTATCTCATCAAGATGCCTAACTTCAACCAGCGTGAATATGAAATCACAGGCGGTTGGGATAACGTTGATGGCCAGGACTATGCATGGGAGCATGTTAACGGTACTATCTATGGTCGTGGACAGAACAAGACCGACTTTGCATTCGAGTGCTTCAACCAGGATCCGCTCACTCTTACTCAGAGCATATACGACATGAAGGCTGGTTACTACATTCTTTCAGTTCAGGGTTACTATCGTGACTGCACAGAGGTTGATTACACACAGTCTATCGCAGCTGGTGGTTATGAGCCACAGCAGAATGCTAAGCTCTATGCATATGATGCAGACATGAACGAAGTATCAACTAAACTTGTGACAATTGAGAAGTATGCAAACTATGCACCTGGATACGGTTGGAACAGCAATACTTCAGTTGGTTGGATTCCGAACGATCCGGAACAGGCTACAAACTATTTCCAGGTAGGTGCTTATAAGAACAGCCTCCTTGTTAAGGTCGGTGACGACGGTATGCTTTCATTCGGTATTAGCAAGGAAAATGGTGGTGAGAATGACTGGGTATGTGTTGATAACTTCCGTCTGACATACCTCGGTGAGCAGACTCCTACTGGAATCGATGGTGTAACAGACAATACAGAAGCTGTTAAGGATGGCAAGATCTACAACCTCCAGGGTGTTCAGGTGAAGAATGCTACACAGCGTGGCGTTTACATCAAGAACGGTAAGAAGTTTGTTGTTAAATAATATATTCTTACAGTAAATGTTATAATGGAATCCCTCTCCTTATTCGGGAGAGGGATTCTTTTTTTTATTTTTCATGATTTTTTCCGTTGTTGTCATTGTTTTAGCTGAATTTCATCCTGCATGTCTCGACATAATATAATAAGGTGTATTTTTCATATTTTAATACTTTAATTGC
>NZ_JBBKBO010000011.1:0-92129 GCF_037890215.1 Prevotella sp. HCN-7019 | reverse complement strand
GCCATACAAAATAATTCTATAACTTTGCTTTCGGTGATCATAGCGATTATTGTTTGTAATCCTTTGTAATTCAGAACTATAAAGATACAGCAATTTTCGCTAATCACCAATTTTACAAGTACTTATAATTCATCGAACTCACGTTAAATAATAAAATTATAAACATATGATTATTAATTGAAAAACATCAAAGCAATTTTCATTATTGTATAATCAGAATTTATTTTGTAAATTTGAACTCTCATTATTATACATACGTATGAGAATAAAAAAAGTTATATTAATATATTTCAGTGCGACATACACCACCCGCAAAGTGGTGCGTGCGCTGGCCCAGACATTCGGATGTGAGGTGACAGAACTCGACGTTACAAGCCGTCTGCCTGATACGGAGGTGAGAATGGCAGGCGAAGGCGAGCTGCTCATCGTGGGCATGCCGGTGTATGCAGGACGCATACCGCAACAGGGAGCGCAGGCCCTGGACATGATAAAGGGCGACGGCACTCCGGCAATAGCCGTGTGCGTGTATGGCAACCGCGACTATGACGACGCGCTACTCGAAACCGCCGACCTGCTTGCAGACAACGGATTCCACACCGTGGCAGCCGCTGCATTCATAGCACAGCACTCCATATTCCCGCAACTTGCGGCCGGACGGCCGGACGAAGCCGACATGGCAAAACTGGAGGAGTTCGGTCGGGCATGTAAGGAAAAGATTGATGCATGGCACAATGGCGACAGCATACCCGCACCGATAATAAAAGGCAACAGGCCGTACAAGAAGCCGGGGGCAATACCTTTGCATCCTCACGGCGACAAGAAGAAATGCAACAGTTGCGGCACATGCGCACGACTGTGTCCGGCAGAAGCCATCGGCACAGACGAGCCATGGAAGACCGACGGCGACAAATGTATATCGTGCGGGCGCTGTGTGGCAGTGTGTCCACAGCATGCGCGACGCTTCAGCGGACTGCTATACGCCGTAGCGGAGAAAAAGATAGTAGGAGGCAACAGGGCAAGAAAAGAGCCCGAATGGTTCATCGGGTGAATCATCCGGACTCTTAGTCATTGCAGCCGTGCAAGGCATGCCGCTTTCCGCAGAACGGAACAGCGCGGCGTGCAGCACGGCTGCTTTGTTTTCTGTATCAGATACGCACCATTACAGCTTGCGGATCCAGATGTTGCGGAAGCTGATAGGTTCGCTCGGGTCGCCGTGACTCTGGAGAAGAATCGGGCCTGCGCCATGGGCACGCACCTGCGGGAAGCCGATGTACTCGGTAGTACCGATGATGGTGGTGTTGTTCTGAACCAGCACACCGTTCTGAATAACGGTAACACGTGGGAATGAACGGTATGTACCGTCTTCCTTGAACACAGGAGCTGTGTAGATGATGTCATAAACATTCCATTCACCCGGCTTGCGCATTGCGTTCACCAGCGGAGCTGTCTGCTTGTAGATACTGCCGGCCTGACCGTTCACGTATGTGCTGTTGTTGTAGCTGTCGAGCACCTGGAGCTCGTACATTCCCTGCAGATAGACACCGCTGTTGCCGCGTGCCTGTCCTTCACCGTGAATATTCTCCGGAACGCGCCACTCAATATGGAGCTGGAAGTTCTCAAACTTCTCCTTTGTGCGGATGTCGCCTTTGCTCTTGTCAACAGTCATCACGCCGTCAGCAACCTTCCATTCTGCCGGACCGCCCTGTGTGTTCTCCCATGCGGAAAGATCGCTGCCATCGAACAGAACGATGGCATCGGACGGAGCAGTGAAGCCACCACCCTGCAGATCTGAACCCGGTGCGACAACAGTTGTCACCGGTGTGTAAAACTCAGACATCTCCGGGCGCATGCCTTCCTGGGCATACGCACTGCCTGCTGCGGCGAGCATCAGAGTTGCCGCGAAAAGATTTCTTGTGTTATTCATAATAATAATTTATTTGGTAATTTATATATATACATATAAAAAACGGCGCCCGTCATAACATAACGGGCGCACGCTTGTATGTTCTATCACTTGCAGTTGTAGGAGTAAGAAGCCTTTACGAACGGAGCTTCCTGCAGATAGCGGAGACTTGCCTCAACGCTTTCCTCAACAGGCATTGTGTACTGTTCTATTTCGGCAACGATGGCCTGCACTCCGGCAACATCGGCATTGCGGAATATTGCGTCGTATCCAACCATGCCGCTCTGACCGATTTCCTTGTCGTCCTTCACATGATAGATCTTGAAACGTCCCGGATAGCGCTTGAAATAGCTTACCGGACTGCACTGGCCGCGAACCACCCAGTAGAGGTCCATCTGGAAGAACACGTATTCAGGATTGGTATTCTCGAGCATGTAGTCGTACATCACCTTGTCCTCAACCTTCTGGAACTCGTGCGAATGGTTGTGATATCCGAACTGCATACCTGCCTCTTTGCACATCTTGCCCACTTCGTTGTAGTAGCGGCAGTATGTGTCAAGGTCTTTCAGTGTCTTGGGTACTTCCATCCACGGGCATACGATGTACTTCATTCCGGCAGCCTTGTGGTCGGCAATACATTTGCTCCACCACTTCAATGCCTCTGAGAAGTCGCCGGAAGCAAGTTCTTCGCCACTAAGGCCATGACCTATATGAGAGGACAGAACCTTCATGCCGGCTTTCTCAACATCCTGCTTGAACTGCGACGGAGTACGGCCGTAGAATGTTCCTCGGCCCTGGTCGTAGTTGGCAGCCTCAACGCTTGTGTATCCCATTTTGCCCAGTTTGTTGAGAATGTCGGTATATTTCTGGTCGGCCTGTCCGTCTTTGTTCACGCCGTCAAGAATGCTTCTAACAGAAAAAAGCTGTATGCACACGTCCTTTTTACCTTTGGCAAAAGCCTGTGTACCTGCTGTCAGAGAAAACAACACTGAAAGCAATACTGAAACAATTATATTTCTATTCATCATTGTCCTATGTTTTTTATGTAATAAAAGAAACTGTTCCGTCTCTTCACATCATCGACGTTCCGGACCGAAACAGTTTCTTTGTTATTCATTTATCGTTATATCAGCGATTATTTCAAAACCTTGATACGGATGTTGCGATACCATACATCGTCACCATGATCCTGAAGACCGATATATCCCTCATGATTCTTGCCACCCATGTTGTTGAGCAGTTCATATGCGATTGGGAAATCACCGTTCTCCTTGAACTTGCTTGCCTGAAGCATTTCTGTCCATTTCGGAGTCCAGAGGTGGTATTCAACTACGTTCTTGTCGTTCTGACCGTGGATAACGGTTCCTTTGTAAACCATGATCTTAGCCTTGTTCCACTCACCGGCCGGTTTAGCGTTCTGTGGTTTGGCTGGTATCATGTCATAAAGAGAAGCTGACTGACGGTTACCGTCCTGTCCGAGCTTAGCGTCCGGATGTCTGTCATTGTCGAGCACCTGATACTCAGAAGCAGACTGCCAGATAGGCAGATATACGTCCTTGCCGTTCTCTGTTGTTGTAACTTCCTGTGCAAGATAGAAGATACCGGAGTTACCGCCTTCAGAAATCTTGTATTCGAGTTCGAGTTCGAAGTTCTGGAATTTGGAAGCGAAGATAAGGTCGCCACCGCCTTCTACCTGAGCTTCTCCTGTGCCTGAACCCTTCAGCTTGATAGCGCCGTCTTCAACAGTCCAGCTCTTTGGAGGTGTGTCCATACCGTAGCCACGCCAGCCGTTGAGAGTCTTACCGTCGAACAGAACGATGTAGCCGTCCTTGTCAACCGGGAATTTAGAAATATCAACATTCTTCTTGTCAGCAACCTTATAATCAAGTTTTGCCTTGTCTGCAGGTTTCTGCTGGTTGCATGTACAACCCGGGCATGTGCAGTTGCACTCGCACTTATTTGTCTTGTTGCCGCATGACGTTACCATAAGCAACGCGCCGACAAACACTACTAATAATTTCTTCATAAGTCTTTGTGTCTTTTAAAATTTTGATTTTAGCTTACTCAAGAACTTTCACACGGATATTGCGGTACCAAACGTCGTCACCGTGATCCTGAAGTCCTATATAACCGCTGTGAAGCACTCCACCACAGTCGTTGAGAAGAATGAATGCCTGAGGCCATGCCTTCTCGCTGAACTTGCTCTGCTGCAACAGATCGGTCCACTCTTTTGTCCAGAGTTTGTATTCAAGAACCTTCACATCGTTCTGATAGTGTGAAACAACACCGTCCTTAACGACAATCTTTGTCTTGTTCCATTCACCGTAAGGATTTGCATTCTGCGGTTTTGCAGGAATCATGTCGTAAAGCGACGCAGACTTGCGGTTGTTGTCCTTTCCGAGTTTTGCGTCAGGATGGTTCTCGTTGTCCAGCACCTGATATTCAGGAGCAGAAATGTAGATAGGTTCGATGTTCATCTTGCCGTCATTACCTATTGTATAGAATTCCTGTGCAAGATAGAAGATACCGGAGTTACCGCCTTTACATATCTTCCATTCCATCTCAAGTTCGAAGTTTCTGAACTTGTGTGCGAAGATTACATCGCCACCTTCTTTTCCGTTGCTTCTTGAGAATTTGAGACATCCGTCCTCAATCTTCCAGCAGTCCGGCATATAACTCTTGCCATAACCACGCCATCCATTGAGAGACTTGCCGTCGAATATCACATAATAGCCTTTATCAACAGGCATATCAACAAGCACATTCTCAGCTGCGCCCAGTGAAGGAGATACAGCCAGCTTTGTGACTTTCATTCCTCCACTGCACGACATAAGAGTGCCTGCAAAAGCGATACCTGCCAATGAATAAAATATTTTCTTCATATTATCAGATAATATCCTTTCTATTGTGTACTGTTAACAAATTAAGGCATATCAGGAAGTTTCCAACCATCACGATAAGTATGCTTGATAAGTTCGTTTGCGAACTGCTGAGCATTCACAGGATCGGTCCATGTCTTGTTGAATGACGGGTGTCCGTTGTGGATTGTGAAACCGTCCTTTATGACGGTGCGTATTGTTTCGTTTGCACCGATGTTTGTGAATCGCATGTTTTCACCATCCCATTCAAGAGTTTTATGAAGACCCTGCAGACGAACTGCGAGAACGCCCATAACAACCATTTCGTTGAACGGACCTGCCTCTGAGAAGTCTGAGTTTGTCTTTACGCGGTTTTCTTTGCTTTCCTTGCAGGCACGTACCCAGTCCATTTCGTGAGAAACTTTCACGCGGCGTGCAACCTGAGGAGCGTTCGGCTTGCGGCCAGAGAGCAACCACGGTTCCTGTCCGTAGCAACCACAGATAAGTGTATCTTTTGTTCCATGGAATATTGTAAGACCACCACCAGACTGCATGAGTTCTTTACCTTGTGGGAATCCAGCTGGACGGTCAGGCATCATACCACCATCATACCAGTGAACCTCAACTTCCGGCAATGCAAGCTTAGGCATATTCTCGCGAGCCGGGAACACCATCTTAACGTGCTGTGCCTGCGGTGCGCAAGCGTTGAGCAGCAATGTAGAAGAACCCTCAACCTTTGTAGGATATCCAAGTTTCAGAGCCTTGAACGGCTGATGCAGGATGTGGCAAGCCATATCACCAAGAGCACCTGTACCATAATCCCACCATCCGCGCCAGTTCCACGGCTGATAGATAGCGTTATACGGATTCAGTTTTGCAGGTCCTGTGAAAAGATCCCAGTTGAGTGTATCAGGAATCGGATCTTCTTTTTCAGGAGCATTGAGTCCCTGCGGCCAGATAGGACGGTCTGTTGCACATTCTACTTTTGTAACTTCACCAATCTCGCCATTCCAGATCCAGTCGCATACAAGCTGTGTGCCGTCCCAAGAAGATCCCTGGTTACCCATTGATGTTGCCACACCTGTTGAAGCAGCAAGCTTGGTAAGCAAGCGTGATTCATACACAGAGTGTGTCAGAGGTTTCTGGCAATAAACGTGCTTGCCAAGTGTCATAGCATCCGCAGTAATGATAGCATGAGTGTGGTCGGCCGTTGCAATGATTACAGCGTCGATAGTCTTGTTCATCTCCTCATACATCTTGCGATAATCCCAATATCTCTTTGCATTAGGGAATTCGTCAAAAACACCTTTTGCGTAATCCCAGTTTACGTCACAGAGTGCAACAATGTTTTCTGTGTCTTTCACTGCATTGATATTGGCATGTCCCATACCACCGATACCAACTACGGCAATATTAAGCTTGTCAGACGGAGCTTTGTGTCCGTGACTCTTGCCTAAGATAGAACTCGGAGCAATAGTGAATCCTGCGATTGCAGCAGCTCCTGTTTTAAGAAAATCTCGTCTTGAAATGTTCGACATGATTGTTTTGTTTTTAAGAGTTTATATATTAGGTTGGCATTAAATAAAAATCTTTTTCTTAAGGGCGGTCTTTTCAATCGTCCGCCCATTTGTTCTGTCCGAGCAGTCCGTATCCATTCTTGATGGTTCTGCGGCGCTGGAGTATCTCGTCCAGTGTTTCCAGATTTCCGATAGCCGGAAGTTCATGATTCTTGGTGTCTTCAAAGAATTTCCATGCATACTCTGAAGCTATTGCAGAATCGCGGAATGTAGGAAGCTGAGGATTCAGACGTCCTTTCTCCAGACTCTCAGCAAAGAGTTCTCCCATAACATCTATGTTCTTTGCACCATAAGGAAGTTCGGTTATCTCGGTCTTTGTCACACCACGGAGTTCTACAACCGCTGTCTTGAAATCGTGATGCATGCGTACGATACCCTTTGTTCCTATCAGATCGACATAAGAATTGTGTGTCTGATCCTTTGACAATTGTCCGTAAACAAATCCCTGTGTAATGTCGAAAACAACACCGTTGGTGAATGTGCCATGACACTGCACCCACCACGGATCCTTGTAGTTCCACATTCTTACGCCCTGTGCATTCCAAGTCTTGTATTCCGCTCCGGCATACCATCTTGTTATGTCCACATAATGCATTCCGCAGTCATGGAATGCAGGGCCTTCATATTCGTGTCCCTCGCCGGGCGCAAGTCCCGGTGTCATATGGCACACACGTATTATAGCGAGTTCGCCGAGTTCTCCCTCGTCGATATATTGTTTCATTTTGTTGTGATACCACGAATTGCGCAGATAGAGGTTGACAGTCGACAACACATTCGAACCTTCCACACAGTTCACTGCCGCCCACTCTCTTTCCGGAGTATCCGCGATAGGCTTTTCCGATATCACATGCTTGCCATGCTTTACGGCTTTCTCAATCTGTTCCTTGCGCATGTTTGCCAATGTCGACAATATCACACACTGTACGTTGTCGTCATTGAATATCACATCCTCATTATCCACCACCTTTGATTCCGGCGATAGCTTACGTGCCATAGCCTGTGCCTCCGGATCAACATCACAGATGTAAGAAAAGTGATATTTTCCTGTTGCATTGAATTTACGCAGGTATTTGCTGCCCATCCTGCCAAATCCGATTAATCCAACGTTTATTTTAGAGTTTTCCATTATGATTTAGTTTAGCTATTCATTTTTCAGTTCGGTACATTCTTCCTCAATGTCATCCTCAGCCGGAGCCGGTTTCACAAGGAAGGCGCTGAGTTCCCACAATACGTATACAGGGATGAACACAGCCATAAGTGTGAACGGGTCAGACGACGGTGTTATCACAGCTGCGACAAACATAATAGCGACAATCGCATGTCGTCTGTACTCAGAAAAGAAACTTCTGTTCAGGAATCCCAGTTTTGACATCAACATGGCAAGCAACGGCAACTCGAACACAATACCCATCATGAAAATAAGCATCAGGAAATTGTTCATGTACGAGTCTAACGACAACTGGTTGGTTATGAACGAACTTATCTCGTATGTGTAAAGGAATCTGAGCGTAAGCGGGAATACCACCGTATATCCTATGACACATCCCAGATAGAACATTATCGTACCGAAAAGAAACGTAAACTTGATGCCTTTACGCTCGTTGTCATACAACGCAGGACATACAAATTTCCATACTTCGTAAACCAGATAAGGAAATGCAACGAGCAATGCAAGCCACAAAGAGAGCGAAATGTGCAGAAAAAACTGCGAAGACAATTTTATATTAATAATGTCAACATGAAATGGTTTGATAACCTCTCCGGGAACAAGTGGCAACACCTTGCCCAACCTTGCAAGAAATCTGTAAAGGAAGAAATCATCCCGGCTCGGCGCCATCACTACGTGATCGAATATGTAAGGAATAAATGCAAAACCTGCGACAAAGAATATTCCTATTGCCGTAAACGACCTCACCAACGTCCAGCGCAAAGCCTCAAGATGGTCCCAGAAAGTCATGTCCGCTCTTAATGCCATTATGGGATACGCTGTTTTTTAGTCTTTCTTTTTATCTTCGGCAGACGCGTTGATGTCTGCATTCAAATCTTTTTCAATTCCGTTCACTCCGTCCTTAAAGCTTTTGACGCCTTTACCCAGACCTTTCATGAGTTCAGGTATCTTCTTTCCGCCAAAGAGAAGCAATACTATCAATGCTATAATCAGCACCTCAGGCATGCCTATCGAACCTAAAAATAACAGTTGAGAAATAATCATAGTAGCATTTACACTTTTAGTTAGTTAATCAGTTATGTTTTTCACGCTTTCTTAAAAGCATGTTCAAAGTTAAAACTTTTAAATTGAGCTATCAAATAAATTCACAATTAAATCCTTCTTCTGTTATTTTTTTAACTCTCGTTAAAATCTGAATTCTTTTTTTTACGTTAATTTTCGGGCAGTGAAAATATGATAACCCAACCGCTGCAAAACATGACACAATATTTGTAAAATATACTTTTTTTTAATACATTTGTCCCCAAGAAAAACATAACCATAACAAAAACAACAAATCAAAACAATGAGAAAACTATTGCTTACCTCCGCCATGATCCTCGCAATAGCCGCCAGCGGACAGGCCGGAACGAAGAAAACTAAAACCAGCGGCAACCCTATTTTCCAAGGATGGTATGCCGATCCCGAAGGCGCCGTGCTCAATGGAGAATACTGGATTTTCCCTACCTATTCCGCTGCATACGATGATCAGATATTCATGGACGCATTCTCATCCAAAGACCTTGTGAACTGGACCAAGCATCCGCGTGTACTCGAGAAGAAGAACGTAAGCTGGGCACGCCGCGCAATGTGGGCGCCGGCCATCATACATGCCAACGACAAATACTATCTTTTCTTCGGAGCCAACGACATCCAGAACAACAACGAACTCGGAGGCATCGGTGTCGCAACATCCGACAAACCAGAAGGACCGTACAAGGACGCACTGGGCAAACCGCTCATCGGCCAGATAATAAACGGTGCACAGCCTATCGACCAGTTCGTATTCCGCGATGACGACGGACAATATTATATGTATTACGGCGGATGGGGCCACTGCAACATGGTGCGCTTGTCGTCCGACCTGCTCAGCGTAGTGCCGTTCGAGGACGGAACAACATATAAAGAGGTGACCCCGGAAAACTACGTTGAAGGTCCGTTCATGCTCAAACGCAAAGGCAAATACTACTTCATGTGGTCTGAAGGCGGATGGGGCGGTCCCGACTACAGTGTGGCTTACGCCATCGCCGACTCACCTTTCGGTCCGTTCAAGCGCGTAGGCAAGATTCTGCAGCAGGATCCTGAAGTGGCAACAGGCGCAGGACATCACTCCGTAATACAGGTTCCGGGCAAGGACGAATACTACATTGTATATCACCGCCGCCCGCTCACCGAGAAAGGACGCGACAGCCGTGTGACATGTATCGACCGCATGTACTTCGACAAGGACGGCTACATCAAACCGGTGAAGATGACTTTCGAGGGTGTGAAAGCCGTGAAAGCACCGAAGAAATAAGAACATAAGGCGTAAAAGACAATACATACGGGAAAAACCACAGGAGCCCACCTGACATAAAAACAGACAGACTCCGACAACAATAAAAAGAACCCTGCCGCAACTCTCGCAATGAGTATGGCACGGTTCTTTTATTTTTATCTTCAGCAAGCCACACTCTTCCGCCCTGCCGCTTATCCGCTCCGCGTCAGATGTCTCCAGAATCCTCAACCTCATAACACCACACATACAACAACATGCTCAGCCCCATCTTTGTTCTGTACACCCCATACTGTCCGGCCACCACACCGTCATACATATAATTTTCATACGTAACAAAAATTTCAGACAAATAACATCCACAATACAATAAATCTCCGTAACTTTGGATTCAGCGTACAGTGGCGCCACAGTCACATCTCTTTCCCCCGCCACTGAAGACAATACGCGTTTACCGTTATAATCCTGATAACCATAAAGATATATTATTTCTAACATCATTTTCACGTTAAGACCAAGGAGATAAATATATGAAAAGACTTTTTGTTCATGCCATCTGTCTGTTACTGGCACTGTCCGTACAGGCCGAAGAATGGAGTCCTGCCGAATGGCCGGTACTGAAACACTACGACCAGAACCATCTCTATCACATCGCCCTTCCCCTGGGAGGCATCGGCACAGGAACAGTATCGCTGGGCGGACGCGGCGAACTGCGCGACTGGGAGATAATGAATGTTCCTGCAAAACAATACAGCACCGTGACTCCGGGCAACAACGCGCCCTTCTTCGCCATATATACTAAGGAAGCGGGAAAGCAGGCGCAGACCACACTCCTCAGCGGTCCGCTCTACGACCACGAATATCTCCACTACGAAGGACGACCCGTAAACCATCACGGATTCCCTCGTTTCTCCGAAGCCTCGTTCGACGCAGCCTATCCGTTCGGACAGGTACGTCTGGCGGACAAGGCCCTTCCGGTAAGAGTCACCGTCAAAGGATTCAATCCGCTCATTCCCGGCGATGCAGACAACAGCGGTCTGCCGGTTGCCGTTTTGAGCTATGAGGTCACCAACCTAACTGATGCTCCGCTCGAAGTAGCAGTGTGCGGATCCATCCGCAACTTCATAGGCAAGGACGGAAGCAAGTACACCTTCAACTGGAAAGGCGATTATGTGCCGCTTGGCGCCAAGAAAAACAAGAACACATACAAGGATGCCGACGGACTGAAAGGCATATATTTCCACTCGGAGGGAGTGCAACAAGACGATTCTGCCTACGGAACGATGGCTCTCACCACACAGTCGTCAGGAAAGGTTTCCTACAGGACGTCGTCCGTGCCCGACGACTGGAACAACGCCATACTGAACTTCTGGGACGACTTCAGTGCCGACGGCATGCTTACGGAATGCGACGTACAGGCCGACGATGACCCGATGGCGTCGCTGGCCGTCATGAAGACCATAGCACCGGGACAGACCGCCACCTATTCGTTCTTCCTAACATGGAGTTTCCCCAACCGCAAGGCATGGTCGGAATCTGTTGTGGGCAATTACTACTGCACGCAATATCCGGACGCCTGGCAGGCCGCCTGCTCCATAGTGCCGCGCATTCCTGAGCTGGAGAAGAGCACCCTGCTGTTTGTCAACAGTTTCCTGAGCAGCAGCCTACCCGACGTCATCAAAGAGGCAGCCCTGTTCAATCTGGCCACACTCCGCTCGCAGACCGTATTCCGCCTGCCAAGCGGTCATCTCATGGGATGGGAAGGTGTGATGGACCGCTACGGCTCGTGCATGGGTTCGTGTACTCATGTATGGAACTACGAGATGGCCACATCATTTCTTTTCGGCGACCTGGCGCGCACCATGCGCGACGTAGAATTCAACTACGCCACACGCGATGACGGACTCATGAACTTCCGCGCCGCCCTGCCACTTTCCGAGGCTGCCAAAGGTAATGCGGCTGCAGCTGACGGCCAGATGGGATGTATCATGAAGTTCTACCGCGACTGGCAGCTGTCCGGCGACAATCAGTTCCTCGCCGACAACTGGGAACAGATAAAGAAAGTTATGTCCTACGCATGGGTGAAAGGCGGATGGGACGGCAATCAGGACGGCGTGATGGAAGGTTCGCAGCACAATACGATGGACGTAAACTACTTCGGACCGAATCCGCAGATGGGCTTCTGGTATCTGGGAGCGCTGCGTGCCGCCGAAGAGATGGCAGCAGCCATGAAGGACCGCACGTTTGAGAAGAAGTGCCGGCAACTGTTCGCACAGGGTTCCGAATGGATGGACGCCAATCTTTTCAACGGCGAATATTATGAACATAAGATAACCGATCCCGCCACGTTTGAGTTCATCAATATGGACGACGAGTCGCGCATTCCGCCCTATCAGCTGGGAAAAGGCTGTCTGGTCGACCAGCTTGTAGGGCAATATATGGCCCACATCTGCGGGCTGGGCTATCTGGCTGACCCGACAAACATACGCACAACGATGGAGAACGTCATGAAATACAACTACGTGGACGACTTCAGCCGCCACTTCAACAACATGCGTTCCTACGTCATGGGGCACGAATCCGGACTACTCATGGCCTCATGGCCCAAGGGCAGACTGAAGGTGCCGTTCCCCTATTTCGCCGAGGTGATGACCGGATTTGAGTATTGTGCCGCCGTCGAAATGATGTACGAAGGCATGGAAGACGAGGCACTCACCTGCATCAAAGCCATACGCGACCGCCACGACGGAGCACGCCGCAATCCGTTCAGCGAGGCAGAGTGCGGCCACCACTACGCACGCTCCATGGCCAGCTGGGCTGCGGTGCTAGCCTCAAGCGGTTTCCATTATTCCGCCGTAAGCGGATGCATGCAGATAACCGACCGCCCGGGCAGATACTTCTGGAGCAACGGATACGCATGGGGAGTGTGCGAAGTGAGCGACAGCAATGTCAGCATTGAGGTACTGAAAGGATGTCTGAATCTGAGAAAACTCACCGTAGGACAGCGTGTCATCAACACCGGCAAGCTGAAACTGGGCGACGGCAGACGGACGTGGAGCCATAAGTTGTAACGTCGGCAGGCGGTGCCAGCACCGCCGCCTTCACCCTGTGCCACACCTACTGCCGCACAAACTCGCCGACATAACGCGGCATGCATAAATATGCAAAAGCATAACGACGACTGTATATTTATTCATCGTCAACTTCACGAGAATCGAATATTTGCAAACAAGAGTGCACCCGACCGCAAATACGCGAGTTTTGAGCACTTTGCGTAACAGTTTATCCGTCAGCAGGTTACGCAATTCCGAAAATTCACATTGCTTCCATCAGCTTGCGATAGAGCCCATATCACCACCTGATATGCACCATTTCATGCCCTGATATGCTTCATTTCGGGCATCAATAAAGTCTGTTTTGCAGGCTCAAAAAGCCCATTCCGGAAAACAGTCAGCGGCGAAGTGTTTTGCGAGGGCATTTTTCTGAGGCCTCCGAAAAAAATCTTTAGTTCGATAAAGGCGTTTTCGCTAAACTTCGTTTTCTATTTTGAAAAAAAATTTTGTCAAGATTTTTTACTTTTCGTTTTGCATATTTATGCAGAAAATTCCCGATATGCCCTTTTTCGTCTTCGGCACGGTAAGTGCAGCAAATGCCTGTTCCGTATGTCTTTACACACAGTTTCCGGAACGCAGACGAAAGCGCAGGCACACAAGAAGGGCGTCGTAGCAGGATGTGAATATCCGTACGCTACGACGCCCTCAAGTTGTCTATATTCTGATGGCGGGCCCTTATACCGGCTCAGGTCTGACTGGAAGATATACCGACGGGCATTCATCCACTCTTCTGCCGGAATCACCTGACAGGCATCAACGCTCTATGTATCTCAGCGAGCCCGGCACCATCTCGAACTTCTTACCCTTCTTCGTGAGTTCCACTATGGCCGTGCGGCGCGGGCTCACCTGCGAGTTGCTGTTGTGAGTATGCAGCACGTACATCCAACGTCCGTCGGCATCGCGGAACAGATCGCCGTGGCCCGTGCCGTTCTCTCCTGTGAGCTGACGCGACACGATGGGCTTCTTGTGCTTCTTCCACGGTCCGAGTGGCGACTTTGCCGTGGCGTAACCCATGGCGTAGTCGATGTTGCGGAAGTCGTTGCATGAGTAGAACATGTAGTATGTGCCGTCGAGTTTCACCACCGTAGGACCTTCGCTCACGCCCCACTTGCTCTTGGCAGTGTTCTCCCATCCGTCCTCGTTCACCGAGATACACTCGCGGGCGGTCTCCTCCTTGAGCGAACGCATGTCGTCGTTCATTTCGGCCACGTAGATACGGTTGCCGTCGATAAGGCGCACATGATACATGTATATCTTGCCATCGTCGTCGCGGAACACGAACGGATCAATCTCCTTGGTCTTCGCCGGTATCATGGCCGGCTCGTCCTGAACGAACGGTCCGAGTGGACTGTCGGCCCAGGCGATGGCTATCTGTTCGTTGGCAGTGTAGGCCATGGCGTAACGTCCGTTGTGCTTGAACACCTGAGGAGCCCAGAATCCCTTTGTGCCGTAGGTGTTGCCCCACAGTGCATAGCCGTCAACTGCGCCTGCCGGACCGCTCCAATGCTGCAGGTCCTTGGAAGTATATACCCAGAATCCGTTGTCGGAAACGGGCGAGGTGCCGTACAGATAGTATGTTCCGTTGTCGCTGAATATGGTCGGGTCGGCCAGATGTATCTGTCCGAAGTATGGCTTCTCACACTCCTTGGCAGGCGCATCACCAGCCACCTCGGGCCAGCCGTCCTTCCAATCGACGCGACTGAGGAACACCACGCGGCCGTCGTCAGCCTCGGCTTTCTTGTAGCCATGATAGAGCATCCAGTCCTGACCGTAGTCGTCGGTTATGAACTCAGCATTATGACCTGTGCCGACAAACGTGTCGTCGCCGTGTACCATCACCTCGTAGTGGTTGTCGAGCAGGCGCTGTCCCTTCTTGTCAACATACGGTCCGAAGAGGTTTTCGGAGCGTCCGTATGTCACACGATAGGTGCTCTTGGCGCCCTCGCAGCACGATCCTGCCGAACCGAACAGATAGTAGTACTTGCCGCGCTTGTGTATGTAGGTGCCCTCCATGAATGTTCCCGATATCTGTTTTTTCTCCGCTCCGGGTTTCACAGACAGTCCGTCGTCAGACAGTTCTATGCCGTATATGCCGCGGAACGAGCCCCAGAACAGATATTTGTGGCCGTTGTCCTCGATGTAGAACTGGTCGATGCTGTTCTGCACACCAATCTCCTTGCTTATGAAGAGCGGACCGTGGTCGGTGAACGGGCCCTCCGGACGGTCGGCGGTGGCCACGCCTATACCGCACGTCCATTCGCCGCCCCACTCCGACTTAGAGTAGTAGAGCACGTATTTGTCGCCTATTCTGTTGATGTCAGGCGCCCATATGCCGCCTTTCTTATTCCACTGCGGACGGGTTTCCTTGGTAAACGCCGTGCCCACAAACTGCCAGTCGATAAGATCGCGCGAACGGTATATCGGCAGATTGCGTATATCCTCCGTGGCGTAAAGATAGAAATAGCCGTCGTCGGCGCGTATCACCGTCGGGTCGGGCAGACTCGTGTTTATGACAGGATTGGTGTAGGTGTCGCCGGCCAGTGCACAGGCAGAGACGGACAACACGAGAGAAGCTGCTAAGATTCTGAGTTTTTTCATTATCTGGTCTGTATGAGTCATGACCGGCCGCAGGCGGTGTCGCTCTGTGCCGCAGACTTTCTGCCGCAGCCGGGACATTGCGCGTGGCCGGTCATGGTTCGGTTTATGGTTTGTTGTGTGTTATTTCTTTGTCAGGAAATTAACCGTACGCTCGGGCGAATAGAGTTCCCAGAGCGAAGCCACGGTCCATCCCGGAGCGAATATGTCGTTGTAGAAGCCCTTGCCGTTGCGGCCGTAATCCCATGTGGTGTGCTGCACTACTTCCGGATAGAATCCTTCAACACCGATGCCGCACAGGCGCTCGTTGACAGGCAGAAGCTGGTTGAGCGATGTGTAGATGACGTCGTATATCTTGCCGAAACGCGGCTCATTGAGTTCCTCGCCCAGCCATTTCACAATGTGCGGGAGTTCGAAAACGAACACGTCCACGTGGTTGTTCTCCACAGACACGTTGCCCCATCCGCGGCTCTTGAATCCGAGATCGCCGAGCATCTGGCCCTGTGCGAACGGCACGTCCCACAGATAATACCATGAAAGAGCGAAGTATGACGCTTTCTTGCAGAGGTCGATGTAGTGGCTACGCTCCTTGCCTTTGGTCATCATTGCCATGTAGTATGTGGCGGTGACGGCACTGATGGCTGCCTCCTTGTCCTCGCAGTTGGCGTCGAGTGTTGATGAGAAGTAGTCGCTCTTCGATATGATGTTTGTCTCAAGATAGTCAACCGTGCGCTCGGCTGCCTTCAGATATTTCTTGTCGCCGAAATATTTGTATCCCATAACGAGTGTGGATGTGGCCGAAGGTGTGCTTCCACCGCTGCCGTCGATCACAGAACCGTCGTCGCGGAACTTGCGTGCAAAGCTGCCGTCCTCATTGAGCAGAGTGAGGAAGTTGTCGAGCAGAGTGCGTATTTTCTTCTCCCACTCCTTGTGGGTGCGGCCCTGCCTCTTCTCGTATTTCAGATAGTGCATCACTGCGTAAGCACCCTCAGACTGCTGGCGTATGGAATGTACCACGTCCATGTCGGCCGGCATGGGGTTGTTCATGTTCAGGTCGTCGTAGAAATATCCCTTTGCAGTGAAGCCGTGGGCAAGGAAGCTGTCGAATATGTCATTGCCTATCTTCACGAGATCCTGCTGTCCTGTGGCCTCGCCGTATTCAATGGCGTTGAACGCATTGAGCAGTACACGGCCGCAGAATCCCACCTGCATCAGTGTGGCGGGTTCGCAGTCGGAACAGCGCAGACCGTGGCCGGAGTTGAACTTCAGGTCGTACTTGTCCACATACGACTTGCGGAAGTAGTTGGCCAGAGTGGCTTTCATCTTGTCCGGAGAGTAAAGCGGTGTGACGGGCTGCGGATTCAGACGGTCGAAGCAATACTCCCATGTCTTGCCGACAAAGTCGCCGTAGTCGGCCGACTTCACCTTGCGTATGCGCCAGCTCACGCTCTTTGTCTCGCCCTTGTCCATCTTCACGAAAGCCTCAACGGCCGGAGCGAGGGTGAGCTTGCGGATGTAACGGCGCGGAGTTTCGATGTAAGGATAACCGAATGTGAGCTTTGCGGTTCCGCTCTCGTTGTCGAATCCGAGATAGCCCACAGATGTGTTGCCCGACAGAATTATCTCGCCCTCGCCAGCAGTGGCAAGCGCGTCAACGCCCTCGGCATCCATACGAAGCACTGTTGTGCCCTCGCCTGCTGTGGCGTTATAGGCTCCAGTGAGCGGCGACGACAGACGGTCCTCACGGAAATTCCAACTCTTCGATGTGTGGAACGACGGTGCCTCTTTAGGCGAACGCAGATTGCGGTGATACCAGAAACCCGGCAGATAGAACTCGCAAGCATCGGTGGTGTAGCCCGTATTGAGCTCGGCACCGAAGTTGAAGTATGTAGTGCCCGATGCGGTGAAGGTGAGTGTCACCACCTCATCGCCGTCAACATTGCTCACACTCTTGCTTATCGTGAGCGGAAGAGCGGCGTCGGCCACAAGTTTGTTACCCTGTTCCTTGAGTTCATAGGTCACAGCCTGATTGCCCGGCTGCTTGATACTGATGTGTGTCACAATATCCGCAGCATAGGCGGTCTGCACCGCCGCCAGCACGACGGCGCACATTAAAGTCTTTGAAAAAATCCTCATTGTTTTCCTGTTTGTGTTTTTATTTATTGTCTATGTCAGTAATCTTCGTCACCGCCGCAGCTTCCACGGCACACCGTATGCAAAATGTTTGCATATTGTAATAATGCTTTACAAAAATAAATATTAATTTGTGAAAAAAGAGCCCGTATCATGTCAAAATTTCAAAAATAGACAATATTATCGTCACTTTTGCATGTTTGTTTGTTGTTATAGACAAAAACACCGTAATGCGTGGACAATTTTACAGACCGACGGAAGCTTTCCGGACATGCATCCGGAGAATGCCGCCAGAGCCATCGCTCCAGCACAGCAGCCCCGTATGCACACGGACGGACAACAGCCGGAAGGTCATAAAAATGTCATTATGCCACTGCGTACAAAAAAACAGCGGCATGGCGCACGGCGTTACAATTTTTATTACTAAATTTGTACAACTAACTAAATCGCTGCAACCGGCGGAACGGATGTTCCGTCATCTTAACAATCAATCAAAATGAAAACAAACAGACGCACTTTTCTCAAAACGATGGGTACAATAGGACTGTTCTCCATCGTTCCGCGCAACGTGCTTGGAGGTAACGGACACATAGCTCCGAGCGACCAGCTGACAAAAGGTATCATCGGAACGGGCGGCATAGGACGTTCTTCCTATCACTTCACAAGCGATGAGCACTGCCGTCTTGTGGCGCTCTGCGACGTGGACAGCAAACACCTTTCGGAGGCCGTTGACATGGCAAAAAAGAAGTTCGGAGAGGACGTTAAGGCCTATCACGACTTCAGAGAACTGATTTCCGATCCCAATGTAGATGTCGTGCACATCGCCACTCCGCCCCACTGGCACGCGCTGATGGCCATCGAGGCGGCAAAGGCCGGCAAGGATATCTGGTGCGAAAAGCCTATGACACGCACCATAGGCGAAGGAAAACGCGTCATGGAAGCTGTGAAACGATATAACAGAATATTCCGTCTGAACACATGGTTCAGATTCACCGATACATTCTACGGCCTCGGAACACCTGTCCTGCCATTGAAGAAACTGGTTGACAGTGGCCTGCTGGGATGGCCTCTGAAGGTAGTGGTGTCGGGCGCTACCGGCTTCGCCTGGAAATTCTTCTGGGTTGGTAAGGAGAATCTTGAGACACAACCGGTGCCAAAAGAGCTCGACTACGACTTCTGGCTCGGTCCGGCTCCGTTCAAGCCATACAATGTCCACCGCACCCATCAGACGTTCCGCGGCTACTGGGACTACGATGGCGGCGGTCTCACCGACATGGGACAACATTATCTGGACCCGGTGCAGTATATTCTGGGAAAGGACAACACGTCGCCTGTGAAAGTGGAAGTAGATGCTGCACAGCAGCATCCTGACGCTGTGGGAATATGGCGTAAGATAACATACACATACGATGACGGCTGCCAGATAGTGCTTGAAGGCGAAGGATTTGAAAGCAGTGAGAAGACGGCTTACATCGAAGGACCGAAAGGAAAGGTCTATAAAGGATTCGAATGTACCATACCAGACATCATGAACAAACTCGCCGAATATCCTGACCCGGTGCCGCAGAACACCGACTTCATCGACTGTCTGCGCACGAGAAAGAAGTTCGCACTCAACGAAGAGAACGGACACCGCAGCTGTACACTCGTAAACATGGGTGCAGTGGCACTGAGACTCAACCGTCCTGTGCTCAACTTCGATCCGAAAACACAGCTGTTTGTCAACGACGACGCTGCCAACGCACTCGTCGACCAGCCTATGCGCGGACAATGGCATCTGTAATGCCGCGCGCTGATAAAATGCTTTCTAACACAAAACCATAATGTAATTGTACTTTACACAACAAAAAGAAAAATGAAAAAATACCTGATTATTCTGATTGCGGCATTCTTGTTTGCACAGACGCAAAGCATCGCACAGACTGACAGCAGGAACAGAACACCTGAGACAGTCATTGCCGACGCACTGGCGCAGATGCCTGCCAAAGACAGCGAATCATTCAAACAACTCATGGGAGAGATGGCAGCCACGGGAAGCGCCGGCATACTGCAGATAGCCGCAACCATGAACTTCGAAGGAAACAACACCTCTGCGGGCGAGTATGCGCTTGGTGGTCTGCAAAGCTACGTCACAACTCCTGACGGTCAGAAATACAGAGACGAGATGCGCAAAGGTCTGAAACTCGCCATAGACAAGACCGACAACCTTCGCAAAAAAGTTTATCTGATAACGGTTCTGACAGGATGTGCCACAACAGCCGACCTACCCGACTTCATCAGATACGCCCAGAATAAGGATCTTAGAGATGCTGCCCTCGCATTCATAGGCAGCATAAAAGGTAGCGAAAAAGAAAAAGCCGACTTCGTCAGAACATCTGACGCAGAGCCTATTCTACTCGCCAAGATAATCAAATCGTGCAATCTGACTAACTGCAACGACCTTCTTGTTTCATGGCTCAGCGGTGCCGACGCCGTAACTACCGCAGCGATATACGACGCTATGGCCGCTGTCGCACCGGCAGACAAACTGACGCTTCTGGCCGAAGCGGCTCAATCAGCCGGATACAAACCCGAAAGCACTCACGCCACAGATGCATACATTGCGATGCTCGACCGCATCTGCAATGACAACAAAGAGATTGTCGAAAAGGAAGCAAAGAAACTCATGAAGTCAGAAACACCGGCAATGAGATGTGCCGGACTGCGTCTGATGCTCAAAGCCGAAGGTCCGAAAGGCATATCCACCTTTACCAAAGCTCTGCGCGACCGCGATGCCGAATACCGCAACACGGCACTTGAACATGGTCTGGAATACTGCGGACCGACAGCTTTGGACGCAATGGCCAAGGCAATGCCGCGTCTTTCCTATGACGGACAGACCGATGTGGTGCGATGGATAGGCAATTACAATGCGACAAACTACACCGACGTGGTGCTCAAAAAGCTTAAGAAGAGCAGCGGAACACTGCTTTCAGAATCGATAATAACAGCCGCAAAACTCGGTGGTGAGCAATCACTCGAGGCTCTTATCGCACTGCTTGGCACACAGAATGCAGAAGAAGCAAAGAACGCACTGTACTTCTTCAATGGCGATCTGCGCGAAGCCATGGTTCAGGCACTCAACTCCGACGATAAGAAAGTAGTGACAAATGCTCTGCAGGTTGTCTCTAAACGCGGCATACGCAATGCTTTCGACAAGGTGCTCGCACTCACATCGTCCGACGACAAGGACATCAGCGCCGCCGCACTCGAGGCTCTCGGTCATGTGGCTGGTCCTGATGAGCTAGACCGTCTGTTCGCAATGCTCGACAAAGCTGACGAGGAATCGGCAGCAAAACTGCAGGATGCCATAATCACTATAAACTATAAATCAGCACCGGAAAAGGCCTTTGAGATGACGAAAAAGGCAATGGACGCATCAGCAAAGCCCGCCCGCTACTACCGGATACTGGCAAGCACCAACACCGACGAAGCCATACAGATACTTCTGGAAGCCGGAAACACCGAGGCACAGGCTGCTCTGCTCGACGTAAAGAACATAAAGATGCTGCCAATTCTGCTCGACATGGCGAAAGACAAACGCAAAGGCGAGGCAAAGGATAAGATACTTTCACGTTATCTCGACCTTGCATCAACTGCAGATGCAACACCGGTAGAACGCTATCTGATGCTCGTTGCAGGTATGGAAAGCGGCGCTTCCGAATCACTCGGAAACCGTTTCCTCAAAGCGATCGGCCAGACACAGACACTCCAGGCTCTCGGTTACATGAGAAAATATTATGACACATCTGAATATGCAGACGTAGCCGCAGAATGCATAAAGGACATCGTGGCTGCACACGACGACTTCAACGGCGGCAGACACGTGAAGGAAATGCTTGAGCAGGGCATCGCCACATACATCCGTCAGGTGGACAACCACGACGCAGGATACGCCGTTGACCAGATCAAGGGCCTGCTCGCAAAACGCACACCGAAGGGATATTCGCTGTCAACAGGCAGAACAAAGATGAACCGTCGTGGCTACTGGAAGATGAAAGAGAGCTTCGAAAACTTCAACCTCAGCTTCGACTGGAAGAGCGGCGACAACCTTGAAGTGAGCCTGCGCGACATGTCCGTACTCACATTCGACAAGGAAAAAGGCGTGAAACTCTACGGAGAGAACCAGCAATGGCATCCTTACAGCAACGTGGGAGAATGGAATTCGGCCGACATAAAGGTTGTTGACGACCGCGTGTTTGTAAGTGTCAACGGCAAGGAACTCATCACAAACGCCGTAATTACAAACCCGAAAGAAGGTAAAAGTCTGAATGCTGTAGGCGGCATAGGATTCCAGGCTGCCAACGACTCGCTCATCGTGAGATACACACGCATACGCAAACTGCCTTCCACTCCGGTATTCCAGCTCTCTGCTGAAGAGAAGAAGGAAGGATTTGAAGTGCTGTTCGACGGACGCTCTCTCGACAAATGGCAGGGCAACACAACAAACTACGTGCCACAGAACGGCAACATCTACGTTTCAGCAAACTACGGCGGAAGCGGAAATCTCTATACAAAGAAGAAGTACAGTGACTTCGTTCTGCGCTTCGACTTCTGTTTCGATACTCCGGGTGTGAACAACGGAGTCGGCGTACGAACCAATCTCGGAACAGACGCAGCCTATGACGGCATGGAGATACAGATTCTCGACCATGACGATCCGATATACAACGGTCTGATGCCATACCAGCAGCACGGTGCTGTTTACGGTATCATAGTTCCGGAACACGTCAAGTTCGACAAGGTGGGTACATGGTATTCTGAGGAAATACGCGTCGTTGGCGACCGCGTGAAAGTGACAGTCAACGGAAAAGTGATACTCGACGGCGACATCCGCAAAGCCTGCAAGGGGCACAACGTTGCACCCGACGGCAGCGAGCACAACCCTTACACAGTTGACCACAAGAATCATCCGGGACTCTTCAACAAGGAAGGCTACATAAGCTTCTGCGGCCACGGTCCTGGCATAATGTTCAGAAACGTGCGTATTCTCGACCTCAGCAAGAAGTCGAAAAGACGCTGACACGAAATCCTTCAGGCGCCGGCGCACAACAGAAAAAGCGCCGACGCCACACATAAAAAACAAAGCCCTCGACACACTCACGCATGCCGAGGGCTTTTTCATATATAATGTATAAAGCGAATTTACTTTATTACATTCCTGCGCAGGCTATGCCTGCATTTCTTTACAGCGGTCGTCCCGTGAAGGACGGCCGTTTTCAATTACATTTCTCCGCCTTCACCACCATACTGCTGGCTTTCGAAATCCTGCATATTGTTTTCCTTCTGCGGTTTCTTCTTTGCCTTCATGTTACCGAAGTTCCATGTCACGGTGAGATTAACATTGCGTCCGCCACGTTTGTTCATCTGATATCTTGTGAACGTGTCGCTCTCAGTATAGTTCACCCATTTGCGTGAATTGAGCAAGTCGCGGCAGTTGATGGCCACGGTGAGTGCCTTATTGAAGAAGTTCTTACGCATTCCCAGATCCACACTGTAGTTGGCTTTGCGGTAACCCTGTGTTATCACCTGGCGGGCGTTATAGCGTCCGGTGGCCTGTACCGATATGTCGTACGGCAGGATGACACTTGCAGTCATGCGGGCGTTCCATGTGAAGTTGTCGTTGCCCTCACCTTTCACAGTCTGTCCGTCGATGTCATAACTGAAACCGTTGAGCTTGTAATAATAAGCATTTGCTGTGGTCGTAAGATCGAGGATGCGGAACAGTTTGTTCTTCAACACAAGTTCCAGACCTGAGCTCAGGCTCTTCGCTACGTTCACGCTTGTAGAATACATCAGTCCGTCTGTAGAGCTCTGATAGTTTATACGCTGTATCACGTCGCTTGTCGGACGGTAGTATGCACTGACGAGCAGCGAGTGTTTGGTCCATGTCTTGAGATAGTTCAGCGAGAAAGAATTACTGAATTCAGGAGTCAGTTCAGGGTTACCGAACGATACCATAGTTGCGTCACGAGTATCGCGGAACGAGTTGAGCTGTCCGCCCCACGGACGACGCAAGCGTCGTGTATAGTTGAGTTGCAGCTGCTGTGTTTCTGTGAGTTGGTAAGAAAGGAACAGACTGGGGAACAACTGGAAATAATCCTTCTTGAAAGCCGGGTCGCGCTTCGATGCATCATGCTCCTGCTCCCATGTGTAACTCTCGGTATTCACCTTCCAGTATTCACCGCGCAGACCTCCCATGACGTTCAGTTTGCCGAACTTATAGCTCAGTGTGGCATACAGTGCATGCAGATCCATATCGTAGATAAATCTGTTGAAATATTCCTTGTCCTCCACACTGTTGGCTCCGTTCCAGCTGGTATCGTCGATATATGACTCCTGCGGTGTGTTCTCATGCGAAAAATTGCCCAAATAACCGGCCTCTACCTTCATGCGGTCGTTTATCTGATTCTCATAATCGAGCTTCACTTCCCAGCGATTGTTGTTCATATACATCGGGCGATACTGGTAGTCATATTCTGTCGGACGTTCCTCGCTGTAATACGTGGTTGAGTCCTGATATAGGTTATCATTATCGCTTTTCCACTTGTTTGCATCCACAGTGAAGTCCAGGAAATGCTTGTCCGAGAAGTTGTGACGGTAGTTGAACTCGCCGTAGAACATTCTCATGTCATTCTCACTGCGTGTGCTTCTGAACATGACACGCGAATCTGTCGCATTACCAAGCGTGCCGTAGTGATATGGTATGCCGCTCGAGTTCTTTCCGGCACCTATCATCATCATTCCGTTGAATGAGAAGTCATCCTTGTCTGTGGCATGCCATGTCAGACCGGCCCGGGCAAAAAGGTTGTTACCGGTGTTCTTGCTGGTTCCCTTGTAGCGCTGATATTCGTTGGTGTTTGTGAATATCTGGTTGCTCTCCGAACGTCCGTCGTTTGAACGATGACGGTAGCCAACATTTGCGTATGCGTCGAATTTTGAGCTGTTGTAGTTGATGTTGAAACTTGTATTAGCGCTTCCGCGTGTTCCTCCACCTGCCTGCAACGATCCGTAATAACCGGCCTTGCGGTCTTTCTTGAGCACAATATTGATAATTCCGGCCGAACCTTCTGCGGAGAATTTGGCCGACGGGTTGTCTATCACTTCTATTCTTTCAATGCTTTCTGCCGGAAGCTGCTGTAGAATCTGTACGCGATTGTCCGACGTCAGTCCGCTCGACTTACCGTTTATCCACACCTCCACACTGCTGTTTCCGCGGAGCGACACGTTGCCGTCGTTGTCCACTTCCACCGAAGGTATGTTATCGAGCACGTCGCTTGCTGCCTCACCACTATTCGAAATGAGCTGAGTCACGTCGAACGACTTGCGGTCAACTTCCAGTTTCATGGTGGACTTCTGTCCTGTGACGGTCACTCCTGCCAGCATGTTCTGGTTTTCCGACATGTAAATACGTGTAAAAGTTCTCTTCGGGTTCTCGGCTGTGATTTCAAAATCACGCACTTCTTCTTTGTAACCCACAAACGAAAGTGTCAGGACATAGGCACCATTCTTAAGGTCCTTCACCGTGAAGTTACCGGCAGCATCGGTCATACTTCCTCCGACATATTCTCCGGAAGCCTTCTGCGTTACCCTTACGTTCACGAATCCGAGCGGTTCGGAATTCTGCTTATCCAACACTTTTCCCTTAACAAATCCCTGTGCCGATAGAGTGCATGCACTCATACACAGCAATAAAAAGAATAATATTCGCTTCATAACGGTCTTTTTGACGTAAACGGAACGTCAAAGTTTAATTCTGTAACAGAAAAAAAATATCTGATAAAATAATGTGTATGCAATTTTAATGTTATTCTCTGAAAAAATTGTACCTTTGCATCTGATAAAAGGGCTCCTATAGTTAAATGGATAGAACGGAGGTTTCCTAAACCTTTGATCCGGGTTCGATTCCCGGTGGGAGTACCAGCGGCAGACGCGGACAAGCTCACTAAGAGATGTCCGCGTCTGTCTTTTCACTCAGTCTCCACCATAATTCTGCACATGGCGTCAGCTACTACAAACCGTCCTCCTGCGGTTTCTGCATGTCAGTATTCTCATTTCAGCCGGCCGCAATATTCCTTAGGCGTCATACCAGTCACGTGTTTGAACATCCGGCTGAAGTGCTGCGGATAATCAAACCCGAGGTCATAAGCCGTCTGCGACACGCTCCTACCCTCTGCAAGCAGGTTTTTCGACTGCTGCACCACATAGTTTCTTATGTAGTCGCGAGCCGTGTCGCCCGTCATTTTCTTTATCAGATCGCCGAAATAATTGGTCGACATGCACAACTTGTCTGCACAATACTGCACACTCGGCATACCCTGTTCCATCTGCCGCCCGTTCTCATAATAGTCGTGCAGCAGTGCGTCGAAGCGCTTCAGCACGTCCGTATTGGCAAGTTTTCGCGTCATGAACTGCCTCTGATAGAAACGGCTGCAGAATCTTAATATCAGTTCGAGATAGCCCGTCAGTATGTTGTCCTGAAAATCATCCCTGCCGTTTTCCAACTCGTTCTTCATCTGACGCATCAGCGACACCAGTATGTCATGTTCCTCGCCCGTCATATGCAGCGCCTCGTTTATGCGATAGTCGAAAAACGAATACTTCCTTATGTCTCTCTGCAACGCACTGCCGTGCAGCAGGTCGGGATGGAAAAGCACCGCCCACCCCTTTATGTCCACCCGCTCGCCGTTGTCCTCCTTGCCGCCTATCTGTCCCGGCGCCACACAGATGAGCGTGCCCTTGCGGTAGTCGTACTTGCCACATCCGTAGGTCAGGTCCACAAGATCGTCGTCGCGGAGAAATATGCCATACACACTGTAATTGTTCAGACTGTGTCTTATGGGCGACACCTCCGAATAGTCAATCACGCTTATGAGCGGGTGTCTGTCGGCATATCCCAGCCAGCCGCTATAGTCGGCCACCTTCCTCACATGAAGAATCTTTGTCATAATACAGCAGTGTTTTATTTCCTGTTGCAAATATAGTGTTTCGCAGCGTATATAAGCCAATGTTCTCCGAAAATCCGTAAAACTGGTAAGAACCTCCAGCTTCGTGGTATCACAGGCCGCCCGCCTTTACATAATTTTGTCAGCAGAAACAACAGACAAAGTACATGACAGAAAAGACATACGCCAACACCGAAGACAGGCTCTATGCCGACGATGTGGTGAACTACATAGCACTGCGCCACCACATCAGCCCGCAAGAACTGATAAGACATTTCACCGCACTCGAGAAAGAAGGCCGGACGACAGACGTCACATCTTCCGTCAGACTCGAACAGAACGAAATCGAGATGCTGAGAGACCTGTGCGCGACAATATACAAGGAACTATAAAATAGAAGAATATGGACAGAAGAACATTTTTGAAACTGACATCAAACTCGGCAATGCTTGCCGCCTTCGGTCTCGGAAGCAGCAGCAAAGTGCTCGCAAGTGAAAGAACATCCGACTCAAAACCCTCCGGTGACAACAAGCCGGCCGACATGGAACGACGCAAACTGTCCGGACTCGATGTGTCGGCCATTGGTCTGGGATGTCTGCCTATGGTGGGATATTACGGCGGTAAATACGAAAAGCGCGACATGATAGCACTCATACGCCACGCCTACGACATGGGTGTGACCTTCTTCGACACTGCCGAGGTGTACGGACCGCACCTGAGCGAGGAATGGGTGGGCGAAGCCTTGCAGCCGTTCCGTGACAAGGTGAAGATAGGAACGAAGTTCGGTTTCGGTGTGGAGGAAGGCCGGCCGACAGCCCTTAACAGCCGTCCCGACCACATACGCCGCGCAGTGGAAGGCTCGCTGAAGCGTCTGCGCACCGACCATATAGACCTGCTCTATCAGCACCGCGTCGATCCGGAGGTGCCAGTGGAGGATGTAGCGGGAACAGTGAAAGACCTGATGAAGGATGGCAAGGTGCTCCACTGGGGCATGTCGGAGGCGAGCGCACGCTCCATACGCCGCGCCCACGCCGTGTGTCCGCTCTCGGCTGTGCAGAGCGAATACGCCATCTGGTGGCGTGAACCCGAAACAAAGATATTTCCTACGCTTGAAGAACTCGGAATAGGTTTCGTGCCCTACTGTCCGCTGGGGCGCGCTTTCCTTACCGGAACAATCGGCGAGGACAGTACGTTTCCGCAAAACGACCGTCGCCACAATCTGCCGCAGTTCACACCCGAAGCACTCCGCCACAACATGCCTCTCGTGGCTCTGGTACGCCATTGGGCCGAGCGCAAAGGTCTGACTCCGGCACAGTTCGCCCTAGTATGGATTCTCTCGCGCAAGCCCTGGACCGCTCCGATACCCGGCACAACAAGCCCTGCACATCTGGACGAACTGCTCGGCGCGGGCACCGTGCGCTTGTCGGCATGGGAGATGGATGAGTTTGAGAAGGAATATGCACGCATCGACCTTATGGGTCACCGCGCCGACCCCTTCACCGAAAGCCAGATAGACAAATAGGACCTCTCACCCCGACTATCAAACATAGCAAAAATATATGTCTAAAACATTCATCTTTCTGCTGTTCCTTGCCGTGCTGTCTGGTTTTATCGCCCACTCCTATCTTGCCACAGACAACGCTACAGACCGCAATCAGACCCAAAACACCCAACCAGGCATGTGCGCCAAGCTGCCCATGGAGGCCGACGGCATTGTGCGGTTGTCAAAGATAGAGGTCTATCCGGAGCATCTCGAGGAATACATGAAGTATGCCTCCGAGGTGGGCGAAGTATCGCTGCGCACCGAACCTGGCGTGCTCACGATGTATGCCATGAGCGAAAAGGACAGTCCGTGCCGCATAACCATACTCGAGACTTACGCCAGCCGCGAGGCATACAAGCGGCATATAGCGTCGCCGCACTTCAGAAAATACAAGGAGGGGACGCTGCATATGGTGAAGTCGCTCACGCTTTCGGATCAGACACCCGTGAATCCGGCCAACAGGATAACCAACTATATGGAATGACGCAGGCACGCGCCTCATTTCCCAAACAAAGTCGACTGCCATCGTGGCGGTCGGCTTCGTTTTTATGACACATGCGTCAGGATTTGCATAAATATACAAAATAAAAAGTAAAAAATCTTGACAAAAATTTTTCGCAAAATAGAAAACGGAGCGCTGCAAAAACGGCTTTATCGGAGCACTGAATTTTTTCGGAGGAGCCGGAAAAACGTGCACGTAAACCGCTTCACCGCCGACCGTTTTCCGAAATGGACTTTTTGAGCCTGCGAAACAGACTTTATTGATGCCCGAAATGAAGCATATCAGGGCATGATATGGTGCATATCAGGTGGTGATATGGGCTCTATCGCAGCACCGTATGGACGATGTGATTTCAAGAAACATTGTAAACAGCTGACTGACAAACACTTAAGCAAAGTGCTCAAAATTCGCGTATTTGCCTCCGGATGTTCTTCTGTTCGCAAATATTCGATTCTCGTGAAGTTGACGATGTATAAATATTCATCCGCCATAACGCAGACTGCATATTTATGCAAATGCGCGATAAACCGATGACAGGAGCAAGGCACACGGTAGATACACATACAAATTTCTCCGATTGCACAGCCTGCCGGCTCTTAATCATAATGTTTGCCGCAGCGACTCAACGTAAGCTATGTTTTGCAATAAAAGCATAATGATTATAATACAGGATATGCCATAAACACAATGAATATATTACACCATTGACAAAAAAGCTACAAAGCATATTATTGGTCTGTTTGGCAAAAAACGGAAACAAACAACCGGCCAATCATCATCTTCTTATATTAAAGGCGATTGCATGCGTTAATTATTGTGAATAATACAAATTTATTAAATATATACACTAATTTTGACTTTCGAAATTTCGGCCAGAAAGTTTCAATTAGTAATTTTAGACGAAGCAAAATAATAAAATAGACACAATAAGACCTAAATTAGAAGCTAATAATTATTCACGTTATAAAATTTAAAATTATTGTTATGAGAATTATTAAAATGTATGCAGGAATGCTTTTCGCATTCTTATTGACAACATCATGCAGTGAGGATGACAACACATCCGGCAAAGGACCAGACCCGGTTGTGGTCACAACGGAATTTTCTGTCGCCGGTCTGGCAGGACAGGCTGTAACAGTAGAGGCTGCTGACGGAACAACCAATGACATTGTATTTGATGCGGAGGGTAAATCCAAGATTGAAGTTCTGAAGACTGATGAATCGAAATTACCGGTATATACAAAACTGAAGATCGCAGACAAAAGCATACGCTTAGGCAGACAAGCCGGCACACCTATCGTGTTTGACTACGAAAACGGTGAAGTGGCACAGCGCACCAACAGCGACGGAAGCGTAATTATAGGCATCGTGGACGAATTTGCAGCCATCATGGCAGACGCGGAAACAGACCCTGACATGCTGGCAAAGGCTTACACACAGGAGGCAGACCTCTACTTCAACGGTGTGACCGACTGGCAACCTATAGGCGCCAGCTTCTCCGCTCCTTTCACAGGAACGTATGACGGCAACGGCTTCAACATACACAACTTTTATCTTGCACCGGAAGGACAACAGCTACAATATACAGGACTGTTCGGTATCACACGCGATGCTGTACTGAAAAACATAACAATAGCATCCGGCGAGATTAAAGGTTTCCGTTATACCGCAGCCATCGTGGCAAGAGTTCAAAACAATACAAGCGAAGTGATCAATTGCCACAATTACGCCAGTGTTACAGGTGAAGAGACAGAAACCGGAGGTATTGTTGCTTCTGCAATGAGCGGTGTAACAATTAAAGACTGTACCAACCATGGACTTATACATGGTAAAAGCACTATTGGAGGAATTGCATCAAGCAGCAACGGCAATGCGAATATAACAAACTGCACCAACTATGGCGACATAATATGCACAACAGGCGGTGCCGGAGGTATAATAGGCAACAGCCAGGGTATGGTTGTGGAATGCAGCAACGAAGGCAATGTGGAAGGTGCGACTTCAGTAGGTGGAATAGCCGGTCAGGCTAGCGGTTATAACATGCAACTGAACAAATGCACCAACAAAGGAGGAGTGAAAGTGCACGTAAACGGCGGAGGTGGTATAGCCGGAAACGTCGGAATGGGCGTGACAGTTCTGGAATGTACAAATGAAGGAACAGTGATGGCAGACCCGCAGACCAATGAGGACGAGACACAGACAGATGTTGAAGCCATAGGCGGAATTGCAGGAATGGTATCGCAGGGAGGAAACATAAAATCATGCGTAAATACCGCTGATGCGGTAATCGTTGCCGGTACAACAATGTCTGTGGGCGGAATTGCAGGATATGTACGCAACGGCGAAGTGACCGACTGCATCAACAAAAACAATATCAGCAGCCAAGGCGTAAACACAGGAGGTATTGCTGGTTTCAATGCAGGCAACATCTATTCGTGCACTAACGAAGGAAGCGTGTCCGGAAAGAACTTTGTCGGTGGAATAGTAGGATTTAACGAAGAGGGTTACGGCAAGGTACGCTTCGGTCTTAACAACGGCAATGTGAACGGCACAGACGGTTTTGTCGGAGGTATTGCAGGCTCGTCGTATGGCACAATCTCCGCTTCACGCAACAATGCCGCCATCACCGGCACAACCGTAACAGGCGGAATCACAGGTGGAATGGCCGCATACGGTTATGTGCTTGCATGCGCCAACTATGGCAAAGTGAAAGGCACCGACAACGTGGGCGGCCTCGTAGGCGAGATGCGCCAGTCTGGACTTATTGAAGCTTCGTTCTCTGTTGGCAACGTAAGTGGCAACACCAACATAGCCGGTATATGCGGTGTTATGACCGATATGTCTGGCGAATGTGGCGTATCGGCAAGTTACTGGTCTGGAAACTGTCAGAAAGGAGTAGCCGTTGGCACAGACGCACCAATGGACGTATACTACTTTGATGACGGAACAACCGCACCACAAGGCGTGACAACAGGCTGGCCTTCGGAGACACAAAACAAGAACTGGGGTGTGAGCGAGGATGGCACAAACTCCAAATGGTGGAAAAATCTCGGAACAAAAGGTAAGGCCGAATACCCTAAACTGTGGTGGGAAGCATAAAAAACATTTATAAATAATGTGTTATTGGAACGCCGGAAATCAGCCACGTTCCAATAACACTTTTCTGTTAATACCATTCAAAAAGCATATTGTGCATATTAATATATGCCATATAAGATATATATTTCTGTTATCTTATATCATTACCGACAATCAGCCTGCAGACATTTCATATCACATTATTCCATATAATATGCCATATTTACAACACAAACATTATGGTACACTATGACATATTGGGACAAACGGCATGGATTTTGTTACTAAAAAAACTAAAAAGATAAGTTTCTGTTCGAATGTAACAGCATAATATACGTATATTTGTAAAACACAGCAAGCGGCGCGGCATAAACAAAAACATATCGTGACACGCAGCCGGAGGCTTTCACTTCAAACATAATAAAAATTAATAACAAAGCGAAACCAACAAACAGAAAAATCATTATGAACTTCAAGAAACATTTAGGATGGATTATCGCCGGAGCAGTGGTGCTGCTTCTGGTAGTATGGTGCGTAACCGGTTACAACGGACTGGTGTCGATGGACGAGAAAGTGAGCAACAACTGGGCCAACGTGGAAACTCAGTATCAGCGTCGCGCCGACCTCATACCGAACCTTGTGAACACAGTCAAGGGCTACGCCGCACACGAAAGCAGCACGCTCGAGAACGTGGTGAAGGCGCGCAGCGAGGCTACACAGGTGAAGCTTGACGCCGACAACCTCACTCCGGAGAAGCTGGCGCAATATCAGAAGGCACAGGGTAACATATCGACAGCCCTCGGACGTCTGCTCATGGTGGCTGAGAACTATCCGCAGCTGAAGGCTAACGAGAACTTCATCAACCTGCAGGAGCAGCTCGAAAGCACGGAGAACCGCATCACCGTGGCACGCCGCGACTTCAACAATTCGGCTAAGGAATACAACGTGGCGATACGCCGTTTCCCGAAAAACATACTCGCCGGACTGTTCGGATTTGAGAAGAAGAGCTACTTCGAGGCTGCTGAAGGCGCAGAGAAAGCTCCTGAAGTGAAATTCTGATATAACAAACAATGAGGCACATATTTATATTAATAGCATGTCTTGCCACGCTTGTGCTGCCTTCGGCGGCACAGGACAGCGTGCGTGCATACAAGGTGGAGGATGTGCCCAACGTCAGACTGACCGACACACGGCTGCACGTGAGCGACCCGACAGGCATTCTGTCGCCTGCCGCACGCGACACCATAAACGCCGTGTTCAGCCGTCTTGAGAAGGAGACGGGCATCGAGGCGAGCGTGGTGATGCTGCCGTCGATAGGCGAAGACAACGCTTTCGACTTCTCTCACCGCCTGTTCCGCCTGTGGGGTGTGGGCAAGAAGAAGAGAAACAACGGACTGCTCATACTCTTCGTGGCCGACCAGCGCAGCATACGTTTCACCACGGGCTATGGTCTGGAAGGCGTGCTGCCCGACGCGGCATGCAAACGCATACAGACGAGATATATGATTCCGGCGTTCAGCAAAGGCGACTGGGACACGGGTATGACGGCAGGAGCTAAAGCCGTGTATGCCCGGTTGAAGGACAGTATGAAACCCGACGCCGCAGCCGACGAGGGATTTCCTGTAGGCGGACTGGTGTTTCTGGTGCTGGCCATAGCACTTATGATGATGCTGCCACGGCTCATCAACCGTCGCACACGCAAATGTCAGTACTGCGGCAAACCGTCATTGCGCAAGATGTCGAGCGACGTTTACAGAACAGCAGACGGCGGACACGTGAGAAAAGACGTGTTTGTGTGTGACAACTGCGGACGCATCACCGTGAAGCATACGCGCCTTGATGACAACGGAGGAGACAGCACCGGAGCATTTCTCGGCGGCATGTTCCTCGGCTCCATGTTCGGCCGCGGCCACGGAGGAGGATTTGGCGGATGCGGATTCTCGGGCGGCAGCTTCGGCGGAGGTGACTCCGGAGGAGGCGGAGCCGACTCCAACTGGTAAGCAGGACATATAATAATGACTATCGTTGCAGCGACTCGCCGACATGACGGAAGCGCTGCAACTTTTCGTTTCACATAACACATAAGGACAATGCAACACACACCTATGACAACAGCGGCCGAAGTGACAGCCCGCATGATAGCCATGGCCAACGACGGGCAGCGCGAGGTACTGATGAAATTCTTCAAGACAGCTCCCGGACAGTATGGCGAAGGCGACGAGTTTCTGGGCATACGCGTGCCGCAGACACGGCGCGTGGTAGCAGAGGCTGCCGATATGCCGCTGAAGGAAACGGAGGAACTGATATACTCGCCGTGGCACGAGATAAGGCTATGCGGATTTCTCATACTGACCGAACACATGCGACGGCTGACACTGCGCCGCGCACTCAACGACACTGAGAGCATGGAGAAGCGCGAGAATCTGGTGAAATACTATCTCAGCCACGCCCGACAGGCCAACAACTGGGACCTGGTGGACCTCTCTGCCGGAAAGATTGTGGGCATGTGGCTCACCACACCTTCAATAGCAACGGAGCAGGAAAAGACGGAAGTGATGGACCATCTGGCTGAAAGCACGTGTATGTGGGAGCAGCGCATAGCAATGGTATCGACAATAGAACCCACGCGTCAGGGCGACTTCCGATATGTGCTGCGCTATGCGGAGAAACTGAAAAAACATCCCCACGACCTGATGCATAAGGCCGTGGGGTGGATGTTGAGGGAAATGGGAAAGCGCGACATGAACATGCTGCGCGCTTTTTTAAGCCAGAATTATGCCGATATGAGCCGTACATCGCTGCGTTACGCCATAGAACGTATGGAGGAAGACGAGCGCCGGCAGTGGCTCACCATGCAGCCATAAAGGCCTTAAAAGCCACATGCACGGGCTATACGGTCCGGCATCAAGACCATAAAAGACAGGAGGCTGTCAGCGTTTCAGCAGTTTTGCAGAACCGTTGGCGGCCTTCACTACATATACGCCGGCAGGAAACGACGAGGCCGGGATTGTGGCACTACCGTCTGCTGACACTGCAGTTTCTGATAATTTATCGCCAGCCACGCTGTAAACGCCTACCCTTCCTGCAGCGGCACCACTGACAAACACACTCTCGCCGTCGGCGCTCATGGATGCCGTAAGTGCGGCAGAAGTTTCAGACGTGATGTTGTCTACGCCCGTATTGACAGACTCTATCTTCATTGAACAAACGCGGTCATTCCATTCATTGCCTATCCATGGATTGGTTGTAGTGAACGTAACAGATTCGCCGTCGAAGTTATCGCCCGAATACATGGTCACCTTATAGCCAGACAACAGCTTGAAAGAAGTGATGTCGTTGGCACGGATGCCGTAAAGCGCCATTTCGGTGCGGTTGAAAGAGCCCTCGGGCAGAGTCACCATGTAGCCGCCATAATTTACGTCCTGATAGAAGCGTGCGGCTGCCTTCTCAACCGTTTTTGTGGGGAATATACGATTGATGGCGGTGGCCCACTCGTTGACATTGCGATCCTCATTATTATAAAACCACAAAAAACCTCCCTGAACTCCATCAGCGTCGCGCCAATTCTTGAAGCGACTCTCCATTTCAGAGAGATTATCACTTTCTTCACAATTATACCCAATATACATCGGAATATCGCCGAACACCTTCCATTCAGAAGGTTTGTTATTTGCGCCACCACTATATGTCTGCAGATAGACAATCTCACACGTGCCCGGTTCTTCGTTCAGACGGCTTACAAGCTGCTGCCAATATTCGCGATTCATGTACGGAGCAATAGTTGTCTTATAGCCTATGTCGGCAAGCATGCGATGGAACTTGACAGCAGTTTCGATGTCATAGTCCTGCTCCTGGTCATTGTTGACAGCAACAATCTCGGGTATCATATCCTTCAAAGCCTTGAAATTTTTGTAGAGAACGGTCTCCTCGCCTGTTCCATAACGGTTGATGAAATCGCGTATATTGCCGTAAGAACCGTTGCCCCAACCGCCAATGCAGATCTCCAGACGGTTGATTGTGGTGGGCTGAGTGACGAGCGACTTAATGTCGTCAACATAGTGTGGTTGGTATCTGTCGAACACATACTCTCCGTTCTGGCAGATTATACCGCCGGCCTCAGCCGGAGTCTGTGAATCCCAACTGTAGTCAGTGGTCAGCGAACCATCCTTCTCGACGTTCACATTGAAAAGAATAGCTGTGGTGTAACCGGAGTTTTTCAGATTTGGTATAGCCGTTTCGCGTGTACGGCGTATGTGTCCACAGGCATAGATGGCCGACTGTGCGTAAAGATCGGCTGCTCCGGCCACGAGCAGCGACAGCATGATAAATGTTCTGGTAAGTGTTTTCTTCATATTATTAAGATAATAGTATGGTTTTTGTTATTTACTGATTTTCCTTATAATGGTAAGTCCGTCACGCAGCGGAAGAATAACTTTCTCAACACGCTTGTCGGCAGCTACATGGTCGTTGAAACGGCGTATGCCGACTGTCTGATGGTCGCGGTCGTAGGCATGATCGGTCACATGACCGTCCCAAAGAGTATTGTCAGCAAGAATGTATCCGCCCGGCCGCAGGACTGACATGACCATTTCGTAGGTCTCAACATATGTGCGCTTGTCGCCATCAATGAACGCCATGTCGAACTCTATGCCGAGCTTGGGTGCCTCGGTTATGGCGTCGCCGATGATGAACCGTATCTTGTCGGCCACGGGCGAGCCTTCGAGCCACGGACGGGTGAAATCTTCCTGTTCGTCGTTTATCTCGAATGTCCACACCTTGCCGTCGTCGTCAAGTCCTTCAGCCAGACAGATGGCACTATAACCACTGAATGTGCCCACCTCAAGAATGTTGCGCGGACGTATCATGGTGACAAGCATCTTGAGCAGACGGCCCTGCAAATGGCCGCTCGCCATGCGTCCGTGAATGGTGTGGATGTTGGTGGCACGATAGAGACGATAGAGATAATCGCCTTCGGCATCTATATGATTGAGAACGTATGACTCAAGTTCACTGTCCATAGCTTCGTTATTTGATGTTTGCGTTAAGTATATTCCGCGATTATTCTGCGGCCTGAGTGGCAAGGCCTTTAAGTGCTTCTACGGCAAGACGGTAAGAGTCGAGACCGAAACCACAGATGACTCCGGCACAGGCACAGGAAATCATGGAATGGTGACGAAACTCTTCGCGCTTGTGCACATTGGATATGTGTACCTCAATGACGGGTGCCTGAAGCGAGCGTATGCAGTCTTGCAGAGCTATACTTGTGTGGGTGTAAGCACCTGCATTGAGCACAATACCGTCGCAGGAAAAACCGATCTGTTGCATCTTGTCGATGAGCTCGCCTTCGATATTACTCTGATAATAATTTATCTCTACGTCGGGATATGCGGCACGAAGCTTCTGCAGATAGTCGTCAAACGAACTGCTGCCATATATGCCGGGTTCGCGCCGTCCGAGCAGATTGAGATTCGGGCCATTAATGATCTGTATTTTCATAATGTCGGTTTTTGGTTATGGTGTCGCCGGTGTGTGGGATAAGGTCTGCATAAAGGATATCAACTGCCGGCAACAACTATGATACTGCAAAAATAAGGAAAATAATTCTGAATATCACAGACGCGGGGTGGCATTTTAGGATTACGGGGCGAATGTTGCGGTAAGACACACGAAAAAAGGCGTAACAGCAGAAATAAGGAAACAAAAAGCTCCGGCTTCTGCATGTGCAGACGCCGGAGCTTATGTGTTATTAAAGAATGCCATCAGGCAAGCAGACGCTTCACAACAGCAGAAATGGCACGACCGTCGGCACGGCCGGCAAGCTGTTTAGAGACAACGCCCATAACGCGGCCCATATCTTTCATACTCTGGGCACCGGTTTCGGCGATGACCTTCTTCACTTCAACCTCTATTTCAGCCTCACTGAGCTGCTTGGGCAGATATTCCTCAATGACTGCAGCCTGAGCCAGTTCGCCGTCAGCAAGATCCTGACGACCGTTGTCGATGTATGTCTGGGCAGATTCACGTCCCTGTTTTGCAAGTTTCTGAAGTATCTTGAGAGCATCTGCGTCCTCGAGAGTATCGTTGGCTCCGGGAGCCGTCTTTGCCTCTAGGAATACTTTCTTAATGTTGCGCAATGTCTCAAGACGCACCTTGTCGCGGGCCTTCATGGCCTCTTTGATGTCTTCGCTGACTTTATCGAAAAGTGTCATAATATTGTTGTTTTAAGTAAAACTGATCAATCCCTGTATAGGTTCTCCATTGTCCTTGTTCTCTGCGACAGGCGTCTTGGCCACCAACAACTGGCGTATCTCCTCTAGTTTCTGACGTGTACGCTTGTATGTCGGCGTATTCTCGACCGCCATTATAACTTCTTCGTTGTCGAGATTATCGGGAGAGAACAGGAAGATATGCGGACGACGCTTGTACTGATTGCAGCCTCCATCTCGTCCGTAGAAGCGCTGGCGGCGGTTGGCGCGGTCGATTTCGTTCTCTTCCTCACGCGCCAGACGGTCGACCTCTTCCTGAGTGTGTTTCTTCAGGTGCTTGTTCATTCCATCCACGTTCTCGATACCAAAACCGGTGGCAAGTATTGTGACCTTGACCTTCTTGCCCAGTTCGGAATCGATGCCGACACCCCATTTGATTTCGAAATCGCTTCCGAAACGCGACATGAAGTCGTTGACATCGTTCATTTCCTCCATCATCAGACCGGAATTGTCGCCATTCTCATTGCAGAAGTTTATACTGAGAAGTATCTTCTTGGAGTTGAATACATCATTATCATTGAGCAACGGAGAATTGAGAGCATCCTCGATGGCTTTGCGCACGCGTCCTTCGCCCTCACCATAACCCATACTCATAATGGCGACACCACCGTCCTTAAGTACGGTCTTCACGTCATTGAAGTCGAGATTTATAAGTCCGTGATTGGTGATTATCTCGGCTATGCTTCGTGCCGCAACACTCAATGTATCGTCGGCCTTGCCGAAGGCTTCGAGCACAGGCAGCTCGGGATAGATCTCACGCAGTCGCTCGTTGTTGATAACAAGCAGTGCATCGACATGTTTGGACATTTCCTCAACACCATCGAGCGCCTGATCGATCTTGCGTGCACCTTCAAAACGGAAAGGAATAGTCACAATGCCGACTGTAAGAATGCCAAGTTCTTTTGATACACGAGCTATCACAGGAGCTGCACCCGTGCCAGTTCCACCACCCATTCCTGCCGTGATGAATGCCATCTTCGTACCATCGTTGAGCATATTTTTCACGCTTTCGATGCTTTCTTCAGCTGCCTGGCGGGCTTTCTCCGGTTTATTACCAGCACCGAGTCCTTCCTTGCCGAGCTGCAGACGCACGGGAACTGGTGAATCGTTGAGGGCCTGATTGTCGGTATTGCATAGCACGAACGACACGTCATGGATGCCCTGACGGTACATGTGGTTGACGGCATTGCCACCTCCTCCGCCAACACCGATTACCTTTATTATTGTGTTTTCCTTAGTGGGGAGTCCGAAATCCACCATTGGGGAATTTGTATTATTGTGATCCATAATATTTTATTTTATCTAAGTTACTGATCTTCCGGAGCTACAAGCGATTTGAAGAATTTCTTCATAGACTCCTTGAACTTGTTGGTTGAAGAATTTTTCTTTCGCTCTTCGCGCTCAATACGCTCTTTCTCTTCCTGTTCGGCCTGTGCCTTGCGTTCCTCTTCTTCTTTACGGCGACGCTCTTCTTCTTCCTTCTTGCGGCGTTCCTCCTCTTCCTTACGGTTGATCACTCCACCTCCGGCAGCTGATGGCTGGCGCTGGACATTATTGTTTGAAGCATTTTGCTGAGCATTTCCAAAGATATCGTCGGATATAGGTTCACCGGCACAATTCATGTCACCCTTCAAAAGAAGACCGCATATGGTATTCATGGTTCCGTCGTGCGGAATAACAATTTTAGGCGTCGACGGTGTTATACTTGCATGTACGAACTTGCTGACACGCACCTTCTCCATATGAGTTGTCTGACGGAAAACAACATCGATGTTGCTCATGTTGGAACCGCCACCGGTAAGTACAATACCTCCAAGGAGTTTGTCGGAATATTCATTCGGCACTTGTGCCCACACATTTTCAACAATCTCTTTGACGCGAGCCTCGACTATTTCAACAAAAATACGGCTGTCAACCGAACGCTCCTGATCGACCGGAAGCATCAGAGTACCATCAATGTCGTTGTTGTCGGTATATGCACTGCCATACTTCAACTTCATCTTCTCTGCCTCAACCTCATCCATCTGCAGCGACTCTATGTCTTTTGTGATATTGCTGCTGCCAAGAGGGATAACTGCTATGTGACGAAGAATATCACGATAATACACCGATACGGTAGTAGTATCTGCACCGAGATCAACAAGCATGCAACCAGAACGTTTCTCAGTCTCTGTGAGCACAGCATCAGCCATTGCCAAAGGAGAAAGATACATCTCAGCTATTGCAATACCGGCACTATCGAAACATTTGTTCAGACTGCGATAGAAAGACTTGCGCCAAAGTATATTGAGGAAATTGCCCTCTATATGCGATGACTGGATTCCAACCGGATCAATCTGGTATTGAGAATCAACCTTATATTCAAGCGTAATGGCATCGAGTATTTCATAATCCGGATAAGTCACACCACGATTGATGTCCATGATTTCATTGACAAGGTCCTGCGAAACAATTGTATCCGCAGGAAGATCTTTCTGAATGACATTTCTGACGCTGCGGATGCTCTGACCTCCAACGCCCACATACACTTGGGACACTTCTGTCTTAAGAATCATCTTCAGCTTGTTTATGATATTTGTCAGACAAAGAGCCGTTTTGTCAATATTATAAACAACACCTTTGCGTATGCAAGAGGCGGCATCCTCCTTCACGGCAGCAATAACGGAGATGCTACCGTCGGAATTCTTTCTTCCTGCCATGCCGGTCATCTTGGATGATCCAAGCTCTATTGCTACTATAAATTCATTTGCCATACGTTATAATGTTTTTTTCTTTTGTTCGGTTTGTTGCTGTTTCTGCTGTTTGTTCTGCTGATCGGTTGCAGGTTTTTCCGATGCTGCTGAAGACTGTGTCTCCACAGTCTGCGGTGTCGGTTGGGGATTATGGACAACTGCCTTATGCGAACGTTTCTTGCATATTATCTGATTGTCAAATTCGAGATTAATATACGAGTATTTGTTCCAGCCGGCATATGACAATCCGTATTTATAAAATTTGACAAGACGTGTCATTTTCCTACCAACAAAATCGGATATCAGTTTCTCGTGACTTACATTCTTCTGGAATTCAGGCAGGCGTCCTATGTATACGATATGATCGCCAACACGAGGAACGAGTTCAACACCCCCTCCGGGAAGCACGTGAATCTGTTCGATAAGATTACGCCATACGTCGTTTGCCATAAGCGCTTTTCCCATAGGGGATATGTAGTTTGTCGCGAAACTTGGAGTGATGTTGCCACTCGCGATAATCAGGTTACTGACATATGAAGAATTGGGCATGACGCTGTTCTTGTCGTCAACATAATAATCATCGCCATTGTCTGCCTTGATGCGGATGACCGGCAACAACTGCGTGATGTTGATAAACACCTGTCCATCTTGAGTTTTGTAACATTCGGCCGTTTTCACAAACGGACTCATCTTAAGGCGGTCCTCAATTTTTCGGGCGTCAACATAGCGCAATGGTTGTCCTTTTGGATATATGCCACCGGCCACAAGACGCTTCTTTATTTCTGCTACAGTGATAAATCCATTATTGCTCTCGTCGGCTATCGAAATATTTACTTTTGTACATTTCTTCTTCGTTTCATCGGGTTTGTTGAACGCGGTGAAAGCAAGAACGATATAAATGCCCAGCACTACATCGAGCAAAATGATAAATGTCCTTTTCCAGATTCGCTTCACTTAGACTCAAGTATCTTTGTGATTTGTGGCACGTAATTGTCAAGATCGCCGGCTCCAAGAACTACCAATACATCGAAGTCTCGGCCTTTCACAAGGTCGAGAACATCTTCTTTATGTATCATGCTCTTTTCCACACCGGGTTTGAGGTTGTCGTAAATCAGCAGGCTTGTGACTCCCGGTATAGGCTGTTCACGTGCCGGATATATGTCACAGAGTATCACTTCATCAAGCTGACTCAATGCATCAGCAAAATCTTTATAGAAGTCACGGGTGCGTGTGTACAGATGCGGTTGGAATATTGCAGTTATCTTACGGTCCGCATACAACTGCCGTATACTGCGCGCACTCTGATATATTTCCTTTGGGTGATGGGCGTAGTCGGAAAGGAAAACAAGTTTGTCTGTCTTTATCTTGAAATCGAAGCGTCTGTCAACTCCACGATAAGTCTTCAAACCATATTTCAATTCTTCAGCCGTACAGCCACAAAGCTGAGCCATGGCCATTGCTGCAACACCGTTTTCGATGTTGATAGGTATCGGTTGGCCAAGTTCGACATTCTTTACATTCTCTATTGGAGAAACAAAGTCGAAAGTAATCTCACCATTACAGATTCTGATATTTTCAGCATGGAAATCACCGGAATCAAGGCTATATTCATACACCTTTACCCCGTCCTGCACATGCTGTTGCATTTCAAGATCCTTATGAATAATAAGAGCACCACCCTCCTGTATAAGCGTCGTGTAATGGTTGAAACTTTCAAGATATGCTTCCTTGGTACCATAAATATCAAGATGGTCAGGATCCGTAGAAGTGATAACACTTATCCACGGACGCAACCAATGAAACGAGCGGTCGAACTCATCGGCTTCAATCACAACATAGTCGCTATTTTGTGAGAGAATATAGTTTGTTCCATAGTTTTTCAATATACCGCCAAGGAATGCATTGCTGTCAATATGACTCTGGTGCATTATGTGTGCACAGATTGATGACGTAGTTGTCTTACCATGAGTACCGGCAACACACAATCCTTTATGAGTTCTTGTAATTGTACCAAGCACCTGTGCACGCTTCTCTATTTCAAAACCGTGTTCCTTAAAATATATTAGTTCCTTATGCGTAGAAGGTATGGCCGGAGTATAAATCACAAGACATGACGCAGCATTACGACATGCCTGAGGGATGCTGTCAATATCTTCTTCGTAATGAAGAAGCATACCCTCTTTCTCAAGCTGTGCTGTAAGAGTAGATGGTGTTTTATCATAACCGGCCACGACAACGCCTTTATGCATGAAATAACGGGCCAAAGCACTCATTCCGATGCCTCCGGCTCCAATGAAATATACAGATTTTATATCTTTAAGTTCCATATTCATTTACATTTAAAAGACATACTCAGCTTTCTGCTAATTTTATCACCTCGTCAGCAATAACCTCTGCAGAATTTTCCTTTCCAAGCATACGGATATTTGTACTCAACTTTGCAAGAAGATCGGAATTTTTCACTGTATCAACAGCCAATGCCAGCAAAGAATGCGGAGCATCTGCATCTTTCACGTAAAGTGCCGCATCTTTGTTAACAAGAGCCATTGCGTTCTTTGTCTGATGGTCTTCTGCCACATTCGGTGAAGGCACAAGAATAACAGGTTTTCCTATAAGACAGAACTCACTGATAGAACTTGCTCCAGCCCGGCTTATCACAAGGTCTGCTGCCTTGTAAGCTGCACCCATATCGCCGATGAAATCCGTCACCTTGAGCATAGGAAGTTCCTTATGAGCTTTCAACTGTTCCATAATGGCTGCATTATAATATTTTCCTGTCTGCCAGATGAACTGTACACCGCTGTTCTCCACCAAATCAAGATGCTGCATAATGCTTTCATTTACGGTACGCGCACCGAGACTACCACCAACAAGCAGTATTGTTTTCTTCTCCGGATCAAGTCCAAATGACCTTATGGCGTCTTCACGACTGATGCTGTTCTCTATAAGAGATTGTCTGACAGGGTTACCGGTAATGACAATTTTATCGGCCGGAAAGAATCGTTCCATTCCTTCGTATGCCACGCAGATGCGCTTTGCTTTCTTTGCCAGGAGTTTGTTGGTAACACCGGCATACGAATTCTGTTCCTGTATAAGACATGGAATACCCATCGAAGCACACTGATTAAGTGTCGGACCGCTGGCATATCCACCCACTCCAACGGCAGCCATAGGTTTGAAATCCTTTATAATCTTACGTGCCATACGCTGACTCTTCCATATACGATAGAGCACTACGATATTGCGCAACATGTTCTTACGGTCAAATCCACATATCGGCAAGCCTTTTATCTCGTATCCAGCTGCAGGCACACGCTGCATTTCCATTCTGCCTAAAGCACCTACAAACAGTATCTTTGCATCAGGGCGCTTTGTCTTTATGGCGTTGGCTATAGAAACTGCCGGAAATATGTGTCCACCTGTTCCACCACCGCTTATTATGACTCTGAGTTCTTTCTGCTCTTTTTCCATTTTCAACCTCCTGTTTCAAATGACAAAATTAATCATTTTCTGACAATAATAGAATTCATCACGCGGTTTTTATTCTGCGTTGCATCACATCATTCACCATCACTTGAGCGGTTCCCGGTTTCTGTTCAGACTGCTCTCTACGTTTGGCCGAACGACTGATACTCAGAATAGCTCCGATATACACACAATTGATAATTGTTGAAGTACCGCCCTTACTTATTAGCGGAAGCGGCTGACCTGTCACCGGAGCAAGTCCCACGGCAACACACATATTGAACAAAGCCTGTGTCACCAGTAACAATGCAAGTCCCATAGCAAGAAATGCCGGGAAGTTATTCTCACACCGATTTGCAATTCTTCCTGTACGGAACAATAATATAATATAAAGCATCGCCACAAATATAGCACCGATAATCCCCATCTCTTCTATTATGATGGCATAGATAAAATCAGAGAACGCCTGCGAAAGAAAATCACATTCCTCCGAATTTCCAGGTCCCTTGCCTGTTATATTGGATGATGCTATCGCGATATTGGCATGTGCCCACTGCCCGTCCTTGTCTAGGTCCACATCCTCAGCTTTCAACGGTTTATTATAGATAAAATCGTCAATACGCGCTTTCCATGTATCAAAGCGATGGAACACTTTCTCCACTGCAGATTCTTCCTTCTTATTTTCCGCTACAACTTGTGTCACATCCACATCCGACACAGTTTTCTCACGTTGTCTGTCCGTACCGAAAACCATCACCATTGCGAAAACTCCCGATATGACAAGAGCCGTTACCCCAAGTAGTTTTCCTAGCTGACTTGCCGGGACACGCCCTATCAGCATCATCATAAAAACTACTAGACACAATAGTGCTGCCGTAGAAAGGTTCTCAAGCATGATAAGCGGAATGAAAAACATACACACCGTCAATATATACCTGAAAGCCTGTCTGTCAGCACCTTTTTCAGTCTGCATTGCGCTCAGAATCTGCGCCACAGCCAGCACAAGTGTACCTTTTGCCAACTCCGATGGCTGGAACTGTATGCCCATGACCGTCACCCATCTGTGCGCTCCATTGGTCATTTGGCCAACTATGTACACACTTATGAGTGCCACAAATGAAACGCCAAGCATAAGCGGCAAGGCTATTCTGAAATATTTGCACTTTATATTAAGCGTAACAACCATGAAAAAAATTCCCATCAGCAGTATGCTTATGTGCTTCAGAACTGGTGCTATGTAGTTTCCCCCCTTGTATGTCAGCTGCGAAGAGGCCGAATAAACCTCGACCACGCTGATGATACAAAGGAAAAAGAAAACCATCCATATCACCTTATCGCCTTTGAAAATATTTCCAAAAGTCTTGTTCATAGTTGATTCTTTTTTTGTTTCAAATTTTATCCTTTCGGACTAAAGCGCTCTTACAAGAGCCTTGAACTGTTCGCCACGATCCTCCATATTCTTAAACAGATCGAAGCTGGCACAACAAGGGCTCAACAGCACAGTATCACCGGACTGCGCCAGTTCGCGGCAAGCCTTCACACAATCTACCATATTGTTCGTGTCGCGCACCGGAAGTCCGAGTCGGTCAAAGAAATTATGCAGTTTAGTATTGTCTGCTCCGAGATAAACCAAAGCTCTGCACTTCTTCGTCACCATATCCTTTATCTCATTATAGTCGTTGCCTTTATCCTTTCCGCCAATGATAAGAACTGTCGGAGAGGTCATACTTTCAAGCGCATACCAGCATGCATCCACGTTAGTCGCCTTCGAATCGTTAATATATTGCACGCCTTCAACTATAGCAACCTTCTCAAGTCGGTGTTCCACTCCAGGAAAATCACCCAAACATTTACGCAGCGTTTCGCTATCTATTCCCGCAGCCACCGCAGCTATACCGGCAGCAAGCGAATTATACATATTATGTTTACCTCTGAGTGAAAGTTCCTCCTGCGGCATTTCAAAATATCCGGGAGTATTTATCTCATACATTCCATTGTCGAGGAATGCGGCACATGCTTCATTCTTTGTCTCAGAGAAAGCGTATCTTGCAACCCTGACGTCATATTTCGGAAGTTCCTTTGTAACCACCGGATCATCATTCCAATAGATGAAACAATCTTCATCCGTCTGATTCTGCAGTATGCGCATTTTTGCATCAATATAGTTCTGCATACAGTTGTCATAACGGTCGAGGTGGTCCGGCGTTATATTCAGTAATATAGCGATATTGGCCCGGAAGTCATACATATCGTCAAGCTGGAACGAACTAAGCTCTATTACATAGCAGTCATGTGGATCCTCGGCCACCTGAAGAGCAAGCGAATTTCCGATATTTCCTGCCAGTCCTACATCCAGTCCGGCTGTTTTGAAGATGTGATAGATAAGAGAAGTTGTCGTGGTCTTACCATTGCTGCCTGTTATGCATATCATTTTCGACGATGTGTAACGTCCGGCAAACTCAATTTCACTTATTATCCCTATGCCTTTTTCCATGGCTTTTCTTATAATGGGAGCCTCCTTGGGTATACCGGGACTCTTGATTATCTCATCAGCATTCAGGATTTTCTCCTCCGTATGCTGTTTCTCCTCCCATTCTATGCCATGATCGTCAAGCACTTTCTTATACTTGTCCTTTATGGCAGACATGTCACTTACAAACACGTCGAAACCTTCCTTTTTAGCCAAAACGGCTGCACCGGCACCGCTTTCACCGGCTCCAAGAACTACAATTCTTTTCATATCATGATGGTTGATACGTCAACCGCGTTTTTATCTTATTTTCAGTGTAATTATAGTCATTGCCGCAAGGATTATCGTGATAATCCAGAAACGTATGGTAATTTTGGATTCGTGAATTGCTCCTTTCGGCTTTTTCACGAGATATTTACATTCCGGATCGAGCATTTCCTGTTGTGTGCGGAAGTTGTCGTGGATAGGCGTACGCTTGAAAATACGCTGTTTCACGCCGCGCCGCTTTCCGAGTTTGTAATAATAAACCTGAAGTATGACGCTCAGACTCTCTACAAAGAATATGCCACAGAGTATCGGCAGCATAAGTTCCTTGTGAATGATAATGGCCGAAACGGCGATAATTCCACCAATGGTAAGCGAGCCTGTGTCACCCATAAACACCTGGGCCGGATACGCATTGTACCAAAGAAATCCGATAAGAGCACCCACAAAAGCACACATAAACACCACAAGTTCCTGCGAACCCGGGATATACATTATATTAAGATAGTTGGCAAACTCCATGTGACTGCTCACATAAGCGAGTATGCCTATGGTCACACCGATGATGGCCGAGTTTCCCGCACACATACCGTCCATACCATCATTAAGGTTGGCACCGTTGGACACGGCTGTAACAACAAGAATTGTCATGATAACAAAGAGTATCCAACCTGCTGCAGTCTTGTATTTTCCACAGAAGCCCATGATGTGCGAGTAGTCAAGATTATGGCCTTTAACAAACGGAATGGTGGTTTTCAAAGACTTACGAGCTTCCGTACGATGTTTGACAACAATTTCCTCACCCTGTTGTTTTACGGCAAGATTCTCGTTCATCTTCACATCCGGCGACATCCACAACACAAGACCGACAATCAATCCTATGCTGACCTGACCTACAATCTTATATCTTCCCTTCAGGCCTTCCTTATTGCGACGGAATATTTTGATGTAATCGTCCAGTCCACCGAGTATTCCAAGCCACACGGTCGTCACAATCATAAGTATAAGATAAATATTGCGCAGACGACCGAGCAGCAACACAGGAACAAGAATGGCAACTATTATGATGACACCTCCCATAGACGGCACACCTATTTTTTTGACTCCGAACGGATCGATATCGGCTGCACGCTGTGTTTCAGTAATCTGTTTTGAACGCAGATATTTTATGAATCTCTCACCGAACCATGCTGATATAACGAGCGAGAGCATCAGTGCCAGAAGAGATCTGAACGATATATATCCCCAAAGATGGGCCCCGGAAATACCATACTCTTCCAGAAATCTGAACAAATAATATAACATTGGCTTTTCGTTTTATTGTTTTTACGCTATTACTTTGATCATCTCTGTATTCACCTCATGGTCTTTCAGGCCTCATGGCCTGTTATACCGATGAATTCTCTCACCACCTCGTGGTCGTCGAAATGATGCTTCACACCTTTTATTTCCTGATAGTCCTCATGTCCTTTACCAGCAATAAGCACTACATCCCCCTTGTTTGCCATCATACACGCCGTGCGTATAGCCTCCCTACGGTCAGCGATACTTATGACTTTCTTCATCTGCTGGGCATTCAGTCCGGCAAGCATATCATTGATGATATCCTGCGGTTCTTCGAAGCGCGGATTGTCACTCGTTATTATCACTCTGTCACTCTGTGCCACAGCCTCCTGTGCCATGAGCGGGCGTTTGCCCTTATCACGGTTGCCTCCGGCACCACACACAGTTATGACATTGCCACGTCCATTGAGCACCTCATGTATGGCGTTGAGCACATTCTTCAGTGCGTCTGGTGTATGGGCATAGTCCACAATGGCCGTAAATCCTTCCGGTGAGCGTATAGGTTCAAGTCGTCCGTTCACGCTGTGCAGTGTACTGAGTACCAGCAGGATGCCTTCCGGCTTCTGACCGAGCATCACCGCTGCACCATAAACGGCAAGCAGATTACTGAGATTGAATTTTCCTATAAACTGCACGCCTACCTCGCGACCGTCAATTTCAAGATACATACCTTCGAAATGACACTCCAACAAACGTCCTTTAAAATCGGCCATAGTGCGTGTGGAATAGGTTTTCACCACAGCTTTGGTATTCTGCACCATCACCATTCCGTTCTTATCGTCGGCATTGGTAATGGCAAAAGCCGTCTTGGGCAGTTCATCGAAAAATGCTTTCTTCGCATCACGGTAGTTCTCAAAAGTCTTGTGATAATCCAAATGATCGCGTGTGAGGTTCGTAAACAGTCCGCCGGCAAAGTGCAGTCCACCAATACGTTTCTGTGCAATGGCGTGCGAGCTGCACTCCATGAACGCATACTCACATCCGGCATCCACCATGCGTGCTAACAGAGAGTTGAGTTCTATAGGGTCGGGCGTAGTGTGATCAGCTGGTATCTTCTCGTCAATAATATAGTTGCACACAGTGGAAAGCAGTCCGCATTTGTGTCCCAACTTTGTGAACATATTATATAATAAGGTGGCAATGGTTGTTTTACCGTTCGTACCGGTCACACCGACAAGCTTAAGTTTCTTTGAAGGCTCACCGTAGAACATTGTCGCTACCTTGCCGACAGCGTCTTCCGTAGATTCCACCTGCACATAGGTTACACCTTCTGCAGATTCAGCAGGCATATCCTCACACAACACCGCCACAGCTCCAGATTCAACAGCGTTGGCTATGAAGCGGTGACCATCTACCTGTGTTCCCTTCATTGCCACAAAAAGATGGCCTTTCTCTATAAGCCGCGAATTGATGTTCACACCTGTGATATCAACTCCGTCATCGCCCTTTATGGCAACGGGCTTTATGTTTTTAATAAGTTTTCTCAGTTCCATATATTGTCGTTTTTATCAATTCCAACGTTATTTTCCTAACCCAGCACAAGCTGGCATACCATACCTTTGCGTGTAGTACGTCCGGCAGGAATACTCTGTTCCACCACCTTTCCTCGGCCCTTCAATCTCACTTTTAGCCCTCGGCTTTCGAGTATATACACCGCATCACGTGCTCCCATACCCGTCACATCGGGCATATCGGGCAGATTACCCACTTTCTCTCGTGTGAGACTTACATTATTGCCGTCTTTCTCCGCCTTACCCCATATAGGATTGCCATCTGCATAAGAACCACTCCAGTCGGCACGTGGTTTGAAGCCAAGATACTTGAGCACATAATCGGCGGCGAGGATATTACCGTTTTTCACATCTGGTACAAGCACCGAAGTAGAATCACGTGCGTCACGTACATCGAGTTTGATGTCCTGCGCCATTATTCCTTCGGCTATGTTGTGGAACACCAGACCGCTCATACCACCTCCTGAAGCCGGCAGTCCTGACTTCTGTATACAGACAATACAGCTGTAGCGCGGCTTGTCGGCCGGGAAGTATCCGGCAAAACTGAGCAGATAGTTCACTGTGCCACTCTTATATCCGGCCGCACCCTGCGAAATCTGTGCTGTTCCCGTCTTTCCGGCCACCTTGAATGACTTCGATCCGGCCTTCTTTCCAAGTCCCTGACTCACCACCTTTTCCAATATAGTCTGTATCTTTCCGAGCGTTGAAGGCTTGCAAATGCTCTCTCTCATCACCTGCGGAGGATATTCGGCAATCACCTCTCCATCCTTCACCACCTTCTTCACAAAGCGCGGCCTCATCATACGTCCACCGTTGGCTATGGCATTATAGAATGTAAGAGTCGATATTGGCGGTATCTGTGTCTCGTAACCGATACTCATCCACGGTAGCGACGTCTTACTCCAGTTGACATACTGGCGGCCTTCCTTCTTCGGCATTCTTATACGCGCCGGTGACGATCCGGCAAGCGGAATCTTCAGGTCGTCGGCAAGCCCAAGACGGTAGATGCCTTCAACAAATTTCTCCGGATGATCCTTATAATGATCGTCGATAATACGGCTCACTCCTATATTCGAGCTCACCATAAGCGTCTGCGGTAGTGTCAGCATGCCATAGCCGCCGCGGCGCCAGTTATGATCGCGCATCTCGCGGCCATACATGGGCCACACGCCTCCGGCCGTCTCCACACGTGCAGTGGTATCCACCACTCCGTCGTCGAGTGCCACCATAATGGAAGCAGTCTTGAATACCGAACCCGGTTCGAGCAGGTCGCTCACAGCATGGTTTTTTCTCTCGCGGTATTCGCCGTCGCCACATTTCTCCATATTCACAATGGCCTTCACATCTCCGGTAGCCACTTCCATGACAATGGCCACACCCACGTTGCCGTTTATCGCCTTCAGCTCGTCTATCACAGACCGCTCAGCCAAATCCTGCATAGTCACGTCTATTGTCGTAACAATATCCGCACCGTCGACAGGCGGAGTATCCATAATGCTCAGGAACTTGTTAAGCACCTTGCGACGATGTGTTATTCCATCTTCACCACGCAGCACTGAGTCGTAGGCCAACTCCAGTCCATAACGCGCCGAGTCCTTTGCACCGTACAGTTCACCGAGTGTACGTCCGGCCAGCGAACCATATGCACGCTTACGGGCATTGAATTCCTCGCAGTGGAATCCACTCCTGTACTTCAGTCTCATATTAAACACAGGGAGCGATTTCACTTCCACATAAGTGTTATAATTAATACGCTTTGGCCATATCGCCCAATGACGGCTCTGCTTCTCACGTCCTTCCTCAAGATGTTTTCTGAACTCCGACGCCTTTTTCTCCGGAAATATGGCGTTCAGCCCTGTAGTAATTGAATCGAGCTTTGCCTCCCAAAGTGAATCATTGCCGGCTTCGCGCAGAGCTTTAAAGTCCATGAAAACCTTATACTCAGGCAGCGACGAGGCCATAAGCAGTCCGTCGCAACTGAGAATATTGCCGCGCGTTGGCTTCACAGTCACACTGTCGGCCTTCACTCTGTCAGCCACATCAAGCCAAAAGTCGCGGCGGGCAGTCATAATGTACATGGCCCTGGCCACCACCGACACGGCCACCAACATGAGCACAATGGCGATGAAACTGTAACGGGGTGTTATTTTCTTTGAATCGAACTTACTCATTCTGTGGAACGTTTATTATGTATGGAGGTTGTTTTGAAATATGCAACGTGCTATCCTTACTCAGTCTGAGCTGTTCCAGCACACGGCTCTCGCGGCTCATCTCCGTGAGCATACTCGTGCTCGACAGAGCTTTATACTTTGCATCCTTAAGTTCTTTGGTCAGATTATCTATCTGAATGAGATACTGTTGGCAGCTGTATCTGTTGGATATATATATCACAACAAAAAGCGTAATGAGCAGGAACACCCATATCTGTCGTCTTATCGGCTCCGTGTTGAGGATATCACCACCGAGTATTTTTCCCAAAGTAAAACTGCGTGAGAGCGGTTCCTCGCCTTCGTTGGCATGTTCTCTTATGACATCGGCCAGCGACTCCGGCTTCACATCTTCCTCCAGCGCGGCATCAGCAGCGACTGATTCTGACGTTTCCGGTTCCGCCTTACGGTCCTTCATGTTCATGATGACCTCCACGGGATCTATATCTTTCTTTTTCTCTTCTTCGTTCATATCTTCTCTGCTACTCTCAGTTTTGCGCTACGACTGCGCGGATTGACAGTCTGTTCCTCGTCAGTAGGCACAATCAGACGACCATCCACCGGACGGAACGGCGTAAGCCTACGACCGAAGAAATCCTGCTCCACACATCCTTCTGCATTGCCGGATTTTATCATATTCTTCACAATACGGTCTTCTATCGAGTGATAAGTTATGACCGACAGACGACCACCCGGGCGCAACAGACGAGCTGCAGCGGAAAGCATTTCGCGCAGAGCGTCCATTTCATGATTCACTTCTATGCGGAGCGCCTGAAACAGGCGGGCCATGTCTTTCTTCTCGCGACCGCGACCCACATAAGGCTCTGCCGTCTTCAGCAGGTCACCCGTAGTAATCAGCGGAGCATTCGAACGGGCCTTGACTATGGCAGCCGCGATACGTCTCGACTGACGAAGTTCACCGTACATGTATATCACATCAGCCAAACGAGCCTCATCGTAATTGTTTAGTATGTCAGCAGCAGTCTTTCCCGAGCGCTTGTTCATGCGCATATCGAGCGGAGCCTCAAACCTGAAAGAGAATCCACGACTCTCGTCATCAAGATGATGCGACGACACCCCAAGGTCAGCCAGCAGACCGTCTATCTGCTCGACACCATAATAGCGCATCCAGTTCTCAAGATAGCGAAAATTGCTACGCACGAAGGTGAACTTTTTTCCGGCATCCACAATATTGCGTTCTGCATCGGCGTCCTGATCAAAACTGAACAGGCGGCCGTTGTCATCAAGACGCGAGAGAATTTCCCTCGAATGCCCACCACCACCGAACGTTACATCCACATACACTCCTCCTGGGCGTATGGCGAGTCCGTCAACGCTCTCCTTCAGCAGCACCGGCACGTGATATGTGCCCGCCACCACCGGCATGGCGTTCTCATCTGTTATCTGTCGTATTGTTTTCATCTGTACCAATTGTTCCGCCGTACATAAGTGTCTCAAGTGCAGCACCGAACTCGGCGCTGTCCATAAACGGCGTCTGAAGTGCTTCGCTGCTCCATATCTCGATGGTGTCGCCCATACCGATGAATCTCACCGACTGACTTATTCCGGCCATCGCAAGATAGCGGCGCGGCAGAAGTATGCGACCACTGGCATCTATCGTCAGGACTTCTGCATCGGACACAAACTGGCGGAATATCTGCTGATGAGCTGCATTCCAGCGGTTTAGCCGCGAGCGAAGCACATCCATCTGCTCATTCCATACCGATGCCGGATAAAGCACAAGGCACGACTGAAAAACATCCTTGCGCAGCACAAGACCTTCCTCGCCTGCAGGCTGCAGTTCTTTACGAAAAACTGCAGGCAGGAAAACCCGGCCTTTGGCGTCGGTTCTGGCTTCTATGTTACCGATAAATCGCACTTTCACCTAATTAAACGTAATCTGGCTTCAAAGATACACAAAATCCACCACATTCACCCACTATTCTCCACGAAAATTTAAATATTTTTTTACAATCTACCCATAGCACCACCACATCATCTTCAACACATCTCCGGCGAGCTTACGAAAAGCGATTTTATAATTGAAATATATCAACTATAAAAATGCTTTTGTTAAATAACCCCACCACAAAGACATACTTACACCCGGCGCACTTTTCAGCAGCGAAATCACCATCAAACCGCCTCATACACACAAACACATGAACACCTGCTACTTGCACAACAACACACAGCAATCCAACATAAACATACGCCACAGAAAAGACGTTATTATTTCAGGAAAAACCCACAAAAAACTACAACATACCCTCCGATAGAAAGACATTACCTTCAAACCTTAGCAAAGGAATACGCCTTATGCAAAAACATCGATGAAATGGACAAAAAACAACGCATCGCAACAAAAATCCAAGAAGACTTACCATCATGCCATAAAATATTTTTTCATTTACAAATTAACTTAAAATTGTTAACAAAACGAGACAGAAAACTTCAACCGTATAAACCACAACACAACGCCACGACACACCTGCATAATGCCGAAAACACACTTTTCAAAATGATGGCATAACACATCCGATATTTTACATTGTCATGTCAAAAACGCTAACAAATGAACTTTTTTACATAAAAATATGAATATATTAAAAAACTTATGATAACTTTGCACCACATTAATGTTAAATACACGAATGCTCGAAACAACAGAGAGAACCATAGACCTTGACAAAATCATCCACGAGAAGATGGGTGCGAAAGCCAAATATGTGCCGGCGATTGCTGTGAGATGGCTGAAGCACATCATACACCAGGACGAAGTGAACAGGTTTTTATGGGAGAGCCGCGACAAAAAAGGCACAGAATGGCTTGAGGAATGCACCAGATACCTCGACATGACGCTTGAGATAGAAGGATTGGAGAATCTTCCCGACAAAAACGACGGCCGGCTCTACACTTTTGTATCAAACCACCCGCTCGGAGGAGTCGACGGTGTTGCGCTCGGAGCAATCATAGGCCGCCACTACGACGGACGCTTCAGATATCTGGTGAACGACTTGCTGATGAATCTTCCGGGGCTGGCACCACTCTGCATTCCAATCAACAAGACAGGAAAGCAAAGCCGAAGTTTCCCGGAAATGGTAGAAGCAGGATTTTCCGGCGACAATCATATTCTGATGTTTCCTGCAGGTATATGCTCACGAAAGATTGACGGACAGATACACGATCTGCCGTGGAAAAAGACATTCATAACAAAAAGCGTGGAGACACACCGCGACATTGTGCCGATACACTTCGGCGGACGCAACTCCAACTTTTTCTATGGTCTGGCCAACATATGCAAGGCACTGAACATAAAATTCAACATCGCAATGCTATTTCTTGTCGATGAAATGTACAAAAACGTGCACAAGACATTCCGCGTGGCAATAGGAAAGCCGATACCGTGGCAGACCTTCGACAAATCGAAAACAGCGATGGAATGGGCAAAATACGTACAGGACGAGGTTTACAAACTATGACATCCGGCCTCGGACTACGCAATTACCCGAACTGAAATATCCATATCATAAACTAACAAAAATGGAAGAAGCAATAATCCAACCGATCAGCAAAGAACTCATCAAAAGCGAGCTCACACCTGAGAGACAGCTGCGCATGACAAACAAAAGTCACAACGAAATATATGTCGTCACAGCAAACAACTCGCCGAACGTGATGAAGGAAATCGGACGACTGCGCGAAATAGCATTCCGCGAAGCAGGAGGCGGAACGGGAAAATCAATGGATATAGACGAATTCGACGTGGGCGAAAACTGCTACAAACAGCTCATCGTATGGAATCCTGAAGCAGAAGAGATAATCGGAGGCTACCGCTATATGCTCGGAACAGACTGGAAACTCAACGACAACGGACAGCCCAAGCTCGCCACCAGCCACATGTTCCACTTCTCCGACAGGTTCATCAACGACTACATGCCATACACAGTGGAACTGGGACGCTCATTCGTCTCTCCTGAGTATCAGAGTTCGAAGATGGGCTCAAAAAGTCTTTTCGCTCTCGACAACCTTTGGGACGGTCTCGGTGCTCTGACAGTTATTCGTCCGAACATAAAATATTTCTTCGGCAAGATGACCATGTATCCGTCGTACATCAGACGCGGAAGAGACATGATTCTCTATTTCCTGAAAAAGCACTTCGACGACAAGGAGAACCTCATCATACCGATGAAACCGCTGAAAATCGAAACTGACGAGAACGAATTGAGAGAACTTTTCTGCGAAGACGACTTCAAAAAGGATTACAGAATACTCAACCGCGAAATACGCAAGCTTGGCTATAACATCCCGCCACTAGTAAACGCTTACATGGGACTCAGCCCGACAATGAAACTCTTCGGCACAGCCATCAACTACGGATTCGGCGATGTGGAGGAAACCGGTATTCTTATAACCGTGGACGAAATTCTCGAAGAGAAACGCATACGCCACATCGACTCCTTCATAAAGGAACATCCGGAAGCGCTGAAGATAACAAGCGGAGCCAACACCGTGATATACAAGGAAAAGGAATAACGTGACAACCACTTCCGTCACATCAAGGTGTGTACACCCATAACAAATCATACCCTACATTCCTAACCTTACCTAACGTCACAAACATTGTATTGCAGCACGCGAAAACACATACAGACCGACCGCTGCAGTATGCTGAACATACAGGAAACGGGTGCGTGCACTCCACGCACCCGTTGACAAACCCAATACAGAACACGAAACCGGCACACTACCAGCCGGCTTCTGCTTTTTACAATCACACCGAAGCTGAAATTTTTTAACAACCTAATTTATCAACTTAACAGTAAAAACAATTTTTTATGAACGTCAAAACGCTTGTATCTGCTTTTGCTGTAGCTGCAATGATGTTATCCGGCAGCATGACTACAAAAGCACAGACTCCGAGACCGGAGTATCCGCGTCCGCAATTCGAACGTAGCGAATGGGTCAATCTCAACGGAACATGGACCTACTCATTCGACTTCGGCCGCACAGGAAGAGACAAAGGATGGCAGAACACCGCCGCATTCGACGGCAAGATCACCGTACCATTCTGTCCGGAAAGTTCGCTCTCAGGAGTGAAATACACCGATTTCATCAATACCATCTGGTATCAGCGCAAGATCAACATCCCAGCAGGATGGGAAGGAAAGAAGATATTGCTCAACTTCGGAGCAGTGGACTATGAATCACACATCTTCATCGACGGTAAACTCGTACGCCGCCACTTCGGCACAGGTTCTTCGTTCTCATGCGACATCACAAAATTCGTGAAGGCCGGCCAGCAGCACAACCTCGTAGTGCTCGTGAACGACAACCTGCGCGACCGCAAGCAGCCGGGAGGCAAGCAGAGTTTCGGTTTCTTCTCTGCAGGATGCAACTACACACGTGTGACAGGTATCTGGCAGACAGTATGGATGGAAGCTGTAGCAAAAGAAGGTCTGAAGTCTGTATTCGCAACTCCGGACATCGACCAGAAGCAGCTCGTCATTTATCCGCAGTTCTATCAGGAGAGCAACACAAACAAACTGGTTGTGACAATATACGACGGCAAGAAGGCTGTAGCTTCAAAGACAGTCAACTGCACAAACAACTCCGTTATCGTACTGCCTGTAAAGAACATGAAGCTGTGGAGTCCTGAGTCTCCGTTCCTCTACGACGTTACTTACAAAGTAGTGAAGGACGGCAAGACCATAGACGAAGTGAAGTCTTACGCCGGTATGCGCAAGGTGCACATCGCAAACGGATATTTCTATCTGAACAACAAACCATACTTCCAGCGCCTCGTGCTCGACCAGGGATATTATCCTGACGGCATCTGGACTGCACCTACTGACGAGGCTCTCAAAAGAGACATCGAACTTGGAAAAGAAGCCGGTTTCAACGGTGCACGTCTGCATCAGAAGAGCTTCGAGGAGCGCTATTATTACTGGGCTGACAAGCTGGGCTACCTCACATGGGGCGAGTCTGCAAGCTGGGGTATCGACGTAAACAACGAGCTGGCAGCACGCAACTTCATCTCTGAGTGGACAGAACTCGTGGAGCGCGACCGCAACCACCCGTCACTCGTTACATGGACTCCGCTCAACGAGACATGGGATGCCAATAACTCTGGCGTTTACACACGCTTTGTAGAAGACGTATACAACATCACAAAGGCTATGGACAGCACACGTCCGGTGAACGATGCCAGCGGTGACTGCCACGTGAAAACAGACATCTGGAGCGTTCACAACTACGAGCGCGATCCGGAAAGACTCAAACAGGCCTTCACATTCGAGAACGGCAAGGAGCCTTACCGCAACACAATGGATCGCAAGGACTGGCTCGCATGCTACGACGGACAGCCTTATATGGTCGATGAATTCGGCGGTCTTGCATGGATACGCGAATCTGAGCGCAAGGGCAACTCTTGGGGCTACGGCTCTGAAATCAAGTCTATGGAAGAATTCTACAAGATTCTCCAAGCTGAGGTTGACGCTCTGAAGGACAGCAAGCACGTGGTTGGCTTCTGCTATACACAGCTCACCGACGTTGAACAGGAGCAGAACGGTATCTACTATTACGACCGTACTCCGAAGTTCGACATGAAACGCATCAAGGAAATCTTCGAAAGAATACCTTCTATTATCGAGAATCCGCAGGATCTGAGCTATTAATAATAGCCCTACAATACAAGAAAACCGGAGACGCTTTCTGCGCTCCGGTTTTTTATTTCCCCTTTATTTCAGATACCCGTTATTCTCTGTCACAAGGTCTGTTTCCTGTTCTGCATAAATTCCACTGTGATTGCCTGCAATAAACAACAGTGGCATCAAGCCCGTACCGGTATTATTGCTTTATGTTGAAAAAGAATAAATCGGGCCAGTTACAGATTTTCAGTATCCTGTGATTTCTCCGTCCGAGTTTTCTGTTCTACCCACAAAAATAAGCGAGAATTTGCGGACTGACTCACCATCGGACGCAAATACACGAAATATGAGAGGATAATGCAAGTAACTGAATAGCAAAGACTTATGTCTGATACATATTTCTTCGTCCTGCGATAAGCACTGTTTCAGCATACGGTTAAGCCCATATCTGGGGCTGAAATTAACCAGATCACACCCTAAAATAGACTGAATCAGACCATGAAACGGGCATTATCAGAACGCATAATGAATTATCCGGTACTCCACAACAGGGTATGACATAAGTCTGTACGAAGCGAACCGGCCTTCTTTATATAGTATTTAACATTTCTTTACATCTCTTTTGCGATTTTATTTTGTCAAAAAAAAGTCAAGAAAAACTGTAAGTCCAGCACTCGAGTTTTCTCTAAAAAGACCCATCTTACGGGTAAGATTACACACGGAAAATATGCATTATTCTTGCGGTAAGAATTTATCAGTAGTGGCAACGTGAATTTATTGCTATGCGAACACATGTGCAGCCTATATCCAAACCTCTACGCATGTCCGGAATTTTTCCTTTTCCCGCAATACTTCATAAATAAAACCAATCTCCACAGAATTTCCGTCAATCCACGATTCCGACACTTTTCCGCCATTTCATCGATGCTTTTATTATTCAGAACAACTGTTCCTAACAAACCATAAAAGCCCCATAAAACCGTAAAAAGTGCCATTCCATCGCATTCATTCCTTCCTACGACAAAAGAGCAAAGGCCTTTCCGTCGCACACAGCGGATTTTTCCTGTGTGCGGAAAACTGCCGGCATACGTTTCAGACAATAGGAAGCGAAGTGCCGTTTATCTTCTGATAGATGTCAAGTGCGAATATATCGGTCATTCCACTCACAAAATCTATCACGGCCATGATGCGTGTCTCCAGGTCGTCACTGTTTATATCATACTGGCTGCTGAACCGTTTGCGCAGCTGACCCGAATGGAATTTCTCCGGACTGAGTGCAGCCTCCATCAGCGTTTCCATCAGTGTCTCGATGATTTTATAACCGCTCAGTTCCACATCGAGCACCGGTTTGCTGTTGTATATTTTCTCACAGCTCAGCTTTGCACAGGCTTTATAGGCATCGCGCACAAGCGGGTCAATGTTGTCGATAAGACTTCCTTCGAGCGTGCCCGACATTATCTCGTCCTCATGCTCTACAAAAGCGCGTGTACATTCCGCCACGAGTTTGCCTATCACCCGCGCCCTCATATACACCACCTTTTCGTTGTCGTCGGTCACATCTTCATCCACTATGCGTTGGAGAAGATATTTCCGGGTCTCCTCATCAAAGAATCCGAGCAGCAGACGCTCCGTCTCATCGTATGTGAGAATCTTCAGTTTGTGGGCGTCTTCGATGTCCATTATCTCATAACAGATGTCATCCGCCGCCTCTACAAGATAAACCAACGGATGGCGTGCGTATCTTATCGGTTCGCCAGGTGCAGACTTGCGGATTATGCCCAATTCATCGGCGATTTTACAGTAAGCGTCGGCCTCCGTACAGAAGAAACCGTACTTGCCGTGAGAACCGGCACAACTGCTCGAGAATGGATATTTCACCACACTTGCAAGAAGCGTGTATGTCATGACAAAACCGCCTATACGGCGTCCGCGGAAACGGTGGGTAAGCAGGCGGAACACATTGGCATTACCCTCGAAACGTATGATATCGTTCCACATTCCCGGATTCACGAGATCCTTCACCCGCTGTCCCGCGCCATCAGTAAAGAATGCCTGGATGGCCTTCTCGCCGCTGTGTCCGAACGGAGGATTACCCATGTCGTGAGCAAGACAGGCGGTGCTGACTATGGTTCCGATCTCCTCAAACAGAGTTCCGCCAAGTGTCGGGTCGCGTTTTATTATCTCATGCGCCACGTCATTGCCCAGTGACATGCCCACGCTCGCCACTTCAAGGCTGTGGGTAAGCCGGTTGTGCACGAAGATACTGCCCGGAAGCGGGAACACCTGCGTCTTGTTCTGCATGCGGCGGAACGGTGCCGAGAATATCAAGCGGTCGTAGTCGCGCTTGAACTCCGATCTGTCGTCATGACGCTGAGCGTGCCTTTCTTCCTGTCCGAAACGCTTGTTGGAAATCAGTTTGTGCCAATCCATTCTCATATATTCAGTCTTTGATGTCATTACGACACAAAATTAGACTAATTTATTCCCATTTCCAAAAATATCATTGCTTTTTTGTCCTGCTCCCGGCCCACACCAGCCGTCTTGTGATAAAATGTCCTGCAAACTGCCGTTCCGGTTGTCCGTAAGTATTATTTAATGCTAAAATTTAAGTTATGTGAATATTATTAGTTATTTTTGCAAACTAAAACAATAACGGCGATGATTAAAATCAAAGTAGTAAACAAAGGCAATCAACAGTTACCAGAATACGCAACACCGCTCAGTGCCGGAATGGACCTGCGGGCAAACATAGGTGAGGACATCGTGCTCAGACCGATGGAACGCCGCATTGTGCCCACCGGACTCTACATAGCGCTGCCTGCCGGATACGAGGCACAGGTGAGACCGCGCAGCGGACTCGCACTCAAACACGGCATAACCGTGCTGAACAGTCCCGGAACAATCGACGCCGACTACCGCGGCGAGATAGGTGTGCTGCTGATAAACCTGTCCGACAAGGATTTTGTCATCACCGACGGAGAACGCATTGCACAGATGGTGATAGCACGCCACGAACAGGGCGAATTCGAAATAGTGGACGAGCTGGACACCACAGAGCGCGGTGAAGGCGGATACGGACACACAGGAGTCAAGTAAGAACAATGTCTAAATCATCGATAAACAAACTGCCGCTCGTCATCATATCGGCGATATTGCTCGGTGCGATATTGCCTATGACAGTTCATGGCAGCAATGAAAACAACACACCGACGGCTTCCGGCGACAGTCTTTCCTACAACGACAGGCGCCGGTATGACTATTTCTTCATCGAAGCCATCCGCAAACAGAATGCAGGCGAGTACGACGCGGCATTCGAACTGCTGAACCATTGTCTGGAGATAAAGCCCGACGCAGCCGAGGCCTATTACGCCAGAGCGTCATATTTCTCCGAGATGCAGATGGACTCGCTGGCCTTGCGCGACATAGAGAAAGCCGCTTCGCTCAATCCGGAGAATGACACCTATCAGGAACGGGTGGCACAATACTACATCGGCTCCGGCAACTACGACAAGGCCATAACGGCATACGAAAACCTGTTTGAGCACCACAAGGACCGCAGCGACGTGCTCAACGTTCTTGTGCAGCTGTATAATCAGAAAAAGGACTACAAAAACATGCTCGACGCCCTTACCCGTATCGAGCAGATAGAAGGAAGTAGCGACGAGCTGACTCTTGCCAAAATGAACGTCTACGAGATGAAAGGCGACAAGAAAATGGCGGAAAAGATGCTCAAGTCACTCACCGAAACCCATCCTAACGACGCCATCTACAAAGTGATGTACGGCAACTGGCTGCTGCAGAAAGGCAAGGAAAAGGAAGCCTACGATATGCTCACCGCCGCACTGAAAGACGATCCGGACAACGAAGCGGCCCAGAGTTCGATGTACGACTACTACCGCTCGTCAGGCCAGGATTCGCTCGCGACAATCGTGCGCGACGGCATACTGCTCAACAAAAAGACATCTTCGAAGACCAAAATATCAATGCTCAACCAGCTGATAAAGGAAAGCGAGAAGAGCGGTGGCGACAGCATTGCCATACTCGAGATGTTCGACAAGGTGATAGCATCGGACAAGTCCGACGCCGACATCGCCACACTGAAAGCTGCATACATGGAACTCAAGAAGATGCCGGAGGACACCGTGAACAACGCTTTCAAATATGTACTGAGCGTGGCACCCGAAAACACCTACGCCACAAAGAAGCTCATAGAGTCTTATTGGAACAAGCAGAAATGGGACGACATCGTGAATCTGTGTACACAGTCGGTGCTCTACAACCCTGAGGACATGACCCTGTACTACTTCATGGGACTCGCCTACTTCCAGAAAGACGACGATGACAAAGCCCTCGACGCCCTGAAAAGAGGTGTGGACGAGATAAACGACGAAAGCGATCCGGCCATCGTATCAGACTTCTACGCCATCATGGGCGACATACTTTATAAGAAAGGCATGCCCGAAGAGGCTTTCGCTGCCTACGACAGCTGCCTGCAGTGGCAGGAAGACAACATTGCCTGCCTCAACAACTACGCTTACTATCTCAGCGAACTCAACCGCGATCTTGACAAAGCGGAGCAGATGAGCTACAAGACAGTGAACGCAGAACCGAGCAACGCCACATATCTTGACACCTATGCATGGATTCTTTTCCTGAAAGGACGCTACAGCGAGGCCAAGAGTTTCATAGATCAGGCGCTGGCAGCAGAAACAGACAGCACCATCAGTGCGGTTGTAATAGAACACGCCGGCGACATATACGCCATGAACGGCGATATGACCAAGGCTGTGGAATACTGGGAGAAAGCGCTCAGCATGGGCGGCGAGAAAGCAATACTGAAGAAAAAGATAAAGCAGAGAAAATACATAAAGAAGAAGTGAGCGCGGCAAGCCGTACTTCCGGACGGAAGTTTCCACCACAGCCCGGTGGCAGGGCCACCACACACTGATGACTCTTCAATACGGCCTCCAGACAACATACGGCCGGCAAGACATGTTCAGAGACACAGCATCGCGCCGCAAACCGCCGCACATTCTTCCGCATACCACACAACAACAAACCATTCATGATATGAAATCATTCAGACTGATACTTCCGCTTCTGCTCCTGCTCGCATCGTGCGCAAGCAAGAAATCCATCGTGTCAGACAGCGGACAGAAGGACGCCTCCGTCACCACCGGCGGACAGCAGACTGCAGGAATAGAGAAACTCGCGTTCATGCAGAAAGTAGCCGACAGCCGTGTATATGCCAAGAACATCGTGGGCAACATGACTTTCAGCATCCAGACAAAGGGCAACGACGTGTCCGTGCCGGGCTCGGTACACATGCGCGAGAACGAGATCATCAGACTGCAGATATTCATTCCGCTGCTCGGCAGCGAGATAGGCCGCATAGAATTCACACCCGACCAGGTGCTCATAATCGACCGCATGCACAAAGAATACATACAGGCCGGTTACGACCAGGTGGCGTTTCTCAAAAACAACGGCATCAACTTCTACACTCTGCAGGCCCTGTTCTGGAACCGTCTGTTCCTGCCGGGTGAGGAAAAAGTGAGCGAGTCGGCCCTCCGCAAGTTCGAGGTGGATACCAATGCCGCCGGACAGACTCTGCCAATAACATTCACCAACGGCAACATGACCTTCACATGGAATGCCGGCAAGAGCGACGGACAGATAACCGAAGCCAACGTGGCCTACCGCAGCGCCACGCACGGAACATCGACACTCAACTGGAAGTACGCCAACTTCAAGAGCGTGGGAGTGAAACTTTTCCCGTCGCTCCAGACATTCAAGTTCACCACCACGGCTACAAACAGACAGCAGGAAGCAACCGTGAGCATCAGGATGAGCGAAGTGAAGGACGACTCCAAATGGGACACGAAGACCACAATATCGTCAAAATACAAGAAGGTAAGCACCGACGAAATAATAAAAAAACTATTGAGCCTTTAAATGAAACGTATTTTCTCCATATTTCTCATTCTCGCGCTGGCCATGACACTGCCGGCACAGACCAAGCGCACCACTCAGACCAAGAAGACAACAACCACGGCCACAAAAAAGAAGACGACTTCAAAACGCACCACACAGAGCAAAAAGAAGACCTCGTCAACAAAAAAGACGGCCACATACAGCAACTCTTCCATAAAGGGTCTGCAGTCAAAGCGCTCGCAGCTGCAGAAAAACATCAAGCAGCAGGAGAAGGCTCTGCGCACCAACAAGGCTGATGTGCAGAAGCGTCTGCAGAATCTTCTGGTGATAAACAGCGAGATTGACAAACACGAGAAAAACATCCGGCAGATAGAAAGCGAGATAAAGACACTCGACAACAACATAAAGATACTCAACGCGCAGCTCAAAACGCTCGAACGCCAGCTGAAGGAACGCAAGGCGAAATACATAAAGTCGATGAGATACATCACACGCCGGCACACCGTGCAGGACCGTCTCATGTTCATATTCTCGGCCGAGAGCTTCACACAGATGTACCGCCGCATGCGCTTCGTGCGCGAATATGCAGCATACCAGCGTGCACAGGGCGAGATGGTTAAGTCGAAACAGGAGCAGGTGCGTGAGAAACAGACACAGCTGCAACAGGTGAAGAACCAGAAAAACAGCCTTCTGAACAAAGGACAGAGAGAGCGCGAGTCGCTCGAAGGACAGAAGGACGAGCAGCAGAAAATGGTGAAGACACTGCAGAAACAGCAGCGCACCATACAACAGCTCATAGACAAACAGCGCAAGGAAGACGCCGCGCTGAACGCTCAGATAGACCGCCTCATCGCCGAGGAAGTGGCCAAAGCCAAGGCACGCGCCGAAGCTGAAGCCAAGCGCAAGGCTGAGGAAGAGGCCAGAAAGAAACGCGCCGAAGAACTGGCACGCAGAAAAGCGGCTGCCGAAGCCGAGGCAAGAGAGAACGCCAAACGCATAGCCGAGGCACGCAAGCGTGAGGAGAAGATGAAGGAGGCAGCAAGGAAGGCTGCCGAACGCGACAACGAGCGTGCACGCGAGAAAGCAATGCAGAAAGCACGTGAGGCAACAGCCGAACGCGAAGCGGCCGAACGCAAGGCCGAGGCCGACGAGCGTCGCAACCGCGAGGAGATGGCACGCGAGAAGCGTCGCGCCACAACAAGCTCGACTGTGAGCAGCGCCGACCGCAAACTGAGCGGCAGTTTCGAAGCCAACCGCGGACGCCTGCCAATGCCTATCACCGGCACCTACCGCATTGTAAGCCACTTCGGACAAAACAACGTGGAGGGCCTCAAGGGCGTGACTATCGACAACAAGGGTATCAACATCCTTGGAAGTCCGGGCTGCAAGGCCCGCGCCATATTCAACGGAGAGGTGAGCGCGGTGTTCGGATTCGGCGGTTCGATGGTCGTAATGGTACGCCACGGAATCTACATCTCCGTATACTGCAACCTCAGCTCCGTAAGCGTGCACCGCGGACAGAGCGTATCTACAGGTCAGCAACTCGGTACTGTAGCACGCGACAACATACTGCAATTCCAGCTGCGCCGCAATCTTGAGAAGCTGAATCCGGAGTCATGGCTCAGATAATGAGCCGAACCGGACTGCGGAAAAGAGTATTCCGTTCATGACAACACATGCAACAGACCTGCATAAAACATATATACAGAAAATCCCCGCACCATCAGGCGCGGGGATTTTTTTGCTTATCCTTTTTCGTTTTTCATTTTTCCGTCATACAGTCTGTCCGCCGAGATCGAGTCCGTCGAGCATCCGCACATACACGTCTATGGCATCAGCTATCTCGCTAAGGCATATATACTCGTCGGCCGAATGCGAACGCGCCGAGTCGCCCGGTCCTATCTTCAGCGAGTCGAACGGCATAAGAGCCTGGTCGCTGAGCGTAGGCGATCCGAAAGGCGTCATGCCCAGCTCCACGCAACGGCGCACAAGAGGGTGATCGTCGCTGATGCCCGATGAGTGAAGACGGAACGAATGTGCCTTCACTTCGCTCTTCAGGTGGCTGCGCACTATGTCGTACACTTCCTCATTGGTGTAAAGCTCGTTGGTGCGCACGTCCACTACCATCGTGCAACGGTCGGGCACCACGTTGTGCTGGGTACCGGCGTTTATCACCGTCACGTTCATCTGCGTAGGTCCGAGAAAGCGGCTCACCTTATCAAACTTATAGCTTCGCATCCAACACAGATCTTCCAAAGCCTCGTATATGGCGTTCACGCCTTCGCCGCGGGCTGCATGTCCGGACTTGCCCCGGGCCGTGACGTCGAGCACCATCAGTCCTTTCTCTGCCACAGCGGGCTGCATGCGTGTGGGTTCGCCCACTATCGCCACGTCGATGTGTGGCAGTTGTGGCAGCACCATGGATATGCCCGATGCACCGGACACCTCTTCCTCGGCCGACGCCAGATACACCATATTATAACTTCTGCGCCGTCCCGACATTATGCGGAACACCTGCAGGAGCGCCACAAGTCCGCCTCCACAGTCATTACTGCCCAGTCCGTATAAGCGGTCGCCCTCTACCTGTGGTTCGTATGGGTCGCGCGTCCACGAGTCCACCGGCCTCACAGTGTCTATGTGAGCATTGAGCAATAGCGTGGGCCTGCGCTCATCGTAATTGCTGTCAGTCACCCACACATTGTTTCCTGCGCGCCGACACGTCATGCCCCACTCCTTTAGCGCACTCTCCATCACGTCGGCGGCCTTCTCTTCCGAACGACTCACCGACGGCACGGATATCAGTTTTTTGAGCAATGCCACGGCATCGCCCGCATAATCTCTATTGTCCATAATGATGATAATATAATTGTGCAAGACGCAGAGTTTCCTTTCCCTTCTGCAGCCTCATCTGCATGTCATGTTGCAAAGATAGTGAAAGGTGAGTACAAAGACAAGACGGGGAAACGAAGTTTTACCAGAATTGCTTTTGCCGAGCCGCATCCAATCTTGTGCAAAGATAGTGAAAGGCGAGCGCAATGATGAAGTGGAAAAACCGTGTTTTTACACCTTTGACACTGCCGAGCCGCATCCTATCTTATGCAAAGATAGCGAAAGACGGCTGCAACGACAAAAGAAAAATGACGTTTTTCAACTTTCGGATTTGCCGAACCGCATTATATGGCATGAATACATGACTTGCAACTTATGCAAAACACACTCCACATAATGCATAAAAATACAATATCGGCAGTAAAAAACTTTTATAACAGATTTCTTAAAAAGAGGAACGGGAAGTACCGAATAATTATATAAAAATCCAGTATCAATATGCTCACTACATTATCCGGACCATTATGACCTGCGAAAAAGGCTTTATTGAGTCTCAAAAAAGTACATTTCAGGCCGTGATAAAGTGCATATCAGGCCACGAAACGGCCTGTTTCACACCACGATAAAGCCCATTCCGCAACACCGCAAAAGGTCCGCCGAACCGTAACTCAACACAATACACTATTTATCAGCCATTTACGCGCAGTTTCTGAAACTCATCCATACGTCTCCCAAAACGTCTGCATTCATAGTAAGGCTATTCTCTGCGAGTTGATTCATTACGTTTATGCATAAACCTTGGTCCGCAAATGAATATTTATTCAGAAACATCCGACAGGAACGCATGCCCAACAACCGCATTCGACACGCAGACACCAGCAACTTACACACGTAACACAGCGAACACACCAAAGACCAGACAGCATAGAAATAAGCATGGCGAAATTTTGCATGTACCGCTTTTATAACTACCTTTGCACGACTTTATGTTCTGCGCTTCGCATAATGTGCAGTTACACAAAACGTGCCACGACGACATACTACCGGCACTGCATATCGGAATTTTTGCGCGGAACATCTGAAAGACCTGTCTTTTCAACACTACAAAAACAATAAACATCACATTCTGTGTAATATGAACAAATCAACAAGAAGTGTGCATGCAACACTCACAACAGTTTTATTCTCCACACTCCCACTGTTCTCTTTCGCGCAGACAGAGAAAGCCTGCAACTTTCAGGGACACATCATCGGAGTGGAAAGCGACACATTGATTTCGCTGGGATACGATCTCAACACGTCCGAAAGGCTCTTCACCGACACCATTGCAATGGAAGATGGCGTGTTCAAAACACGTATCGAGCAAAACGTTCCTATGACAATCGTATTGAGTCCGCTTATCTCACAGTCGGGAAAATCGGACAAGGCAGCAATGGCAGCCGTATCTCTCGCTACCGAGAAAATCATTTTCCTACCCGGCGACAATATGACAGTAAACGGCGAGATAAACAGATTCTCCATAAGCGGAACACAGCTGTATGACCAGCTCAACGGCATTGCCGCACTGAAAGAGATAGAAAAAGAAAGAAGAGGATTGTTCGACGAGAGCAGCGCACTATACGCAAAAGGCAGAAAACCTACGCAGGAAGAGCTCGACGCAATACGAAAGAAGTTTGAAGACTGCGCCGGCAAGGAGGCTGGAATTATAATAGACTACATCAAGGCCAATCCCGGAAACATAGCCTCAGGATATCTTGCCACACGACTTCCACTGGAGAAAGGCGTCGAGGCTGTAGCACTTTTGAGCGACAACGTGAAACAGGGACATCTCAAAAGTATGATTCTCAGAATAGAGAAAGCCTATAACGACAGAAAGGCAAAGGAAATAGCGAAAACAAAAATGCAGAAAGGCATGCCGGCACCCGACTTCAAGCTCAAGAATCTGGAGGGCAAAGTGATGTCGCCTGCTGACTTCAAAGGCAAATATCTGCTTCTCGATTTCTGGGGAACATGGTGCGGATGGTGCATAAAGGGTATTCCCGACATGAAGAAATATTATGCCAAATACAGTTCCAAAATAGAATTTGTGGGTGTGGACTGCGGCGACACCGAAGCCAAATGGCGCCAGGGTGTCAAGGAGCACGGGCTGCCGTGGACAAACCTCTACGCCGATAAAGCCTCCACTATTACCAACGACTATGCCATCAGCGGATTCCCTACCAAAATACTGATAGATCCGGAAGGCAAACTCGTGGAGATATTCGTGGGTGAGTCACCCGAACTCTACAACCGACTGGACAGTCTTTTCGGCAAATGACATAACATCTGTACATAATACAACATACAGCCTGCACCCGGCTCAAAAACCGCACGGGGCAGGCTGAAAACATTTTAAGGACATGATGATAATCACTTCTCTCTATCACGCTCCATGCGCCACGCTGTTGCTGGGTTCGTATGACGGACGGCTGTGCATGTGCGACTGGCTCGAAGGCCGACACAGCACCACTACCTACCGCCGCCTGTGCCGCACACTCGGAACACTGTTCGAGGAAGGTCCGTGCGACACGAACAGAGCGGCTGCCGCACAGCTCGACGAGTATTTCGCGGGCAGTCGCCGCCGGTTCGATCTGCCCCTGCTTCTCTGTGGCACACCTTTCCAAAAGGAGGTATGGACCGCACTGCAGGACGTCGGCTACGGTTCCACCATGAGCTATGCACGTCTGGCCGGAACGATAGGTCGTCGCGCAGCTGTCAGGGCTGTGGCAAACGCAGTGGGCGCAAATCCGCTCTCTGTCATCATACCCTGCCACCGAATCACCGGCAGCGACAACAGTCTGACAGGATATGGCGGCGGACTCGACGTAAAACGCTTCCTGCTCGGACTCGAACACAGTGCTCCGGCAGAGCTTTTCCGACCATGACAACGGGCCATGCATGCCCTTTCACCATACCGCTGCAACAGGTCGTACCGCTTCATGACAAATGACGGTTTTCCGGGGCACATGAAGTGTGTGCGGTAGAAGCCTCAAAGTAGGTTATTTTAAGAATAAAAATTTCGCCCGACAAGTTTTTTTTCGTAAATTTGCATGTTATTATTTTTCATGCAAAGAAATGACTGATACACAAAACAACGCAAGCAATTATTCAGCCAGTAACATCCAGGTCCTCGAAGGACTTGAGGCCGTGCGCAAACGCCCGGCGATGTATATCGGCGACATAAGCGAGAAAGGTTTGCACCATCTGGTGAATGAGACCGTGGACAACTCCATCGACGAAGCCATGGCCGGCTACTGCACCGACATAGAAGTGACCATCAATGAAGACGAATCCATAACCGTCCAGGACAACGGACGAGGCATCCCGGTGGACGAACACAAGAAACTCCACAAGTCGGCACTTGAAGTCGTGATGACAGTGCTGCACGCCGGAGGTAAGTTTGACAAGGGTTCATACAAAGTCAGCGGCGGTCTGCACGGTGTGGGTGTGAGCTGTGTGAATGCTCTTTCTACTCACATGAAGTCGCAGGTGTTCCGCGACGGCAAGATATACCAGCAGGAATACGAAAAGGGAAAACCACTCTATCCTGTTAAAATTGTGGGCGAAACAAACCTGCGCGGTACACGCCAGCAGTTCTGGCCGGACCCCACCATATTCACAACAACACACTATCAGTGGGACATCGTAGCACGACGCATGCGCGAGCTGGCCTACTTGAACGCCGGAATACGCATAACACTGCGTGACCTCCGCCCCGACGAGGATGGAAAAACACGCGAGGAAGTATTCCACGCCAAAGACGGACTGAAGGAATTCGTGCGTTACGTTGACCGTCACCGCACTCCGCTGTTCGATGATGTCATCTATCTCAAGACCGAAAAACAGGGCGTACCTATTGAGGTGGCTGTGATGTACAACACCGATTACAGCGAGAACATCCATTCTTACGTAAACAATATCAACACAATAGAAGGTGGTACACACCTTACAGGATTCCGCGCGGCACTCACACGTACGCTGAAAAACTACGCCGACGCCGATCCGACAATATCAAAGAACATAGAGAAAGCCAAGATAGAAATAGCCGGTGAGGACTTCCGTGAAGGTCTCACTGCCGTCATCTCCATCAAAGTGGCCGAACCGCAGTTCGAGGGACAGACCAAGACAAAGCTCGGAAACAGTGAGGTGGCAGGTGCTGTACAGCAGGCCGTAGGCGAAGCTCTGACCGACTATCTCGAGGAACATCCGAAGGAGGCAAAGCTCATCTGCGACAAGGTAATACTGGCAGCAACCGCACGTATAGCCGCACGCAAAGCACGTGAGAGCATACAGCGCAAGAACCCAATGACCGGAGGAGGTCTGCCGGGCAAGCTGGCCGACTGCTCGAACAAGGATCCTAAGGAATGTGAGATATTCCTCGTCGAGGGAGACTCGGCCGGTGGATCTGCAAAACAGGGCCGTGACCGCTACACACAGGCCATTCTACCACTGCGCGGAAAGATTCTGAACGTGGAGAAAGTGATGTGGCACAAGGTGTTCGAAAGCGAATCGGTAATGAACATCATACAGAGTATCGGCGTGCGCTTCGGCGTTGACGGCGAAGACGACAAGGAAGCAAACATCGACAAACTGCGCTACGACAAGATCATAATCATGACCGATGCCGACGTCGATGGTTCTCACATCGACACGCTTATCATGACTTTGTTCTACCGCTTCATGCCGAAAATCATACAGGAAGGCCATCTCTACATCGCCACTCCGCCGCTCTATCTCTGCTCATACAAGAATCAGGTGAAAGAGTACTGCTACACTGAACAGCAGCGCCAGGCTTTCATCGATCGCTACGCAGACGGAAGAGAAGACAACAAGAGCCTGCACACGCAGCGCTACAAAGGTCTTGGTGAGATGAACCCCGAGCAGCTGTGGGAAACAACAATGGACCCGAAACGCCGTCTGCTCAAACAAGTGACAATAGAGAATGCGGCCGAAGCCGACGAGATATTCTCAATGCTCATGGGCGATGATGTTGAACCTCGCCGCCAGTTCATCGAGAAGAACGCTACTTACGCCAACATCGACGCATGAAAAAACGCTGAAACATATAACGGAAAGGTCGTGCCGCACGGAAGCGGTACGGCCTTTTTAGCATATGAGAACAGCTCCTCAACACTTCATCCAGACCTGATATACACATTCATCCTAAACATATACCACTATGAAAACAAGATATCTGTTTTTCGCCGCATTACTCACAGCAATGGCCATAATGCCTGCTTCTGACGCTACGGCACAGTCAGCCAACAACAATCACCGGCAGGACAGACCCCGTCAGCAACGTCGCGAAAGACCGGCACCGCGCTTCGACTCAGGCCTTGCCGTTGTTCCGGGAACGACATTCGATATCAAAGGCCGTGACTTCCACCAGGGTGACAAGATTGTCTTTGCCTATGCCGACAAGTCGTGGCAACCTTTTGTACTCGAAACTACAATGAAAGGCGACACTGCAGTGAGCGTAGTCATACCACAATCGATGAAATCGGGGAATTTCATACTTACACGAATGAGAGGCCGCTCGTTCCGCCAACTCGGACGAGCACGCATCAACATCGTAAAGACAATGCCTGCAAGCGCGCAGGTGATTGCCCACAGAGGATTTTGGGCGACACAGGGATCGACACAGAATTCGCGCGCATCACTACGCAAGGCACTCGAACTGAACATCTACGGTTCGGAAACTGACGTATGGCTCACGCCCGACGGACACCTCATGGCAAATCATGACAGAGAGTTCAAAGGCCATGTCATAATGAACACTCCGGCTGACTCGTGCCGCATGCTGACACTCGCCAATGGTGAAAAAATGCCTGAACTCACCGAGTTTCTCGACATTCTGAAAGACAGTGACAGCCCTACAAAACTCATAATAGAAATAAAAGATCATGGTGACGTCGTACGCAATAAAGCCGCAGCCACAGCAGCCGTGAAAGCTGTAAGGAAGGCAGGAGTGCAAGAAAAGGTGGAATACATCTCGTTCAGTGACGATGCCTGCCGACAGATAGCAGCCGAAGACCCGCAGGCAAAGGTCTCCGCACTGACAGGAGGTATTTCTCCCGCCGAACGCAAGAAGATAGGATGTACAGGCATAGACTATCACATTAATGAACTTCGCAAGCATCCTGAATGGGTGGAGGAGGCCCGCAGACTGGGCATGACCGTCAACGTATGGACAGTGAACAAAGCCGATGAAATGGCCGAAATGACTAATCTTGGTGCCGGATTCCTGACGACAGACAGACCTCTCGATGCCATAAGGATAAAAGAATACTACGACAGCCGGCATTGAAAACACAGCATATGGCGCACACCAGTACTATACGGTGTACGCCATCACACATTAAATTATAGCCATCCGACCACCGATATTTACAAAAAAACATTATCTTTGCACATAAATCAGCGTTACTATTAACTCACATGTATGCCTTACATTAAGAAATTTGCAGCTATAATCGTAACGCTGCTGTGGTGTCTGGACAGCACGGCACAGCAATTCGGACTGTCGTGGATAACACATCCGCAGCCAGACAGCTGCTCGGTGGTTTGGTTCAGACAGTCGTTCACAGCGGAAGAACGGCCTCAGCAGGCTTACATAACCGCAGCCACAACAGGATATATAGAACTTTACGTCAATCAACGCAACGTCACCGGCGACGTGCTCACACCTCTACGCGAAAGCATGTCGGACAATCCGATAGCCGTAACTTATGATGTGACACGTTTCATGAGACAAGGATCGAATACCGTGGCCGTGTGTTACGCTCCATCTTTCCCGCACCACGTGCCGGCACAAATAGCAGTTTCGCTCTACGGACGTGATGCCGACGGCATGCCTTTCGCATACAATACAGATGAAGGATGGCTTTGCCGCACAGACGCGACATCGCTCACAACAGACGGACATGAAGTAATTAATGCCACAGAAAGCCCCATTTCATCGTACACCGATGAGCTTGACGTGGCATGCTGGACACCTTCCGAAATGGCAGAAACCACAAACATGCAGCCTGCCGAACAACGTATGATACGCTATGAAGCAGCAAAGATAGGAGGAATAAGGCAACAACGGTTCTTCGACATCGAGGGTGACAGCGTGGTGTACGACTTCGGCACTGCTTTCAAAGGACTTATAAGAGTAACTCTGCGTGACACCAGACGTGGCGAACACATAAACATCGGTGGAATGGAATATGTGTGCAGCGGAGAGTCCGACGAGCAGGCCATACAGCGTTTCACAACAACCGACTGCCGCAGACTGCTGATATACGGCGACGATCATTTCGACAAAGAACAGATACAAAAAGTGGAAGCGCTCGAAATAATAACCTATACAAGAGATCTGAAAGAATAGAATGCCTGATAAAAAGCATTCCGACATAAAACCGAAGCTACCGTTCACGTACACGGAAACTACAATTCAGCGCAACAGGGATGTCGCTTCTGAAAACACATTAAAAAGCGGATACACGACAGGAGGCATCATTATATCCGGACGATGAAACCGGTTGTTTTTGCCGATGGAACCGATTATTTTCACTAACGCAAGGAAATTACTTAACAATACATAAAACCGCAAATGAAAAAACTATTACTAACAGTATTCATGCTCGACATCGTCGGCATGGCGTCTGCAGACATCATCCCGGGTAAAACTTACAGGATAGCGTCTGCAGCCAACGAAGAAAGAGTGATGTTTGTGGACAATTCGTCATTCACAAACAACACACCAATCGTCATCTGGACCGATACAGAAGTGCCGGCACAGCAGTGGGAGGCTGTCTCCAACGACAATGGAACATTCTCTTTCAGGAATGTGTTCACAGGAAAATACCTTGCAAGAAACTCGGCCTTGGTATCTACAAACTCCAAAATACAACAAGCTGCCACTACAAGCAGCATGGGACAGTGGAATGTCGAGCCTGTAAGCGGACGCGACGGATACTATGTCATCACACAGTCGTCTGCATCCAATACCTTCATCCTGCAGACTCCTGCAGCCAGCGACGGCGCATCCATGACATTCCAGGCATGGAACGAAGGCAGTACTCCGTCAAACGCACAGATGTGGAAGTTTGAGGAAGTAGAACCTATAAGCCAGTTCAGCGACGCACTCCGCACACAAATGATGGACGCATGGCTCAAGCAGCACCTGCGCGACCGCGGTACATCCGGCAAGACTTTCGGCGACGGTGGCGGCTGGGGCGACGCAGAGATGCTGGAAACTGTGCTCGATGCCTACGAAACAACGGGCCGCGAAGAATATCTGGACGTATTCAGAGACGTGTTCAACTATTTCAAGATGGCAGTAGGAACCGACTGGCTCAAATTGAAATATGATGATGTGTACAAATGGTATGGCCACGAATTCAACGACGACGTGATGTGGATGATCATAGCTTCGGCCCGCGCCTATCATCTCACAGGCAGTTCCATGTACCTCAATTATGCCAAAGACAACTTCGACAGAATATACGACCGTGCCTACAACCAGTGGGGCATGATGCGCTGGAAAGAAACTGATGAGACCAGAAACGGTACGAACTCATGTATCAACGGTCCTACAGAAGTCGCCGCATGCTACATTGCCATGGGACTGACCGACGAAAATGAAAAAGAAGAATACTACGAAATAGCACGCGATCTGTATGAGAAACAGCGTCTGTACCTCTTCAATCCGCAAACAGGAGAGGTTTACGACAGTTTCACCTGGAACACAAGCACCAACCTGCCGTCAAACTACAACCGCTGGGTATCGACCTACAACCAGGGCACAATGCTCGGCGCGGCCCTCATGCTCTACAAGCACTACGGTGACGAAATGTACAAACGCGACGCCGAAAAGATTGTGGAGCGCACAAAAGAAAGCCTCTGCAACTCGGACGGAATAATACATGTGTGCCAGACCGTAGACGGTGACCTGTGCGGATTCAAGGGTGTTCTCATGCGCTACCTGCGCCGTTACATTGTAGAAATGAAGAAAACCGAGGATATAGAATGGATGAAAGACAACGCCTTCATGGCCTTCAACAACCGCAACTCAAAGGGCATAACATCATCGGCATGGCTCACCAAATCGAATGAGAATTGGCTTTCAGACACCGAAAAAGACGGAAACGGCAACTACAAGAGCTTCGCCAACCAACCGTTCGGCAACTCTACAGCCATCTCTGTAGCTTTCAACGCTCCACTGAGCGCCGGGAACATAGAACGTGACGCCTATTCCACCATCGAAGCTGAGAACTTCAACGCGCTGCGCGGAGTGTATGTCACAAACGGCACTGGCGGGAACGAGAGCGAGATAAGCAACATAAAGAACGACTACTACACATATTACGCCAACGTTGACTTCGGCACACGTCCGGCAAAAACAGTAGAAATAAGAGTTTCTGACTCGTCTACAGCCAACGCAAAAATAGAAATACGTCTCGGCGGAACAGACGGAACGCTCATCGGAACTGCCGATGTGCCGTCAACAGGAGGATGGAAGACCGTAACGGCAAACATCACACCGACCGACGGAACACACGATGTGTATCTGGTTTACAAACCGGGATATTCCTCAACCGGATGTTTCAATGTTGACTGGTTCAAGTTCAGCACAGACGCACAACCGCTGCCCGGCGACGTAACAAAGAGCGGCGGAACACTAACCTCATCGGTTGACGGCATACAGACTGCCGCTCTCAACGACAACAGTCTCACATCGGCAGTAAACGTAAAAGCCGCGAGCGCACAGTTCACATACCGCTCGCCCATCGCCGTAACGATCAAGGGCTACTCCATCGGCAGTGCAAGCGGCAATGCATCAGCCGACGCCAAGAGCTGGACTCTGTCTGCATCAAACGACGGAGAAAGCTGGACCGTGCTCGACGAACAGACCGATCAGACATTCGCAGCACGCTGCCAGATGAAACGCTATGACACAAAAGCCGACAAGGCATACACTATGTTCCGCCTCAACGTGACGAAGAACAACGGCGCATCGAACCTCTCGATAAGCGAATGGCAGCTCCACGGACTCGCCATATCGGCAACAGACATCACTGCCGACGGCGGAACACTCAGCGAGGGCGACAAATCAGTGACCGACAAGAACGTCGCCACATCAGCCAAAACAGAAGGAGAGACAAACTCGACATACCGCTACAACAGCAAGGCTCTGTACAATATAACATCGTACAGCATAACATCGGCCGCAACAGGCAACGCTCCGAAGAGCTGGACTCTCTACGGATACGAAAACGCAGAGTGGACTCCGATAGACTCACGCAGCAACCAGCAGTTCACGCACAACGGCTGCACACAGTTCTATAAGGTAACAACCGACAGGAACTATCAGAACTTCCGCCTCGTGATAGATGCCGCAGACACTCCTGCCGAAGTGGCCGAGCTGCAGCTGTTCGGTGACATCATCCCCAACGGCGAACTCTACAACGACATCACCGACAACGGAGGCACCATTCTCTCATCCGATAACGCCGACGAGGCAGCGCTCCGTCCGCTCATCGACAACAACGGAACAAGCACATATACTCTGCCATTCGACGGCGAAGCATGGATAGAATACCGCTCGGAGATACCTGTCAAGATAACTACACTACGCATCTGCTCCGGCCATGACACCGACCGCAGCCCGAAACAGTGGACACTGCAGGCATCAGACGACGGCACATCATGGACAACGCTGACAACCGTATCGAACGCCCGTTTCAACACCAAGGCTTCGTTCAAGAACACAAACATATCAAACGGCAACAGCTACAAGCGTTTCCGCATCAACTTCACACAGGCCTCTGACGACGCTGCCGACGCACTGGTAATAGGCGACATACAGATACACGGCGTATGTATCTCAGACAACGACATCATAGGCGAAGGCGGAACAATGACCGCACAGATAAACAACGACAACGCCGGCGAAAATCTGGACAAACTGTATGACAGCACAGCCGACAGCAAATTCGTGTTCGACTATCTCGGCAACCCGTGGATAAAATATGAGACAGGCACACCGACAAAAGCCAACATGTACAGCATAACATCGGCAAACGACGAACCGTCGCGCGATCCACAGAGCTGGGAACTGCAGGGCTCAAACAACGGAAGAACATGGACAACCATAGACACACGCACCGGACAGAGCTTCTACGCACGCAAGAACACACAGTTCTACAGCTTCGACAACAACCAGACATACAATTTCTACCGTCTCATTCTGACCGAGAACGGCGGAGCACAGCTGGCACAGATGAGCGAATGGCAGCTGTTCTACAGCGACAAGATAGCCACTGGCATCGACGACATCACATCAGGCGAAATACGCCTCAACGTATATCCTAATCCGGTAACCGACGTGCTGCACGTGGACATGCCGGAAGACGGCACGCTGACTATATACAACACCGGCGGCCAGGCAGTGGCAAGCATCAGCCTGAAGGCCGGCGAGAACAGCATACCGTTCGCACAGTATGGTGCAGGAATGTACATTGTGAAGGCACAGGCCGGCAGCAAGACGCTCACGGAAAAGGTTATAAAGTAACACAACGCCATACATACACAAAAAAGCGGAGACCATTGGAAGGTCTCCGCTTTTTTATTGTCATCATGCACAAGTGGCCGCGCCCGCCATTCACGGACGCCATGCCACCAACACGGTTTATTCCTTAACAAGCTCGATGATACGGCTTGAAAGCTCGCCTCCGGTGAGAACCTTCAGACCGACTTTCATCAGATAATCGCCCGTATATACTCTGTCGTGGAAGTACATTCCCGAACGTGCGTCGGGCATGAGGCATATCTCCTTCACGCGATAACGCGCATCGGCATCCAGTCCCTGCAGACGTGTGGGGTGAAGATTCTCGCCAACACGCGGATGAATGTCGTAGGCGGCCACAATGGCATGACTCTTGTCCTCAGACACACGCTGTATGACGCAGTGATTGCCGTCGTAAGGCGAAACCAGACGATAGGTCATCGGGCTGAACACGAGCTGTTTCAGACGGTTGTATTCCTTCAATGCGTTCTGACAGAAAGCCTTGTCGGCCGGCGCCATGTCGTGGAGTCCGATGTCGAAACCCAGCTTACACATGAACGCCACGTCGGTGCGGAACTTCACAGAAGCACGGCGGTTCATGTTGGTTACATGAGCACACATCACCTTTGCGGGCATAAAGTGAGAGAAGCCCCACTGTATGAAGAGACGCTCCACTGGGTCGGTGTTGTCGCTGCACCAGAATTCGGTGTAGTATTTCAGTGCTCCGAAGTCGCAGCGTCCGCCTCCACTCGAGCACATCATCATGTTCAGGTCGGGATATTTCTGCTGTATACGTTCAAGCGTCTTGTAGAATCCGCGCACATAGTCAATGTAAAGATTGCCCTGATTCTGCTTCTCATAGTGCGAATAAATGTTGGTTATCGGGCTGTTGCAGTCCCACTTGAAGAACTTGAGATTAGGATTCTCCTGCATCAGATTGTCCACCACACCGAACACGAAGTCCTGTACCTCAGGATTGGTCATGTCGAGTACCAGCTGATTGCGGAAGTAATAGGTATCACGATTTGGCAGACGCAGTATCCAGTCGGGATGTTTCTCGGCCAGCTCACTCTTCGGATTGACCATCTCCGGCTCTATCCATATACCGAATTCCACACCTTTCTCATTGGCTGTCTTCACCAGATAAGGCACACCATTGGGCAGTTTCTCTTTGGTAACCTGCCAGTCGCCCAGTCCGGCAGCGTCGTTGGAACGCGGATATTTGTTGCCGAACCATCCGTCATCGAGCAGGAACAGATCGACGCCAAGGTCGCGTGCTTCGTCAAAGAGCGATGTGAGCTTGGCCTCATCGAAGTTGAAGAAGGTGTTCTCCCAGTTGTTGAGCAGAGTCATACGGTCCTCCTTGCCCTTGAACAACTGATGATCGAGCGCCCAGCGTGCGAAACGGCGGCTGCCCTCACCCACTCCTTCGGTGCTGAGGGTGAATATGAATTCGGGAGTGACAAACACCTCGCCGCGCTTCAGACGATAGAGCGACGCGTCGGGATTGATACCGCTCAGAACGCGCAACGCACCGTTATGGTCCACCTCAAACGTAAATCTGAAATTACCGGTCCAGGCTATTGTACCCATGAGCACAGTGCCTTCGTTCTCGCGCGCCGGAGCATCAAAGCCCAGTTCGAAGAACGGCTGCATAGCCATGGCCGTACGTGTGCCGAGGCGGCTGTCGAGTATTTTCTTGCCGTTGTTGAGCTCCGTGTGCTTCATCTGCATCTCCTTCGACCAGTCGCCGCAGAATTCTGTCAGATAATACTTCTCACTCTCGAAATAGAGCATGGACGAAGAGTAGCGCGAAAGATCCACTCCGCCCTTCTCGTCGTGGCTTATCTCGGTCCACTGCTTTATGATGTCCTCTTCGGCATAGGCCACGTAGTGCAGAGTGACATTAACCGGATAGACTTCGTCCTTCAGTCTGATGACAGTCTCAGTGCCGCCGTCGGTGGCGCGCTGTTCGTGCGACACGTACTTCAACACTGTGGTAGGATTGCCATCGGCATGGCGTATTCCCATCGCGGCGTCATAATAATCCTCCGTACCCATCACCGGATAGGCTTCGAATCCGGCAATGTTGCTGTTGGTGGGTTTGGCCCACGGCTGGTCCAGATCGTCGAGATTGGAGTCGGCCGAAAGTCTTTCGCCCAGATAGGTCTGATACAGACGACCGTTGTCTTTCACCTGCAGCACGAGCTGGGTGTGGTCTGTGGTCACCGAAATGTTGGTGCGTCCGTCCGCCGCGGCATATCCCGCAACGGCAAGGACAAATAAGAGTAATTTTTTCATACAGATATAATGTTATTGTTAGTTTGAGTCATAGATAGTGCGGAACAGCCGCAAGAAAGCCGGCGGAAGGCGACGATTGCTGCGTTATTACAGTGCAGGATTACAAACGGATGCAAACAATCGCCACCTCTGCCGTGCAAGACAAAGTTACAGAAATATTTTCTCAGACTGGCCACCGTATGTGTTTTCTGCCATCGGAATGCCGGGATACGTGCTGCGGAATATCAAAAAACACAGATATCGTAACATTTTCCGCAATGTCCGAAGCTGCCGTTATGGATGTGTCGGCATGAATAATACATGCAAGGAAAGTACATTCGACGCAATGATAAAACCCATAATGCACAACGACAAAAGTAAGAACGCGAAGCAAGAAAGGCTTTTCTGCGGAACAGTACGGCGGAAAACATCGATGAAACCGCATTTTTTTTGCAGCAGAATACTCTCCACACAGCTCTCCATAATTCTATTTCGAGATTTTCAACTGTCTATCTTTTTCATTGTCACGATTGTACAAACATGCAGAAAGTCCGATGCTTTCAGCGCAGCGAAGAGAAAATAGAGCACGGTTTGTTTCGTTCTTCCCTGTGTTTGTCTTATCTTTGCACATGGAGCATGGCGACGGTCGGAAAAAACGGAAAGAAGTCATCTGTACATCCGCCGTGGAAATGCATGTAGAAAATTACCGTACTATACAAACCTAAATTCAAACAATGCACAACAAGGCATACATTTTTCTGGCCGCTCTGGCGGCATGCGCGTGCACACGCCCTTCGGCAGTGAGCACGGCCGGATGGCGTCTGAGCTACGACAAGGGAGTGGACATAGTTTATCGGGGCGACACCATCGCGAAAGGCTCATGGGCCGAGTACGCACTGAATGGCGACACGATGAAATCGGGAAATTATGAACATACGACGTTCAAAAAGCAGCGCATAGACGACCGCTACGGCCGTGGCGTGAGCTGGACACTGACCATGAGCGGACGCGACATGCCGCAGCTCGTGAGGACTTTCAGACTGTACGACGGTTTCATGCTGACGGACATCGCACTGGAGGCCGACTCGACGGTCAGCACTTCGTATATGGCTCCGCTGGTGACACGTCACACGGGAGACATGATAAAAGGTCTGATGAAAAGGGCGGTTTTCGTGCCTTACGACAACGACAAGTGGATACGCTACGCCTCTTCAGCCCAAGCGGGCGACTCATTGCGCAGCTATGAGGTGACGTGTGTGTATGATACCGAAGGCAGACAAGGACTGGTGGCAGGAGCGATAGAGCACGACACTTGGAAAAACGCCGTAGAGCTGACTGACGGACGCCGGAACATGAAACTCTACAGCGGTGCGGCCGACGAGCTCACACGCGACGTAAAGGGCCATGGAGCGGTGCGTTCGGCACGTCCGCGCTCGGAAGTGATGATGCTGGGATGCTACGACGACTGGCGCGATGGAATGGAGCATTTTGCCGATCTCAACGCAGTGACAACACCGCCGCGCCGATGGGACAGCGCTGTGCCGGTGGGATGGAACAGCTGGGGCGCGCTGCAGTTCGGCGTGAACCACGACAACGCCACGGAGGTGGCAACGTTTCTGGCCGACTCACTCATGCCGCGCTCGTTCCACAATGCCGACGGACTGATATACACCGGGCTCGACTCGGGCTGGGACAGTTTCAAGGAAGCGGAACTGAAAGACTTTGCCGACCGTTGCAAGGCCATGCACCAGGTGCCGTGCATATACTGGACGCCATTCACCGACTGGGCGAAGAATCCGGAAAGACAGGTGGACGCAATGCCTGAATATAAATATAAGGACATATATCTGTATGCCGACGGCAAGCCGCAGGAGCTCGACGGGGCTTATGCCATCGACCCGACCCACCCGGCAGTGAGGGCTATGATGGAGAAAACGGCGCGGCTTTTCAGACGCTGCGGCTACCGATACGTGAAGATGGACTTCATGACGCACGGACGCATGGAGGCCGACTCATGGCACCGCAAGGACATAACCACCGGCACGCAGGCCTACAACTACGGCATGCATCTGATAGACAGCATATTCAGCGATATGTATATAAATCTGTCCATTTCACCGCTGTTTCCGGCGCAATACGCTCAGTCGCGCCGCATAGCGTGCGATGCATGGAACAAGATAAAAGACACCGAATACACGATGAACGCACTGACGTGGGGCTGGTGGCTCGACCGCGTGTATAGCTACAACGACGCCGACCACGTGGTATTGCGCGACGCCACCGAGGGTGAGAACCGTGCGAGGGTGACGTCGGCCGTAATCACGGGCATGTTCATCACGGGCGACGACTTCAGCATCAAGGGCGACAGCACGGCAAAGGCGCGCGCCGTGAGCATGCTGGGCAACGAACGGGTGAACGCACTGATAGACGGCAGGGCTTTCCGACCGCTCAACGCCGACGACGACCGCAGCGAACACATGTTCGTACGCGCCGAACTGGACGGACGGGTGTGCCTGGCGGTGTTCAACTATGGTGACGAACCGATGACTTTCAGTCTGCCTGTGGAACGCTTGCCGATGCAGAAAGGCACTGAATATAAGGTGCAGGAGCTGTGGAGCGGTGAAACCGTCGACAGTCGGAACAGCGTTACGCTGCCGTCGAAAGATGCGATGATATTCGTGTTCCGCCCCGAATGAAATCAGAAACGAAAGCATGAAAGAAGGCTCGGCAGAAACCCGTGGGGATTGGTCTTGTTCATGAAATGCCATAGGATGCAGGAAAACTTCCTGACAACACATTATGGCATAAAACGCGACAGGCCTTTCCTCACGTGACGATAAATCCGCATCGCCACAACCGGCAAATCATCACCGCAAGAAGGACGCATCTTTTCAAATGATTTCCCGACGCCTGATATCTGCGTTTTTAAAGAAAACCCGGACGGAGAACTCACAGATTTTCTTGACTTTTTTTTGACAAAAGAAAATCGCGAAAGAGATGTAAAGTAATGTTAAATCCAGCATCTGAAAGGCTTGTTCCGGTCTGACAGACTTGTCGTATACCCTGATGTGCAACCTCGGATAATTCGTCTTGCGTTCCGATAGTGCCTGTTTCAGCCTCCGGTTTTGCCCATTTCATGGTGTGATATTGCGCATATTAGCCTCTGAAACGGGCCATATCATGTGCTGAAACATTGCTTATTGCATAATGGAAAAATATCTCTTGGATGCAAGTTATTGATGTCCAGCATTTTGCGTAAGTCTCTTATTTTTCGAGAATTTACGTCCGAAGGAAAGTCAGCTCGCAAATACTCATTTATTTTTCGGGGTAGAACTGAAAACTCGGACGGAAAAACCGCAGGATACTGAAAATCTGAAAGTGCCCGGATTAATTTACTTCCAACAGAAAAAAACAACGCCGATACGAAAGCGAAGCCGCAGGCTTTTTTATCATAACCGCTCTCCACCGGATTTCTGATAATATGAAAAGAGTCATATCATGTCCTGTTACAGGCGATGATATGACTCTTTATCTTTTGCCTTCCGGTCATGTAAGGATGCCTGAAAGCGTGACGGAGTGTTGTTTGCCGGTCTGTCATCAACGGGTGATGACTTCCAGACGCACCGTCACAGGCGCATGGCAGATATTATTTCTTTACGAACTTCACACCGTTCTTGATGTACATTCCGCGGTCGAGTTTATCTACATCGGTGCCTACATAACGTCCGTCGATACTGTATATGCGGTTGTCGGAAGCTTTACCGGTCTCCTCTGTCACAACATTATTAATGCCGGTGGTCACCGTAGCATTGCCGTCAGAGATAGTCAACATATATGCGCCGTTGATATCTTCGTTGAAATGAACAGGCTGCCACTCTGACTCTGTTGTCGCTTTTGTAGCAAGATAAATCTTATAAGTGCCGTCTGCAAGACCGGATGTACTTACCGACACACTGTAATCACGAGCATTTTGCGGATAAACGCTGCGATAAGCAAAGTTGCTGAGTTTCTCACTTCTAAGTGTTACAACGTTTCCGCCATTGACAGGCTCAGCCATAAGAGCGAGGTTTCCGCTGAAACTGTTCACATCACAGTTCATAAGATTTGAACAAACACACAGAAGCATTGTACCTACATTCTTTACCTCGAACTTTCCAACTGTTTCGTATGTCTGTCCACCACTGGTAATCCAGGTTATGGAAGGCATTATACCCCACTGTGAGATATAAGGCAATTCTGGCGCATCGGATGTGTGCATCAGAATCATATCCTGACTGTACGAATAGCTTCCTGTGTTGGAGTTGAGCAACGCAACCTCAAAATATCCATTGCCGCTACCACTCCATCCCCAGTTTACATGCACAAGACCATCGGCATCGTAACCGTCGAATACAAACGCATGACCGGCATTCTGTGCTGTAACACCACCATAGAGAATAGGACGTCCGTTGCTTATCTCCTCGAAAATCATATTCATCCACTCTGCCTTTGTATATATGTCGCGTGTGTAAAGTCGTGTGTTGTACTTGAAATACTTGTTAAGCGCCACAGAAGCATCATTACTGAACGAACCGCTGCCATTAAGACCGTAATTCATGTCCACGGCAACACCACAATGAAGCATCAGCTTTGCAACAGCATCGGCCTGCTCTGTGGTGTAATTGTTTCCAGAATAGACATCGAGCATATTGTCGTACTGATAGGTAGTACTTTCGAAATCGTAGTTACCATTTTTGCCATCGATGGCATATCCCTTGTATCCCTGACCTGTCACAGGATATGAATGATATTTCATTATCTGTGCCATGGCTGTAGCCATACAGCCTGTAGGATAGCTCTTGCCTGTGATTCTTACAAGTTCTTTATTGTATGGTGTCATCTGATCCCATCTGGTTGTAAGAAGCTCAGCCACTGCTTCCGGATATTCTGCGCTACGCAACTCCGCAGCAGACTTAACCTCTTCGCCGTTCTCAAGGGCTGTCTGCAAGGCATTTTCTGTCATATTCATCCACCATTGCATGGCAGGCGGCATGTTGTCGGTGGTGAACTGAGTGTCAGAATAACCAAGTACTGGCGCAAAGTTATCATCTGTAGCAATGACTGCGAATCCACCGTACTTGTAACCGATGACATTAAGCATCTGGCCTTTCTGCAATACCTCAAGTTTCTGGCTTGCACCTGCAGAATGCATGGAAGGACGAAGCTTGATGACTTTTCTTGCAGCATTCATCATATCCTCCACGCTTCTTGGACCTCCGAGAACGGATACTGTCATCAAAGACAGCACAAGCAATGATAAAAATTTCTTCATAATATATTTCAGGTTTTAAAGTTTGATGTTTTCAAAAAAAAGGACATGGCATATCCCATTGAAGGATATGCCGTGTCCTTAAATTCATTGTCAATTAGTTTCGTGTCAGAGTGACGTTATCGAAGATGTCAAGATATCCACCCTGGCCACTGTCTGTCTGAACATAGAGCCAGATACAGTATTCCGGATCAAACGTCAAAGTGTTAGGTATTGTTCCTTCATCTGTCAATGACCACTCTATCGGGAACACTCCCTGATAAACGCTATTGTGGTCATTAGCTGGACCGAACAGCCACATCAGATGATAACCGTAGTCAGGCATATAAGAGATTTCTTCACCACAGACAAGTCCGAGTTGTCCTGACATGGATTCCTGATTGAACTTATATTCAAATTTCCATGAATATGTCTCACCGGCACCCATTATGTTTGCAGCCTCACATGTGAGTACGCTCTCATAGTCAGAACTTCCTTCTGCAGCAGCCTTTATAGTTACAGGGAATGTTGTCTTAGCGCCGTCAAGATTTGTTGCAGAGAAAGTCCACTCTCCTGCGAATGCTTTGTAGAAGTCAGCATCGTTGTCTGAAATAGTTACTGTTGTCTGCTGGCTTGTTATCTCTGCACCTTCTGCTGAAACTATTGTAAGAGTGAACTGACGGTCATTGTTGATCTTACTATCGTCAATCACCTTCACCTCTACATTTATAGTTCCGGTGCTGAGAGTATCGCTGTTAAGATTCAGCGTCTTGTCAGTTATTGTATAGTTCTCGCCTTCAACAGCTCCGTCCTCACCTACAGTAGCCGATTCAATCTTCACGCGTACCGGACCGTTGCGATGACCGCTGACAGTTATTGGAACCTGAACATAACCGGCTGTTTCTTCCACGGTAATGGCTGTGTTTGCAAATCCTACAGTGCATTCTTTCGTATTGACGTCATCTTCAGAACATGACGCGAAGAATGGCAGGACTGCCACCATAAGCATTAATAATTTTATATTCTTCATAATCGTATTTTTACTTTAAATGGTTGAATTAATAACCCGGGTTCTGCACAATCTGAGGATTTGTATCCATCTCGTGCTTAGGTATCGGCCATACGAAACGATAGTCGCCTGCAGGCTTTGACAGATTTGTAGAATAATCTGCACCAGGCATTGCACAGATTTCTTCCTGCTGCGGAGTACCACGTGTCACACCCATGTCCCAACGTTTCAGATCAAGCAGGCGTGTTCCTTCACCGAGGAACTCACGATGACGTTCGTCTCTGATTTCGCTCATTATTCTGTCAGGTGAAGAGAAGCTCTGTGCCTGATAACCTGCGATACGCTTTGCCTTGAAGTCGTTCAGATACTGAGCTGCTTTAGTAAGATATGATCCGTCTGTCTTTGCAAGTTGTGCGTATGCCTCTGCAGCAATAAGATACATTTCAGAAATACGGATCACTTTAGGCTCAATGGTGAATCGTGCATAGTCGTAACCATTAGTTGCCTCGTATGGATATGCTTTCTCCGGATATTTATTGAACGCAAGCACATTACCAACAACACCAGTACTTGTCTGGAATGTCAGTGGCAGGAAATAAACACTCTTACGATAGTCATCATCCGAATAAAGATCAAGGACAGTCTGTGTAGGAACATATCCCGGTGCACCACCTGATGTGTAAGGCAGATACTGCAGACCAGTCTGCGAAGACAACTGAGATGTTGCACTTGCAGCCAGTTTGAAGATAGTTTCTGTATCAAAGTTACCGGCCCACATTTGAGTAAGTCTGTCAACAGAACCGGCAAGTGTATAAGTAGTTGTCCCAATAACTTCTGTTGCCTTTTCTGCGGCAGTAGCATAATCATCCATAGCCAAAGCCACACGCGCCTGCATTGCCTTTACAGCGTCAACTGAGATATAATAGTTAGACTGTTCTCCTGCTACATTGACATACAGAAGAGCACTGTCAAGGTCGTCTGTTATCTGCTTGTAAGTTTCGCGCAATGTCTTGCGGGCCGGATATGTGGCAGAATTAGACGAAGGATAATAGTCAAGACGGTAAGATACACCGCTGTTTTTCTCGTCAGCATTACTGTTGTCGTAGTCTGCGCAGAAATACTGTGCAAGATTGAACAGGAAATAAGCGCGTACGAAGAAAGCCTCACCCTTTACATTCTTAACTGTAACCATGGCCTGATCTGTAAAGAGGTTCTTATTTGACATGTCACACTTGTTGTAGCCATCTATGATGAAGTTGGCACGGGCTATCATTGTCTGGCTGTTTGAATAAAGAGCATCTCCTGAACTCAGACTTGTATTGAAATCCCAACGGTGCAGATCACTGAGACCAGTTCCTACAGTAGCGTTAAAATCATCACTCTGCTCATCTGGACCTGTACAAAAATAGCTACTGCCGACAAATGAGCGCATACCAGTGTAGAGCGGCACACTCATGTTTGTAAAATCGGTAGGCGTCATAAGAGCTTCATCTTCTGGAATTGCATTGTAAGGATTCTTGTCCATGTCGCATGATGCGAGCGTGAGAGTTAATGCAAGAGCCGGTAATAATATATATTTGTTCATTTTATATTTCCTTTATTTTATTTTTTATACACCTAATTATCAGAATGTAAGCTGTGCACCTATAGAGTACTGACGTGTGTTAGGATAGTCACCGAATGTCATTGTGTTGTTGACTTCAGGATCGTAGCCCTGATACTTGGTGAATGTAAGCAGGTTGCGGCCTACAAGGAACACTTTGGCACCCTTGATAAAACCTGTCTGGTTGAGCCAGTTCTTCGGAAGTGTGTAAGAGAGCTGAGCAAATTTCAGACGCACGAATGAAGCATCCTCAAGGAACATGGTGTCTGCCTGACGTACCACATTGGCTGCAGGAATATTTGTCTTATCACCAGGCTTCATCCACATGTCGAGCATTGAAGCAGCCATGTTGTATGTTCCGTTTGCCTGCGGATCCTCGAGCCAAAAACGTTCGTTGTTCCACATGTAGCGGTCGAACATTCCGGTGAACTGCAGATCGAGCTGGAAGCCCTTCCATGCAACTGTTGTAGAAAGACCACCTGACCACGGAGCAATCCAGCTTTTGCCTGTCTGTACACGGTTGTCCTCGGAATAAACCTTTGTATAGTTACCATTCTTGTCGAGCCATACACTCTGGCCATCAGCCGGATCAACATGACTCCAACGAACCATATAATATTCACCCATGTCGTGGCCTACTTCAAGCATTTGGAAGTCGCCGAGCACATAAGAGTCGAGTCCTTGGAAGAGTTTTGTAACCTTATTCTTGTTGTAGTTTCCGTTAACCTTTACATTCCAGTACCAGTCCTTGTTCTTGATGATGTCAACACCGATAGTGAAATCAAAACCGCGGTTATACATCTCAGCAACATTTCCGTATCCAGAGCTGAAACCAGTTGTATAAGAATAAGGTATAGACATCAACATGTCAGATGTTACCTTATTATAATACTGCAAGTCGAAATCTACGCGATCGAACAGACGACCAGACAGACCGATATTGAAAGTCTTTACCTTCTCCCATGTAAGATCAGGGTTACTTGGGTTTGCGATGACTGTTCCTGAAGAATTAATATACATTGAGCTTGAAGCACCTACAAGGCCGAGTGCCATGTATGCCTGCGGAAGACCTGAGTTACCTGTCGAACCATAGCTTACGCGGAACTGGAGGTCCTTGAGCCAGTCTTTTGTAACATCCATGAAGTCTTCATTAGATACAGTCCACATGAATGCGGCTGCACCAAATGTACCCCAACGATGGTCTTCTGCAAAGAGAGAAGAACCGTCACGACGGATACTTAAGTCAAGGAAATACTTATTAGCATAAGAGTAGTTGAGCATTCCGAACCAAGAGTTGCGAACTTCTTCTGAAATAGAATGAGACGGCACCAAAGGATCTGCATTTGATGTAGAGCTGAGAAGCATAAGGCGATTGTCTACAAGACCTGTACGCATAACACCGAAAGCTGTCGTCTTGTTTGTCATAGACTCCTGACCGAGAAGAACAGTAACGTCATGATCCTTGAGGAAGTTGAACTTGTATTCTGCAGTATTTGTCACAGTCCAACGGTAGAAATTTGAGAACTCCTCAGAAGCCTGACCTGTTGGCATCTGCTCGCCAAAGCCATCATCTACAAGATTATAGCATTTGTATGATGTACGCAGATCATTCCAATCGAGACCGATTGCAGAACGGAGGTTCAGACCCTTTATCGGGTTGATATTAACAAATGCATTCTCATTTATACGCACTCGGCGCTGTATCTCCGGCTGTTTGCTTGCAAGATAGTCAGGATCAAATGTTCCACGACCTCCTGCATTCAAAGAATACCATTTTAGCTTTTCACCATACCCGTTGAATGCACTGTTAGCATAATCAATTGTTCCGTCAGGATTGTATGCCAAACCAAGGATCTCATGTGTTGTCTGTGTAGGCAGATAAGCATGAGCAGCCCAAGGCTTGTTATAAACACTTGTTTTCTCACCATTGATCACAAGAGTAGTCTGTGTCTTATTATATGCCAAGTTTGAATTTGTTCCTATCTTCAACCACGGAGTGATGTTGAACTCGAGGTTTGCACGCAGAGTCTCACGACGCATGTTAGAGTCATCGTACAGACCGTCTGCATCATAATGAGAGAATGACACCAAATATGCTGTGTTCTGAGAACCACCACGTACGCTTGCGTCAATCTGAGAAATTGGAGAAGTATTACCGAGGAAACGGTCTACCCAATCTGTTCCGATATTATACTTCTTATAATAGTTCTTCATTGCCTGAAAAGACTCGTTTGTCAGGTTTGAAGGATTCATCATTTCCTGGAACTTAAACCACTGATTTGCGTTCATCACGTCTGTTCCATCATGTGCAACCTCAGACACAGAATACTGGGCAGAAACAAGAACTGTAGGAGCCTCTCCGAACTTACCTTTCTTCGATGTAACGATAACAACACCGTTTGCTGCACGTGAACCATAGATGGCTGTAGAAGACGCATCCTTGAGCACTGTAACACTCTCAATATCGTTCGGGTTGAGCGAAACGAATGTATTAGAAGAAATTTCGCTACCGTCCAATATATAAAGAGGTTCTGTCTCTGCATTGATTGATGTGACACCACGGATAGTCATAGATGATACAGCAGAAGGCTCACCTGAAGATGTGAATACCTGCAGACCTGCGACCTGGCCCTGCAAAGCGTCACTGACACTAGCTGCCGGACGGAGCGAAAGAGCATCACCGGAAACCGATGAAACTGAACCGGCAATAGTTCCGAGTTTACGTGCCGAACCGTAACCAGTTACAACGACACCTTCAAGTGTGTGGCTGTCAGACTCAAGTACAATGCGCATGTTGCTTGCAGCCTTGACTGTTTTGGGTACCATTCCCAGATAAGTGATCTGGAGTTCTGTGCCCACCGGCACGTTGATTGTGAATTCTCCGTCGGCATTTGTAACTGCGCCTGCATTCAGGCCC
>NZ_JBBKBO010000010.1:0-110159 GCF_037890215.1 Prevotella sp. HCN-7019 | reverse complement strand
AGAACTGCCCCACCCGCAGACAATGGGCGACCGCCAGGCTCTGCGCGAACTTGTACTCACCGACCGCACTAACGGGGCAAACCTGAAGGTACAGACCGAAGGACAGGTTGCATTCTCACTGTCGCACTACAACGAAAGTGCATGGGATTATAACGGTGATGTTATGTGGAGCGAGAAACTTCACCCGTATGACCTGACACGTGACAACACTGTCTACGCACACTTCGACTACTGGCAGCGCGGACTGGGCAACAACAGTTGTGCCGGTGATTCCTGTCTGCCGCAGTACGAGTGCCCGACATGGGGTTCATACACCTACACACTGCGTCTGACACCATCGACCGTGAACGAATAACCTAACAAAAAGCGGTCCGGCGCTGGCCGGAAGCATTTAAGACAAATACAAACATCCAGGTCCGCCTGTACGCGTGTTGCGTGCGGGCGGATTTTTTGTATCGGTCGCCTCATATTCTTCCTTTACGCCTTTTACGGTTCAGTAAAAATCCTATGAGGATGGGGTTCAGTAAAAAAAACAGCGACTTCAATGCCGTAAACGAAAATAATATGAGGCACTTACAGATTTTCAGTATCCAGTGATTTTTTCGTCTGAGTTTTCTGTTCTACCCCAAAAAATAAGCGAATATTTGCGGGCTGACTCTCCTTCGGACGCGAATACGCGAGAAATAAGATACATACGCAAAATATTGAACATCAAAGACTTACATTTGAAGACAATTTTTCTATCGTGCAATAAGCACCGTTTCAGCACGTGATACAGCCCATATCATGGCCTGAAACGCACAATATCACACCCTGATACAAACGTAATCAGCCCCTCAAACAGGCATTATCAGAATGCAGAGTGAATTATCCTGCACTCCACTACAGGGTATACTACAAGTCCGTACGGCATGAAGTGGCCTCTCTTATGTCGTATTTAACAATTCCTCACATCTCTTTCGCAAAAAATTTTTGTCAAAAAAAAGTCAAGAAAAACTGTAAGTCCGTCGCCCGGGTTTTCTTTTAAAAAGCCGACATGACGCACAGTGAGACACCCGGAAAACATACACCCTTTTTATGGTGAGGATTTATCGGTTGTAACAACGTGAGTTTATCATAACATGAGGCAAAACCGGTCACAGTTTATACCATCCGCGTTGCCGGGAATAGTTCAGTCATTCCGTGATTCTTCATGAATAAAACCCAGCCTCACAGCATTTCTGCCGGGCAGTTTCTACAGACACGACAAAATCGCATACAATCGCCGAAAACACCGTTAAAGACACAATAAAACAAGACAAAAACACGTTAACAATAAAAACCTATAACTGATATGAAAACCTGTAACATTCTCCGCCCTCTGGCACTATTGTGCCTGATGCTCAACGTCATGAGCGCCTACTCACAGAACAAATACAGATGGACCGACGAACTTGCCCTGCTCCGTTCCATCGACCGGCTGCCCGAATACCGCAGCGGATGCCTCATCGAGCAATTCTCAAGCTACGACCGCACATGGGGCAACGACGACGGTTTTTCCGGAAAATACTCCTATCTGCGCAAGGAAGACGGCAAACTCGTGATAGCCGAGATGAAAGGCGCCGGCGTCATCAACCGCATCTGGACGCCTACTCCCAACGACAACATGCTCTGTTTCTACTTCGACGGAAAGAAAGATCCGGGCCTCCGCATCCGTTTCTCCGATCTGTTCTCCGGCAAAGTATTCCCGTTCGTCAAACCCGTATGCGGCAACGAGGTGGGCGGCTACTACTGCTATCTGCCCATCACCTATGCCAAGTCGTGCAAGATAGTGATGGAAGGCGAAGGACTGCAGTTCATTCAGATACAATACCGCCAACTGCCCGGCACCAAGGTAGAGACATACGACGGCACATTCACCGATGCCGACAAGGCTCTGCTCAATGATGTCTGCAACACATGGGCAGCCACAAGTCCGCAGGCCGACACTTATTCAAACGGCCGTTCAGCCGGTACGACCGTAAGCGAAAAGACCATCACCCTGAAGCCGGGCGACGAAGTGACATGCTTTGAGAGCAATGTCCCGGGACGCATCACGGGAATAGAGATAGACGGCGGAACTGCCTTTGAAGGTCCGGACAAGAACATCATACTCAGCGCCCGGTGGGACGACGACAAGACCGAAGCCATCTGCGCACCCATGGCCGACTTCTTCGGCTACGCATACGGACGGCCCGCCATGCGCAACATACTCATGGGCCGCAGCGGATACACCAACTACTGCTACCTGCCCATGCCTTACGACAAGTCTGCGCAGCTGAAGCTCATTTACCGCCGCACGGAAGGCACACAACAGCCACCGGTATCCGTAAGAGTGAAAATACATCACAACACCACCGCCCGCGACGCCAAGACCGAAGGCAAGTTTTATTCTTCATGGCGACGCACGCGCACTCCGTTAGGCGAATACCACACATTCCTCAACACCAAAGGCAAGGGCCACTACGTCGGCACCATACTCCTTGCACAGGGTCTGCGCTCCGGCATGACCACATTCTTCGAAGGCGACGACAGCACCTACGTAGACGGCAGAATGCGTATGCACGGCACCGGCTCGGAAGATTACTTCAACGGCGGATGGTATGCGCTGCTCGACCGTTGGGACCGCGGCCACAGCATGCCCATACACGGATGTCTCGACTACTCGTTGCAGATGTCGCGCACCGGCGGCTACCGCTTCTTCATAAGCGACAAGCTGACCTTTGACAAGGAGATTTTCCACGGAATAGAACATGGCGATGTGAACAACTCCTATCCGGTTGACTACACGTCGCTGGCCTTCTACTACTCCGACACGGCGCCAGACAGCCGCATGCAACCTGCCGGCGACCTGCTGAAAGAATACCAGCCAGGCAGACACACATTCTATCCGCAGCTCATGGAGATTACGCCCGACGGCGACATACAGATAAACAACGACCGCGGACTACGCATAAGCACCGGCAACAGCGGCAATCTTCGCATACTGCTCAACGACATACCTGAGGGCCGCTATAAGCTATATATGAGCTATCACGAGACGTCTGCCGGCACTGGATTCCAGATATGGCAGCGTCAGAAACTCATTACTGACTGGCGCGAATCGCACAACGACACTGACACCTATCGCGAAGATGTCTATATGGGCGAAATAGAACTGACCGCACAGGACAATTCCATCACGGTGCACATAGCAAAGAACGACAACGGCAACAGCCTCATCGTAGGCACCGTGACGCTCGAAAGAATGTAAGAAAAACTGCATACGGTATGTGCACTCATGCCTTGCCCGTAAATCAAAAAGCAGGGCATGAGACCATACGCCGCAAAATAGATAACAAATAAATCTACGAAAACATTCCGAACAGACGGCTTATTCACCTTTTCTACACTTATTTCCCTCACAAACAGCCGTCTTTCGGAATATTTTCGTAGATTTGTAGAAGCTACAATAACAATGCAAACAGAATCTGTCCGTGAGGCCGCAGATACCACAAACGCAACAATAATACAATACACATAGTATCAGCTGATACAATTCATTCAACCCATAAACCATAAAACAAAATTCCTATGGAAAAATTTCTGTTTATTCTCATTACTCTGTTATTCACCATTGACGTACAGGCACAGGAAGAATATTCCTACAATCAGCTTATCGCTGCCATGAAGTGCAGGATGATAAAGATGGAGGCTGTGATGGATGTGAAAGAATCAAGTGAAACTTTTAATGACACCGACACGCCTGTCAGACTGACACTTGTGTATGGTGCGCAATCATCCGGCTATGCCAGCGACGACTACGTCTATCTTATGTACGAGACTCCGGACGGAACAGAGTGCAAGGATTGCAAGGGATTCATGGATTATCCCACAACAAAACTTACGGGCAAGCCAATTGATGGAGCAGAACCTTACATTAGTGTTTTTTACGGTAAGAACCAGATACTTAGTATCGGTAACATAAAGCCTGACCCCAACTCAAAGTCAAACATTACAAAATCTTATCACTATATTCAGGTTATCAACAAATCATCCGGCAGTGCTTCTTCATATTATATACGCAGTTGTGACTTCTACGACATCTCCAGCGGCAAAGAGAGACTCGTACTCAAAGGCTACCGTCCGTGGCAATACGACTACATCAACAATAACCTTCTCAGAGTATTCGCCGACAACATGCGCAAATACTATGAGTAGCTGTGGCCGACCGTCACACACCTACAGCATGGCTACAATCCGTTCACGCCATGCATATATACAATGCGGGGCAGACATGTCGTGAAGACTGTCCGCCCCGCATTTGCTGTCAGATGCGCAATCCCATACCGAACGACGCTGAATAGCACTTCGGCGCGCGACTCGTTTTCAGGAGAGGAGTGAGTCCCGCACGTCCGTATATCATCAGGCAACCGTAGCCCAGACGCATCTCAAGGTTGACTCCCAACGGATTGAGATTGATATCCTCTGTCTGTGTGTGCGTCTTTTTGTTTGCACGATATTTTGACTCGTCAGACATGCGCATGTCTATCGATGCTCCCAATCCGGCATAGAAACTTTTTCTCGACCACTCCATCATCACCGGCACACGTATAATGCTGTAGGTGATGTAGCTTTTCTTCACCTTGATATCCTCTTTCTCAACCAGTGACGACATGCCGTCGGTGGTTGTAAGAACATAGTTTCCCTGAAAGTGATTGTATGCCCAGGTTGTCTGCATGGCCGTTGTCAGTGCAAGATTACGGCCAAGCCTGAAAGCCACACTCGCCAGCGTGAATCCGAATTCCCACGACTTTGAGTCGCGTGTGTGCAAGGCAGTGCTTCCACTGAAGCCCATCGCTCCGTCCGACAGCAGATTGTAGCCCATGAAGAAAAACGGATAATGGCTCTCCATGGGTTTCCTGTTTTTACCCAATGTCTGCGGGATGAACGGCGACGTGACGTAAACCCGCTCCACCTCCTGTCCGTCGGTGAAACTCGTCTCATATGTGCGTGTGAGCTGTGTGCCATCGTTGTCGTAAACGCTTACGCGAGTTATGCCCGCAGAATCGTTCACGACTATCTGCCTGTTGTTCATGATGATGGTTGTGTCGGCCGGCTCCGAAGCCACTGCAGCGAGCGGCATCAGCACAGCCAGAAGTAGTGTTTTTCTCATATCCATATATTTTTTGTTTTACATTATTTTCTTGAATAGCACATTTTCATAATGTCGTCGGGCGACAGATCTCCTTCAATATAAATCACCGTACCGCGTCCTCCGCCGCTCTTGCTGAAAAGAATGTAGCGGTTGACGTTCTTCGCCGCCGGCGTCATCATGTAGTATCCGCTCACCACACGACCATCTTCCACCACCTCGCGTATCTTCTTCGCCTGACGGCGGTCGCCTTTCAGTATGGCTTCTATCTCCGCGGCGTTCTTCCGGTATATAAGACTCTTATACACTTTCAGCCGGTATCCCATCAGCGATGTGTTGTTCATCTCCACCATCTTGCTGCCGCGCTCATGGCCGAACCGGCGGAACACCTCGTCCACGCCGAGCCCCTTCTGAGCGCAGACAGGCAGAACTACCAGCAACATCAGCATTGCCGTAAACATGCGCACGAGCATTGTCTGTCGCCGTATGCCGGCATTATGGTTTGCATTGATGTGTTTCATATATATTGCTTTTTATTTCCATTGTTTTTTTACGTTATCATTCCGTCACATTTATACGTCTGCGCACTGCCCGCCACGGCCTTCAGTCGGCCATCATATCGAGTGCAGAGAACGAGTCTTCCTCGTCTGCCGACACCATCTGCAGTGCCTCCATGGCCTCACGTTCCACCACCTGACGGCTTGTATATACGCGGCCGTCTATCACGGCGTAGTTTTCGCGGCTGTCGGGTATGCCGGTCAGCAGCACCACGCCCACCACACAAGCCGCGGCCAGGAGTGCGGCCACCGCGACACGCACACTTCCGCGCCGCCTCATCGGCATCACGACAGCCTTATCCGGCACCTGTTTCTCAGTGTCTGCCGCCATGCGTTCTTCGTCCACATAGGCCATCATGGCACGACACGTACGCCATTCGTCTGGTATATCGTCGCCCGCCTGTCTGAAATACAGAGCCAGTTCACACTCTTCGGCAGCAGTGGTCTCGCCGTCGAAATATCGTTCTATCAGTGCCTCGATGTGTCGGTCCTTCTTTTTCATAGCTGTATGTGTTTTCTGAAAACCTTTTTATGTGTCAGCTGCGGTGCACTGCCGTAAGTCTGACAAACTCCTGACGGATTCTCATGCGCGCCCTCGACAGATTCTTGCGCAGGCTCTCTGCCGAGCAGCCCGTTATCTGCATTATCTCGCTGCTGTCGTATCCCTCTATCTCCTTCATGCGGAATATCATGCGCTGAAGATCGGGCAGACTCTCCACAATGCGCCTCACGAGGTCGGCCTCATCGCGTGCCTCCACCGCCGTTCCGTCGTCGCCGATGGGTTCACCCGTTGCGGCGCGTCCCTGTTCGTAGCGTCCGTGGCGCCAGCGGTCGTTGGCAAGATTGCGCATTATGGTGAAGGCGAGCGCACGGTGGCCACCCTCTCCGTCTATCGAGGCGCGCATGTTCCACAGCCTGAGCATCACTTCCTGCACCAGGTCTTCCGCAGCGTCTGCGTCGCCGGTAAGGCGGCAGGCAAGCTCTTTCAGCTCACCGCGCATGGGTATTATCGTGTTATTGAATTCGTCGGTTCTCATTTCGTCCTTCATAATTATAAACGATTGAAACAAAAAAACGTGACATCAGTATCACATTTTTTTCATTCTATCCCTATTTCTTCATTCCCCTGTCGGAACTTTTTCCCCATTCCACCTACGACCGCACAGTCTTTGCTGTTCATTTCTCAATAATTTTACCATCGGCAGTACATATTTATACAGTTCACCACACCCACAACCATCCACAGGACACTCCGTCGGGCCTCACGACAAAAGGCATCCGAAAAAATATAATATAACAAAACGAGACACGGCGTTATATTTTTTTGTACTTTTGCAGCAGATAAAACGTCACCCGACAACCGTCAGAAGGCACATCTCTGCCACGGTGACGCTTCAGAGTATGAATCTTATAAACAACAAACAGACTGAACAAGGCAACGTCTGCATAAACAGAATACGTATATGATACAATCAATGACCGGTTACGGCAAGGCAACCGCAGCCTGCAAAGGTAAGAAAATCCATGTGGAAATAAAGTCGCTCAACAGCAAGACCCTCGACCTTTCCACCCGCATAGCACCGCTCTACCGCGAGAAGGAAATGGAGATCCGACAGACAATAACGGCAAGACTGATACGCGGAAAAGTGGATTTCTCTATATGGATAGAGAAGGATGCCGCCACTGACGCCACACCGATAAACGCGGCTCTGGTGGAGAACTACTACCGCCAGATAAAGGAAATAGCCGCAACAACGGGAATACCCGAGCCGGAGGACTGGTTTCACACATTGCTGCGTCTGCCCGACGTGACAACAAAAACCGACGTGGAGGAACTCGATGACGAAGAGTGGAACACGGCGCGTGCGGCCATCGACGAGGCAATAGACAGGCTCATCGACTTCCGCAACCAGGAAGGAGCGGCACTGCAGAAGAAATTCACCGAGAAGATTGACAACATAGGAGCACTGCTCAAGAGCATCGAACCATACGAGAAAGCACGCGTGGAGAAGATCAAGGCGAGAATTGTAGAGGGTCTGAAGGCCATACCCGACGTGGAATACGACAAGAACCGCCTGGAGCAGGAACTGATATACTACATCGAGAAACTCGACATAAGCGAAGAGAAACAGCGTCTGGCAAATCACCTGACCTACTTCCGCGAGACCATGAACGAGGACGGCGGACAGGGAAAGAAGCTGGGCTTCATAGCACAGGAGATGGGACGCGAGATAAACACCACCGGAAGCAAGAGCAACAATGCCGAAATGCAGAACATCGTGGTGAAAATGAAGGACGAACTGGAACAGATAAAGGAGCAGGTGCTCAACGCACTCTGATAAACAACATGGCCGGTGCGACATGTCCGTGCAGACACGTACGCACCGCTGTAATATAAAAACACTGACACATGAACGACAATACGAAGACCGGAAAACTTATCATATTCTCCGCACCGAGCGGATGCGGAAAGAGCACTATCATAAGCTGGCTGATGAAACACGAGGAACTGCGTCTGGCATTCTCCATATCGTGCACAAGCCGCCAGCCGCGCGGAACTGAACAGAACGGAGTGGAATATTTCTTCATAACACCCGATGAGTTCCGCCGCCGCATTGAGAATGACGAGTTTCTGGAGTATGAGGAAGTTTACAAAGACCGCTTCTACGGCACTCTGAAAGAGCAAGTTGAGAAACAGTCGGCACAGGGCGACAACGTAGTGTTCGACGTTGATGTTAAAGGAGGATGCAACATCAAGAAGTTCTATGGCAACCGTGCCCTAAGCATTTTCATCCAGCCACCCTCGATAGACGAACTGCGCCGCCGTCTTGAAGGACGCGGAACGGATGCTCCGGAAGTGATAAACGACCGCATAGCACGCGCCGAATTCGAACTGTCGTTTGCTGGACAGTTTGACAAAGTGGTGGTGAACGACGACCTGCAGAAGGCCGAAGAAGAGACCATGGCTATCGTCAAGGAGTTCCTCGGACTCTGAACAGACGCTGTACACGGTGACAGTCACACACCGTATATGACAGCAAGACAACAGACTGGACACATGAAGAAAATACGCACAGGACTCTACGGCGGCTCGTTCAATCCCATACACAACGGCCACATAGCCATAGCACGGCAGATGATAGAGAAAGTCGGGCTGAACGAAGTGTGGTTCATGGTGTCGCCGCAGAACCCTCTGAAGGAGCGCGACACACTGCTCGACGATGCAAAACGGCTGGAGATGGCGCGCAGGGCACTCGAGGGACAGCCACATCTGAAGGCCTGCGACTACGAGTTCGCACTGCCGCGGCCGTCGTACACGTGGCATACGCTTCAGTCTCTGTGGCGCGACTATCCCGACAGAGAGTTTGTGCTGATGATTGGCGCCGACAACTGGGCGCACTTCGGCCGCTGGTATCATGCCGACGACATAATGCGTACGTGCAACATTCTTATATATCCGCGCCGCGGATACGACGTGGACGCGCTGTCGTTGCCGTCCTGCGCACAGCTTGTTGACACAGGTCTGTATGACGTGAGTAGCACCGAGATAAGGCAACTCATAAAAGAAGGCCGGGATATCAGCCGTCTGGTGCCGGCAGACATAGTGGACATGGCCGAAAAATACTATGGCACCACGGCAGCCGTATAAGCTCCGGACACCTGCCGCAGACAACATTCCGACATAACACCCCGCACACACCCCGACACGCCGCACGCACGGCGGAATACACCACATCATGAAAAACGCCGGCAGCAAGGCTGTATCGGGATTGTAACAGAAGTGTAGCATAATTGTAGTATGTTTATCCGACCTTTGCAGAAAATATACAACAAACTATGGCAAACAGTACAAGCAGCAAGAAAAAAGCACAGGAAAGTTATATCGACCGCGACATAAGCTGGATGTATTTCAACCGCCGCATACTGCAGGAGGCAACCCGACAGAACGTCCCGTTGCTGGAACGTCTGAGCTTTCTCGGCATCTACTCAAACAATCTCGACGAATTCTTCAGAGTACGCATGGCAACGCTGAGCCGCATTGCCGAGTGTGAGGACAAGACCCTGAGAAAGGAGAAGGAGCATGCACAGAAGCTGATAAAACGCATAAACAAGCTGAACAACACTTACGCCAAAGAATATGAGGAAGCAATAGCCGACGTCACACAGCGTCTGCGAGACGAACACATATTCCTGCTCAACGAGAACGAGTTGGACGAACAGCAGCAGAAGTACGTCAGATTGTTCTTCCGGCAGAAGCTCAGCGGCTTTGTAAGCCCCGTGTGGATAACTGCTGCCAAACAGCTGACCGACGAAACGGACGAAAGCATATACCTCGGCGTGAAGATGAACGCCGAAGGCAAGAAATCGAGCGACTACGCCCTGATAGAACTGCCGGTGTCGGTGAGCGGACGATTTGTCCGACTGCCAGACAGGGAGGAGAACAAATATCTGATGTATGTGGACGACGTGATACGCTACTGTCTGCCGTTCATTTTCGGCGGACTTGGATACACGCATTTCGAAGCCTACTCCTTCAAATTCACGAAGGATGCCGAGATGGAGATGGGCAACGACCTGCGCAACGGCATGTTGCAGAAAATCTCGAAGGGAGTGAAGAGCCGCAGAAAGGGCGACGCGCTGAGAGTGATCTACGACCAGAACATGCCGCGAGACCTGCAAAAGCGCATCATGAACCTGCTGAACCTCGACAAGCTCGACACTGTACTGGCCGGAGGACGCTATCACAACCATAAGGATCTGATGGCATTTCCCGACTGCGGACGCGACGATCTGAAGTATCCGGCATGGAAACCGATAGTACGCCCCGAGGTCAACAGCAGCCAGGAGAGTCTGCTGCGCCTTGTGCAAAGCGGCGACAGATTCATACACGTGCCATACCACAGCTTCGACTACTACATACGCCTGCTACAGGAAGCCGCCATACACAAGGAGGTGAAGAGCATCAAGACCACGCTTTACCGTCTGGCCAAGGATTCGAAGGTAGTAAAGGCTCTCATCGGAGCAGCACGCAACGGCAAGAAGGTGACGGTGGTCATAGAGTTGCTGGCACGTTTTGACGAGGCATCGAATATCAACTGGTCGAAGAAGATGCAGGATGCAGGCATACACGTGATATTCGGAGTGGAAAATCTGAAGGTACACTCGAAGATAACACATATCGGAATGAAGAACGGCAGCGACATAGCATGCATAAGTACAGGCAACTTCCATGAAGGAAATGCACGTGTCTATACCGACTATATGCTCATGACTGCGGCGAAGAACGTTGTGAGAGATGTCAACTCTGTATTTACATTCATCGAGAAACCTTATATTCCCGTTACATTCAAGGAACTGCTCGTATCGCCAAACGAGATGAAAAAGAAGTTTATCAGACTGATAAACAACGAGATAAAGAACAAACAGCAGGGCAAACCGGCATACATAAAGGTGAAGATAAATCACATAACAGAGCCGGAGATGGTGAAGAAACTGTACGAGGCATCGGAGAATGGTGTGAAGATAGACCTGCTGGTTCGCGGCAACTGTTCGCTCGTGACAGGCATTCCGGGGAAAAGCGACAACATACGCATCTGCGGAATAATAGACCGTTATCTGGAACATTCACGCATATACATATTCGCCAACGGTGGAGAGAAGAAATGCTTCATTGGTTCGGCCGACTGGATGCCGCGCAACCTGGACAACCGCATTGAGGTGGTAACGCCTGTATATGACGAAAAAATAAAGGAGGATCTGGAAAGAGTGATAGACTACGGCCTGCGCGACACAATGCAGGGACGCCTTGTCGACGGCACGGGAGAGAACAGACCTTGGACAACAGAGGACGGAGCAATATTCAGATCGCAGGAAGAACTTTATAAATATTACAAGGAACAACAGGCTGCAGATGCGTGAGCCTCAGCCTGAAACACAAAACAACGAAAGATATGTGCAACAAAACGACTGATACAGAAAAGAAATGTTACGCGGCAATAGACATTGGATCTAATGCTGTGCGACTGCTTATAAAGAAAGAAGACGATGATGAGAATCTGGTAAGCAAACGCCTCACGAAGGCTCTGCTGCTGCGTGTGCCATTGCGGTTGGGATTTGATGTCTTCTCACTTGGTGAGTTATCGGAGAAGAAAGCGAAGAACCTCAGACGACTGATGAAGGCCTTCCGCCAGCTCATGAAGATATATGAGGTGACAGACTACCGCGCCTGCGCCACCTCTGCCATGAGAGACGCACGCAACGGAAAAAGCGTGATAAAGAAGATACTGAAGGATTCTGACATCAACATAGAGATCATAAACGGTCAGGAGGAGGCGCGCATCATATACAACAACCACATAGAATGTCTTGAGGACCGTACGGGTAACTACATCTATGTGGACGTGGGCGGTGGCAGTACAGAGATAAACCTGCTGACAAACGGACAGCTGGTGCAGTCGCTCTCATACAACATCGGTACAGTGAGAATGCTCAGCGGCGCAGTGAAGGACGAGACATGGGAGACCATGAAAAATGACCTGAAACGACTAACTGCCGACTTCGACAACATAAACATAATAGGTTCTGGCGGTAACATCAATAAACTGTACCGCATGTCGGAGAAGAAGGACAAGAAGAAACAGCGTCTGCCGGTAAGCGAACTCAAGGCTCTCTACGAAATGCTGGAGCCTCTCACGCCGGAACAACGCATGAAGGAATATGCTCTTAAAGCCGACCGCGCCGACGTTATCGTGCCGGCTGCAAAGATATTCCTCACCATTGCAGACACAGTAAAGGCCGAATATGTACACGTACCGGTGATAGGTCTGGCCGACGGAATAATAGACAGCCTGTACGCTAAAGACCACTGCGGCGACAAGGAACAGGCCTGACCGTTGCGGAAAGAGGTCTCGACACCTCAATTCCATAAGAAAAACAACGGAACAAAGACATACAATAATACCATATATACACTCATACCGAAACGGTTGGCGGAACAAATAGCATGACAGCTCTGCCAACCGTTTCGGCTTTTTGTTTCCATAGAAAAACGCAAAAACACAGAACCGTTCAACAAACCGTATTGCATCAGAATACGAAAAAAACGGCATGTCCTCATTCTTTAAGGGCGGAATGGACTTTTCCCGTTTTTTTTACTAACTTTGTAATCGGAACCCCACAACCAGAAAGGTTGTATTTTCCATCATTGTGTATGTATCTCTGCTGACGGCAGAAAGTGAAATCAAAACTCCATACAAAATGAACACAGACTCTAATATGCCCAAACAACAGGTCATAGTATCGCTGACCTCATTTCCGGCAGCGATACCCTATGCAGCAAAAGCCATACAGTCTGTCCTGAACGGCTCCGTGCTCCCGGACAAGATTGTGCTGTATCTCACTTTCTCACAGTTCGGCGAAGACGGTGTTCCCAAGGAACTGACAAGCATGTCTGAGCATAACCCCGTGTTTGAAATAAGAAACTACGACACCGACATAAGGTCGTACAGAAAACTGATTCCGGCACTCAAGGACTTTCCTGACGCAGTGATAGTGACGATAGACGATGACGTGGCATATCACAGACACATGCTTCGCGATCTGCTCAGGCTGCATGCAGAGATGCCGGACGCTATTCTGGCCCACCGCGCCAAGCTCATGAAGCCGGGCCGTCCCTACCGCACATGGAGAAAATACAGATGGTATCACTTCCTGACAAAGCGCATACACCGCAGCTACAGAAACATACAGACGGGTGTGGGAGGTGTGCTTTATCCGCCCGGAGCACTGAAAAAAGAGATGCTCGATGTAGAGTTGTTCACACGCATAGCGCCTACAACAGACGACATATGGTTCTGGGCAGCAGGCGTGGCCAACGGCAGATGTGTGGTGCCGGTGCCTTTCGGACACAACAAACCCAAGGGAGTGAATAAGCCGCGGGAGCTGTCGCTCAAGACGGTGAACTTCAAGACCGGTACCGACAGAAATGCGGCCGCACTGAAAGCCATAATAGATGAGTATCCGGAAATAGGTCGGAGACTAGAGGAGGACATTCACGCAAACCAATAAGACAGAAATGTATAACGGACAGAAAATAATTGTTTCGCTGACATCTTTCCCTGCGGCAATACCTTATGCGGTGCAGGCCATACGCTCAGTACTGGAAGGTACGGTGCTGCCAGACAGGATTGTGCTGTATCTGGACACGCAGAAGTTTCCGGAAGAGAAACTCCCGCAGGAACTCGAAGAGCTGAAACGCGAATGTGACATATTTGAAGTGAGATTCGATCCGGCAGAAATCAGATCGTACAAGAAGCTCATACCGGCACTGAGGGACTTCCCTAACGACGTGATAGTGACCATCGACGACGACATATACTACCACGCCAACATGCTGCGCGACCTGCTCAAGCTGCACAAACGGCTGCCGGATGCCATCATAGCCCACCGCGTCAGAAAAGTGCAGTTAGGCGTTCCATACAAGAAGTGGAGAAAATACAAGTGGTATGACTTCATTCTCAGACGTCATCACTTCGACCATCATGCAATGCAGACCGGTGTGGGCGGCGTGCTGTATCCGCCCCACTCGCTCGACGAGACTATGCTCGACGCAGAGATTTATATGAAACTGGCTCCGACCAATGACGACGTATGGTTCTGGGCGGCGGCCGTATCGCGTGGCACTTATGTCGTGCCGTTGCCCAACGGACGCAGTCATACGCACGAGATTGGCAAGCCAAGGGAGTTCGCACTGAAGACCGTTAATCTGAAACCGGGCGACGACCGCAACCGTGAAGCACTCGAAAATATTCTCAAACATTATCCTGACGTAAGACGCAGAATAGAGCACACAAAGTGATAAAACAACAATGCATGCCGGCAATGGAGACAACGCCGGACTTGCTGTCAAAGCTATGAGAAATGGAATATAAACTTTTGGCAATCAGCACTGAGAAACAGGTAAACATCGGCGACTATATACAAGCCTTGGCTGCGGCGCAGTTTCTTCCCGCGAAAGACGGCTTCATACAAAGAGAGAAGCTGAAAGACTACGACGGCGCAAGATGCAGGATGATAATGAACGGATGGTATATGCACCATCCGGAGCAATGGCCGCCGTCGGAGAAGATAGATCCGCTGTTTGTCGCATTCCACATAAACGTATCGGCAAAGGACGCCATGCTATCGGAAGATAGCATCAGTTATCTGAAAAAACACGAGCCGATAGGATGCAGAGATTTTTATACGAGAGACATGCTGAGGGAAAAAGGCGTGGACGCCTACTTCTCCGCATGCCTGACGCTGACGCTTGGAATGACCTACAAGGCGGAGGAAAGAGAAGACAAATGCTATTTCGTCGATCCCTTCATCCCGAAAAAGAAGAAAGTATATGATGAGATATACAACACTCTGTGGATGCTGTCGCACCGGAGTAAATGGAATACCATCGGAAGAATAGCAGAAAAGATGCCCAGCAAGAAGGGTTTCAAGAAGCGCATACACGCATGCCGTTTCTACCGTGCGTACATAAAACTGTTCACAGAAGAAACACTGCTGGAGGCCGAATACATATCACAGAGAAACAAAGGCTATCTGTCGAAATTCAACACAGACAGCGAACGTCTGGCTGAAGCAGAACGGCTTGTCAGAAAATACGCCAAGGCCAGGCTGATAGTGACGTCAAGAATACATTGCGCCCTGCCTTCCCTGGGACTGGAAACGCCGATAATTCTTACAGACAGCGCAGGTATGTCGGAAAAGAAAAAATGCAGAATGGGAGGACTGCGCGAACTGTTCAACATAATAAGTTTCAGCAGTAACGGCTTTGAAACGAACTTCCGGTTTGACAAGAACAAGAAGATATCAATATCCAACGTGCCTGCAAACAAAGTCTCATGGAGGAACTACGCCGACACGTTGATAAAAACCTGCAAGAGTTTCATAGCCAAGGAAAATTCATAATACGACGGATCAGAAACAGATTCCGATATTCAAAATCATTCGAAAATATGGACATGGACATAAATATGGTGTATCTCTGGGTTGACGGGAACGACCCTGCGTGGCAGGCAAAACGCAATGCTCTGATAGGCATGCCGGACGAAAACAGCCCCGTAAACTGCAAAGGACGATACGCAAACAACGATGAGCTGAAATACAGTCTGCGGTCGGTGGAGCAGTATGCGCCGTGGATAAAGAAGATATTCATTGTGACCGACAACCAGATACCCGAATGGCTGGACACGAACAATTCTAAAGTGAAAATCATAGACCACCGTGAAATAATGCCACCGGAGAGTCTGCCTTGCTTCAACTCCAGCCTGATAGAGCATTTCCTGTACCGCATACCGGGACTGGAGGAACATTTTCTGATAGCCAACGACGACACGTTCATTAATAAAAACGTATCGCCGGAGGATTTCTTCACACCGGACGGCCGGCCGATTATACGTCTCACACGCAAGCCTTTAAGAAAACTGAGATGGTTCTGGCGTGAGAAGATACGCAAGAAACCGCTGAAAAACTACAGCAGTATGATTGCCCGCTCATCTGAGATGGTGGAAAAAAAGTTCGGACATTATTACTCAGGAATGCCCCACCACAACATAGACGCTTACCTGAAAAGCGATTACAGGCGGATGGTGGAGGATGTATTCTGTGACGAATTCAAGACAAACAACCTCAATAAAATAAGAAGTGACAACGATGTGCACCGTAGTGTGATTTCCTATGCCATACTTGCCATGAAACACGGAATACTCCGCTATGTGACACAAGAGGAGTCGATGCATGTGATGATACACAAGGAAAGACATTATGCAAGACTTGACAGAAAACGTCCGATGCTTTTCTGCATGAACGACTCGGAATATGCCACAGACGAAGACCGGATGAGGGAGAAAGCATATCTGGAGAAACGCTTCCCGAAGAAAGCGTCGTTTGAGAAATAAGGGCACGATAGACATTCAGCGGGATTGGATTGGCAGCAACAGAAGGCCGCGGATCCAATCCCTTATCTGTGCCGTAGAGTTCTGCTGAAAGAGAATCAATCAGGGTACTTACAGATTTTAAGTATCCGGCGGTTTTTCGGTCTGAGTTTTCTGTTCTACCCCGAAAAATAAGCGAGAATTTGCGGGCTGACTCTCCTTCGGGCGCAAATTCGCGAATTCTGAGAGGATTACACAAAATATTGAACATCAATAGCTTACAATCAACAACCATTTTTCCGACCTGCAATAAGCACCGTTTCGGCATGCGATATTGCCCATATCAGGGGCTGAAATGCTTAATATCATGCCGTGATATGGACTTAACCGGACCATAAAACAGGCATTATCGGAACGCGAATTGAATTATTCCGACCTACGTCATAGGGTATATGAAAAGACCATTCTATATGAAATGCCCTTTATTGTATGTGATTTAACATCTGTTCACATCTCTTTTGCGATTTTATTTTGTCAAAAAAAAGTCAAGAAAAACTGTAAGTATGTCGTCCGAGTTTTCTTTAAAAAAGCCGGAATGAGCCGCAAGAGAAAACACGGACAGTTTGCACCGACCCGGCGGCGATGAATCATCGGTTGTGGGAACAGGCCTTTAACATGAGAAAAAGCGCTCTCACGCTTTATACCGTCATGCATTGCCGGCAGGTTATGCATCAGTGCCCGGCAGTTCAAGAATAACAGTAAAAGCCCACAACGACTCCTCTTGGACGGAATAAGAACCATAAAAAATGTGTCCGATATATGATTGCACTATTTAAGCAAATCGCATATCGGACACATTGTTTATCTTATATTGTCTCACACAATATTCAGTCTGTCACTCCTTAATGTCGTTCAGATCGTAGCGGTCGAAGTATCCCATATCCCTCAGGGTGTTGATGCGGGCACGTCCGCGGGCACGTTTGGCGAGAAATTCCTCGTATGATTTCACCGCGTAATGATTTATTCGGATTACGTCCTGCTGTGGAACGCGGTCGCGGAAACCTTTCTTCAACGGCACACCGTGCGAATCGGCAGCCCGGCCGGATATGCGCGCCGCCTCATGACATCCGGTCATCGTGCATACACGTCGCGGATCGGCAATGCTCTTTACATGCGTGTTCAGCCTGTGTTCAGGCAGCGAATGACATCTGAATCGCTCCATTACACCGCCCGGTTCGCGCTTTTTCGCACCACCGCTTCCATAGACCAGCCAGTTTATCTCCACAACGGAGAACTTCTCCATCCGGTGAAGGAAATCGGGAATACTACGGTCTTTTATCGGAACAATGAATTCGTCGAGATCTATCACGGCTATCCAGCGTGCCTCGGTTCTGTGGGTCTCAAAGCAATGATCGTATGCAGGAAGCTGCTGTTTGCTGCCGGGCCAATAATGATATTCCACCAGTCCGGACTCAACATACGGTTTCAGGGCGTCTTTCGTGCAGTCGGTGCTCTCATTATCATATATGTAGAACTTCTCCACTCCCATCTTGTGATGCCATTCAATCCACTCCTTGAAATAAGGACCTTCGTTCTTTGCTATGGCACATACCGTCAGATAATACTTCGGCGGCGTATGATCGCGTCTCATACGGTACTTCAGTCTTATCGCCTTCCAAAATCCGTAACGGAGTATGCCACGCCATTTGTTGCGCGTCATCTTATGAGGTATCACTCCGGCAATTATTTCCGCAAATACTTTATCCATACCTTTCTGCAACTAAGTTGTTATTCAGGAACGCCCTATAGCTCGAAACTCGACTTCTCTGGAAGAATGCTCTCAAACGCGTTGCGTATATTCTCCATCACCTGTTCGTAATTGCGGATGTGCACATTATCGTTCAGACATATCAGAGAATACGACTGATTGTATATCGCACGCACCGCCTGCTTGGGTCTGATCATAAGCGGGAACATCTTTGTGTCGCTGTATGTGTTGTACGGTTCGAAGTTTCCGCGGCATATCTGCCATGTACGGAACAGCTCCGGAGTAAGGTCGTTCAGGGCACGGAATCTGTTGACGGATGTCTCGGTGAGTTCCTTTCCAGCCACGGCCCACACCTCTTCGAAGGTGCTTTTCAGATAAGGCTGGGCGTTGTGTGGCGTGCGCAGGGTGATAAACTTGCCGTAAGGTTTCAGTATATAATTCCAGCGCGCCCTCGAACCATAACTCTCATGGAACCACTTGTCATGATCACGCGCCATCACTTCTTTCTTGTCGAAGTAGCGGTTTATTATCTTCAGGTTGTTCTTTATCCTCCTGTACCACTGCGACCAAGACGGATTGTAGAGGAAAGTGGCAATATCACAAGGCAGTCCGTTCCTGAAAAAGCGCTCTGTCGTAATATTGTTGATGATATAGAAATCATCGTTGAAGTATACGAAATGTTCGGCCAGATCAGGTATCTTATGCAGATAACGCTCTATCACCACCGAATTATATGTGGGCAGGAATTCCTCCGGGATATAATCCTTATGGTTCACCAGGTTTATCTTCGGATTGTTCTCGTCAAGCCACTCAGGCTTTTGGCCACTGGTAACGAAATGTATCTTGCGCACCCACGGTGCAAACTTCTCCACTCCGCGGAACCAGTACTTCAGGAAACCATAATCACGGAAGCGTGCCTCCGACACTCCGTTCTTGGTGTTTTCCTTCTTACCGGAATACTTTGCAAAATCCGCTTGCCACTGCGGGTCGTCCATATCAACCCATGTAATCACAAAATCTATATCCATGATACAATAGAATTCCTAATTATATTTTACTCTGTGTTATTTTCATTCCTCCTGCTTTCTCGCATGTTTGAAACGCCGGTGTGTCCACAAATACAGTTCCGGCTGTCTCCGTATGGCCTCTTCGAGCATACGGAAATATATGGCTGTCAGTTCAAAGTCAGGCAATGACTTGGGGTCTTCGTGCATCCGCACATACTCAGCTTCATAAAAACCTCTTCTCACTCGCCTTACATTGAGAAACCATGCCTCAAATCCGTAATGCTTGGCTATCTTTTCCGTTCCTACCAGAACAGGCACTTCATGATTAAGGAAATGCAGGAAATAACGTGAGTCACGTTTCCGCGGCGACTGGTCGGCAATGAATCCGACAACACAGGTGCTGCCAGCCTTGGCCTGCTCGTTTATATAACGCGCTGTCTTGCGCATTTCCACGCACATAGCACCCATCCGTTCGCGGTTGCGCATCATCAGACGGTCCATACTCTCATTGCGCAGTTTGTGATATATTTCAGCCGAAGTAGTGCCTTTCTCAAAATACAAAGGCATAGAAGAACACCACTCCCAGTTGCCAAAATGTCCCATATAAAGAGCCACAGACTTTCCTTCGCGCTGTACGGCGTTGAATGTTTCCATATTGATGAACTTCATCCGCCGTCCCATCTCTTCACGCGAAATGGTTGTCATCTTGCACGTTTCGAGCAGATTATCCGCAAAGAAACGGTAGAACTTCTTCTCGATATCAATTATCTCACACGAGCTTTTCTCCGGGAAAGACTCCGTGAGATTCTTACGGACAATTGCCCGCCTGTACCGGAATATGTAATATATCAGAACATACAACACGTCTGATATGACATACATCACCCGGAAAGGGATATACGACAACAACTTCAAGAAAAAATACAGCAGATGATATGTCATATTTTCCTAAACGTTTTTTTTAATACACACTCAATTATTCCACCTACCGTCTGTCACAACGGAATGAAATGCCATGTACAGGCAAACAGACCATTTGGTGCACTATCATAAAATAGTCACCACGTCACACAATGCCTGTCCTACCTCATATAACGCCGGATGCGCCACACGCCAGTCTCCAAACTGCCACGCACTGATATGCCATCCGCAAACACACGATACGTGCTTCCGAATTTCCGACAAACTGAGGTTATATTAAGAATATGTTGCAAAAATAATCTAAAATTCCCATTTTCCGCTTATTTCACACATTAAATGTAATATAAATATGATTTAACATTTAATCTTTCTGACATTACAGTGATATTTCCGGTCATGCACATACATTACGAACATCATGCGTCCATTTGCCCGTTATAATAAGAAATATCATAAAAACAGTTTCTTCTATGCCATACTTCAAGAACATCTACATTAAAAGGATTTATCCAAATAGCGTCAGAAAGAACGATTAAAACAAACCGGCACACAACCATATACACAAAATAAAAGACGGCCGAACATTGGAAACCAATACTCAGCCGTCTTTCTGTACCCAGACCCGGGGTCGAACCGGGACGGATTGCTCCACTGGTGTTTGAGACCAGCGCGTCTACCGATTCCGCCATCTGGGCATAAATGCGAGTGCAAATTTACTATATAATTTTGGAAAAACAAAAGTTTCGCCTGATTTTTTTTGAATTATCAGAAATGTAAAGGTTTTTGTCCGGGCTATACAACGCATTTAAGGCAAATGCGTGACAATATCTTATAATTCGTGGTTATTCTTAAAATAAATATAAAAGTCTTGGCAATATCAGTGGAACTTCGTACTTTAGCTGAAGTAATTGATTTTAAAATAAAAACGTCATGAGAACTAATCCTAAAAACAACTATTGCGTTATTCTGGCAGGAGGAAAAGGCCGCAGGCTATGGCCTTGGAGCCGTGAACAGTTCCCGAAGCAGTTTGTGGACTTCTTCGGATGCGGACGCACACAGCTACAGCAGACCTTCGACCGTTTTTCAAAGATTGTTCCGCATGAGAATATATATGTAAACACTAACATCAACTATGCCGACATCGTGAAGGAACAGCTTCCGGAGCTGCCCGAACAGAACATCATGGCCGAGCCGATACACCGTAACACGGCTCCCAGCGCGGCATGGACCACTCACAGAATACTGCACATCAATCCGGATGCAAGCATCGTCATCACGCCGTCCGACCAGATTGTGCAGAACGAGGAAATGTTCGCTAAGAACATAAACGAAGGACTTGACTTTGTGAGCACACACGACTGCATACTCACAATGGGCGTGAAACCGACACGTCCAGAACCCGGCTACGGCTACATACAGACCGGTGAGCCAGTGGGCAACAACGTATACATGGTGCAGTCGTTCACAGAAAAGCCGGAACGCGAGTTCGCCAGAATGTTCATGGAGAGCGGAGAGTTCTACTGGAACACAGGTCTCTTCTTCACCAACGCGCGCTACGGATTCAACCGTTTCTGCGAGATACTGCCTCCCGTACTGAGAACCTTCGACGAGGAGAACCCCGACTTCACCATTGAGGACGAGAAAAACTTCATACGCGAGAACTTTCCGTCATACCCCAACCTGTCGCTCGACTACGGATTCCTGGAGCAGACCGACAACGTAGCCGTGATGAAATGTGAGTTCGGATGGGCCGATCTCGGCACATGGCACAGCATATACGAAGCCATACACAAGGGCGAAGGCGACAACGTGGTGGTGGACAGCGACGTGATGATAGACGACGCCCACAACAACGTGATAAAACTGCCGAAGGACCGTCTGGCCATCATCAACGGACTTGAGGGCTTCATCGTGGCAGAGAAAGACAATGTACTGCTCATCTGCAAGAAGGAAGACTCGTCGGCCCTTGTACGCAAATTCGTCAATGAGGTGCAGATGAAGAAAGGCGACGAATACGTATAACAGGTTAAGCCTGCACACGACAATATACAGAAAAGGCCTTATGACGCTCACCCGAAGTGCGACATAAGGCCTTTTCCTTTTTCCTGCGGCTTGTATCAGCCGGCTATTTTCTCGTACTCGGCGAATATTTTTGCTGCGATTTCAGCAAACTCCTCGTCGCTGAGCTTCAGCTTCGGAGCAGAGAAGTTCATATCCTTCTCCGACTGCATCGGCACGAGATGTATGTGTGCGTGAGGCACCTCAAGTCCCAGAACGGCCTCCCCCACCTTAACACACGGGAACGCTGCCTTTATGGCCTGGGCCACTTTCTTGGCAAACACCTGGAAACGTGCTATCTCGTCGTCCTCCATATCGAAGATGTAGTCCACCTCGCGGCGGGGTATCACCAGCGTGTGGCCCTTCACCATGGGGTTGATGTCGAGAAAAGCATAGAACTCATCGTTGGCGGCACACTTGTAACTTGGAATCTCTCCGGCCGCAATCTTTGCAAATATTCCCATAACCTTACGCTTTTAGATTGATTTTTACGTTCTTCTTACTCTATGGTGATCTTGTCGATACGCAGCTTTATTGTTCCGCGCGGAATAGTTATCTCGGCAATGTCGCCCACCTTCTTGTTGAGCAATCCCTGCGCGATAGGAGTCTTGATCGATATTTTACCGGCTTTCAGGTCGGCCTCGTTCTCGCTCACGATGGTATAAGTCATCTTGGCCTTTGTGGTCATGTTGGTCATCTCCACCTTCGAGAGAATCTGCACCATGTCCGCACTGAGGCGTGAGGTATCGATGATTTTAGCTTCAGCGATTGTCTGTTTCAGTTTGTTTATCTTGTCTTCCAGATGAGCCTGAGCTTCCTTGGCTGCATCGTATTCGGAATTTTCACTCAGGTCACCCTTGTCGCGGGCCTCTGCAATAGCGGCCGATGCCTTTGGGCGCTCCACAGCTTCGAGCTGTTTCAGGTCTGCCACGAGCTTCTCGTAGCCTTCTTGTGACATATAAGCCATAATCTTGAAATTTTATTAGTTAGTTTTTCTTAGTGGACAAAAAAATACAGAATTCCGACACGCGAGTCTTGCCGTCGGAATTCCTTATCCTTGTCCTTTATAATAATATTCTGTTGCAAAGATATGAATTTATTTTCTGTAACACAAATATTTATACAATTAATAACAATCGCAGCGCATTTGTTAAAATACTATGGTGTATTTCATAAAATCCGCCCCGTACAACCCCACGCACCGTTCATGCCGACCGCACGGCATGACGCATGATTCACGGCAAGGCGACATCCGCACTGCACAAACATACAGAAACATATCCGGCGTATGCATATATATCCGGGCACGACTTCGCAAGAACAGATTGTTCAGAACAGATACTCACGTTGTCACAACCAATAAATGCTCACCGCAAGAAGGGAGCATGTCGCCCGCATGTCTCACTGCACGTCATACCGGCGTTTTTCAAGAAAACTCTAACGATGGACTTACAGTTTTTCTTGACTTTTTTTTGACAAAATAAAATCGCAAAAGAGATGTAAAAGAATGTTAAATCACACACAACAAAGGCCGCTTCGTAACTTTTGGCATTGTCATCTACCGTGAAGCATGATCCGGAAAAATTCATTTGACGTTCTGATAATGCCCGTTTGAGGGTCTGATATTGTCTGTATCAGGGCATGATGTGGTGCGTTTCAGCCCCTGATATGGGCAATCTCGCATGCCGAAATGGTGCTTATTGCAGGTCAGGAAAATAACTATTGATTATAAACCATTGACATTCAGTATATTGCACAAACCTCTGATTTCTCGCGAATTTACGTCCGAAGGAGAGTCGGCCCGCAAATTCTCGCTTATTTTTCGGGGTAGAACAGAAAACTCTGTCGAAAAAATCGCAGGATACTGAAAATCTGTAACTGCTCCGATTGATAATCTTTTGGCTGAAAGCAACAACGTCAATACGGAATAGATAACGCTGTTTCTTTATTACAGGCAATCACCGTTGAATTTCTGCAGAACTCTTCTTTTATTTTCACCGTTGCATATACATACATTGTCCTGCCCCACAACAACCCGACTGACACACCGCAAAACAAAGAGGGCGATGTCTCTCGACACCGCCCTCCTGAGTATTAAGTATTCGAATAAAATCTCTTTCAAGATTTTTAGATGTCAAACTTGTAGCCCAGTGTCAGCTGGAATACGCTGTTCTTGCAGTCTGCTGTGTCAAGCACCTTCGTTGTACCGAAGTTGTAACGTCCTTCCAGTACGAAGTTCTTATACTCGTAAGACAGACCGATTGGAATAGAGAAATCAAATGTCTTGGCTGCGTCCAGACCTGCTTCAGCGCTTTCATCTCCCTGTGAAGCCTTGGCCTTGCTGTTCACGTTGAACGCCGGCTGAACACCGACTTTCACTGCCAGATTCTTAACAACATACACGTTAGCCAATATAGGAATATTGATATAGTCGAGTTTCATTGTTTCAGTTCTTCCGTCCTCAGACCATTCGCATCCCTGCTGAGAATACAATGCGCCTCCGGAAATGCTGAAGATATCAGTAACCTGATATTCAAGTTCTGCGCCTACGGCCAGACCTATTCTCGACTCTGAGTCATCCGCCTTTGTAAGAGTTGCGAAATTCATACCTATTTTAGGCTGAACAGTCAGAGAACCCACAGCATGCTGTGCGAATGTAGCTACTGATGAAAGCATCAGAACTGCCATAAGAATAACTTTTTTCATAATGATTTAGTGTTTTAAATTAAACTTTCCGCTCCGGCCGCAAGACCTGTGAGCAGGGTTGATTATCTCTCGCTTCAATATGTATCCGCCCTCGTCCGGTATATCTCCAGACACCACTCTGACGGCCTTCAAACCGTACAGAGAACGGGCAGCGACATACTTGTCGCATTTGCAAATATAGGACAAAATAAGATACGGGCAAAGCTTTTATGCGTCTTTTTTCAAAGCGCCACGCATTTTTGAAGCCACTGTCACATGGCGCGGCTTACGCCGCGATATCATATCCGCACGGTTCACACGACATGGAACCGTGCGGCAGATGCGGTAATCGCCCGTCTGTTCACAAAGGCCATTCCATGTACGTTCCGTCATGCCGTATGCGCTCCATCAGTTCGGCATACACACCGTTGTGGCAGAGTATTTCCGGGTTGCCCGTCAGTATCATCTGCCGGCGTGCACGGGTGAGTGTCACGTTTAGTTTGCGGTCTATCGTCCGGCCGTTCTCCTCAAAGCAGTTGGCCGTGAGAAAGTCGAGCTGCGCGTCGTTGTTCACCGTAAGCGAACAGATTATCACGTCGCGCTGCGAACCTTGGAACCGCTCCACCGTGTCAATGCATATATCTGCGGCGCAATCGAGGCCGCGACGCTCCATCTCGCGGCGTATCATTGTTATCTGGTTCCGGTATGGCACTATGACACCTATTGTATTCTCATTACTGAACGCACTGCCTGCCATGCGTCGGATGCGCGCCACAAGGTCGGCCACGATACGCGCCTCGCCGGCGTTCACCTTCTCCGACCGCAGACCGTCGTCGGTCTTTCCGGACGGGATGAATATCACCCGTTCCTTTGCAAGCACCTCGTCCCTTTCGTCGGCAGGCGGTTCCTGATAGCCGGGTGCCGTTTCCTCCTGATGCGGACAAGGCACAGGCTCAAGCCTTTCGTCGGCATAGAACATTGCGCCGGCATAGGCGGCTATGTCCGGATGCATGCGTCCCTGACGGCGCAGCAGTCCGATGAAGTCCTCGCGTCCGGCACGTCGTTCGTTCCTGATGAGCCGTTCGAACAGCGAGTCACGGCAGTTTCTTATTCCTGCCTCGTTCAGGCAAGGTTCGTTCACGGCCGACTCCTCCACGCTCTGTTGCACCACCGCCGGCAGCTGCTTGTAGTCGCCGATGAGTATGAAACGGTCGATGGCAGGTTCCATCATACTCTTCGGCTTGTGGGCGGCGAGCAGTCCTACAAGCCCCGGCTCGGTTATCTGTCCGGCCTCATCCACAATGGCGAGCGCGAAATGCTTGAGCGCGAAGATGAACGGCCGCGACATGAGCGACGTCACGGTGCCTACATACACGCGTTCTTCCATGAGCCGCAGTCTAAGATCGTCCAGACGCGGATTATTCTCCACCATGTTGCCAACAAGATATGGGCGGAAACGCTCGTCGCAGCTGTACTCGCTGCCAAGCCGCAGAAAACTTATGCCGGCATCGCAGAGCATAGAACATATCTCGTCCACAGCGCGGTTGGTGTATGCCGTGAGCAACACCGAAGGACGTCCCTCGGCTGCCAGCTGTTCCTCCACCATATAGCGCATGGCCGTAGAGGTCTTACCCGTACCGGGAGGGCCTACGAGCAGTAAATAGTCGCGGGCCTGCATGGCACGCAGCAACAGGTCGTCGAAATAGTCACCATAGCTTTTGGTAAGTCTCACCGACGTGTCGCGGCGTGGCTCACGCTGGCCGAACAGCAGCGCACGGCGTTCGGGCGACGAGGTGACAAAGTCGAAGAGTGTGCGCATGGTGGCGGCACTGCCCACGTCGCTGCCGGCATGTTCTATGGCGTACAACAGCCGACGGCCCTGACTGTCGCGGCGAGCCAGCACGTCGGGATTCTGTAGCGCGTTGCTAAGACACACCGACACACGACCGGCCTCAATCCTCACCATCACACCTTTGAACAGGATGCTGCGGCGCACGTCGGGCTGTCCGTCTTCGGCATAAGCATACACATAAACCATATCACCACGCCGGAAGTTGGGCGAGAAGTCGTCGCCACACTCCGGCACGTCGAGCGTCAGCAGGTCATAGCTGCCGGTTGTCTGGTTTTTCTCAAGTTCTACAAGTTCCAGTCCTACATACATGCTGCCGGCGTCGAGTTTTTCTTCAACACTCATGCGCCACATGTCGGCCACGCTGCAGCTCGGTCCTGCCAGGCAGCCAGTCTTTGTCAGTTGCTGCTCCTTGAGCACAAAGGTTGTCATACGGCACAGGTAGGCACGCTCGAGCGGCGGTAGTCCGCCCAGCAGGTCGGTCACTTCCTTGAGCTGCGGCAGCAGATAAGTGTCGTAGAAGAAACCGCTCATGCCTTTAGTATTCAGCGTTTCGGGTGTTATGTTGTCTATCGCAGAGCCGAAACCCTCGCTCGCCATGACATGCTCCTGTGCCACAACAAGATTGCGGAAGCGTATGGCCTCACGCAGTTCGCTCTCAAAATGCTCCGTGCGCATCAGTCCGTCGGGCATAGGATATTTGGAGTATAAAAGCATGATGTCAGGTTCATGTTCCTTCAGACCGAAGTTGTATTTCAGCACACCGTAGTAAAGCAGCAACTGGACGTAGTGTTTTTCTATGTATTTCCCGCCACTGCTGTTCTCGCTGTTGCGCTCTATGTGTATGTTGCGGCCCGATTTCTGTTCGACAAGCATTCGCTTGTCAGAGGTCATCATGTCCACACGCCCCTGCACACCGAGCATCTCACACACAAACGAAGGTTCGAGCAGCACTTTCGTTTTGTCGTATGTCTGAAACAGACTTCCGGTTATCTGCATGATGTTGCGCGTCTGCTGCGAGGCGTCTTTCATGAATTCTGCCGGGCGGAAACCTCTGCATGTGGCATACTCTATGGCCTTTTCGCGAAAGTTTTTCCTTATTGTATCGTTCAGGGAGAAGTGCTGACTGTTTATCACATCGTCAAGCACCATGCCTGCGAAGTTTCCAAGTATGGTATGATAAGTATTCGGACGTTCCTTCAGACGGTTGAGTGTGTAGAGCAGCGGATGGTGGCCGTATTCCTCAAAGCATGCCGCCAGCGAACTGATGTCCACAAGAAAGTCGGGCTCCACCACTATCTGTCCGGCCGTAACCATATCGCCCGACGTGCGCACATCGAGCAGATTGAGTTGCATATCCCTGCGCAGTATGTCGCGCAGATAACCGAACTCGTCGCCGGTCACTGTCGTACCGTATGACACACGCAGCTCCGTGCCGTCGCCTATACCTTTAGTTTTCACTGTGATATAATCATCATCATAACGAATAACACGACATCTTATATAATTATCCGATTCGTCCAGCTTTTGTTTATTTATATCATATTCAATCCGACCTACCTTTTCGGATTTATTAACAAATAGCTCCGAATGAGAGAACACATTAGAAATCAGGTCTGACAATACCCGTCTATCACGATAAAGGTCCTCAGGTAATAATTCCTTATGGCTGTTTGCATCACGCTTAACCTTGCCTACAGAATTTATTTCACTGACAGACAAATGGAATATCCGACACAAATCGTCAAGTCGCTGCTGCATATTTGCATTAGTACAATCTTTATCATCCAACGCAATACCACACAACTTATCCAACACCTCAAGCATTATTTTATTGGCATCCGGACTCTCCGTATTTTTCAGTTTTTCCACGAGGAGATATAATTCCTCCTTAATAATATTTTTATACATCATTTTCTTAATCTGTTTATTAGTGCCTGTATATTGCTGATGATATGTCTAAAATATGTTACAATAACATAAGATTCTTTGTTGCTTATGCAATTAAATACTATCACACGGCAAAATAATAAACGAGCATAGGAATATTTCCTGCCCCGGCAATCCACAAAATTAATCATTATTTAATGAAAGTTTCTGAAAAAGCCTTACTTATTTTGAAATCCGCATATAACACATGCACACGCTCACAGCCTACCATTACATTTTAAGATATGTTGTTTGGTATGTCCGGAAAAATTCAGTAAGTTTGCATCAGACAACAGTTGCCACACCGACACAAGGCAGCTTATATAAAGGAATGTAATATATGGCAAAAGAACAATCATCCATACGCGAACGCGAACACATAGGAACGTGTGAGCCGAGAAGGTATAAGGTCATCATACACAACGACGATTTCACAACAATGGAGTTTGTCGTGACGGTGCTGAAGACCGTTTTCTTCAAGACGGCTGAGGAAGCAGAGCGTATGATGCTCAACGTTCACCGCAACGGACAGGATGTTGTGGGAATATACAGCTATGACGTCGCGCTGTCCAAAATAAAGAAAGCGACACGCATGGCACGCGAGCAGAATTTTCCTCTACGGTTCAGTTGCCAACCTGAATAGATTATGGAAGAGAACGTAAATTTGAACAAGATACTGTCGCTGGCGCTCACCTACTGCAAAAGACTGCGCAACGAGTTTGTCATGCCGGAGCATGTGCTCATGGCATTGCTCAACTACAGACCGTTCATAGAGGCACTTTACACTGTGGGATGCAACGTCGAGGAAATGTATAAGGAGCTCAACGAATATATGGCCACTGTGGAGGTGGTGCCGGAGAAAGCCGAATACAACCCCGACGCATCGGTACAGTTCGGACAGATGCTGGAGATAGCGACAGCCCAGGTGGAGCAGTCGGGAGCCCAAAGAGTGGACATTCCGCATCTCACCGTGGGACTGCTCAATCTTGAGGATTCAGAGGCTACAATGCTGATGAAAAAATATCTCGGTGACAACGTGGGCGATTTCATCAGCCTGCTCATATCCTCGCATCCGTCACAGGAGACGTCTGACAAACCCGAAGAGCAGCCGAAGGAGACGTGGAGAAGCCTTGTGACATGCATGAACGACATAGCCGACACATTCACTCCGCTCATCGGACGCGACGAGGAGATGGAACGCACCATACAGGTGCTGTGCCGCAAGGACAAGAACAATCCTCTGCACGTAGGCGAACCGGGCGTCGGCAAGACGGCTTTGGTGCGAGGACTCGTAGCAAAAATAGCTAAAGGCGACGTGCCCGAGAAACTAAAAGGATGCCGTGTCTATCAGATGGACATGAGCACGATGCTTGCCGGAACACAGTTCAGGGGCGACTTCGAAAAGAGAATGAAACTCGTCATGGACGGAATAAGCGCCGAAGGCAACGCCATTGTCTATATAGACGAGATTCACAACATGATGGGTGCCGGACGTGGAAGCGACGGAGCGCTCGACGCTTCGAACATGCTGAAACCTTATATGGAGAACAGCAACATACGTTTCATAGGTTCCACCACCTACGATGAGTACAACCGACACATGGCACGGAGCCGTGGCATTGTGCGACGGTTCCAACAGATAGACATAGCCGAGCCCAATGTGGAAGAGACCATAAAGATAATCGACGGGCTGAAAGCCAGATATGAGGAGTTCCACAGCGTGGAATACACTGAAGAAAGCATCGGATATGCGGTGCGCATGGCAGCTCAGCACATAAACGACAGATTTCTTCCCGACAAGGCGATAGACATAATCGACGAGGCGGGAGCCTATCGTGACACCCATCCTTCGGACGGAGAACGGCAGGTTGTGGACAAAAATCTGATGACGGAAGTGCTCATGAAGATGTGCAAGATAGACGCAGCCGTGATGAAGGAAGACGACAACACAAGACTGGCCTCACTCGAACAGAACATCAAAGCCAAGATCTACGGTCAGGACGAAGCCGTGAGCCAGGTGGTGGAAGCCGTGCAGATGGCAAAAGCCGGGCTGCTCGACGACAACAAACCGTTGGCAAGTCTGCTCTTCGTCGGTCCTACCGGAGTCGGAAAAACTGAAGTGGCGCGCGTCCTCGCCGCCGAGCTGGGCATATCGCTCGTGCGCTTCGACATGAGCGAATACACCGAGAAGCACACCGTGGCAAAGCTCATCGGCTCGCCGGCTGGCTACGTAGGCTATGAGGACGGCGGACAACTGACCGACGCCATACGCAAGACTCCGAACTGCGTGCTGCTGTTCGACGAGATAGAAAAGGCCCATCCGGACATATACAACATACTTCTGCAGGTGATGGACTATGCCCGTCTGACCGACAACAAGGGACAGAAGGCCGATTTCCGCAACGTTGTGATAATCATGACGAGCAACGCCGGAGCACAATATGCATCGCGTGCCCAGGTGGGATTCGCTGGAGGAATATCGCAGGGCGACGCAATGATGAAACAGGTGAAGAAGACTTTCAAGCCCGAATTCATCAACCGACTGTCCGCAACGGTGGTATTCCACGACATGGACATGCACATGGCAGCGCTCATAATGGACAAGAAACTCGGCGAACTGCAGGAGAAGCTCAGCAGGAAGAACATCACCATGAAGCTCAGCGACGCTGCACGGCAGTGGATTCTGAAGCGTGGCTTCACCAAAGAATACGGTGCGCGTGAGCTCGATCGCATCATAAGCCGTCACCTGAAACCCATGCTCACACATGAGATACTGTTCGGCCGGCTGGCCAAAGGAGGCGAGGCGATGATTGACATAATCGACGACAAACCGGCGATAGCACAATGATATTCCGCATTGACAACGAACTGGCGTTCCCGGACCCGCGGCTTGGCGATCCTGACGGAATGTTCGCAGTGGGCGGCGACCTGAGCATCGACCGCCTGATACTGGCCTACTCCAACGGCATATTCCCGTGGTACGCGTTCCGTTGGGCCGACGAGATACACTGGTATTGCCCGATGGACCGTTTCGTCATTTTCCCGAAGGAGATTCATGTGTCGCATTCGATGCGCACACTCATGAACAAAGGCCGATACACAATGACCATAAACCACGACTTCCACGGCGTGATAACCAACTGCGGACAACTGCGCATAAGCGAGGAAGGAGCATGGCTTGGAAGCGAAATGACCCGGGCTTACGAGGCGATGCACGAACAGGGCTTCGCAGCAAGCGTGGAAGTGTGGGACGGCGACAAGCTCGTCGGCGGGCTGTACGGTGTATGTCTTGGCCGCTGTTTCTTCGGAGAGAGCATGTTCTCACTTGTTCCGAGCGCAAGCAAGCTGGCACTCATACACCTCGCACGCTACATGGAAGAGCACGGCGGCGCAATGATTGACTGCCAGTTTGAGACACCCCACCTCAAGTCGATGGGCGGACGGCATATCAGCTACGACAAATACATGAAGATTGTGCGCGGTTAAGAACCCGCAATAAATAGACAACAGAAACATGAACCCGGCATTCCCATACGGAGTGCACACAAAAACAAGGACTATGGACAAGAAAGATCTGATGCGCAGAGCCATCGCTCTGTCGGAAGAAAGCGTAAGAAACGGCGGCGGACCATTCGGTGCCGTGATAGCACGCAACGGTGAGATAGTGGCCGAGGCCTCCAACAGTGTGACGATAGACAATGATCCCACGGCCCATGCCGAGGTGAACTGCATACGCCGCGCCACCGCAAAGCTGGGCACGTTCTGTCTGGAAGGCTGCGAGATATACACCTCGTGCGAACCCTGCCCCATGTGTCTGGGTGCCATATATTGGGCACGTCTTGACAAGATATACTATGCGAACAACCGCAAGGATGCCGCCAAGATAGGATTCGACGATGACTTCATCTATCAGGAAATACCTCTCGCGCCGTCCGAGCGACAGAAGAAGATGGAACTGCTCCTTCCCGAAGAGGCAATAAAAGCATTCCGGATGTGGGAAGAAAGCAGCGAGAAGACCGAATACTGACAATCAGAGCGTGCAGAAGAACGTTACGAGGAACGGCACGCTGAAGTCAGTAACAAAACCATGGAAAACCGATAATACGACATACTGCGACCCCACGCTGCGCGTGATTACAGGCAGCGTGGTGTCCATGGTTGTTGCTCCGCCGACGGATATAGGCGCAAGTTTGCCGAAATGGCGGGCTATAAACGGAGCGAGAAGCAACGCCGCAAGTTCACGGAAAATATTTGTCAGAAGAGCCACTGTGCCCAATTCAGCACCGCGATACTCGGTTATGAATATGCTGGAAAGCGAATAATAACCCATGCCGGAACCGAGAGCGAGACAGTCGGTCAGCGTGCGGTGAGGCAGAACGAGCGATGACGCCATGCTGCCGGCAAGCGTACCGACAATAGTTACAAACGGAAGCAGGGCCAGACGCGGATTGAGTTGTCTGAAACTACGCAGCGTGGCAGAGTCGCATCCTATCGACATGCCCACACTGAACATGAGCGCACACAGCACGAAGAAGCTTGTACGACCATTGACAAAACCTTCCGGTATGAGATGAAGCACGCCACACGCCACTCCGACGGCGAAAAAAGCTGTTATGATGATACTTCCTTTCATTTCTCCTCCTTTGTTTCAGTACCGCGCACCATGCGCCACATCACCCACGAAAGAAGCACACTTCCCACAACACAGCCCGCCGCAACGACCAGCGCGTCGAGCCCAAGCGTGAACACGTTGCCCGTGATTCGCGGATCGGCACCCACCTCCACACCGAGCATGAAAAGCAGAACCCATATAAGCACTGTCACCACTCGCGACACCACCGGGCGGCACTTCATGCCCACAAGTCGTCCTGCGAGCACGCCGCAAAGCATTATGATTATTACCGTAAACATCTGTTTGCGTTTATTATTTTTCTCAGAACATTATCCTACAAGTCGTGCGTCACATGATTACTGACCGCCAAGACGGTCGAAGAAGACGATGATTTCCTCCCACGTCTTGAACTCGTCGCTGCCCCACACCACCGTAGTGCCTATAAAATCGTCGCACTCGTGGTCGGTTATGAGATAGTCGCCGTAGAGCACCTGACGCTGGTTGGCGAACACGATGCGGTCGTGTGCCGGAGCACTGAGAAACTTCTCCACCCACGCCACGGTCTCCGCCATGCTGCCGCTCTCATTGAACGGTGCCGGAGCAACCACATAAACGTCGTAGTGTTCGATAAGCATCTCGTAGGCCTTGTGCATGCTTGCCGTGGCGTTACGATAGCTGTCGGCAAGCGTCGAGATGTCTATGAGCACGATGGGACGCTGGCGTCCTTCCTGACGGTCGTCTATGCGTCGGATGACAGGCACGAGATAGTGGAGCGCCACCTTGTCCGTGAGCCGGTGCTCACCATGAAAATGTATGGCAACGGGATAGTGTTCGCGGAACAGGTCGAACGTGTGCACGAGCGGATCCTCGTCGCCGAACAGTCCCGTAACACGGCCGCGCTCCTCCGGTGTGATGTCCTCAAAGCAGTGGGACGTGGCTTCGGCATACTCTTTCACGAGCGACTTGGTGACAATAAACTCCTGTACACCGTCGGCACGGGGATTCTGAAAAGTCTGCTTTCCTATCATTCCGTGTTTCGACATGGTGTCGCCCATCTGGAATGCCGGGTTCACCAGTATGCGGTCGTAGCCCTTGAGCTGCTCCGTATACATGCCTCCCATCGACGTACCGATGATTAGGTCGGGCTTCTCTTCCTCACACATGGCCCGCAGCATGTCCATAGCCTCGGCGGGATGGATGGGGATGTCGCGCGCCACAACCGTGGCCTCAGGCATGAGAGTGCGCAGGAGCGTCACCGTGCCCGACTGGGCCGACGAGCCGAAACCGTGGACATACATTATCTTCTTGCCCGACATGAGTTCGGGAAACTGTTTCACATACTGGTTTTCCATAACTTTTTCTGTTTTTATGAATTATCCTGCCGGACATCAGAAGCCTCGACGGCTTGCCGGCGTATCGGCCGGTCCGACACACCGAACGGCATTGAGCACCGTACGGCATCCACTTACGGACCGCCTGCAAAATTACACATTTTATTCGTCTCGAGCCTAATTTACATCACACAGATTGCGCCCCGGAACATAAAAACAGACTTTATATATTTACGCAAATATACAGACATTTGTCGTTTATAAAGACTATGCGTAAACGGCCAGGGCCATGACTGACTGTCAATGATAATGTTTCCGCATCCGGCACAGCACTCACCTTTCTATAACATTAAATAATACATAAGTCACTACGGTAACATAAAAAGACGAAAAAGCGGCGCAACAGAAACCAAGCATGAATCGGTCTTAATACGAAACTGCGACATGAATCCAGAATCAGCATCGTTCTCTTATTATAGAATGGAACAATGCAGACAACTTTCAAATTGAAAGCGGATTTTGATTTTTCCGTCCGAGTTTCCCGTTCTACCCCAAAAAATAAGCGAGAATTTGCGTGCCGACTCTTCTTCGGACGCAAATTCGCAAGAAATGAGAGATTTGTGCAATATACTGAATGTCAATGGCTTATATTTAACAATAATTCTTTCGTAATGCAAAAAGCACCGTTTCGGCATGCGATATTGCCCATATCAGAGGCTGAAATGCTTAATATCATGCCCTGATACAGACGTAACCGGACCATGAAACGGGCAATATCTGAACGTGAAATGAATTTTTCCGGACCATGCTTCACGGTAGATGATAACGCCAATAGTTACGAACCGGCCTTTAATGTGCATAATTTAACATTCCCTTACATCTCTTTTGCGATTTTATTTTGTCAAAAAAAAGTCAAGAAAAATCGTAAGTCGGTCACACGGGTTTTGATCTGAAGCGTTGATATCGGGTGTGAGAAAGATAATGGAAAAGGTGCGCACGCGCTCTTGATGTAACGATTTATCGGTTGCGGAAATGCCAATTTATTATTACATGAGCTCAGTGCCGTCACGGCTTGAACTACCTGTGGATAAATAAGTTTGCCATCACCCTGTGGCAGTTCATGAATAATATCATTCCAAACCGAATTTTTATTGAACAGTAAAACATTGTTTACCCGTATTGTCTTTGTGCGCATCTTTTTCTATCTTCGTATAAGACAGGAGGCGGCCCGGCAATGCCTGAACATGCAAAAACTTCGTTTTTCCCTTTGTCATTGCACTCGCCTTTCACTATCTTTCAATAAGACAGGAGGCGGCTCGGCAATGCCTGAACATGTAAAAACTTCGTTTTTCTGTTTGTCATTGCACTCGCCTTTCACTATCTTTGCAAAATATACACCGGAAAACATCTGTTGTTTCAGACAGAAAAGGCGTAAGAAGAACAAAAGAAAAAGTAAAATCAAAAATAAAAACAGTTATGGAAGGATTGATAATAGCTCTCACACTGCCGCTGCTCGGCACGATGACAGGCGCGGCATTCGTATTTTTCATGAAACATGAGATGCCTTCACTTGTGCAGAAGTCGCTGCTCGGATTTGCTTCGGGAGTGATGGTGGCCGCCTCGGTGTGGTCGCTCCTCATACCGGGCATGGAACTTAGCGGAGGCGAAGGATGGGCCAAGGTACTGCCGGTGACCATTGGTTTCCTGTGCGGCATTGGTTTCCTGCTTGCCATAGACTACCTGACGCCACACCTGCACATAGGCGACTCAAAACCGGAAGGCCCGCGCAGCGAACTCTCCCGCACGGCAATGCTGTCACTGGCAGTCACAATCCACAATCTGCCCGAAGGCATGGCGGTGGGCGTTGTGATAGCCGGAGCGCTGCAAGGTGATGCCGGTATATCGGCGGCAGGCGCATTGGCGATGTCTCTTGGCATAGCAATACAGAACATACCTGAGGGTGCCATCATATCGATGCCGCTGCGTGCGGAAGGCAACAGTCGCAAACGCTCCTTCGCCATCGGCTCATTGAGCGGTGTGGTTGAACCGATAGGGGCGGCGGCCGTGATACTTCTCGCATCGGCCATCGCCCCTGTCATGCCCTTCCTGCTTGCTTTCGCAGCAGGTGCAATGATATATGTCGTTGTTGAGGAACTCATCCCCGAGTCGTCCGAAGGCAACCATAGCAACCTCGGCACCATTGGTTTTGCCGTTGGTTTTGCACTGATGATGGTGCTCGACGTGGTGCTCGGGTGAGCACCGCGCCGTTATTTCACAATCACCTTGCGCGCCGTTCCGTCGGAGTAGCGTATGATGTTCAGTCCGCTCTTCGGCTGCGATAGTTTCACACCGTCAACAGAATAGATTCCCACAACGGTGCGTTCGCCCGTCACAGATGGTCCTGATATGGCGGTGGATGTCTTCTCCATGCGTGAGAATGCGAGTACAGAGAGAGTGGCATTGTTGCTCTGTCTTATCGTAACAGACTTCACCTGCCTGTCAGCATCGCAGCTTATGCTGTGCTCGAACAGGCAATAATGGCAGTCGCTTCCCGGCGAAGAGTCAGACACGGTCATGCATCCGAGCTGTGTTACAGCCTCGTCACCTACAGGATTTCTCACAGACCAGTCTCTCACCGTAATCTTCAGCGGCGATGAACTTGTGCCGTCTGTGTAGTTCACGACAAGTTCCATCTCGCTCTGTCCTTTACCGCTGGTAGCCAGCATGCACAGTTCGCTTGTGGAGAACGGATTGTCGAACACGATGTCGCCGCTCTGTCCGGAACTTGTCAGGTGCAGGGCGTTGTTGCCTTCGTAAGCCGCCAGTCTGTACTCAATGTCTGAATTGGAAACTATGACGCGGTCGGTTGGCAGTCCACCCTCGTTTATCACCTTCTCCGAATAGAAAGAGCGGTTGCCGTCAATAGCACCCGTAGAATGAGAGGATGCGGGCAGCGACTCGATGATTACATCGCCGTTCCAGCCGCTCACCACGTCAACAGGGATGTAATGTATCGACGGATCGCGCGGCAGAAGCTTCTTATCCATGAACGCCACACGGTTTCTTATCCAGTTTTTCAGATAATCTATCTCGTCACCATAGGTCTGACCGACATAATAGTTTGGCCACACGTGACGGCCGATGATGTTCCATGCGCTCTGGTTACGGCCGAGCGCTCCACCCGATGTTATTATGTTGGTGAGCGAATCTATCTTCGCTTCGATGGCATCATCTGAATACTGACCGTTGCGATACTGCTGCCAGCGCAGCTTCACATTATTGATGAAGCTCTTGTCGCGCGTCATCTTATACCACCAGAACGGCACAAGCTGCGGATCACTGTTGCGCGCATTGAAGTCGTACTGCCACAGATCGGTGCGCTCACCCTGATTGTAGTTGGCATTGCCGTAGGCTATATTGAAATCCCAGAGCGACATTTTCCAACGCGGGTCAAGCCCCTCACGTGCTGCACGGGTCTCACTGTATTTATACAGATTGGTGCTCAGACGGTAGCCGTCGATGTTGAACGAGAATTCTGTAGAGAGCAGATAGTCGATGAACGACGTTTCGTCGATGTACTTGCGGTAGCCGCGCTCCGGGTCGGTATAATAGTCAGTGCGGAACGAAGCCTCCATATCGTCTATCTGTTTGTGCAACGCTTCCCTTGTACCTGGCATCAGTTCGGCGAAGTCTTCGTAGTCGGGAGCCGAATACTGGTAGGTTATTTTATTAGAGGTTATGTCGTTGCCGTTGCCGTCTACAGGGTGATACTTCGACTGATAATACTCAGGTTCGTCGTCACGGTCTATTTCCACGTGATAGTCACCGGTCAGATCGCCGCCGTCTTCGCCCGGATCGTTGAGGTCAAGACGGTTCTTTCCCTTTCCCACACGCTCTGACATGATGAACACTCCGTAATATGTTCCGTCGAGAATAAGCTCGCAGAACTTGGCGTGCGGCACATAGTCGAAGTACGGACGTCCCAGTTCGAAGGTGAGCACGTCGCGTATCATGCTCTTGTCGGAGAACGGAGCGAGCAGCGCCCAGTCGTTGTCCTTGCCCATTCCCATTATCTCCACCTTCTTTTTCTCGCCTCCCTGCTCGAGCGGTTTGTCCAGCGGACGGAACGAGTATGGCTTCTTGTCAGAGCTGTTGAACGACGAGTTGCCGCGATATCTCAACGCCACATAGCCTTCATAATCCACTTTCTGATTCGGATAAGCTATCGTGTCGCCATAGTTGTACTGGCCTTCGCCGTTGTCTATGATTTTCATCCGGGCTGTGATACGGTCCTCACGCTGTATCATCCGCCCGTTAACATTGATGAAGACAATAGGCATATTGGTCTTCGTCAGTTTCACGTAGGCATTGTTGGTAGGCAGATAATTATCGGCCCGTTGCGCATACATACATGCCGCAATCACCATCAATGGCAGCAGTAGTAGTATTCTTTTCATATAAATGTGTATTTAATTATTAAGTTTCGGAAATAAGGCTTTTATATTAAAACAATGCAGACAGACTTTTACGTAACGGGAATAACACAAAAAAACATAAAAAACAATGCAACGGTCCGCATGTCTGCCGCGACAGGCAGAGGCCGTTGCATTGTCCGTATGTGAAAATCTGGAAATACTGTATTACTTGATGACGTTCAGCTCACGGCCCACTTTGATGAACGCCTCGACAGCCTTGTCGAGATGACATTTCTCATGGCCGGCCGACAACTGTACGCGGATGCGTGCCTGTCCTTTCGGAACAACAGGATAATAGAAGCCTGTGACGTATATGCCTTCTTCCTGCATGCGTGCCGCGAAGTCCTGAGACAGCTTGGCGTCATACAGCATAACGGCGCAGATGGCGCTCTGTGTAGGCTTGATGTCGAAGCCTACTGCGAGCATCTTGTCGCGGAAGTATGTTACGTTGTCCATCAGTTTGTCGTGCAGCGCGTTGCTCTCTTTCAGCATGTTGAACATCTCTATGCTTGCACCCACGATTGAAGGAGCAACAGAGTTGGAGAAGAGATAAGGACGCGAACGCTGACGCAACATGTCGATGATCTCCTTGCGGCCGGTTGTGAATCCACCCATGGCACCGCCGAAGGCCTTGCCCAGTGTACCGGTGAAGATGTCGATGCGGCCGTAAACGTCGTAAAGCTCGGCCACGCCATGACCGGTCGGACCTACAACTCCGGCAGAGTGTGACTCGTCAACCATAACGAGTGCGTCATACTTCTCAGCCAGTTCGCATATCTTGTCCATAGGAGCTACGTTGCCGTCCATTGAGAACACACCGTCGGTGGCAATGATACGGTGGCGCTGTGCCTGCGCTTCCTGCAGACAACGCTCCAGGTCAGCCATGTCGGCATTGGCATAACGGTAGCGCTTTGCCTTGCAAAGGCGCACGCCGTCGATGATCGACGCATGGTTGAGAGCATCAGAGATGATGGCATCCTCGTCCGTCAGCAGCGACTCGAACAGTCCACCGTTGGCGTCGAAACAAGATGCGTAAAGAATAGTATCCTCCGTCTTGAAATAATCGGAAACGGCAGCCTCAAGCTGTTTGTGCAGGTCTTGCGTACCGCAGATGAATCTAACGGACGACATACCGAAGCCGTGTGAGTCCATGGCTTTCTTTGCCGCATCGATGAGACGGCTGTTGTCAGAAAGTCCAAGATAGTTGTTGGCACAGAAATTCAGCACCTCACCACCTTCCTTCACCTCGATGTCGGCACGCTGCGGAGTGGTGATCACACGTTCATTCTTATACAATCCGGCAGCCTTTATGTCTGCCAATTCCTGCGCAAGGAATTCTTTCATTTTACCATACATAGCTTTATGATTTAATATATTGTTTAAGCACTATTGTCGTGTCATAAGACAAAGTTCATATTTTTTTTGTTCTTAGCAAAAAAAATAAGGTAAAAAATACTTTTTTACCGCTAAAACTGTCTACCTTTGCTTACAGAAAGACAAAACTAATCAATCGTCAACAATGAAAAATATTCTAATCATTGGTTCTACCGGACAAATCGGTTCTGAACTCACCATGATGCTGCGCAACCTTTACAGCGGCAACGTTGTTGCCGGATACATTCCCGGCGCAGAACCCAAAGGGGTATTGAAGGAAAGCGGACCGTCTGCCATCGTTGACATCACAAGCCAGCAGCAGATAGCCGATGCCGTGGAAAAGTATGACATCGACACAATCTACAACCTTGCGGCACTTCTTTCTGCCGTGGCTGAAGCAAAGCCGCAACTGGCATGGAAGATAGGTGTAGGCGGACTGTTCAATGTGCTCGAAGTGGCAAGAGAGAAAAAGTGCGCCGTCTTCACACCGAGTTCCATCGGTTCGTTCGGCCCTTCCACACCGAAGGATCACACACCGCAGGACACCATACGCGAGCCGAAGACAATGTATGGCGTGACAAAGGTGACTGGCGAAATGCTCAGCAACTACTACTATACACGCTTCGGAGTTGACACAAGAGCAGTGCGTTTCCCGGGTCTTATCTCCTATGTGACACCTCCGGGAGGCGGAACCACTGACTATGCTGTTGACATATACTACTCTGCCGTGAAGGGAGAGACATTCGAATGTCCTATCGCCGCCGGAACGTTCATGGACATGATGTATATGCCCGACGCCCTGCGCGCAGCCGTAGAAATAATGGAAGCTGATCCGACAAAGCTCGTTCACCGCAATGCATTCAACATCGCGTCGATGAGTTTTGACCCGGAAATCATATACAACAGTATCAAAGAGGTCATCCCTGATTTCAAAATGGTGTACAAGGTAGATCCGTTGCGTCAGGCGATAGCCGACTCATGGCCTAATTCTCTCGACGACACATGCGCACGTGAGGAATGGGGCTGGAAGCCTGATTACGACATGAAGACCATGACAAAAGACATGATCGAGAAACTGAGAATCAAATTCGGCAAATAATAGTGATACTTTGAATAATGACAAACGGGTCCGTGCAGCATGCTGCGACGGGCCCGTTGTCTTTCTGTATCAATCTGGCAAAAATCAGACAGCTTTTTATTTCTACAGTAACACTGAGATTCCAACACCGGACAATCGTCGTTTTATTCTATTGAGATAAAACAAAATGGGGCACTTACAGATTTTCAGCATCCTGCGTTTTTTTCGTCCGAGTTTTCTGTTCTACCCCGAAAAATAAGCGAGAATTTGCGAGCTGACTCTCCTTCGGGCGCAAATTCTCGAAAAATAAGAAGCTTGTACAATATACTGAACATCAGCAACTTACATTTAAAGACAATTATTTCACCATGTAAAAAACACCGTTTGAGCATGCGATACAGCCCATATCAGGGTGCAAAATGCCCTTGATTACACTCCAAAACGTGCGTAATCAAGGGCTAATATGGGCTTAATCAGAATGTCAGACTAATTATTCCGGACTACATTGCCTGTTATATGACAATGCCGTACAGGCCGGAATGGCCTTTGTTGTGCCGGTATTAACATTCCTTCACATCTCTTTCGCGATTTTATTTTGTCAAAAAAAAGTCAAGAAAAATTGTAAGTTCACCCGCCGGGTTTATTTTAAAGAAGCTGATATCAGACGTAAGGAGAGAAACTTAAAGTGTGCGCAGATGCTGCGGGGACAGCTCATCGGGTGAGCTATTATCGGTTGCTTTCCGGTTTATCCGCAATTTATGCGTAACTATTCTATTCTCCCCTATTTGTCGGATGAGTCCTTACATCATTTCTTTACAATGACCTTATCTATATCAGAATAAGCCACTGAAGCGCGTATCGAGCCAAACACGTAAGCTGCTATTTCGTAAGGCTGATAAATGAACGTCACGCTGTCCTTGCCCAAAACGAAATTGTCGGGCACAAAAGGCTCGCTGAATTGGAACACGCCCTTCTTTTTCAGTTCGTCCAGATTCGCAGCCTGGTACTTTCCGGAGAGGTTTTCCACGATGCGACCAGTAACAACGCTGTCGGCATCAGCGGTGAAGAAATCGGCTTTTCCTATCTTTGCGCCGGTGGCCTTATCGAAGTTCAGGGCCTTGACAAAGCTCATACCGTGTGCTCCGCCACTGAAAGAATAGGTGTCAAACTGATAGGTTATCACGCCCGGACGGCCTTCGGCAACCGACGATCTCACCATATACTGATAGTTGAGAGACGCTCCTCTCACACCGGCAGCCACCATCTTGCCGCACTCTTCACGGTAGTTGGCAATGTATGCAGCGACAAACTTGTCAACAGCCTGCCTCATTGTGATGCCTGAATCCGCCTTTGCCAGCGGTTTATATATATTGGGATTGAATATGCCTGAGTTCATTATAGTGTCGTTGACAGCTGCCGCGTTGCCACCACTGGCATAAAGAATGTTCATATTGATCTCGCATTTAAGAGAACTGTCACCCTCCAACATCGCCACAGTATCTACGACGATGCTGTCGAAAACAAGACTGTCTGCGTCAGAAGCGCCCTTGCTCTGACTGCCACACGAACTGAAAGCCACACAAATAGCGGCAAACAGCATTACTGCTGAAAACGTTACCTTTTTCATAAGGATAGTGTTTAAGATTGTGAATAATTAAGTTTGGGTTATAAAAAGATAAAATCAATTCAGGTTTATCACCTTTTCCGTCTCTCCGGAATAGGTGTTTATCTTTATCTTGACGGCGTCGGCATCAATATCTGCAGTCCTTATGCTCAGATATTTACGCACCGAATAATATTCCGGCACACCTCCCTGGTCGTGCAGGAAACGCAACACGGCGCAACTGCCGCCGTCGGGCATCGTGACGGTCTGTTCTCCCACAATGCCGATGGTCTGCATGGCATCACTGTCATCAGTTGTTCCGGCCTTCAGCAGCACACACATATTAAGGTATTTACCACCGGCCGAGAGCCATGCACTCTCAAATGTCACAGGGTCGGACGGCACTTCGCCGACCTGCTGCAACGGAATGATGTCAAGGACAGGTACCTGCACCACCGAAAGGGCTTTGGCGCAGGCACTGCCTGATTCACTATAAATCTTGTTGTAATACATCAGTGCGCGGTACACCGAATCGGGCTTGGTTATCCACGAGAGCGTGAAAGACGGATCGGCTGCAAGCCGTTCGCCTTCGTCCGTAACGACGTAATCCACGGCCTTCCCTGCATCTGCGTGCATCTCGACAAAGTCAGCACGCAGATACGAATACCTGCCGTCGCCACTGTCGTAGCCGTCGGCAGAACATCCGGCAAGCACAAGCAGTGCCAGCAGAAAACCGAAGAATGACCGCACACCCGTTCTATACATTCTCTTTGCTTACACTGAAATGGTTGCGTGCCGGATTGGCGTACATGGTAAGCATGCGCTCACGCAGGAACGCGTAGTCCGGTTTCTCAATATCAATCTTAGCCAGCTGTCCTTCAAGATATTTCTCGAAGACGGCCTTGTCCTTGTCCGTATAATGTGCCGAGAGCACAGTAGAACCTTCGAGCATGTCGAGAGCGATGTAGTTGTTTGGATAAAGCCGGTAGTTGGCGAATATGTCGTGGTCGATGTGTGTGGCCACGGCGTGATAGAAATCTCCCTTCGGCATATTTTCATCAAGGCTCATAAGCCAGTCGTCGATGCACGGAGCGCAATGATAGTGTACGTGTCCCTTGTAGCCCATGATACCGGTCTGCATGCTCACCACATCGTCCTGTGCCGACTTCTTCCATCCTTCCACATCGCGTTTGAGCTGGAACTCGCGCGCCTTGAGGAAATCGCAAGGATCGAACTCGTACGATATGGACAGCGGAACAATATGCAGTGACGCTATGCGGTCCCTCACAGAGCCCTCGCCACCCATGGCCATCATCTTGATGATAGCCTCCTGCGTGCGGTCGTCTGAATCTTTGGCACGTCCTTCGCGCTGCGCTATCCACACACCATCTTTCTTCTCATTGATCACCAGATGCATGTAGTCGGAGAGTCGTTTGCTTGCCATGAGCATCTGGCGCATCGGAAGCGAGCGCTCAACTATGAACGACTTGTTGATGCGTACAAGATCCTTGACCCACGGCAGCGACAGAAGATTGTCGCCGATGGCAATCTCACAAGTATTACTGAAGTGCGAATCGACCAGCATAATGTTGAGCAACGCCGAATCGAGCACTATGTCGCGATGATTGCTCACGAAGGTATAAGCCCGTGTGTTGTCAATGGCTGTGCAGTCCATGTCGCATCCCTTGCTGGCCTTTGCCAGCAGATCGTGAAGGAAAGGATAGCAGAATCCTATCTGGAACTCAAAATTTGTTCTGCACGAACGCATCTTTTCAGCCAACACCTCGAACGGTATGTCCGGGAATATGGCACCTGCCACCATTCTGAACTGCTCGTTGGCGATAAGCCGGTCAAAGACTTCAGGCAACTCTTCCGGTTCGAACGGCCTTATCGCATCAAACTGTCTTAATAACTCGATGTTCATAATAACTTAATTATCAGGTCCGGTATAAGAAAAGGAACAGTCCTGACGCCGTATCAGAACTGGTTCTCCACAATGTCGGTCAGCACGTCCTTTATGTCGAGTCCGGCCGCGCGCACCTGCTGTGGTATGAAGCTTGTGGCTGTCATACCCGGTGTGGTGTTCACCTCAAGCATATTTATCTTGTCGTTGCCGTTCTCGTCCTTCGTTATGATATAGTCCACACGGATTATACCGTTGCAGCGCAGTATGTCGTAAATGCGCGATGTCTCCTCTGCCACACGTGCCGCAGTGTCGGGATTTATACGTGCCGGAGTGATCTCCTGAACCTCACCGTTATACTTGGCATTGTAGTCGAAGAACTCGTTGTTGGTCACAACCTCCGTTGCAGGGAACACCACCGATTTGTTCTTTGTCTTGTAACAGCCTATCGATATCTCCGTTCCGTCAAGGTAACTTTCTATCATCACCTCGTTGCTCTCCATGAAAGCAACACGCAGAGCAGGCGCAAGCTGGTCGGTGTTCTTCACCTTCGACACACCGAAACTGCTTCCGTCAGCCGCCGGTTTAACGAAGCAAGGCATACCGATAAGGCGTTCTATCTCCTCCTCGCTGTACTTATTCTCCTCGCCGCGGCGCAGCAACAGGCTCTGGGCCACGTTGACACCGTAGCCGCTCAGGTAGCGGTTGAGCACATACTTGTCGAATGTCATTGCCTCGACGAGCACTCCGCTCGTGCTGTAAGGCACTCCGATAAGTTCGAAATAGCCCTGCATCAGTCCGTTCTCACCCGGTGTGCCGTGTATGGTTATGTATGCATAGTCGAACACAACGGCCTTTCCATCCTTGACGAACGAGAAGTCGTTGCGGTCGATGGCGGCTGTTGTGCCGTCGTCGAAATTGACATGCCAGTTCTGTCCTTCCACGTCAACGATATACACATTGTAGCGTTCCTTGTCGAAGAACGAGTAGAGCCCGTTTGCCGAATTCATCGACACGTCGTGCTCAGACGAGTCGCCACCGCATACGATGGCTATGTTTCTCTTTATATTTTCCATTTTTTTATAACAGCGTTGTTACCGATTTTCGAATGTATTGTTGTTGGTTCCGGCTATATAGACGCGCCACTTGTCGATGAGAGCGGCAAGGTCGGCGGCCAGCGGAGAGTCGAAGTCCATCTGCTTACCGGTGACAGGATGGCGGAAACCGAGTGTCCGCGCATGCAGAGCCTGACGGCTGCAGAGCTTGAAACAGTTCATGATGAATGCCTTGTACGACGAGCTCCGGTTGCCGCGCAGTATCTCGCAGCCGCCGTAGCGTTCGTCTCCGAAGAGCGGATGACCTATGTAGCGCATGTGCGCCCTTATCTGATGGGTGCGCCCCGTCTCAAGAATGCATTCCACAAGCGTCACATACCCGAAGCGCTCCAGCACTCTGTAATGTGTCACAGCGGGCTTTCCGATACCCGAATCAGGCTCACATACGGTCATACGCAGGCGGTCCTTGGGGTCGCGTGTGATGTTTCCTTCTATTCGTCCTTCGTCCTCATTGAAGTTGCCCCACACCAAAGCCACGTAGCTGCGGTGGGTTGTCTTGTTGAAGAACTGTGCTCCGAGCGACGTCTTTGCAGTCGGAGTCTTGGCCACAACGAGCAGTCCGCTCGTGTCCTTGTCTATTCTGTGCACCAGTCCTACTTCCGGATCGTTGGGGTCGAAACTGTCGATATCCTTCATATGCCACGCAACAGCGTTCACCAATGTGCCGTGGAAATTGCCCACACCGGGGTGTACCACCAGTCCGGCAGGCTTGTTGACAACCATCAGCTCGCTGTCCTCATAGACGATGTCGAGCGGTATATCCTCGGCCTCAATGGTCGAATCGAAGCGCGGACGGTCGAGCATAAGCGTCACCACATCGCCCGGCCGCACCTTGTAATTGCTTTTCACGGGACGGTCGTTGACGTGCACGAATCCGGCGTCGGCCGCCTTCTGTATGCGGTTGCGGCTAGAGTGCTGCAGTTTGTCGCACATGTACTTGTCCACGCGCAGGGCCTCCTGCCCTTTATCCACCACAAAGCGGAAGTGCTCGTAAAGCTGTTGCGACTCCTCGTCAAGTTCCTCTATGTCCTCTATATTGTCTGCCATGAATGTCCTTTTTTTTGTTTTCACACATATTTATATATGCAGTGAGATCATTCCGTTGCCGGTTCTTCCGAAGGCATCGGGGCTGTCACCACTTGGAATTCGTCCACATCGCCTTCGTTCACTGGCTCGAAGTCGTCGATGTCGACATACTCTATGCTGTCGGACTCGTCGCGAATGCCGCTGCCGGCCTGCACCGTCACAACGTCATCAACCGATATCCTGTCGCCGGCAACCACCTGACGGCCGCGTACAGTCACGCCGTACACCCAGTCGCGTTCGCCCGGGATATACTCGGGTTTGCCCACCTTGAAGCCCATAGCCGAGAGTTTGGCCATGGCCTCGCGCAGCGAACTGTTGTCGATAATGTCGGGCAGGGTTATCATTGGCGAATGAGCGGCATTGACAATCACCGTCACCATGCGTCCGCTCTTAACACGTGCGCCCGGCTCAGGCGTCTGTTCGAGTATGCAGTCGGGCGAGAGCGTCTTCACGTAGCCCGTGTCGCTCACCGTCACGTCGAGTCCGAGACCACACAAAATGTGCTGCGCGTCCTTGAACGACTTCTGTCGCAGGTCGGGCACCTCGATGGCCTCACCGTGATGAGTGTACACGCCAAGCCAGTATTTCAGTCCGTAGCAAGCCAGCGCCACCACAAGAGCCATAGCTGCCAGATTGCCCCACAGATACCAGCTCTTGAACTTTTTGAAGAAATCCGTAGGTTTCATCTCACTTAATTTTGCACAAAGATAACACTAACTGCTCAATGCACAAAATAAAAGCACACATAAAGTGTAAAAAAACAACGGCCCGGCCACACTGTGTCAGAAGCACCGCACGCATGCCATGCAGACTATCAGCTGACATAAGGAAGGCACAGGAGAACTACACCCGCCGCACTGCGCCACAACCACACATCACACACCGGACACAGAATACAGAAAACCCATGCGTGGAAGTTACAAATTTTATTGACTTTTTCCTTGCAGAATATTTTTGCAAAACAGATGAAAGCCTATACTTCAAAAGCCTTTTCCGGACTATATACGGACATTCACGGACAACGCCCACCCCACAACTGATGTGCCGCAAAGACCGTCGAGCGCAGCAAAACGGCTCCGCCGGCATACATTAACACACCATACTAAGAAACAACAATGCACACTCCGACATGTAAAAAGGAATCTGCAAAACTCAGCGGAAACTGGTTTCGATAAAAAGAATCCGGCTTCAGTCCCATATCAGCGCTACCACCTTCTACCTAAGACAAAGCAACCAAGGCACTTTCAAATTTTCAGCATCCTGCGGTTTTCTCGTCCGAGTTTTCTGTTCTACCCCAAAAAACAAACGCGTATTTGCGGGCGAGTTCTCCTTCGGACGCAAATACGCGAGAAATAAAAGACTTATGTAAATAGTTGAACATCAAATACTTACAAATAACAGACACTTTCCCATCCTGCAATAAGCACCATTTTAGCATGCGATATTGCCCATATCAGGGGCTGAAACGCACCATGTCATGCCCTGATACAGATAATATCAGACCCTCAAACGGGCATTATCGGAACGCCAAATGAATTTTCCCGGACCATGCTTCAGGGTAGATGACAACGCCAAAAGTTACGAACCGGCCTTTGTTACATTCTATTTAACATTCCTCCACATCTCTTTTGCGATTTTATTTTGTCAAAAAAAAGTCAAGAAAAACTGTAAGTCCGCCGTCCGGGTTTTCTCTAAAAAAGCTGATACGAGGCACAGGAAAAGACACGGAATGTCTGTGTCTGACTTTCAATTATAATTTACCGGTCTGGGCAGTACAGATTTATCATTACACGAGCAGAATACCCACCGACCGTATCTTCACAGCCATGGGCATAAAAAACAGCAAGGAGCAGAGTCTTTTCCCTGCTCCTTGCTGCTCACAAGAATCCCGTGCCTGACGGAATTACGGCTTATTTGCCGTGGTGCTCGTCTGATACAGTCAGCTTTTTGCGACCATGAGCACGACGTGAAGCCAATACGCGGCGACCGTTCTTTGTCGACATTCTCTCACGGAAACCGTGCTTGTTCACTCTCCTTCTGTTGTGAGGCTGAAACGTTCTTTTCATTTTCTATCTAAAATTTTATTTGTTATTATTCACACTTTGGGCTGCAAAATTACTCATTTCTTTTTAATTAGCAAAGAATAATGTGTTTTTTAGCAGAAATATTTAGGTTTTTTTCCAAAATTACCGTAACTTTGCAGCGAATTTACGAAGAAGCAACGAACAATTCAATTTTAGACAAACACATATGATCAATTCACAGGACATTAAGAACGGAACATGCATCCGCATGGATGGCAAGCTGTTCTTCGTCATCGAATTTCTGCACGTGAAACCCGGAAAGGGCAATACTTTCATGCGCGTGAAACTGAAGAACGTTGTTGACGGACGCGTATTGGAGCGCCGCTTCGACATCAGTGAAAAACTTGAAGACGTGCGCGTGGAGCGCCGCCCATATCAGTATCTTTACAAAGAGGGCGATGATTACATCTTCATGAATCAGGAGACATACGACCAGATACCTATCGCTCACGACCTCATCACAGGCGTTGACTACATGAAGGAAGGCGACGTAATCGAAGTTGTTTCCGACGCATCAAACGAGACAGTGCTCTTCGGCGAAATGCCGGTCAAGACAAACCTGCGCATCACACACTCTGAGCCGGGTATAAAGGGCGACACTGCAACAAACGCAACCAAACCGGCTACTCTCGAAACCGGCGTTGAGGTGCGCGTTCCGCTGTTCATCAACGAGGGCGATCTCATCCAGGTTGACACCCGCGACGGCAGCTACCTGCAGCGCGTGAAGGAATAAAAAACGACACAACAAACAAATACGGGAAAAGGTAAAAACCGGACACGCAACGCTGCATGCCGCTTTTTACCTTTTCCCGTTTTGATTATACACACGCCGTAAAGGGCGTACAGTCATAACAACCGAAAACATTGGAGACTATGAAATACAGCTTCATTATTCCCGTTTACAACCGTCCTGACGAAGTGGACGAACTCTTGCAGAGCATGACACGCCAGACACTCACCGACTTTGAGGTGATTGTGGTGGAGGACGGCTCGGTGCGCGACTGCAAGAATGTGTGCGACAGCTATGCCGGCAGACTCGACCTGCACTACCACATGAAGGAAAACTCCGGTCCGGGACAAAGCCGCAACTACGGGGCAGAGCGCGCACGGGGCGAGTATCTCATAATTCTCGACAGCGATGTGGTGTTACCCGACGGCTATCTGCAGAGCGTTGACGACGAGCTAAAGGCACGCCCGGCCGACGCATTCGGCGGTCCCGACTGCGCACATCCTTCGTTCACACCCACACAGAAGGCCATCTCCTACTCCATGACGTCGTTCTTCACCACCGGAGGCATACGCGGCGGCAAGAAGAAGATGGACAAGTTCTATCCCCGCTCGTTCAACATGGGCATACGACGCGATGTTTACATGGCATTGGGAGGGTTCTCACGCATGCGCTTTGGCGAGGACATCGACTTCAGCATACGCATATTCAAGGCGGGCCACGCGTGCCGGCTGTTCCCCGGAGCATGGGTTTGGCACAAGCGCCGCACCGACTTCCGCAAGTTCTTCCGGCAGGTATACAACAGCGGAATAGCCCGTATAAACCTATACAAGAAATACCCCGAATCGCTGAAAATAGTGCATCTCATGCCCGCAGCGTTCACTGCCGGCACGGCATTGCTCATAGTTCTCGCAGCCGTCATGTGCCAACCGCTGTGGTTGGCGCCCATAGTGCTTTACGCGCTCATGATACTTGCCGACTCGTCCATACACAACCGCAGCCTGCGCATAGGCCTGCTGAGCGTGGCGGCGGCATTCGTACAGCTGACGGGCTACGGCCTCGGATTCTTCAATGCGTGGTGGAAACGCTGCGTACGCGGAGGCAATGAGTTCAGCGCATTCGACAAGACATTCTATAAATGACCGACAAACTGAACATCAACCAGTGGGCCGAGGACGACCGTCCGCGCGAGAAGTTCATGCGCAACGGTGCAAAAAGCCTGTCAAACGCCGAGCTGCTGGCCATCCTCATAGGCTCAGGCTCGACCGACGAGAGCGCCGTAGAACTGATGAAGCGCATACTCGGCGACTGCAACAACAACCTGAACACCTTAGGCAAGAAAACCATCCACGAACTGACACAATACAAAGGCATGGGTCCGGCAAAGGCCGTCACCGTGCTGGCAGCATGCGAACTGGGCAAGCGACGGCAGGCTGAAGGCGTCGAACCGCGCCCGCGTCTCGACTCGGCAGACGCCATCTACTCGCACATGCACACCAAAATGCAGGACCTCGACGTGGAAGAAGCGTGGGTGCTGCTTATGAACCAGAACTTCAGACTGATAAAGGAGGAATGCATATCGCACGGAGGCATCAGCGAGACTGCCGTTGACATACGCATCATAATACGCGAGGCAATACTGCACAACGCCACCGTCATTGCCCTGTGCCATAACCATCCGAGCAACAACACAACGCCCAGTGCCGACGACGACCGGCTGACGCAGAGACTGAAGAAGGCTTGCGAGACAATGAGAATACACATGGCCGACCACATCATCGTCACCGACGGACGGTATTACAGCTATTGCGAAGAGGGGCGACTGTGATAGCAAAAAGCTGATTTTTATTGTGTGACTATCATTTTTTTCCTATCTTTGCATAAGATAATCCGCACTCGGGAAATCGGAAGCGGGCTTTCTTTCCGCCCGTTTGCATAATCTTTGCATAAGATATAGCCGCACTCGGAAAACTGAAAGCACAACATACGGAGGCCCGTCTGCAATATCTTTGCCTTAAATAAAAACATCACACATGACACAGGAAGAAAAAACAAAAATAGAAGAACGCGTCGTTGACATTCTGAAAACTGTCTACGACCCGGAGATTCCGGTAAACATATACGATCTCGGACTCATCTACAGCATCGACGTGAAACCGACTTACGATGTGGTGATAGACATGACGTTCACCGCACCAACATGTCCGGCAGCCGACTTCATCATCGAAGATGTGAGGCAGAAGGTGGAAACGCTGGACCAGGTGAAGTCGGCCACAGTCAATCTGGTATTCGAACCCGAGTGGGACAAGAGCATGATGACCGAGGAAGCGAGAATAGAGCTGGGCTTCGAGTGAACCTACTGAGAGCAGGCCACGCACATGCTGCGGTCTGACAGTCTCAATACCGGCCACCGGCACGCCCATGCCAACAACACATAAGAAACACCCTTACGCCACCTTTCAATATGAACAAGAAAAACGTTTACTTCCTTTCCGACGCACACCTCGGCTCGCTGGCGATAGAGCACGGACGCACACAGGAGCGGCGGCTCGTAAGATTTCTCGACAGCATAAAGCATAAGGCTGCCGCAATTTACCTGCTCGGCGACATGTTCGACTTCTGGAACGAATACAAATATGTTGTCCCGAAGGGCTACACCCGCTTTCTCGGCAAGCTGTCGGAGCTCACGGACATGGGCGTGGAGGTGCATTTCTTCACCGGCAACCACGACATATGGACATACGGCTATCTGGAAAAGGAATGCGGACTTACGGTGCACACGCAGCCTGTGACGACGGAGATATACGACAAAGTGTTCTATCTGGCGCACGGCGACGGGCTCGGCGATCCTGACAAGAAGTTCAAACTGCTGCGCAGGATATTCCACAACCGCACGTGCCAGTGGCTGTTCAACACCATACACCCGCGCTGGAGCATGGCAATCGGCCTCAATTGGGCAAAGCACAGCCGTCTGAAACGTGCCGACGGAAAGGAACCTCCGTACATGGGCGAAGACAAGGAGTGTCTCGTACAGTTTGCCAAGGAATATATGAAAAGTCATCCGCAGATAGACTATTTCATCTTCGGCCACCGCCACATTGAACTTGACCTCATTCTCTCGCGCAAGTCGCGGCTTATGATAATAGGCGACTGGATAACGCAGTTCACCTACGCCGTGTTCGACGGTGAGCACATGTTCCTCGAGGAATACGTCGAGGGCGAAAGCAGACCATAACCAAACCAAATAACATCTATTATGATTTCATTAAAGACAATCGTACTTGCAGCGGCATGTTCACTGCTGACATGCAATGTCGCTCTGGCCCAGAACCACAACGACTTTGCCAACTACCAACGCTACGCCAGCGAAAACGCAAAACTCGGAAAGCCTGCCAAAGGCGAGAAAAGAGTGGTTTTCATGGGCAATTCAATCACTGAAGGATGGGTGAACACACACCCGGAGTTCTTCAAGAAACACGGTTACATAGGACGCGGAATAAGCGGACAGACATCGTATCAGTTCCTGATGCGTTTCCGTGAAGACGTGATCAACCTGGAGCCGAAGGTTCTCGTGCTGAACTACGGCACCAACGACATAGCCGAAAACACAGGTCCTTACAACGAGGACATAACCTACGGCAACATACTTACAATGGTGGAGCTCGCACGTGCACACAAGATTAAGGTGATACTAACATCCACTCTGCCGGCAAGAAACTTCGGATGGCGTCCGTCTGTCACCGATGCCATGGAGAAGATACGCAGCCTCAACGCACGCGTAAAGGCTTATGCCGAGGAGAACGGCATACAGTATGTTGACTACTTCACAGCATTGCTGGCCCCGGACAAAGGCGGAATGGACACGAAATACACGCCGGAGACAGTGCACCCCAACGGTGCCGGATACGACGTTATGGAAGCATTGATTGTCCCGGCAATAGAGAAAGCGCTGTAACAACAGGCTACACGATATAAAGAAAGGCATGTCACCGTTATGGATGACATGCCTTTTATGCTTTTATGATAGCCATTCCGTATTTCCGTTCCACATCTATCGGTTGACAGAAAGCAGATACATACCGAACAACAATGCATGTTTATCCGTGAGGCGGAACGAGCCCGACAAAACATTACGGTTGCCTTTATCAGCCGGTTTTATAAGAAGCGCTCATTGACATTGGCTTTCACCTGTCGTGAAATGGGCTTTTCCGGGTTGCGAAACAGGCCGTTTCATGGTCTGATATGGACCGTTTCAGAGCACGAAACAGGCTCTATCATGGGTCAACAAAGGCTCTTTCAGAACGCGATAAAAACCTTTCCGCAACACGATTTGCAATTAAGTATGTTTCAGAAACCTATCAGGCCTATATCGGAACAGCCTTAAACCAACGATGACATTGCGCCGATATACCACTGACGAATGTAAAGACAAGACCAGTCGGGAGCATCAACAGGCACAAGATTGCGCTTATATCACTTCATAATGGCAGAAGCCGCTCCATATTGTTCTCCTACTTCATTACCGCGTTTCACTTTCTTGCCATATCCCAAAGTATATGTTACCGAGATATTGAGGCGCTGATGGAAGTTATTACCATTGACATACTGCGTTTCGGAATATAAAGGTGTCGATAGGATATTGGTGGAACACAGCCAGTCTTTGCGGAACAAGTTCATCGCACTCACACGGATATTCCAACCGGAACGGCTCCATCCGGCAAGCATCTGATAGAAATTACGGTCTTTGTATATCACTCCGCGGTTGCCCTGAACGGTGAGACTGCGTGTCTGATAAGATGCCTGGAAATAAAAGTTACCAAGATAATAGGTGGCAGAAGCATTGCAATAGAACGGGGAACGCTTGATGTCGAAAAGTCCGGATACGCGATATAATGAAACAGAGGGCGACGCTGCCAGCTGCAGATTGCCGTTAAGCAGCTTATAATTGAACGACATTCCTAACTGTGTACGGTTATAGTCGCAGTCTGTCTCAAAGGTTCTGAGCAGAGCCTTGCCGTCATTGTATGGATTATAAACAGGCACATACAGATTAAATTCGCCGAAATACTGCACGAAAGCAGAAGCAGAGAATGCGTTTACGGGCATCCAGTTATACGACAGATTGAATGTTATCTGCCGTGACAGTCCAAGGTTCGGATTTCCTGTATAATACATAAGCTCATTCTGCTGAAGCACATTAGGCGTCTTTTCGCTTGCTCCCGGATAGTTGGCTCCGAAATGGAAATAAGTACGGAAAGAATGTTTTTTTGACGGAGAAAAGCCGACTGATAAATTGATCAGCGGATAGAGTTCCTCCACCGACAGATCGTTAATCTTGTTCTTTTCCCACTGTAGAGCCACGTCTGCATTGATATTCCACATCTTATCAGAGAAATTATAACCCAAGGCAGCACCTGCGTATGTATCGGAAAAATCATTGTCGTATGGCGATGTGCCTGAATAGCTAACATCGTTGGATGTAGAACCGTACCATGCACGTAAGAAAACGTTCTGCCGGTCGGTAATCTTCTTGAACAGTGTGGCGCTTCCCCTTAACTGCAAGACGTCCTCCCTGGAACTGTTCAATATACCGGAAGCATCCTGTAAGGAGGTTTGGTAAATATAAGAATAGTTGGTATGACCATAGTTTATTCCCGGAGCGATACTTAAACGGAAACTTTTCGGCAAAATGAAATAGTAGTTCCCTGACCATATCAGATAACGGCTTGTGTATGGTTCACTTTTACTGTAAGAATAATTATTGCCGTCTTCTGTCGAGAAAGAAAGCGTACCTCTCGTGTAGGCCATCGGATTCTGCTCGAAATTAAAGCCTAAGGTATTGGACATCTGAATTTTGTCAGAATCGTAGATTGCCCTGAATGTCACGGGATATTGGTTCGACTTGAAACGCGATTCATCGAGAAACTCGTTCCGTATGGTCTGATATTGCTGTCCGTCATCACCAGATAGTGTGTAAGAACCGGTTGTTGATGTGCCGAGATGACTGATATCATGGTTCGATGCGCCGGCATATAAATCATACGTCATGTGCTTATAAACGAACTTGGAATAAACAGACGCCCTACTCGACAGCTTTCCGATAAGGAAGTTTTCATTCACTGTGGCCTTAGTATAGCCTCCGTATTCATATTTCTGAACAACGAAATTAACCACATGTTCGCTTCCATGAAAACGTGGATCTACGGGAAAATCAAGATACTCCACCTTGCGTACATCAGCCGTCAACAGGCCTTCCATCTCTTCTTCAGTGGCGGGAATGGAGTTTATGTATATCGTAACCTTTTGTCCGCTTGGCGTTGTTACCTCACCGTTCATGAGGTCTACGTTTATCTGAGGAATGGCAAGCTGGCGCAGAAGGTCGGTTGCATTCTGCGCGGAAGCCTTTTGTTTAGACGTAGGTATGTATGTCGATGCAGACGCGTTGGTACGTTGCATCTGCGCATTCACGACAACTTCATCAATCTTTCTTACAGGAATGCTGTCTTCACACTGACTTTTCACATTCACAGGAAATGCAAATGATGCGAATAAAACCGGAATCACAGCAGACAAAAAAGATTTACGATTTCCCATTCTTTTATATATAATTACCGAGTGTTTATCAAACATTAGAACGATGTTATAATCATATTGCAGGATATATAAAGTATCGCAACATTATGTTTAAGGCATAAAGTTATAACATATATCCGTATTTTACAAATTATCTGTGTGAAAATGCAATATTATAAGACCAAACATCCGTCATTAAAAAATGAACATTCCTATATTCAATAAACCAAAGAATGCATCACGTACATAACGGAACTTTATTAATAAACAAAAGAGACCGGCCATTGAAAAAGTAGATTTCAATGGCCGGTCTCCCGTTATATTCCGATTTATATCAAATAGTCTGTATTATGAAAAAGACACGTGTGATAATAAATCAAACCGTATCAATAAACAAAATCGCATCACATCGTTACTTCTGGAGCAACGCCATGGTGTCTTTGGCGATCATGAGCTCCTCGTCGGTAGGTATGACACATACCGTAACCTTTGAATCCGGAGCAGAGATGATGGCCTCTTCGCCACGTGTATTGTTGGCTTCCGAGTCGATCTTAATGCCGAGGAACTCGAGTCCCTTGCATGAGTTCTCGCGGATATCAGTCTGGTTCTCGCCCACACCGGCAGTCCATACGATGATGTCAACGCCACCCATAGCGGCTGCGTATGCACCGATGTATTTCTTGATACGGTAGGTGTACATTTCGAGTGCAAGGCGTGCACGCTTGTTGCCTTCGGAAGCTGCGGCCTCAACTTCGCGCATATCCGACGATACACCGCTTATACCGAGCACACCGCTTTCCTTGTTCAGGTATTCGGCCATCTCCTGAGGCTGCAGTCCGAGCTTCTCCATGATGTATGTAACAGCAGATGCATCGATGTCGCCACTGCGGCTTCCCATCATCACACCGGCAAGAGGAGTGAGGCCCATTGATGTATCCACGCACTTACCGAACTTAACAGCAGTAACGCTTGCGCCGTTGCCTATGTGACAGGTAATGATGCGCTGTGTGTTGATATCGCGGCCGAGATACTCGCAAACGCGCTGTGACACGTAGCGATGACTTGTTCCGTGGAATCCGTAACGGCGCACATGATATTTCTCATAAAGCTCATACGGAACTGCATAGAGGTAGGCGTAATCGGGCATTGTGCTGTGGAATGCGTTGTCGAACACGCATACCTGCGGCACAGTAGGCATCAGTTTGTCCACTGCGCGTATGCCTTTGAGGTGGCCGGCGTTGTGTACCGGTGCCAGATCGCAGAGGCTTTCGATGCCCTGTTCCACGCTTTCGTCCACGATGACACTCTTCTCAAAGAGGTCACCACCCTGCACGATGCGGTGGCCTACGGCGTCAATCTCGTCAAGACTCTTTATCGCTCCTATCTCAGGATCGGTGAGCAGACTGAACACAAAGTTCACACCTTCCTTGTGGTCGGGCATGTCGTGCATTATCTTTTTCTTCTCACCGTTTGGCAGAGTAACCTTCACGAATGCCTCATCGAGTCCGATGCGCTCTGCACCACCAGCAGCCATGACTGAGTGATCGTCCATGTTGTAGAGTTTGTATTTGATGGACGAGCTGCCGCAATTAAGTACTAATATCTTCATTTTAGCTTTTGTTATCGTTTGAAAAATAAGTTATGCCGCCTCGGTAAAAAGCATGTCGCATGACGACAGAAAGCATTTTACCGACGCGGCAGGTTGATGTTTATTTTGCAGCCTGTGCCTGGCATGCCGTGATGGCCACCATATAATATATATCGTCGATAGAACAGCCGCGGCTGAGATCGTTCACCGGACGTGCGATACCCTGCAGAACCGGACCTATAGCCACCGCATTGCCAAGACGCTGCACAAGTTTGTATGAGATGTTGCCCACTTCGAGGTTCGGCACGATGAGCACATTGGCATGACCTGCGATGGTGCTTCCCGGAGCCTTCTTCTCGCCTACGCTCGGCACGAGAGCGGCATCGGCCTGCAGTTCACCGTCAAGATGCAGTTCCGGATCAAGTTCGTGAGCAAGGCGTGTCGCCTCAACCACCTTGTCAACATTCTCATGCTTGGCGCTGCCTTTGGTAGAGAAGCTGAGCATTGCTACGCGCGGATCCTTTATTTCTGCAATTGCCTTGGCTGTCTGAGCAGTACATACAGCTATCTGTGCGAGCTGTTCGGCAGTAGGAACCGGTGTTACAGCCACGTCGCCCATGACGAAGATACCGTCCTCGCCGTAGCGATGCTCATGAGTGATGATAAGCATTGCTCCGCTGACACATGTCACACCTGGTGCACACTTGATGATCTGCAGAGCCGGACGCAGCGTTTCGCCAGTAGTGCTGAGCGCTCCGCTCACCTGTCCGTCGGCCTCTTCGAGCTTTATGATCATACAGCCCAGATAGAGAGGATTCTTCACCAGCTTGCGTGCTTCCTCTATTGTCATGCCCTTGCTCTTGCGGAGTTCGGCAAGTTTTTCGGCATACATCTCGCTCTTCGGATTGTTCTCAGGATCCACGATGGTGGCTTTCGAGATGTGAGAGAGGCCCCACTGCTGTGCAAGACCGTTTATTTCCTCAGGATTTCCTATGAGGATAATGTCAGCTATGTCGTCAGCCAGAACGCGGTCGGCGGCTTTAAGAGTACGCTCCTCTGTTGCTTCGGGGAGCACAATGCGCTGCTTGTTGCTCTTGGCATGCGCAACGATTTTCTGTAATAAATCCATGATTATTTATATAATATGTATTTTGTAATTTCCAATTTGCAAAATTAAGAAAAATAATCGGAACAGAGGGACGTTTTAACTCTGTTTTTTTCGCATTAACACGAAGTGGCGCTTATTGTCTGCCGGAAGCGCGGAAAAGCACCGACGGAGCTGTCGGACAATACTTAAAATCAACATATTACACAACAAAGCACAGTGTGTCATTACACGGAAGACACATCTCCGCAAGGCGACTGCAGACATATCACAACAGACATCCGGCAGTCAACAAGACCGATAATGGACATATCGGAATCTGCAAAATACCGGATATGCACAGCAAAGACCGTTGATAAACATCAGAATGCATCCGAGCCACATCACACCGACGTTTTACAGATAGTATCAAAACGTTATATTAATATATCATTTATTCTATACACAGAGAATAAATTCACACGTATATTTGCAGGATAATCAAACACTTTAATTAAAATCCATCTATTATGAAACTGAAATTACTACTATTTACTCTTTTATGTTTCGTATGTATCAGCGCCGGTGCATATAGTTTTGACATTCCGAACTACACGGTGGAGACCCGTTTCAAAGCCAATGACATCAGTGCAAGCATTATGTTTTCACATCAGACTTCCAGCAATTTCTACATGCTGCAATACAATATAGAGCAAGAAGGCAATCCACGCCTTCGTCCGCATCACTGGAATGGAGGTCCTTCGTGTGATGCAGAAATAGAGCTGAACCAGTTTTTCGACGATATAGATCTGACACAGTGGCATGTCACAAAGATTACAGTAACAAACGGAAATCATTACAAAGTATATCTGGACGACGTGCAGATATACGAAAGCGACGAAGTGGGCGGTGAGACACTTGCCTTTGGATCTATCGGAACACGTGCGGCATGGTCCGGTGATATAGGCGAGTCTGCTGACTTCGATTATTTCAAAATAACCAACGACGACACCCAGGAGATTATCTACGAAAACAACTTCAACGACCCGTCAAAAGCATTTCAGAACGGCACTGTCTCCGACGGCGTGTATCATGCTGTAGGCAGTAAGGACAATGAAAAACGCGGTCTTCCAGTCGATCCGATACTCAGCGCAGTAAAAGACATGCATTATGTAGTTGAAGCAGACATAACACTTCTTGAAAATTGTGCGTCAATCATATTCGGAAGAACTGACAACGACACCTACTACATGTGGCAATTGGGACAGAGCGGGGATGATGCGTTCATCAGATATCATCTTGCCAACGGCAATGAAAGCTGGAAAGCCGTGGGCGACGGAAAGGCTTTTCCGGACTTCAATGCGGCAGACCTGATAGGGACAAAGCACCGCATAAAGATAGAAGTTCTCGGAAATGTTGTCTATACATACATTGACGACAAGCTACAGGACGTTTTCCCGCAGAACGATATGACCGATCTCGCCCTGCTCAACAACGGAGAAATAGGTCTTCGCGTGGACGGAAAGGATTTCTCACAGCGTGCTTATATCGATAATATAAAGCTGACACAATACTATGAGGACGGCTGTCAGAACGTGCTGGTTGACGATGACTTTGAAAACGTTTATGGCATGGGCGAATACACAAAGTATTTCTATATTGACCCGGCCAATGCCGGATATGCAGAAGTTATCGACGACGGCACCGGCAATAATGTGCTTTATCTCAACGGAACAAGCGGAAGTGAGACTGCCTTTACACGCATTGTTGAGACATACAAATTTGATTACAGCGAGAACGGAGACAACTACACAGGGGCTATAGAAGACATACGCGCCGTCGTAGACCGCCATCTGAGCGCCGACTACTGGAACACAATATGTCTGCCGTTTGATATGGACAAAGCTCTGATTGAGCACGTTTTCGGAAAAGGTACGCTTGTAACAGAGTTGAGTAGTGTGGAAGATGAAACAATGATGTTCACAAATTCGGACATGATAAAAGCCGGTGTTCCATATCTGATAAAGCCGGCACGCAACATCCACAACGGTTTTGTTGTCCCCAACGTAAGCGCCACTGCCGAGACACCTCTCAAATCGGAATTCGGCGAATATGCCTTTGTCGGAGTTTATGATCCTGTAACTTTACAGACCGACGGCTCACAACGCACCATAAACAAAAACCTCGCGCTTGACATACCGACCGCAGACAACAGCCTGCTAAAAGGTCTGAGAGCTTATTTCCAGGTACCTGCCGACAAGGACGTAAAGTTAAACATCAATGGCGTAACCACCGACATCACATCTGTAAATGCCGGAGAGACTGATTCGGAAAATGTTTACAATCTGTCGGGAGTACGCATTAAAAACAAGGATCTTACCAAAGGCATATATATTATCAATGGTAAAAAGATCATCAAAAAATAAAATACATAATCTGATGTAATTTCAATCTCTATTTCGCCCCGTAAGTTTCATAAACAAAGACTTACGGGGTTTTTCTTTGGTTCGTACCGTTTATTCCCACATATAAGGACAAGGTAGAAATTCTATGATAATTGGCTGCAACAGAAAACCGCGAAGTCTATCACGTATAGGTACTGTTGCCTCCGCTGAAAAGGAAACAAAAGAGGGCAGTTACAGATTTTCAGTATCCTGCGATTTTTCAGTCCGAGTTTTCTGTTCTACCCCGAAAAATAAGCGAGAATTTGCGGGCGGACTCTCCTTCGGACGCAAATTCGCGAGAAATAAGAGTTTTATACAAATCATTGAACATCAAACACTTACACACAAGAGGCATTTTTCTGTCATGCAAAACACACTATTTCAGCACATGATATGGCCCATTTCATGGCCTGAAACGCGCAATATCACACCCTAAAACAGACGTAACCGGAGGCTGAAACGGGCATTATCAGAATGCAGGACGAATTATAAGGCACTCCGCAACAGGCTATGTAGAATGGCAACAAGGTGGAAACAGGCTTTCCTAACATCATATTTGACATTCCCTCACTTCTCTTTTGCGATTTTATTTTGTCAAAAAAAAGTCAAGAAAAACTGTAAGTCCGCCGTCCGGGTTTTCTTTAAAAACGCCGAAATGAGGCGTGATTAGACACGTGGGAAACATGCGTCTTTCTCACGGTGAGGATTTACTGGTTATGGTAACATGAATATGTTGTTACGCGGGCAGATGTGCAGCAGCTGTTCATAACGCCGCGCGTTGTCCGTTATGTTCTCTTCATTCCGCGATGCCTCACGTATAAAACCTGTCTCCACCGGATTTCCACATATCCCGGACAAGCGTTCTTTCATAAATGACGGTTGCGAAATTCCTGCGGAGTAAGCCCCGTGTGGCTACGGAAAACCTTTGTGAAATAAGGCGGAGAATCAAATCCAAGACTGAACGCCACCTCTTTACAGGATATCTCTTCATTGAGAAGCATGGTCTTGCTCCGCTCCAGTTTCATCTCTATGAAATACTGGTTGGGCGACAGTCCTGTTATCTGCTTGAAGTCCTTTCTGAACTTCGAATAGCCTATGCCGACATACCGTGCAACCTCTTCCATGGAAATATTCTCACAGATATTATCGTGCATGAATCTCTTTGCCCTGTTGATGTTTTTTATAACAGGGCTGCATTTGTAAGCCAATCCCCTGCATGCCGAATAGACGGTGCTGCTTATCATACCTACATATCCCGCAAGCATCTGCTGATAAGCCGGACTCTGCTGTTTCGCAACCTCGTATGCCCTGTTGAAATAATCCAGCAACTGATTGTTCATTCCGATGTTCAACACAGCATTGTCGGGCGTAAAGAAACCGTTGTCAATCCATTGCTGCGGTATTGTTCCCTTACATCCAATCCATGCTTCCGCCCATCCTGTTTCCTTATCCGGAGCATAACTGTGCCATTCGTTTGGGAAGATAAGGCACATATCTCCCGCCTTTACCCTTGTCTTCTTGCAGTGCGCAGAGGCAAACCAACCGCTGCCTTCATATATGTAAAGAAAAACAAACTCCTGCAATATTCTGTCTTTCTTTGTAGAAAACATGTAGGCATCCGGGTGTTCTCTTACAGGATAAACCGCGCCGGGGCCTATCTCCTGCACTCCGACAGTTGTAGTCACCAGTCCCCAGCGATAGTCACGGTCGTTAGCTATCAGATATTCAAAATATATCATACCCGTTTTTACAAGGAAACACACAAATGTAGGATTATTTATCCATATGTCAAAATATTACATAAATAAATCAATTATTTTCTTCACACCCGAATAATAAAAGCTACATTTGTTTTCACTAAGTTGTCAAAAAATGAATTAAAGAGATATGAAAACCTATTTTAAACTCCTGACCCTTGCATCTGTATGCTTCATGCCGGCCGTATTGCCTGCCGGTGAACCTCTTTCTGACGACGGGATCATCTCAAGACGCTCACCCATACAACAACCTTACGAGTATATAAACGGTGGTTCGCTGTTGGGGCCGACAGTCATCGACTCACCCGATCCGCTGGTAAATTATGTATGGGACAATCCTAAAGCGAGCGATCCGTTGCAGATTTTCATCACCCATCCACAGAGCGCCGTAGCCACATCCGGGGCCGACAACGTCAGCGGACTGACAACAATAAACAGCGAGACATGCGACATAGACGTCAAAGGCAACTGTGTCATCCGCTTCGATCTGGGCGCAGAACTGCCCGCATGGATTGAAATAGACAGTCCGGACATGAACGGTGAGGTGGAGCTTGGCATCAGTGAGTACAATGTTCCGGAGATTATCAACAAGACACGCACACCTGTCAAGTATGGCAACACATACAGACTGGAACTCAATTCCGAACTGTATGAAGGCGTAAGATATGGTTTCATTTATGTCAAAAACTTCAAGTCACCGTTTACGATAACATCCGTCCGCGCCGTCAGTCAGGTGAAACCGACAAACTATACAGGCTCGTTCGACTGTGACAATCCGCTGATAAACAAAATATGGTATGTGGGAGCATGGACCGTGAAAGCAAATCTTCGTGAGGACTGTTTCGGCGCAATACTCCTTGAAAGAGGCGACCGCTTCTCATGGACCGGCGACGCATGGCCTGCACAGGCAGCTTCACTCGTGGCATTTTCCAACTATGACGCAGTGTTGAAAAATCTACATTGGACTGACTCACACCCCAATAACATCGAGAGCTACGAACTGTATTGGGTTGAAAGCCTCATCGACTATTACATGCATTCCGGCGACACAGAAGGTTTCAAGAGTCTCATCCCCATGGCAGAGAAACGCCTAAGCCACGCCTGGAGCATTTTTGACAGTCCGTCAAACCTTGAGTTCTTCGGATGGGGAGAGCGCACCGGAAGAGGTTTCGACAATCCTAACATAAACGAAAACAAACTGGCATACAAGATGCTTGCCATCGGAGCATGGAAGCATTTTGCAAAAGCACTGAGAACAATAGGTGAGAACGACAAGGCCGACACCTACGACAAGTGGGCCAAGGCCAAGACAACTCTGTTCACAAAAATGCCCGGCAACATCGAAAACATGGGCATGCACTCTTCGGCCGACGCCATAAACGCCGACCTGCTTGCCGATCTTCAGGACCTCTACCACCCCGATTTCACAGATCGTCTGCAAAGACTCTCCTACTCGCCCTTCAACGAATACATGGTAATCAACGCCATGGCAAAGGCCGGACACTACGACGATGCGTTCGCGGCAATACTGGACGAATGGGGCGGACAGATAGAATACGGCGCCACATGCTTCCTCGAGGTGTACCGTCCGTGCTGGAACGATATTGTCGGAAAAAACGGACCGATACCATACACACAGACTACATACACCAGCCTTGCCCATCCATGGGGTTCGGGAGTCACCGCATGGCTCACAAGAGAGATGCTCGGCATCAAGCCGACATCACCGGGATTCAAGACGTTTGAGGTAAAACCGCATTTTGAAGGCGTGGCCACACGCGTGTCAGGACAGGTCAACACGCCCTACGGACCAATAAAAGCCAGCTTCAACATGAAAACAGGGCTCGACACTCTCACTGTTCCCGCAGGAACAAAAGCCATGCTGGCCATTCCCAAGGAAGACATGAAGATAGACAGGATAGAACTGAACGGAAAGGCCATCGGCACCATGTCCGAGGACGAAGACTTTGTATATATAGACAATCTCGCCGAAGGCACCCACTGCATCAGAGCATATTACTCCGGAGAATGCAGACAACTGCCTGACGAGGAGTTCAAGTATGTGATAACAGACATAAGAACCGATCACGAGACACAGGGCGAATGGTTCAAAAAATACGGCAAGGACGGCTACCTCATAGTGGGCGGCGGCCCGGAGAAACAGGATCTTGTGAAACTTCCCGACTACGTGGAATCAGTCACATTCGACTTCGGCAAAGAGACAATAGACCAGCATCGCTCGACAATCATCACTCCGATAGATCCCAAAGCGATGATTCCCGTATCGGACGAACCCGGTGCGCGCAAGGCGTTCGGATGCTATTTCTCAGGCGGAGTGCAGATGTGTCCGGCCGACATAAAGGTGAAACAGAACAGTCCGTACACCGTGGCAGTATATGTAGCCGACTGTGACAAAGGCGGACGTGAACTCATGATAGATCTCTTCGACATAGAGACAGGCCACATCATCGCACCTTCCACACACGTATCCGACCTCAACGGAGGTGTGTATTTTGTATTCACGTACGACAGGTCAGTGCGTATTCTCTGCAACAATCTTCGTGGCGACAATGCCGTAATCAACGCCATATACTTTGACAAAGGCCCTGTCAGCAGCGGCATCTCCAATCCTGAAACCGAGAAAGCCGACGACAGGATGTTCACCCTCTCCGGAATATCCGTCGACAAAGACAGTCTTGCTGATGGAATTTACATTTCTGACGGCAGAAAATTCATAGTAAGATAAGTCTCTCTGAGGGGAAAGAACCTGTATTCAGCGATATCCAACCCATCCGGTTGTGTTATATTACGACGTGCGTCCGCAACTCTATAAAGTTGCGGACGCACTTTTTTTATGTCATATTATTATGTCACCGTATTGCTTACAGATTGCCGCACACATTCCGTACGGCCTGTTCTGTCCGACGATCAGTTCATCTCACGTGTGAGCAGACTTTCAAGTTCCTCTGCAGAGAGGCGCAACCTGAAGTCGCCTTTTATCGCCACGGATATGCGGCCCGTCTCTTCTGACACCACCACAGCTATGGCATCACTGCCCTGCGATATGCCGAGTGCGGCACGGTGGCGCAGTCCCAGTTCCTTCGGTATGTCGTGGCTGTGCGACACTGGCAATATGCATCCGGCGGCACGGATACGTTTTTTCGAGATGATCATGGCTCCGTCGTGCAGCGGCGAGTTCTTGAAGAATATGTTTTCGATGAGTCTCTGGTTTATGTTGGCGTCTATCAGATCGCCCGTCTCCACGATGTCGTCGAGCCTGATGGTACGTTCTATCACAATGAGCGCACCGACCTTACCTCTCGCCATGTCGATACACGCCATCACAATAGGCATGATTGTCTCCTTGTCGGCCTCAGCATCCCTCGATGTTCCGCCCGAAGCAAAGAACCGGGTGATGATCTGGAAACGGCGGTGCGTGCCGAGTGTATAAAGAAACTTGCGTATCTCTTCCTGGAAAAGCACTATGAGACCGATGACACCGACGCTCACCAGCTTGTCCATAATAGAACCGAGAAGGCGCATCTCAAGCACCTGACTTACAAAGAGCCACACTATCACGAACACGATGATGCCGATGAACACATTGAGCGAACGGCTCTCCTTCATGAGGCGGTACACATAATAGAGTATCAGCGCCACAAGAACAATATCCACTACATCTTTTATTCCGAATTCAATCATTGCCGTTGATTATTGCCGTTAAACTGAAACTGATGATTATCCACACTATATGTCTACGCCGGAAGCATCCGTCCGCATGGCGCTTACGATCTTAACAGCCTCCACACACTCCCTGACATCGTGCACACGCAGTATAGATGCGCCCTTGAGAAGCGCAATGGTGTTGAGCACGGTGGTGCCGTTGAGCGCGCCCGAGGCGTCGGTCTGAAGCACACGCGATATCATGCTTTTGCGCGATATGCCCACAAGCAGCGGCAGACCGAGCTCATGCAGACGTTCCATTCCGTCCATTATGCGGTAGTTCTGCTCAAGCGTTTTGCCGAAGCCGAAGCCCGGATCGAGTATAACATCCTTCATGCCCAGGTCGCGCAACTGCTGTACCTCGGCCGCAAAAGCCTTCATCATGCTGTACAGGTCGGGCTTTACCGACATGAGGATGTAAGCCACACGCAGACGCGCTACAGTCTCAAACATGCTCTCCTCCTCGTGTATCGGGGTGTTGACAATACCCGTGATACCGCCTTCGGACACATCGTTTATGATGTCAGCACCGAACTCCTCAACACACATACGGGCCACTGTCGGTCTGTAAGTGTCCACAGAGAGTACGGCGTCAGGCTGTTCACGACGCACTATGGCGAGCGCACGGCGCAGGCGTTCGGTCTCCTCCTGTTCGCTCACCTCGTCGGCTCCGGGGCGTGTAGAGAACGCTCCCACATCAATTATGGTTCCGCCCTGCTCTATTATTTCGTTGGCTCTGACGGCTATCTCAGTCTCTGTCTGACGGCGACTGCCGGCAAAGAACGAGTCGGGCGTGGCATTTAGAATGCCCATCACCTGCGGCACCGACAGGTCGAGAAGCCTGCCACGGACATTTATCGTATGTTTCATATCGTGCATAAATCCTATTTTTCAGAAGACATCGCAGACGAACGAATGAGAACTTGCTCTCAAATTGCCGGGCTAAGCAATGTCTTATGCAAAGATAAAATAAAAATGTGAGATACAAATTAAATCGCAAAAAGATAGCGATAAATACATTCACTCACCGCCGGACGGGCGCTTTCGTCAGTCGCTGACGACAAAACTGCCCGACAGAGCGATGTCCTCGGCCGAGCGACCTATCATCACCGAGAACTCGCCCGGCTCGACAACACGCTGCATGGATGCGTTCCACAGCGCCAGTTCGTCGTAAGGAAGGTCAAAGGTAACGGTCTTCTGCTCACCCGTCTTCAGTTCTATCTTGTCAAAACCTTTCAGCATTTTCTGCGGTGTTGTCACCGAACTGACGCGGTCGTTCACATAAAGCTGCACCACCTCCTTGCCGTCGCGGCTGCCTGTATTGCGCACGTTTACGCTCACCCGAACAGTCTTTGCCGATGCGTTGTTGTCTATTTTGAGGTCGCTGTATTCGAACGTCGTGTAACTGAGTCCGTGTCCGAAGGCGAACAGCGGCGCGGGCGATGAGAACACATAGTCACGTCCCGGCTTTTCGGGAGTGCCCGGTTCGCGGTTTATGCCACGCGCACTTGGTTTATAATCGTATGTGACCGGCAGATGACCCACCGAACGGGGAACCGAACAATTGAGTCTTCCCGACGGATTGACATCGCCGAACAAGATGCCGGCTATGGCGTTTCCGCCCTGCTCTCCGGGATACCATGCCTCGAGAATTGCCGGAACGTGGTCCTTCTCCCAACCGATTGACCACGGACGTCCGTGCACCATGACGAGCACAACAGGCTTGCCCGTGGCGCAGACTGCCTGCAAAAGCTCGCGCTGTACGCCGGGAGGATCGAGACTGGTGAGGTCGTAACCCTCGCCCGACACAAACGGATCGCGCGGCTCATTCTCTCCAAGTCCGACGCCCCAGCCCAGACCTGAGAGTATGACACTAGTCTCGCCGAGCACCACTACAGCCACATCGCTCTTGCTTGCAGCCTCAACCGCCGCAGCAATGCCCGAACGGTCGCTGCCAGTGATGTTGCATCCCTTGGCATAGTTTATCTGCACACGGCTGCCGAGCCTGTCGCGCAGACCTTGCAATATGGTGACACCCGAGCGGTTGTCGCGTGTATAAGTATAGTCGCCATACTGCACCTGGTCGGCGTTCGGACCGATGACGGCCAGAGACTTCAGCTTCGAAGCGTCGAGCGGAAGCAGCGCGCTATCGTTCTTCAACAGTACAGCCGACTCCTGCGCTACCTCCAATGCCAGCGCCACATGCTCCGGACGGTGAACCACTTCAGACAGACGTTCCGGATCGGGATAAGGTTTATCGAACAGTCCCGCCATGAACTTGGCACGCAGTATACGTCTGACAGCAGTATCGATCTGCTCCTCCTTCACCTTGCCGGCTTTCACAAGATCGGACAAACGGGCGTAAGCATCGGGACGTGCGGCCTCAAGATCCACACCGGCATTGATGCCCATGACTGCCGCCTCAGACGCATCGGCTGCCACATGATGGAAGTTGTGCAACTGGCTCAGGCCTCCGTAATCGGTGAATATATATCCGCTGAAGCCCCACTCTCCGCGCAATACGTCGGTGAGCAACCAGCGGTTGCTGTGGGCAGGCATGCCGTCCACCTCATTATACGACGGCATCACGGCACACACATTGGCATCCTTCACCACTTTCTCGAACGGATACAGATGGAGAGTGCGCATCTCGCGCTCACCCAACGACGACGGAGCGAGATTTATTCCGCCTGCTGGCACACTGTAACCGGCGAAATGTTTGGCTGTGCACATCAGTTTGCCGGGAGCTATGCCGTGTACACGTGTGTATTCAGCCTTGCCCTGCATGCCCTCGACAAAGGCCACACCCATGCGCGCCACGAGGTAAGGGTCCTCGCCGTAACATTCCTCCGTACGCCCATAACGAGGTTCGCGGGCCAGATCGAACAGCGGCGACAGCGCCTGATCCACTCCCGATGCCGAAGCCTCAAGCGCTATGACCGAAGCCATACGCTCCACAAGTGCCGGATTCCACGTGCTTCCCTGCGCTATGGCTTGCGGAAAAATGGTGGCGCCCATTGCCAGTTGTCCGTGCAGACACTCGCCTATCTGAATGGGCGGTATGCCCAGACGTGTATTCTCACGTGCATAACATTTGGTTTCGGAAGACATGCGTGCAATCTCCTGTACACTGATGAAAGGACTCTCAACGACGCCTGCCCCGTGAGGCAACTGACGGTATTCGCCCATGCCGTTCATGTTCATCTGCGCTATCTTCTCCTCAAGAGTCATACGACCGAGAAGGTCTTCCACACGCTCGTCAATACTTGCATTGGGATCTTTGTATGTCTGTGCGTGCGACGCAACGGCAACAGACAGGCACACGGTTACGTGTACCGCAAAAGCTCTGAAATTCATTTTACGTTATTATGTCAAGATAAACTACATCGCAAAGATACGAAAAACGGGATGCAAAAAGGCAGAATAAATCCGTTTTTTTGCCTTCACGCGGAGCCGGTATGCACGAAAAGCAAGCCCGCAGGCAGCATAGCGGACTACCCTAACCTGTCACCCGTTTATGCAGAAAATATGCAACGGAAAATGCATAAAAAAGAGATGTCAACTTCACGAGAGTGCCGTCGGAATGAAGAAAAAACTTTCCGGTGGCAAATACGCGAATTTCTGGCAATATACGTAAACATCTGTCTGTCAACGATATAGTCTCAACCGGATTTTCAAACGCCCCGCAACGCGTTGCGAAAGAGCCTTTTATGCGTGGTGATATAGCCTCTTTTGCAGTGCGAAACAGTACATAATACACCTCAATACACACCGTTTCGACACATGAAAAAGCCTTTCCTGTAAACCGTAAATCAAAAATCCGACTCACATTGCATTTTTATTCATTTCTTATGCATAATTTTCCGACGTCGCATTTCTATTTTAAAAATTTCATCTGTCAAAATTTTTTACTTTTCAAATTGCATATTTATGCAGAAAACTGCATATCGCTGCACATCGCGAAGAAAAACGGAAAAGCATCACGGAAAAAGATTATTAAATGACATTTCCAATAATATTCGATTTCAAATATACATATTTTGAATATTTTTATTTATTTTTGCACATTATTATTACATACGCCCCATTATATGCGAATTTTGGAATAGCGATACCGACAATTCACAACAAGATTTATAAAACAAAAATACAAAACTTTTAAAATGACGAAGAAAAACATTAATGTTTTAGCTGCAATCGCAATGATAGCGACTGGGGCTTTCGTTGCAGGTGCGTGCACCGACAGCGATTATGACTTCAACAACATTGACAACACAGTGGGCATAGGCGGCGAACTGACCCTTCCGGGAAGTTCAACCGACACTATCAAACTGGCTGACGTGCTCGACCTCGACAACAGCGACTGCGTGAAAGTAAGGGACAACGGCGACTACGTGTTCGAACAGACGGGTGACGAGATCGAGGTTACGGAAATAAAGGTGGACGGATTCACCATTATGGAGAAACTCACAAGCGGACAGGCTTTTGTGATAGACCTCGAAAGCATGGCCAAAAAGAACGCCAAGGCCCATGCACGTACAAAATTCTCCAACACACAACGTATCAGGCGATTCGTATACGACGGCCACTCGGACGACGTAGTGGACCTCACACGTGTGAGCATCAATCCTGCGTCTATGGATCTCAGTGTGCATTTCCCACAAGGACTCAGCTCTGTCATGCCGACAATAGACAAGCTGCAGTTCTTCATGCCTGAATATATCGTCGTAGGAAGTGTGTCGGGCAACGGCAACGGAACGCTCTCACACAGCGGTACTGTCATAACTCTGACTGGCGTAAACACATCGCGCGACCTCTCACTGACAGTGACTACAGACGAGCTCGTTTTCTCTGCCGACAACATGGACAACGGTGAACTGACCATAGAGAACGGCGACATAACACTGACCGGCGACATAGACATGAGCCTGGAAGCAACACTCGACATAACAGGTACACCGTCGCAGACAAGATTCGAGATAAACAATACGTTCAACCTTGACACATTCAAGCCTGTGTCGGCCGTAGGCAAGTTCGATCCTTCAATCGATCTGAACAGCCTCGGAAACATCGAGATAAACGGCGTTCCGGAGTTTCTGACAGACGGCGACGTGCGAGCCGACCTCGACAATCCGCAGATAATGGTTGCAATAAATAACACAATGAATGCCACCGGACTGGTGAACGGCACAATCACAGCCACTAAAGACGGACGAAAAACCGCAAGCGTAACTGTACCACAGATGACCATACATCCGGCGACAACAACAAACATCTGTATATGTCGCAGAAAGACAGCTGAGATAGAGGCTGAATATGGCAGCAACGCATATGAGGTGCCGGAACTATCGACACTCATCGAGACAATACCGGACAACATAAGCTTCGACGCAGAGGCCATGGCCGACAAGACAAAAGAGAGCGAGTTCATGCTCGACCACACCTATACCATCGCACCGAAATACAGTGTAGAGGCGCCGATCGCATTTGCCGAGAACGCAAGCATTGTGTATAAAGACTCGATAGACGGATGGCACAAGGATCTGGAAGACTACGACCTGAGCGACGACGCGTGCATCACCGTAACGGCAAACATAGAGAACCGCGTACCGGCATATCTCACACTGACGGCCACACCAATCGACGAGAACGGCAACGACATCAGTACTGACGTGAACGTAGAGGTGTCCGGCACAGTCATAGCGTCGCCCGACGGCGAAGAGTCTGCCTATACACCGCTCACAATAAATATCACCAAGAAGACGGCCGACGCAATGAAGAAGATTGACGGTCTGCGTCTCACCATACAGGGCAAGGCAAAATCGGAAGACGGAACCGACAGCGTGACAGGAAAGACGCTCAACTCGAAGAAGCACTTCCTCATAGCACGCGATGTGAAAATAAAGGTAACAGGAAAAATTATAGCCGATTTCAATTAACAACACCAACAAGAACCATAAAATGAAAACAATATACAGAAACATACTGACGGCCGTTATCGTGATGATAGGATGCAGTGCTGCGGCACAGACTCTCAATTCGGCCTACTTCACCAACGACTACAAGTTCCGCCACACACTCAATCCGGCTCTGGGCAACGAGCAGAACTATTTCTCCATACCGGCAATGGGCAACATCAACATAAAGCTCAACGGCAACTTCGGATATCAGGATGTCATCATGCACAACCCAATGTATCCGTCGCAGAGCAACAAGAAAATGACAACATTCATGAACCCTTACATCTCAGCAGAGGACGCCCTGAGCGGTTTCAGCACCGGCAACAACCGCATAACAGGCGATGTCAGCCTGGCCATTCTGTCCGCAGGATTCAAGGCTTGGGGCGGTTACAACACCATAGAGATAAACTCCAAAAGCTCGCTGGGCATGTCGTTGCCATACGAACTGTTCGAGTTTGCGAAAAACACAGGCAACAAGACCTATAACATAGGCGACATAAATGCTCATGCACAGTCGTATGCGGAAATAGCACTTGGCCACTCACGCCAGATAAACGACAAACTGCGCCTGGGTGCGAAACTGAAAGTATTGGTGGGTCTGGCACGTGCCGACGTGAAGATGAAGAACATGAAGGCAGACCTCGCAGCCGAAGACAAATGGACCATAACGGGAGAAGCCACGGCGGACGTATCGATGAAAGGTTTCTCTTATGTGTCTGAGGAGAAGGAATACAACATTGAGGGCAGCGGAACATACGAACGTGTGAACGACGTAGACCTCGATGGTTTCGGCGTAGGCGGCTTCGGTATGGCCATAGACCTCGGCGGTGTGTACGAGATAAACGACGACTGGACAGTCAGCGCATCAGTACTCGACCTCGGATTCATCAACTGGACAAACGACATGGCGGCAGAGAACAGATCGAAGAGTTTCATCTTCAACGGCTTCCACGATGTGTCGGTGACATCTGACCGCGGCGAGGAAATCGACACAAAGGTTGACCGCTACGGCGATCAGCTGGCTGACTTCGCCAACCTTACCGACCTCGGCGATAAGGGCGGACGCACCACAGGTATTGGCGCGACAATCAATGTGGGCGCCGAATACACGCTGCCGGTATATCGCAAAGTTTCGTTCGGTGCGCTCTGCACCTCACGCATAAAAGGAGCATACTCTTGGACAGAAGGACGTCTGAGTGCCAACTATGCTCCGCTGAGCTGGCTCGACGGTGGCGTAAGCTTCGCTGTGAACTGCTTCACCACAAGCATGGGATGGGTACTCAACCTGCATCCGAAAGGCTATAACCTCTTCATCGGAATGGACCACATACTTGGTAAGACAAGCAAGGAAATGATTCCGCTGAGTTCGAACGCAAGCCTCACACTAGGAATGAGCGTTGTCTGGTAATCAGCGACAAGCAATACGGCAGACCGCCGCACACGACAAGGTTTGCCGAAACACATAAAAAAGCGGACACGCACGGCGCTCCGTCACCGCCACAACGCGGTATCTACGGTTTCGCCAGTGCGTGTCCGCTTTCTTTTTGAACATCCTTATGACGTCAGTATGCCGTCATAAGGATGTTTTCTATTTCTTCACAGTCTCAAGCATCAGTCTTACAGCTTCCTCAAGCTGCTTGTCCTCGCCTCCGAGCTGCTGCTCCGGTGTGTTGTATATCTCAACATCCGGCTTCAGTTCCTGATTCTCCAGATAGTGTCCCTGCATGTCTCTCACACCCACCTGAGGTATTCCGAACACAATCGAAGGATCAATCTGAGTCTCCCACCACACGGCCGTCATGGTGCCGGGAACAGGTGCTCCAACAAGTTTTCCTATACCAAGAGTCTTGTAAACCCACGGGAAGCCGTGCGCGTTGGAATAGTTATCCTCACAGACAAGCACACATGAGGGCTTGCACCATTTGTTGTAAGGATCACTGCCAATATACTGTCCACGCGGTGCGAACTGCTGATATTCCTTTCCACTGAGCAATGTGGCAAGGTCGTCGTGCAGCCATCCGCCACCGTTATGACGTGTATCTACTATCACAGCCTCCTTGTTGCGGCAACGGCCGAGCACTTCTGAGTAAACCTCGCGGAAGCTTTCGCTGTCCATACCCTTTACATGAACATAACCAACCTTGCCTCCTGACAGTTCGTCAACCTTCTTGCGGCAGTTCTCCACCCAGCGTTTGTAAAGCAGATTGCGCTGTGCTCCGTAGCTGATAGCCTTCACCAGCTGTTCGAAGTGTTTGCCTGTCGCCGGATCGTAAACCGACAACAGCACCTGCTTTCCGGCTTCTCCGGCCAACAGCGGATAATAGTCCTCGCCGGCTTTTATCTCCTTGTTGTTTATTTTCTCTATTATGCAGCCGTTCTTTATCTTAGAGTCGGCTTTGGTGAGAGGTCCGCCTGCTATCACCTCGACAATCTTCAGACCGTCGCCATCGTACGAGTTGTCATAGAAAGCGCCCAGACATGCCGTCTGCTGTGCAGCTCCACTGCCTCCGTAACGTGCACCGGTGTGTGAGCCATTAAGTTCGCCGAGCAGTTCGGAAAGCATCTCCTGGAAGTCGTAGTTGTTGTTGATGTAAGGCAGATAGCGCGAATATGTCTTCTTGTATCCTTCCCAATCAACTCCGTGGAGGTTCGGATCGTAGAACTTGTCCTTCACCTGTTGCCAAACATGATTGAATATATAGTCACGCTCTTTGGCCGGACGCAGATCAAATTCAGCTCTGAACGAGATGTTATTCACCTTGTTGCCGTTGGTCTGTATCTTCTTCATCTGTCCTCCGGAGCACAAGTATATGTTCTCACCCTTCTTGTCTTGAATCATGTTTCCGCCTCCGATACCTTTTATTATGAGCTTGGTGGAGTTCTCACGGAAGTTACGTTCCCACAGATCGTAGCCGCCTTCGAAAGCCGCGCAGTAATAGAGTTTGTCGCCCTTCGGTGTAAGCACAGCGTCACCCATGTTGGAAGAGTTGATCGTAAGACGCATGATTCTGTCGCGACGGTTTTCAAGATCGAAGGTGAGTTCCTTCTCCTTGTCGTCCTTCTTGTCCTTTTTGTCTTTCTTTTTCTTGCTATCCTTCTTCTTGTCGCCGTCGTCTTTCTTCTCTTCATCGCCGTCCTTCTTCTCATCAGAATCCTTGTTCATGTCTTCCTCAAGGGCGAGTTCTTCCTTGTTCAGACGGAATTTGTCGTAGGCTTCGGCATCGAAGAACATGATGTAAGTATCAGACTCAGCACCCCAGCTGCCATGACTGCGATAGCCTGCACGGTCTGACGACCATATCATAGCCTTGCCGTCGAGCACCCATTTCGGATTTCCATCACTGTATCCACTTTCTGTCAGATTGGTAATCTGGCCGCTTCCGTCGGCCTTGACAAGCGCGATGTCAGTGTTGTTCCATCCTCCCACGCCGATGTAAGAAGTAAGGAACCACTTGCTGTCGGGCGACCACTGGTAGTTCTGGTCACCGTCACTATATGAATAATTGAATTTTCCGTCGAGCACTGTGCGCACTTTTCTGCTCTTGAGATTTATCACCCGTAGCGTCGTACGGTCTTCGAGGAATGCCACTTCCTTGCCGTCAGGCGAATATTCCGGCTGGAACGACGGTTTGTCGCTTACCACAAGGGGCTCTTCCTTCAGTTCCTGCGCATAGGTGAAATACTTGTCTTCCTTGCGCACAAGGCTGCTCTGATATATTCCCCAGACACTGTCGCGCTCGGCAGAATATACGAGCGAGCGACCATCGGGGCTGAAGTTGACGTTGCGTTCCTGCTGCGGTGTATTGGTTACCTGGCGTGTCGTCTCATAATCCACAGACGTAACATACACGTCGCCACGCACAATGAACGCCACTTCCTTACCATTTGGCGACACGGCCATGTCGGTTGCTCCGCTCCAGAAAGTGCGGTTCAGCACATCACTCTCCACGCGATCGGTCACAATCTCCACCTTTACTTTCGACGGCTGGGCACCTTCGCGCATTGTATATATTTCTCCGTCGTAACCGTAACACAGCGTTCCATTGTCTGCAACAGTGAGGAAGCGCACCGGATTCTTAGTGTGATGAGTGAGCTGTGTGCGGTTTTCGCCGGCCAGATCACTCTTATAGACATTGAAACTGCCATTCTGTTCGCTCAGATAATAAAACGAATTGCCGTCCGGCGCCCACACAGGATTGCGGTCTTCACCACGGAACGATGTCAATTTCTGATAAGTACGGGTCGGTCCGAGGGTGCAAAGCCATATATCGCGGGTGATGGACGACTGATGATGCTTGCGCCAGTTGTCCTCATAACCTTTCATATCATGATAAAGAAGTTTGTCGCCCGCCTTGTTCAAAGAGAGGTCCTGCATGACCATCGACGAGAACATTACCGGACGACCACCATGAGTCGACACGCTGTAAATCTGGGAGAACTGACCGCTCGGGAACTGAATGTCCTTATAATCCTGCTGTATCGATGCCGCAAAAAGCACGTGTGTACTGTCAGCAAACGCCACTGGGACTTCATTGGTTGAGTGAGTGGTGAGTCTTATTGGCGCACCACCGTAACGGCTCATGATGAAAACGTCGAATCCACCATTACGGTCGGATGCAAACGCAATCTGCCGGCCGTCGGGCGACCACACGGGACGTGTGTCGTGGGCCGGATTGGTTGTGAGTTGCGTTGCGCGGCCTCCGTCCACAGGAACTGTGAATATGTCGCCGCAATAAGAGAATGCGATGGTCGTCCCATCGGGCGAAATGGCAGGATAGCGCATCCATAACGGACCATCCTGAGCCTGTGCCGCACCGGTGGCAAACAGCACCGATGCCATTAGCAAAAGTTTTTTCATACCGTATATTGTTTAGAATGTTGTTATTTTCCACATTATCCGCCGGTGCAGTCATGACTCCGGCTGAAGATACGCATGAGCGGAGCACATAATTATGCCGGCACGTCCGACATATATAAAACAACTGTCATGCCTTTCAAGTGACAGCAAATATACACATTTTTTCCCTTTGTACAGTCATCTGTAAGCACTTTTCGTCATATAGCCACCACTTTGTACAACAAAGGATAGAAGCATTGGACAACACAGCAAAGCGGCGGCCGACACACGGAGAGAAACACTACAAGGCACAGGACGGCTGCCGGAGCGACGCACATAAACAGCTGCCGGCAAACACACGAGGCCAAAATGTTCGACCAAAAGCATGCTTAATCCGAACATTTTGTGTAAGTTTGCACTGCATTTTTTCTATAATAACAGATAAGTCATGGAAATAGAACATCTGTACAAATTATTCTCAGAACATCAGGTTGTCACAACCGACAGCCGCGACTGCCCCGAAGGCTCAATTTTCTTCGCCCTGAAGGGAGAATCATTCGACGGAAACAAGTTTGCCGAAACCGCCCTGCAGAAGGGTTGCTCGTACGCAGTGATAGACGAACCGGAGTATGCCCGCGACGACAGATACATCGTCGTGGACGACGCGCTGGCCACACTCAAGCTGCTGGCACGCCACCATCGCCGCCAGTTCGACATCCCCGTGATAGGCATAACGGGCACTAACGGCAAGACAACGACCAAGGAACTCGTGGCAGCAGTGCTGTCAAAGAAATACAACGTGCTCTACACGCAGGGCAACTTCAACAACGACATAGGCGTGCCGAAGACTTTGCTGCGACTGAAGAAGGAACACGAGATAGCCGTCATAGAGATGGGCGCGAGCCATCCCGGCGACATAAAAACACTAGTAGAGACCGTGGAGCCCGACTACGGACTGATAACCAACGTGGGAAAAGCCCATCTGCAGGGTTTCGGCTCGTTCGAAGGAGTAGTCAAGACAAAGGGAGAACTGTACGACTTCCTGCGCCAGCGCAACGGATCAAAGGTGTTCATCGACGCCGGCAACGAGCATCTGGCAGGCATATCCGAAGGTCTCGACCTCATAAAATACGCATGCTCACCTATGGACGGACTATATGTAGAAGGCGAGGTGACGTCGTGCGCACCGCTGCTCTGCTTCAGATGGCACAGCGCGGAAGGTCCGTGGCATGAGGTGGCGACGCATCTTATCGGTACTTACAACCTTTGCAACATGCTCGCTGCAGCAAGCATCGGACTGTATTTCGGCGTGAGCGAGGACGCCGTGAGCGAGGCACTGGCAGGATATATTCCAAGCAACAACCGCTCACAACTCGAAAATACGGAGCACAATAAGCTGATTGTGGATGCCTACAACGCCAACCCAACGAGCATGGCAGCCGCAATACAGAATTTCCGCGACATGCAGGTAAGTCCCAAGATGGCCATTCTCGGCGACATGAGAGAGCTGGGCGACTCGTCGGAAGAAGAACACCAGAAGGTGGCCGACATGCTGAAGAGCGCCGGGCTCGACACCGTATGGCTCGTAGGCGAGGAGTTCGGCAAGACACAATGTGACTTCCGCAAGTTTGCCAACGCCGACGAAGTGAAAGAAGAACTGAGCAAGAACAGGCCCGAAGGCCAGTACATACTGATAAAAGGAAGCAACGGAATGAAGCTATATCAGCTTCCCGAACTGCTGTAAGAACGTCTGAACCGCAGCCACATCATCACCCCGGCTGCGGTCAGCCCGAACGGGAACGCCATCCAGATGCCTACAAGTCCCATGCCGAGAACGAATCCACAGAAATAGCCTACGGGCAGCGACACGACGAAATAGGCTATGAAGGCTATGACCATGAGAAACTTGACGTCGGACGTTCCGCGCAAAGCATTGGCGAAGGTAATCTGAAGTCCGTCGCCAAACTGATATATAAGAAACGGAACCATGAGCGACACCACCGACGAAGCTACGGCCTCACTGTCGGTGAACCAACCGCCAAGATGATGGCGCAGACTGAACACAACAGCCGACAAAACAATCTCCAAAGCAAGCATAAGACGGAAACCGGCACCCACAGCAAGGCGTACGCCCTCACGGTCGTGCTGTCCATGGAAACTGCTTACACGTATGGCGACGGCCGCTCCGAGGCCGTAGTAAATCATGAACGTGAACTGCGAGATGGTGAGCATCACCTGATGTGACGCCAGAGCCACTGTGCCAAGCCATCCCACCATGACCACACTCAGGCTGAACGAGGCCGTCTCCATGCCCATCTGCAACGCTACAGGCCAGCCGAGAGCATTGAGACGCCTAACCAACCCGCGCGACCAGCCCAGCCCTATGAAGCCCGCACGATAGCGGCGGTAGCGGCGCGAGCGCGCAAAGATGACCATGAAAACCACCACCATCATTATTCTTGAGAACAGGGTGCTTATACCTGCACCCAGCAGACCAAGCTCAGGAAAGCCCATCTTGCCGTATATGAGCAGATAGTTGCCGACGATGTTGAGCATGTTGCCGCCGAGCAGAATCCACATAGACACACGTGTGTCGGTGATGCCGTCGGCAAACTGCTTGAAGGCATTGAAGAGCATGACAAACAGCAGCGACACCAGAAGTACGAGGAAGTAAGGCCGTATGAGCGGCAAAAGTTCCTCGGGCTGTCCCATGCGCCCCACATTGAAATAGACCACCAGCATGAGTGCCGACATGAGCACGGCCACAATGGCATTTGACAACAGACTGCAGCGCAGAGCCTGACCGGCCTGTGCTCTGTGACCTGTGCCGAAAAGAGCACCTACAACGGGCGTGAGTCCGTAAGAGAAGCCCGTACCGAAAATGATGACCATGTTCATGATGTTGTTCACAAACGAGGCCGCACCCAGATCCACCGTACTGTGATGGCCCACCATCATAGTGTCGGCAAATCCGAGAACAATAACTCCAAGCTGCCCGATCATTATGGGCAACCCAACTGACAGCAGCGACTTATAGTGCTGCATGTACTTAGCGTCTGTAAGATTCATCGTCTGTCATTGTACGTGCCTGCGTCCGGCGCATTGCGCCACATGTAGTGCCGTGCGGCAGCCGTTGCCTCATACGTCTTTCACCAGAAGCGGTTGGCGGCGGAATCATATTCAAACCCCACCGTAGCGAGCTTGCAAAGGATGGCCTTTTTGTCTACATCCATGTCCTCACACAGACTGTCGAGCGACTCGTAACAGTCTCTCAGTTTCATGTTGATGACGCTGAACAGCATCATCGGATCTTCAGGCAGATTCATAATAATAACAATTCTATATATTCAACCGCAGCGCCCCGGTCCGTCCGGGCGGAGACGCCGCATTCCTGTTTGCTGATGCAAAGATTGCGCAAACGAGCGGAAAGAAAACTTGTTTTCAGTTTCCCGAGTGCAGCTAATCTTATGCAAAGATTATGCAAACGAGCGGAAAGAAAACTCGTTCTCAGTTTCCCGAGTGCAGCTAATCTTATGCAAAGATACAACAAAAACACCATTCAGTTCGTCCGATTACTTTTTTTCTTGTATATTTGCGTATGACATTGCCCGCCTCAAAGGCCGTTTTCCACACCTGCAAACAGCACGCGGACGGGCTCTTAACAAGGAATAAAAAAACAAAAAGAATAGAATATGGACATTGACAACATTCTCGAACTGAGCCTTTTCGGCATAACCGTGCGCGCGGTGCTGCGATTCTGCATCAAGGCGGCCTTAATCTATCTGTTCGTACGCGTAGTGACAACTCTTGTGAAATACTTCTTCAACCGCTCGCTGAAGAAACAGGGACGCCTTGTGGCGCTCGATGAGACCAAGCGGGGATTCATCCGTCAGATGGTGGTTGCGGCGGTATACATCATAGGATGTGCGGCCTTTCTGTCGCTCATTCCAGGCATGGAGAAGATAAGCAACTCCATTCTGGCCAGTGCCGGTATCATGGCCATGGCCGTAGGTCTTGCTTCGCAGGAGGCGCTATCGAACATAGTGGGTGGAATGTTCATCGTCTTCTCGCGACCGTTTAAGGTGGGCGACTTCATCAAGGTGGATGACATCGTGGTCGGAACTGTGATGGAGATAACACTCCGACACACCGTCATACGCAACGCCGAGAACAGAATGATACTCATACCGAACAGCAAGATGAGCTCAAGCACCATAGTCAATTCGTCGTTCGGCGAGGAAGTGACATGTGCCTTCGTGGAGGTGGGAGTGTCATATACCACCGACCTCAACTTTGCCATGGATGTGATGCGCGACGAGATAATGCACCACCCCATGCTGACCGACCACCGTACAGAGAAGGAAAAGGCCGACGGAGTGCCCGAAGTGGTGATAAGAGTAATAAACCTCGGCGACTCGGCCATCACGCTGAGAGCATGGGCATGGGCGGCAACGCCGGGCAATGCGTTCGCAATGAAGTGCGATCTGCTGAAGTCGATAAAGGAACGGTTCGACAAGGAGAACATAGAGATACCTTATCCATACTTCAATCAGATTGTGATGAACCAGAAAGCCTGAGAGCATGTAAGGCCGAAGAAAAACGTGTTCCCGTTCCGCAAATGTGGAGCGGGAATATGTTTTTTATATCCCATGGCGCATCCGCAACCTCATGCAGCTGCTTCTTGAAGCAAGAAATAAAGGCAAGAGAAACGCCACGGCGGCTTCTGCATAATTATGCAGAAACTGTGACACGGATGAATATTTATACATCGTCAACCTCACGAGAATCGCGCAGAGCCGGACAAGAGTGCAGTCGGTTGCGTACACGCGATTCTCAGAGACTTAACACAACACATTGTCAATCAGCCATTTACACCCACCAGCCTCATCAAGGTGCCGATATGGTTCTGCGGAACAGCCTGTTTTACGGTGTGAAACAGCCTGTTTTGCACCGTAAAACGGTATTAATTGGCCCATGAAAAACTCCAAACCGGAAGACAAAACAGGCTCTTCTGTAAGCTCACAAGCACAGAAGCATCATTTCATACGCTCTCCATCGTCATCCGGAAAACCGTCCGTCGCGCGATATGATGCTTTTCGGCGGGTTGCGTTTTTCTATTTTGCAAATTTATTTTGTCAAAATTTTTTACTTTCAAAATTGCATAATTATGCAGTTCCCGCCAGATATTGCGTTTTTCGTAAAGAACATTCTGAGGCTGCGACAGTGCACATCACATCACGCAGCCTCAACAAAAAAGTGCCCGGCAGACGCATAAGTGCGTCGCCGGGCGCCGGTGTTCACGACGGGTAAATGTCGTTATCGCTTTTTTATTCCATCACAATCTTTTTTGCGTCACCCTCCTTGTCTGTCACGATGTTCAGTCCCTTGGCAGGCGAAGACAGCTTGACGCCGCTCATGTTGTAATAAGACATCGGTTCGAAATCCTTGTCTGTTACAGCTGATGTGATGCCTGTAGAAGGCACCTTATTCTTGTCGAAGTTGTCCATAAGCACTTTCATCCAGTGTCCACCTACAACCGAACGGGCCTTGAAGTTGATTCTTGTGGCGGTCTTTGTGTTGTAATAGTCACACACCGGCACACGAGACGGAGTCTCGTTGATGTACTTGTAGAGCGGAGCAAGGAATCTCTGGAAGTCCTCATCGGTGTCGGCCATGGCGGCAGTCCACATTATCCAGTCGGTCTTAGACTGGTCGCTGCGGCTGTCGAGCGGCAAACCGTAGGTGTTCTGCTTTCTTGGATAATATGCCATCTCACGCTTCATGGCGTTGTTCGGGAAGAGATTCAGTCCCCAGAGTTTGTCCCACACCATGTTGTACTTCTGGCTCCATGTTCCTGTCTTGTCGAGTGTCAGACCGTAATGATCGCCGTCGCGTGCGTCTTTCTCCCATATTTCGGCCATCTCTCTTGCTTTGGCCATATACTTGTCGGCGGTCTCTATGTCGCCCTTCATGCGTGCCATCTCTGCAAATCCGGCAACACCCATGATAGCCTTTACAGAAAGGTTGGCGTTGTGTGCGAGGTGTCCAGCGAAGTCATCAGTACAGAGCTGGTTCTCCGGATCCTGTCCGTTTTCAGCGAGATAGTCGGCCCACTGCTTCACTGTGTCCCAATACTGGTCAGCGAAAGATGTGTTGCCGTCGAGCATGGATATCATTGCGCAGAGCGTAATCATGTTTCCGGACTCCTCAAGAGGCATGTTTCCGGCAAAACCTCCGTCAGCATCAGGGCTTGTGATTGAGTAACGCTGGCCGTTGGCGTGCGGATAGATACCAAGATCATGGGCAGCGAAGGGGAAGTTCCAGCGGTCTGAGCGACAGTACTCGAATATACTGCGCATCATCGCCTTCTGCAGTTCGGGATTGTAGAGGAAGAAGATAGGTGACTCAGGATAAGTCAGATCGACTGTGTTTACGAATCCTCCGGAGTTGTTTTCCTTTGAGAAGAAGTAGAGATTGCCGTTAGGACCTTCAAACAGTTTGTGGGCAGCGATGCAGTGACGGTATGTTCCGGAAAGTATCTCAGCATACATTTTATCGCCGGAAGCGAATGCATCGTCATATATGCGCTTGTCAAGTTCGCGGCAACGTTTCATTATGTCGGTGTAGTTATCGCGCAGTTCCTCAAACGCCTGATAGATGGTCTTGCCGTTGCGTGCCCAGTATCCCTTGTAGCGCTGGTTCATATATTCGATGTCCCAAACCTCATCATAACCTATCATAGCGAAGTTTGAGCCGGTCTTTATCTTACCGAAGTCGTAGGTGAAAGCAAGTGTCGGGTTCTTTGACTGCTTTGTGCTGGCTACAGAAATCTTGGTGCGCGGCAGCTTGCCTTCGTTTGCAAACACGCTCTCAACCTCAAGTGTGGAAGCCAGACTCACTGTTCCGTTGATCTGTGGCAGATATACAAATCCCCAGTCAATACATATACCGTCTGAACCTTTGGCCAGAACCGGCTGCTCGGTTGTTCCTGCACAGATGTACTTAATGCCGTTCTCTGACTTGAGCGACGACAGTGTGGCCTGGTTTGAAGTGTTCACTGCAAGTTCCGGAGAAGTCGCAAGATAGAACTGCACGTCGTGTTCCTTACCGTCGTTTGAACGTACCTGGTATGAAATGTAGTTGATTGGAGTTGACAGAAGATCGAGATTGTCGATGAGCATCGGAGCTGTGAACACAACATCGAGCATCACCGGACCACATTCGAAGGTGTAGTATGTGTTTGTGGCAAGCACATCTACCGACTTCTGCACGGCTTTCTTTATGTCAGGATTCTCTGTCTTTGAGTTTACAAACAGTCCGTAGTCGAGATAAGCACCGCCGGTAGTGTTGTGACAGTGTGCGGCAATTACGTTCTCGCCCTCCTTGAGAAAGCCCTTCATAGTGTCTGTCAGACGGGTTGTCTCGCCCTGAAGCCATGTCTCGCCTGTGCTTACCACACGGTGACCGTTGATGTAAAGTTCGAACACATCATCGTGAGAGAAAACCACATAAAGGTCTTTCGCGATGTCAGAAGCCTTAAGATTGACTGTACGGCGTACATAAACATCACTGTTTGCATCTTCCCACGGTGTGTTCACATGAGGATATTCCTTTGCTGTACCGAACGCACCTTTCTTTGTTTCCCAGCTGCTGTCGTCGAAATCGGGAGCTGTCCAGCCTGTGCCGGTCTGCTTCTTTGTCGTAGCTTTTGCCTCCCAGGCTTCCTCGTCAGCCATAGGCAGGAGTGTCTGATCGAGCACATACTCGCGCTCAACTCCCATGAAACGATAGGTCACACCGTCGACACGGAGCATACCATCAATAGGTTTCTCGTCGTCGGTCCAGTGACAAGTGTTGCCCGCGTTAAGTTCATCGCAAGGCGACCAGAACGAAACGTAAGGGTCGTTTACGAAGATAGGCACCGAAGGAAGGCGCAGGTCTATCGTCTTGTACGGTTCAAAAAACTCCGGAGTCTGTGCCCCGGCTGACAGTGTAACGGCCATCACAGCCGCAAGCGTCATGATTTTCTTCATAAAATTAATGTTGATCTATATATAAAAAAATTTATAATAAGCTTGTACAATAATATAAAAGCCACCCGGCTTTCATTTTTCAGAAAACCGGGCGGTCTGTCATCATAATGTCAATATCATTTCACAATGAGTTTCCTCACCGTACCGTCAGAATACTTAACGATGTTGAGTCCCTTGCTGTTCTTTGATACGCGCTGTCCGCCGGCGTTGTAACGGCCGAGTTCTACAGCGGGTCCGTCCTGTCCGTTGATATCCTCAATGCCGGTTGAAGTGTCGAGTACGGAAGCGAGCTTTTCGTTAGCGGCCTTCACCTTGTCAGCATCAACCTTGACAAGCTTGCGGTCATATGTCATCAGTCCGTTCATTTCGGTCTCGACGTCAGTTATCTGTGAATATACGGCAGCAGAGAAGTCCTTGGCTGCATCAGACTTGGCAAGAGCGGCAATTCTGCCGGAGAGTGTCACATAAGCGTCAGTCAGTTCATCTGTTCCGGTGTAATCGGTAGCTGTGTATTCAGGATCCCAGCGATAGCCTTCGACGTTGTAGCTGAGTCCACCATACTCGCCGAGAACTGTAGGACGTGTAGCATCGTAGAAGTAAACGGACGGTTCACTGCTGTAATCATGGAGGTCAAGCATGTCGCCAAGGCCTTCATGATGGTTTCCACCGCTGGCAGCATCGATAAGACGTGTTGCGTCCTGACCTCTTGTACTTGAAACAACAGAAGATGTAAGGAACTGTCCCCAAGCCTCATTGAACGGAGTCCATACAACAATAGAAGGATTTGAATAGTGCTGTTTGATTATCTCTGTCCACTCTTTTGTGAAATTTACGCGCACGGTTGTGGTCGGACGGCCGTCTGTACCTGTATACCAGCTGTCGCTGTTCCAGTCCTCATAAGAGTTGCCAAGAGCAGGCATATCCTGCCAAACGAGCATTCCGAGGCGGTCGCAGTGGTAATACCAGCGTGCCGGTTCCACTTTCATGTGCTTGCGTATCATGTTGTAGCCAAGACTTTTTGCAGTCTCTATATCATAGCAGAGGGCTTCATCGGTCGGTGCGGTGTAGAGTCCGTCAGGCCAATAACCCTGATCGAGCACACCGTTCTGGAAGAAGTCTTTGTTGTTTAACTGCATACGCCATACGCCGTTCTTATCCTGTGCCACAGAGATCTTGCGCAGAGCGGCATAGCTGTCCACACGGTCGGTCTCCTTGCCATCGCATGTGAGGCTGAGCTCCATGTCGTAGAGATAAGGCGACTGCGGGCTCCACAGTTTCGGGTTAGCAACATTGAGTTCGATGTCGGTGCCTGGAGCGCCTTCACCTGTAGCCACAACATTGTCGCCATCCAGAAGTTTCGCGGTCACAACGGCATTGCCTCCGCTCACTCCTTCGGCTGTAGCGTTGACAACAAACTTGCTGTTGTCAACATCAGGTGTAGTGGAAACAGCTGATATGTATTCGTTGTTTACCGGCTCGAGCCATACTGTCTGCCATATACCGGATACCGGAGAATGCCATGTACTTCCGTCTCCCTCGGCATCCTTGCGCTGTTTTCCTACTGGTTGCGATTTCTCGTCGGTATTGTCGATAACCTTTACAGTGAGTTCGTTTGCACCGCTTTCTGACAGGAAATCAGTAATGTCAGCGCTGAACGCTGTATGTCCGCCTGTATGAGAAACAACACTCTTTCCGTTGACATAGACTGTTGCAGTGTAGTCGCAGGCGCCAAAGTTGATGATGACACGCTTTCCTGCCCATGTCTCAGGCACTGTAAACTCACGCTTATACCACAGAGCGTTGTTCTCTACCATCGGCTGCATAACGCCAGAAAGGCTCGACTCGATAGCGAACGGCACAAGTATCTGACCGTCGTACATTGCCGGTTCAGCACTGGAGCTTGCCACATTGAATCCGAAATTCCAAAGTCCGTTGAGGTTCATCCATTCTGAACGCTCCATGAGAGGACGCGGATATTCAGGCAGCACGTTGTCCACCTTCACCTCATCTGCCCATTTTGTCTTTATCTTGTCGCCTGCAGGAGCCCACTCCTTTACCGGTGGCTCCAGCGTACCTATCTTGTCCATGAGAACCTTCATCCAGTGTCCGCCGATCACAGAACGTGCCTTGAATCCACGCATATCGCCGGAGTTTGTCCAATACCAGTCGCTGATTGGCACGCGTGACTTGGTTTCATCGATATACTTATATACAAGGTCGGAGAACTTGAGGAATGTCTCTGTGTCGGGAGACATGGCTGCTGTCCACATAATCCAGTCGCTCTTGGTGTATGCCTCGCGACTGTCGAGCGGCAGACCATACGTATTCTGCTTTGTGAGATAATACTGTATTTCGCGCTCTGCAGCCTTGTTGGGGAAGATATGTATGTTCCAAAGCTTGTCCCAAACCATATTATATTTCTGGCTCCATGTATTATCGCGGTCGAAAGCAAGGCGGTAGTGGTCACCTTCTCTTGCCATAGACTCCCAGATACGTGCCATCTCCTTGGCTTTGTTCATATATTTGTCGGCTGTAGCGATGTCGCCCTTGATGCGTGCCATCTCTGCATATCCGGCCACACCCATAATGGCTTTCACGGAGAGGTTGGCGTTGTGCGCCCAGTGTCCTGCGAAGTCGTCGGTACAGAGCTGGTTCTCCGGATCCTGTCCGTTCTCAACAAGATAATCTGCCCAGGTTGTTATAATATCCCAATATTTGTCAACATAGGCCGTGCTGTTCTCAAGTTTGCATATCATCGCCGCAAGAGTTATCATATTACCAGATTCCTCCAGAGGCATGTCGCCGCCATAAACCTGTCCGTTGGCGATAGGATATGTTCCGAGATCGTGTGCTGCGAAAGGCTTTGTCCAGCGTCCTGTGTAACTGTACTCGAAGATACTTGTCATCATGCCTTTCTGCAATTCAGGATTGTAGAGAAGGAAGAGCGGAGCCGACGGATAAGTAAGGTCAACGGTGTTGACACATCCGTTGGAGTTGTTCTCCTTGGAGAAGAAGAGCAGGTTGCCGTCCTTGTCCTCGAAAAGCTTGTGGGCAGCAATGACGTGACGGTATGAACCGGAAAGTATTTCAGCATATTTGGTATTGCCGGCAGCAAGTCCGTCGTCGTAGATGCGCTTGTCGAGAGCACGGCAACGGGTCATGATGTCAGTGTAATTGTCGCGCAGTTCGGCGAAGGCCTCAAGTATTGTCTTACCGTCGCGTGCCCAATATCCTTTATAGTTCTTGCCCATGTAGGTTATGTCGTACACTTCGTCGTATCCAAGCATAGCGAAGCTTGAGGCTGTGCTCACGCTTCCGAAATCGTGTACATAAGATATTGAAGGCATGGAAGAAACACCGCTTCCTTCCAGAATGCGATCGCTTTCAGGAAGTTTTCCGGTGGTAGCGAAAACATTTTCAGAAACATATCCTGACGACAGAGACACCTCGCCGTTGATTGCAGGCATGTAAAGATATCCCCAGTCGATACAGATGAGGTCGCCGCTCTTCTTGAGTATGGGCTGCGACATTGTGCCGGCCTTGATGTATTTGAAACCGTCTGCGGCCGCCTGAAGCTCAGACTTGGTGCGCTGCGATGTCTCATTGACCGTCAGTTCAGGCGAAGTTGAGAGATAGAACTGCACATCATGGTTTGCACCGTCTGTTGAAGTTACCTGATAGGATATGTAGTTGATCGGTGTTGACAGAAGGTCGAGGTCGTCGATAAGCATCGGAGCGGTGAACACGAGGTCGAGGTTCACAGGACCGCACTTAAATGTATAATAAGTATTTGTAGCAAGTACATCGACTGCTGTCTGCTCGGCTGTTTCGATGTCGGCGCCCTCTGTCTTCACATTACGATACAGTCCGTAATCGATGAGCGCGCCACCAGTGGTGTTGTGACAATGAGCGGCGATGACGTTCTCACCCTCCTTGAGCAGCGCCTTATGCGAAGCTGAGAGATGGAGAGTCTCTCCCTGAAGCCATGTCTCGCCTGTTGACACAACCTGTGTGCCGTTGATATAGAGTTCGAACACGTCGTCATGAGAATAGACAATGTAAAGATCATCGTTGATATCGTCAGCTGTGAGATTGACGGTACGTCTTACGTACACGTCACTGTTAGTCTCTTCCCAGTTTGTGTTCACGTTAGGATATTCGTCAGCCGTACCGATAGCGCCCTGCTCCGTTCCCCATGAAGAATCGTCGAAATCGGCAGCAGCCCATCCGTCGCCCGGATTCTTGCGGCTTGTCTTGGCTGTCCACGCGCCCTCATCGGCCATCGGCAGAATGGACTTGAGTATATAAGGCTTTTCAACTCCCATAAAGCGATAGGTCTTTCCGTCCACACGCAGCAGTCCGTCTATGGCTTTCTGGGCGTCTGTCCAGTGGCGTGTAGGTCCGTCGGTAAGCCTGTCATAAGGCGACCAGATAGAAAAATAAGGGTCGTTCACCACAATAGGTACAGAAGGCAAACGCAGGTCGACGCTCTTGTAAGGCTCGAAAAACTCCGCGGTTTGCGCACTAACCGTCATTGCCGCAAACGCAGCAACAATAGATGTAAATATTCGTTTCATTCGGTTTAAAGTGTTAGTTATAATCTTATCATATTTAGCGGCAGAATAAAAAAAGGCCAGGAAAATACATTGCAAAGATATAGGTTTGAACTGACAATACAAACAATAATTAGTTAAAAAAAGCAGAATGCATATCTTTACGAATGTTTTATGCGTCAAAAGGTTATGAATACATAACTTTTAATACCACTGCGTCCGCAAATGCCGGAGTCTGTTCTATTGCACCAAGACAACACTTCTGAAATAAATATTCATGCAATCAGGCAGTAAAATATTTAGATATAACCATACAGAAATGAGATCATAGCGCGCCCTCAACCGCATCTAATACATGGAGAAAAAGCGAAAAAAGAAACTGTATCATGCGCTACCGACATTGGGAAAGACAGAATACAAATGAAGACAACATGCGCCCATTATAAGATTCCATCACAACGACTCAGAATTATTTTTTTACAAAACTGATAGAAAAGGGTTACATCTGATACTCTTTTATCATAAACATCATAACAGAACAATAAAACAAGAAACTCAATTTAAAAAACAAACAACTCAGAATTATATCATGAGTACATAAGCACAAGTTTACAACAGTATAATACAATCGGAAAAACTACCGGGCAACAACAGTATGGAAGTCCGGAAACACAGGTTTAATGGCATAACAACATAGAAAACACTGGAGCATAAATATTACAGCCCACGCCGGTATACGACGTCGGACATCTGAACGCGCCATATATTACCACATAATAACAGAGCAACAATTCCACATTATTATAAACGTCATAAACGCATAAACAATAAAAAACATTAAGAATGAAACATTTAGTATGTAGTTTAACAGCATTTATCATGACATGTACCGGCCTACAGGCAGCAAATATCCAAGTGTCGGGCAATGCCATATCCGTAGAAGAGACAAATGTAAAAGAACTCATCGACAGTGCCAGATGGGGTGACCGTCAAGCGTACTTGCACCTGGCAGACTGCTACCGCAACGGAACAGGTGTAAAGAAAGATTTTCTCTGTTTCTACGCTATGGTGAAACAGGCTTTAAGTTTCAAGGTTATCACAAGTATCAAAGAATACGCCCAAACACTTCCAAAGAACGACACGTTCAGGACTATGCTTGAAATATCAGACGCAACAAATGATATTCTGAGAGAGAAGAAGGACTCTCTTGACAGGATACTTACGGAAATGGATACTCCTGATTCTTATGCATTTCGCGCCATAATTGCCATCACTATAAACGATGAAGACACCGCGCTGAAACTGTTAAGGACAGCATCGGAAAAAGGCAGCAACGTCGCCGGTCTCATATTGGCAGCATCTGGCCTGAAAGAACCGACAATATCAGTCATACCGAAGTTCGAGATGCTTTGCAAGGAAACACCGGTGACCTATCGCATGCTCGCAAATATTTATATCAAAAAAGGAGATAAAAAACAGGCGGCCATTTATCTCATGAAATCAGAAGAGCATGCCATGATAAGCAAAAAGAACGCAAAATGGCTGCTGGAATACGACAAATCGGGAGGAGAAATAAAACTGACAGAAAACGACAGACAGCGTCTGAAAGCCTTTGTCGGCGCAACCGGTGAAGAGTTTGGGGAGGAATAAACATTAAACCTCATAGCTATAAAGAAAAATACGAAAGGTATAAAACAGCGATAAGCTGTTCTTATACAGCAAATCTGTATATGTGGCATTCATAATGACAATATCCTGCCATACTGACATTACGGAAACCTGCTTATCCTCACCAACGACAGAACAACAAAACATACAACTGCAAAAAACATAATATTTACAACAAACACATCTAACTTAACTATAAAGAATATGAAAAGAAACCACACCAGATTCATCGAAAGACTGAATGCTTTTTTCTCACACATTGCCGGATGGTTCAGTTTACAGTTCGCCATTAACGACAATTCGGCATACAGCAGATTTATCAGACGGGTGTTCGGCGGATGTTTCGCACTGCTGACACTCATTTTAGTAGCATCCTTGTGTTCGAGAACATTTCAAGACATTTCAAGAATGTTCGAATACGACGAATATCTGATGTCCTACACGCACAGAAGCATGATTCTGTCGCGCGGAGCAACCTACCATATAGATTGTGACGAAAAAACCGGCTACATAGAAAATTCGGCCGGTGAAAAAACCATATCAGACATCTCTTGGATTGCAACACCTTCAGGCAATGACTCACTTGTATGTTACAGCGACGGCTGCAAACGCGGATACTTCAACATTCATACCGGCATGCCGTCCATAAAACCTCAATATGCGCATGCGTGGATATTCTCCGAAGGACTTGCCGCCGTGGATGACAAAGGATGGATAAAGTTCATCGACGGCAACGGGAAAGTGGTCCTCGATCCAAAAATTCCTTATATCGAAGGATCGGATGGCTATATATTCCACAACAATCATTGTGCGACACACAACGATGACCTGAACAAGATAGGACTGATAGACAAGAAAGGCAGATGGATATTACAGCCCAAGTATGCCTCAATAGTACCACGCGACAGCTTCTGGATAGTAAACAACGGCAAAGAACAAAGCGTAATATCAGACAACATGCAAACCATCATACCGTTTATAGCCAAACGGATACGTCTTGAAAACAACATTTTCAAAGTTACAATGCACGACCACACTCTGCGGCAATACGATCTCGAAGGCAAACTCATTGATGATTTCTATATCAGCGATATAGAATACCTGACCTATGACACACCCGAATTGAAATATCCTTCAATCTCTGATTATGGTAAAGACGAAGAAAAGGATGACGCAAATCTCGCCACCGAGCCACAACACGTAAAAGAAACAGCCAGATGCAGACAGTACGAGGCTGAATACGGATGGTACGGACTCATGTCGCCAGAAGGCAAGATTCTCACTCCTCCATCCTACATAAGCATAACAGCAATAGACAAAGACCTGTATCTCTGTGAGGAAAACAGCGGTAATGGCGTGCTGTTAAACGGAAAAGGAGAGAAGGTAGAATAAAACCACAGAGCGAACAACAAACACTCCGTAAAAACAAAATCGCTGACAGAACATTTCAAGTCTGTCAGCGATTTTACTATGTGGTGCCAACGGGAATCGAACCAGTGACACAAGGATTTTCAGTCCTTTGCTCTACCAACTGAGCTATGGCACCATCTGTAACTTTTATTAAGCGAGTGCAAAGATAGAAGTTTTTTTATATATCAGCAAATTTTTCTCGAAAAAATTGCACGAGTTTCAAAAATTTGATGTACCTTTGCACTCGCTTTTAAGGCAATCGGGATGTAGCGCAGTTGGTAGCGCACTACGTTCGGGACGTAGGGGTCGGGCGTTCGAGTCGCCTCATCCCGACACAAAGCGACAAGCAGTGAAAATTGCTTGTCGCTTTTGTTTTATCATGATACAAACAGCCTTGTCCGGCTTATCCTAACATTTTATACAGAGATTCTGGCTCAATAAAAACTCTGCCGGGACTGGTTTCAACGGGAAACAGGGATTCCATCCCCATCTCGGCGTTGTTCCCTTCAGTATAAAGTGAGGCAATCAAGGCCGTTTACAGATTTTCAGTATCTCTCGGTTTTTCCGTCTGAGTTTTCTGTTCTACCCCAAAAAATAAACGAGAATTTGCAGCGAGGTTCAGCTTCGGACGCAAATACGCGAGAAATAAGAACTTTGCTCAAAACACTGGATATCAATAACTTATATTCAAGAGTGATTTTTTCGTCATACGAAATGCACCATTTTGGCACGTGATATGGCCTGTTTCAGGGGCTGAAACGTGCAATATCACACCCTGAAACAGACGAAACCGGAGGCTGAAACAGGCATAATCGGAATGCAATATGAATTATCGGGGATTACGCAACAGGGTATAGGATAATGCCGTAAAGACATAACGAGGCTTTCCGATGCTACATTTAACATTTCCTAACATCTCTTTTGCGATTTTATTTTGTCAAAAATTAGTCAAGAAAATCTGTAAGTCCGTCGTCCGGGTTTTCTTTAAAAACGCTGATATGACGTGCTGGGAGAAATACGAAAAACACGCATCTTTCTAGCAATGACGATAAGTTCCGGCGAATTTTACGAACTCGTGAAAGGAACAAACAATATCAAATCGATAAAGGATGTAGGAGATGGCGTACAGGTGGAAGGTACGTTTACTGGAACATACGAATGTAAAAGCAACAACAGACAATGCGAAATAAAAGGCAAATATAGAATGACATTGAACGTAGTGAGTTCCAACAATCCATTAGATTGACATTATACAGGAAAACGTATCGGTGTGATATACTTGTAAGTATCATATCGGTACGTTCCGCATCATGGCGAACCAAACATAATATCAGAAAAAAAACGAAACGGCTATTGTCTGCAATATTCCGTCAATTCAGGATAACACCAATAAGTACATGAGTCATTTGATACTACCTTACGGATTGCGTAAAGAGAAAAACCACACTCTTTGACAGCGCTTTTCAGGCATCAGCGGACCATGCGTAAAGCCGTTTCACATCATGATTCATAAAAACACTCCATTGGAAATGCATCAGAACTCCACATAAGGGCGCAGGCGCTCTATGTCACGTGGCGTGAAATCCTTCAGCAGTTTCAGGTCGTCGAGACTGCGGAGAGGGCCTTTCAGCCTGCGATAGTCTATGATATGGCGCGCCTGATAGAAGTTGATGTACGGGTGGCGTTTCAGCTGATTGAGCGTCAGACGGTTGAGATTGAGTTTCCTTACAGAATGTCCCGAAACCTTGAAATAAGGGAGTGCTGTCTCGGGAAAGCCTTCTATCTCTGACAGCTGACTCACGGACACATAACCGCCCAGGGCGTTGCGGTATCTCACTATTTCGGAAGCATAGTAACGGCCGATGCCCGGAACCTTCTTCAAGGCCGTGGTATCAGCATCATCGAGCATCACATACTGGCCCGGCTGCAACTTAACAGGATACAGCACCGTGTCGCGTTCGTATTTCTTCTCATCCGCATTGCCATACAGTTCGGCCGCAGGCCTGTAATCGTCGGATATCCTTATATATGGCAACAGTTCTCTATACTGTTTCGCGGTAAGTCCATATAGACGCGCGAAATCCGACGGTTTGCGATACACTCCGCCCTTGGCGCGGTATTTGTAAATATTCTGAACCTGCCACGGCTGCAGTCCGAGCCGCAGCAGTTGCGTGCTGTCTGCCGTATTGGGATCGAACGCGAACAGTTCGCGAGGGGCTGTTTCTACATTATATACATAGTGGCGCTGACGCCGTGCGGTCTTTCCATATGTGACAGTGTCGGCCTTCAGACTGTCGGTCTTGGCAAGCTGCGAGGACATTCCGCCATTGTCCGTGACACTGATAATAATCACGGACAGGACAATGACCACCAGAAGAAATATAATGACCCGACGGTCGCTCTTCGGAAAATAGAAGAACTCCTTTATCATACAAGTCTTGTCACATCCTAAAAAGCTCTCTGCGCCGCATCAGATGACACCGAACTGATTGAGGAATATGAGCATGATGCATATCGGACACACAAAGCGCACACAGAACAGATATACTCCGAACAATGCGCCACGGAGTGTTCCCCAGTTTGTAAACTGGTCTTTCACAATCTTTTTCGGAACATACCATCCGAGGAACAGACATGTGAGGAATCCGCCGAAAGGCAGCAGTATCTGTCCGGTGACGAAATCGAGCGCGTCGAAAACAGATTTACCGAATATTGTCAACTGCAGATCGGTATGGCCGAGCGACAGCGAACACAACGCACCGACAACACATGCGATGACCGTAACGAACGTAGCACCACGCAAACGGGATATGCGGAACTCCTCAAGGAAGAAGGCCGTACACACCTCATGAAGCGAAATGAGCGAAGTGAGTGCCGCAAGCGAGAGCAGCACATAGAACACAATGGAAACAATGTAGCCAACAAGCGGCAGATGGGTGAACGCCTGCTGGAACACGTTGGGCAGTGTCATGAAGATGAGCGAAGGGCCACTGTCGGGAGCAATGCCCACAGAGAACGCCGAGGGGAATATCATGAGACCGGCCAGAACAGCCACCATAGTGTCAACAAGCGAAATGTGCACCGCCGTGTTGAGAAGATTTGTACGGCGGCTGAAGTATGAGGCGTAAGTGCAGATGCATCCCATGCCGATACTCAGAGAATAGAATGCCTGTCCGAGAGCACCGAGAAAGACACCGCTATCCACCTTGGAGAAATCGGGCTTGAGCAGAAACTCCACTCCCGCACCGGAACCGGGAAGATTGCACGAAGCCACAACAAGGCCCAGCAGAAGAACGAACAGCGTGGGCATGAACATCTTTGAAGCCTTCTCAATGCCTCCTCTCACACCACGTATCACCACCAGATGGGTTATCACCAATATGGCGACAGTCCACAACACAGGCTTTACGGGCGAGGCGGAGAACTCGGAGAAATAGCCGGCCACGTATTTCGGATCACCCTGAAGCTCTCCCGCGGCCGAAGCAAAAATATACTGCAGACACCATCCGGCGACCACTGCATAATATCCTATAATCAGAAATCCGGTGAGCACACCCATGAATCCGATATATTTCCATGCCGTTCCGTTGGACAGTTTTGTGTAGGCACGTGCCGTGTTCGACGCTCCCTCACGTCCGATGATGAACTCACTGATCATACAAGGGATGCCGAGCAGCAGAACACATCCTATATATACAAGGATGAAAGCGGCTCCGCCGTTGTTGCCTGCCATATAAGGGAAACGCCAGATGTTTCCAAGTCCAACAGCAGAACCGGCAGTGGCAAGTATCAGTCCGAATCTGCTTCCGAATTTAGCTCTCTCGTTTGTCATAATCAAAGAAAAATAACTGAAACTCTGCAAAAGTATAAAAAAATATCTACTTTTGCATTAAAAAAGAAAGCAAATGAGAAGATTTACGCATCATCTGACATCAAACTATCCGATTTCATGCCTGTATATAGCATTCATATGGATTTTATGCTTCATGGATGTGCCTGATACGCCGTTAGAGAACATCACGCTGATAGACAAATGGACACACGTACTGATGTATGCCGGCACATGTGCTACGATATGGTATGAATATCTCCACCGGCATGACAGAACAAACAAGCCACGCCTCTTCCTGCTGGCGTGGCTCGCACCGCTGTTTATGAGCGGAGTGATAGAGATTCTTCAGGAATACTGCACCGGCGGCCGGCGTAGCGGCGACTGGCTCGACTTCGCGGCCAATGCCATAGGTGTGACGCTCGGAAACGTCATCGGTATTCTTCTGGCAGCGTATCGCGCCAGGAAGAAAAAGGATTAACAAGAAGGTGGGAGTTGTAGAAGCGTTTGTCGCCAGTTACCTCCATTCCGATGAAATCGGGCTTTTCAAACTCTTCGTCAGCACTTTCCAGCTCCACCTCAGCCATCACAAGACCTTCGTTGTCGCCATAGAACTCGTCCACCTCAAAGGTGTGACGTCCGCTTCTGACGAGATAACGGCTTTTGTCTATCAATCCTCCACGACACAGTTTGAGCAGTTGCAGAGCTTCGTCTGACTGTATTTCTGTCTCAAACTCATAGCGCGACAGTCCGCCGTCGAGCGAACGGCTCTTTATGGTGAGATAGGCTTTGTCGTCGCGCAGACGCACTCTCACGGTGGCATCGGCACAATTCATGTAGCCCTGCCTTATTCTGCTGCACGAAAAGGCGGCGCGTTTGAATGCGTCGCCTTTTCGTACGAGAAACTTACGTTCTATTTCCAGACCGCTCATTACGCAACTACAACCCAGATGGTATAAATCACCGCAAGCAGTATAAGACTCCAGAATATTATCTCAACTACTTTCTTTGCCTGTTTCTCCTGTTGTGCTTCGCGGCGTGCGCGGTTCAGTTTGCTTTTTTCACTCATAGTCGTAGTATTTTAGGTTATTTATGTTCAAAAGTTGCGGCAGGCCTCTCCTGCCGCGACGGTTACTGTTCTTCGTTTACCGGGAACTCCATGAGATATGCTTTGATGAATCCGTCTATCTTTCCGTCCATCACTCCATCAACGTCCGTTGTCTGGTAGTTGGTGCGATGGTCTTTCACACGACGGTCATCAAATACATAGCTGCGTATCTGGCTTCCCCACTCTATCTTTTTCTTGCCGGCCTCAATCTTTGCCTGAGCCTCAAGTCTTTTCTTCATCGCGCGGTCGTAGAGCTGCGATTTGAGGAGTCGCATCGCGTTGTTGCGGTTCTCAAGCTGCTTACGGCTCTCGGTGTTTTCGATGAGGATTTCTTCTTCCTCACCTGTGTCCGGATCGACATACTGATAACGCAGACGCACACCGGTCTCCACCTTATTGACGTTCTGTCCACCGGCACCACCGCTTCGGAAGAGATCCCAGCTTATCTTCGACGGATCCACAAACACCTCGATGGTATCATCTACAAGCGGTGTTACGAACACACTGGCGAAACTTGTCATGCGCTTACCCTGCGCATTGAACGGTGACACTCGCACAAGACGATGCACGCCGTTCTCGCTCTTGAGGAAACCGTAGGCATACTCTCCGCCCTCAATCTCCATTGTAACGCTCTTTATTCCGGCCTCATCGCCTTCCTGTAAGTTGCTGATGGTCACCTTATGTCCATGAGCCTCAGCCCAGCGCATATACATACGCATGAGCATCTGTGCCCAGTCCTGACTCTCCGTACCGCCGGCACCACTGTTTATCTTCAGCACACAGTCCATAGGATCTTCTTTCTGGCGCAGCATATTCATAAGCTCCAGCTTCTCTATGGCCTGCATGGCTTTGCTGTAATCCTCGTCCACCTCTTCTTCGGTGAGCATATCGTCCTTATAGAAATCGAAGGCCAGCTTCAGCTCGTCGGCACACATACGGACTTCCTTGTAGCCGTTAATCCATTTTTCAAGGCCTTTTACCTTCTTCATCTGTTCCTGCGCCCGCTGCGGATCGTCCCAGAAATCAGGAGCCTGCGTACGCAGTTGTTCTTCTTCAAACTCTATTTTCTTTGCGTCGATGTTGAGATAGTGATGCAGTGCCTCGGCACGTTCCATCACGTCTTTCAGCTGATCTGATGTTATCATTACAAATGTTGTTGTTATTTTAAGTATGTATATCCGGCCTTGCGGACGTATCCTCTTCTTCCGGCAACCAGTCTGTCCGTAGCGCCGACACTGTAGGACACGTCAGTCGGCATACATTTTTTCTATCACGTCCTTAAAGTTCTTGTATATCACCGGACGCCTTAGCTTGAGCGTGTTGGTAAGCTCACCCGACTCCATTGAGAAGTGATGGGCTATAAGAGTGATGCGTTTCACCTGCTCGTAGTGTGCAAGTTGCTGCTGCAAAGTTTCCACACGCTCCATCATCATGTCGTGTATGCGCTTGTCGGCACACAGATCCTCGCGGCTCTCAAACTTGATGTTATGATCACGGGCATACTCCTCGAGCAAACGGAACTCCGGTACCACCAATGCAGAAACAAACTTATACTCGTCGGCAACCACAACCACCTGGTCGATATATTTGTCGACAAGGAGCATGGCCTCCACCATCTGCGGGGCAATATATTTGCCGTTGGAAGTCTTGAACATGTCCTTTATTCGATCGGTAAGGAACAGCTCTCCGTTCTTCAGATAGCCGGCATCACCCGTATGGAAGTAGCCGTCTTTGTCGAACGCCACCGCATTGACGGCGTCGCGCTTGTAATATCCACGAGTGATGGTCGGACCTTTGAGCAATATCTCGCCGGTTTCGGATATCTTGATATCAACGCCTTCGATGGGACGTCCGACAGAACCGACCGTATAAGGTTTGTTCTTATGGTCGCACGACACTGTGGCAAGACTTTCCGTCAGACCATAACCCACAATCATGCAAATGCCAACGGAGTGGACGAACTGCTCAACCTCGGGCGACACAGTCGCTCCGGCCGTCGGGAATATGTTGGGATTGGTGAGTCCTATCTGGTTGCGCACAATCTTGAGCAATGTTTTGTCCACCAGCTTATATTCGAGTGCAAGACCGAGCGGAGGACGTTTTCCCTTAGCAAGATATTCCACATTGTGACGGCGTCCCACCTCAAGTGCATGACGGAACACCTTCTGCTGCATAGGTGACGAACGGTCTATCTTGTCCTTCACGGCCTGATAGACTTTCTCCCAGAAGCGTGGCACGGCCGACATACATGTGGGATGTGTCTCCTTCATTGACTCCTGTATCTCACGCGGATCGGTGTTTATGATAAGCTCGGCACCCTCAGAAAGGCAGAGATAAGACCATCCACGCTCGAAAACATGCGTGAACGGAAGGAAGTTTATAACCCTATCCTTCTCCGTAACCGGCACACATCTGTCGTTTGCGACAAGTGCCGAGGCATACTGACCATAGGTAAGCTGCACGCCCTTGCTCTCGCCTGTCGTGCCACTTGTGTAGAGAATGTTGCACAGATCGTCGTCCGAAGCCTCACGCCACAGCGCCTCTACCTCCGCCTGACGCGGAAGATTGATGCCAAGACCGACAAAGTCGTCGAAATAAAGAGCATGAGGATCGTGCGTGCTGATGCGCACACTGCGGTCGAAAATGATGATACGCTCAAGCGACGGACACAAGGGGAAGATACGGTGAGCCTTGTTGTACTGCTCCTGTTCGCCGACAAAGATGAATCTCACCTGCGCGTCGTTGATCATGAACTGTATCTGCTGTTCGCTGCTTGTGGCATAGAACGGCACTGTGACGGCCCTTACGCCGTATGCGCCGAAATCGGTATAGAGATATTGCACACAGTTCTGCGAGAACACCGCGATATTATCCTGCGGCTTCACGCCAAGATTGAGCAGAGCATTGCTCACCTGTTTCACTCTCAGGGAGAAATGCTCCCACGACACACTGCCCCAGGTGCTCTTACCGAAAAGTCTGAACGTGAGCGCCGTGCGCGAGCCGTATTTTTTTGCCTGCTCGTGAATGAGCATTGAGAGATGACACCTTGTCTGCATAAGCGTTGGTTTATAATTATTGCAAAAATAATGCAAATATACCAAAACTCAAAACAAAATAAGGATTTATTTTCGCCGCTCCGGCACGGCTTCAAATGGGTACAAATAAAAGTCGCTGGCCTCACGGACAGCGACTCTCACCTATGGAAAAACATTAAGTTTAGTTTAATTAAGCCAAATTATTGATGTGGTTGCACAAACTTGATTTTAAGTTTGCGGCTTTGTTCTTATGAATGATATTGGTTTTTGCCAATCTATCAAGCATCTTCTGTACAGAGGGGTAAAGTTTTACAGCCTCCTCTTTGTCAGTGAGAGAGCGCAATTTGCGAACTGCGTTGCGCATTGTCTTTGCATAATATCTGTTGTGCAAATTCTTTACCTTTGTCTGACGTATTCTTTTTAAGGATGATTTGTGATTTGCCATCTTTATTAGTCTTCTTTTCTTTGTAGTATTTTTATTGTAGTCCCTAGCAGAATCGAACTGCTCTTTAGAGAATGAAAATCTCTCGTCCTAACCGATAGACGAAGGGACCGTAGATGTCTTATTTGCGGATGCAAAGGTAGACATTTTTTATTTATCCTCCAAATATATTTGAGTTTTTTTTTCAAAATAGTGCATTTTTCGTAATTTTGCGGTATAAAACGCATGAATTTATGCTGACAAAGACAAGAGCAGTGGTGTTACGCACACTTAAATACGGCGACTCGCAAATCATCGCCGACATGCTCACACAGACCCACGGACGGCTGTCGTTCATACAACACATACCTAAAAGCGCACGCGCAAGGGTGAAGAAACAACTGCTGCAGCCACTGTCGATTCTCGACATAGTGTTCGACTACAGACAGAACACCCGCCTGCTGCGCATCAGCGACGCCTCCATAGCCTGCCCGCTCAGCTCCATACCCTTCGATGCCTACAAACTGTCGATAGCCATGTTCGTGGCCGAGTTCACCAATTTCGCAACCCGCAGCGAACAGGACAACGAACCGCTGTTTCAATATATAGTCAACAGCATAATGTGGCTCGACGCATGCCGCAGCGCTTTCTCCAACTTCCACATTGTATATATGATGCACCTCACGCGCTTCGTAGGCTTCTACCCTAACCTCGAAAGCCGCAAAGAGAACGCCTACTTCGACCTGCGTAGCGGATGCTTCACAGACGGACAACCCTGGCACACGGACTTTCTGAAACCGGAGGAGGCTGCAAGAATAGCAACACTCATGCGCATGAGATATGAGACAATGCACCTTTTTGCATTCTCACGCAATGAGCGCAACCGCTGCGTGGACCTCATTCTGAAATACTACAGGCTGCACGTACCCGACTTTCCCGAGCTGAAGTCACTCGATGTGCTGCAGGAACTTTTTGCCTGATACGCGTACGTCACAGCTGATCTGTGTACATTAAATAAAATATGGCGCACACCGCCCGGTGTTCTGATTTTCATATTCATACTTTTCCGCCTTGACTTTATAGTGACAAAAGAAATCTGCAAAACGGAAACCGTTAAGTCACAAGGGCAGAATATAAAACACATGTTCTCATAAAAACAGACCGGTCATTCTCTGTCTGCGATATAAAAAAGGTCTAAGTAAAAATTCTATACGGATTGCCTGCAATAAGAAACCGCGACATCTGTCCCGTATCGGCATTGTTGCTTTCAGTTGAAAGAGATGCGATATGGGGCAGTTACAGATTTTAAGTATCCTGCGGTTTTTCCATCCGAGTTTTCAGTTCTACCCACAAAAATAAGCGAGAATTTGCGGGCAGACTCTCCGTCGGACGCAAATACGCAAAAATAAGAGATTTGCATAAAACACTGAACATCAGATATTTATAAACAAGAACCATTTTTTCGCCGTGTAAAAAACACCATTTCAGCACGTGATATGGCCTGTTTCAGGGCCTAAAACGCGCAATATCACACGCTGAAAAAGTCGTAACCAGACCTTAAAACGGGCATAATCGGAATGTAAGACGATTGATCCGGGATTACATCGCAGGCCATACGACAAGACAGCACAGCCGAAACGGGCTTTCTGATACCGTATTTAACATTTCCACGCATCTCTTTTGTGATTTTATTTTGTCAAAAAAAAGTCAAGAAAAACTGTAAGTCCGCCGTCCGGGTTTTCTTTAAAAACGCCGATATCATGCGGAAGAAGATGCGCGCAAAGCATGCACTCTTCTCGATGTGTGGACTTAAAGGTTGTGGCAAAATGAATTTATTATTACACGGACACATGCTCCGCCATGTTTTATACACCCGTGCATTGTCCGCGATTCTCACTTCATTCCGCGATAAATCATGAATAAAACCAATACACACAGAATTCATACTAAGCCTAAAAAAGGCAATATCACCACACGGGAAAGCCTTCAAGACAATCAAGGAAATGCAGGGCAGAGAATCATAAAAGGGCGTCACGCAATATCTGAAAAGCTTTATCACGCCACAATATTACACATATAGAAATTCGGGAAATCACACTCCGCCGACTTATATTATAACCGCTCTAAAGTTGCGTAACAATAATCATAAAAATTCTGACGCAGAATAACGACCTTACACGGAAATAACGATGCATAAGTATACAAAAAACATCAGGCAAAAATAGAATGCGAATGCAACTCAAGTACAAAACTTTAAAGCACAGACTTTTCAATACATTCATAAAATATACGACCATTCTCAATATGCAAATCCGAATCATAACATAACACAAAGTCTCGTTACATAATTATCATTATTTACATATTGAAAATGGCCGGACTATATTCACAATTATTCCTTATAAAAGAATAATACTATAACAATATACATGCACATTATCAGCAAGCGACCTTAACTATCTTTATCGTGCTTTTCTTTTCTCCGGAACGTACTGTTAGAACATACACTCCTGGTACAAGTCCTGACACATCAATACGTCCATCGCACAAACCATCACGAATCACCATATTGCCAGCCATATCATATAGTGCAATACTATCGAGCGGCATATCACACTTCACGTATACAACATCACGTGCCGGATTAGGATAAACCATTATGCGTTCGTTTTCATCACGGGATATTATTCCAGAAGTAAAATCACATGTAAAACGATATGTACCTGACCCAAGTTTGAACACAGCTACACCGTCATCAGAAGACACAAATTCTACGCCCTCTGACTGTATAGCAGGTACACCACCTTCATACACAACAGCATCTTTGAAAGGCAACGGGAAATAAAGTGTAGAAATGGTATTTGCAGGAACCTCCACTTCACAGACAAGATCGTCGCCCTCATATTTCCACTCTGACCTAATAACACCATAAGCCGACTTATACGAAGCCTTGGCCCAGGTTATACGTTCCTGTCCTTCTGGTATTTCTTTACGCACATCAGGAGAAGGCCTGAGCACAATATGTTTAAATCCTGGAGCGTCCTCATCCGTATCTATACCGCCAAGATATCGATACATCCATTCACCGACAGCGCCATAAGCATAATGATTAAACGAATTCATTGTATAATCACCGAAGCCTGTATCAAGTCTATAGGAATCCCATCGTTCCCATGTTGTAGTAGCTCCCTGATCCACGCTATAAAGCCACGATGGACACTCTCGTTGAAGTAAAAGATTATATGCTTTATCTATGAGTCCTTGTTCGGAAAGAGTTGTATTAATGATACCTGTTCCAACAAAGCCAGTATTAAGTCGATCGCCTTCAGAAGAGATTAGACGTGAAAGTAACTTGCGCACGCGTTCCTCCGACACAGCATCTGGCAACAATCCAAACTTAAGTGCCAACAGACACGTTGTCTGGGTTTGCTGACGCGGTACACCATTCATAAGATATCGTGTGACAAACTCTGCTTTTATATCATCAAACAGTTTCTCGTACATTTCTGCATTTCGTGCATAACGGTCGTCTGGTGATTTACTTAAAGCTTTCGACATCTTAGCCATAAGGCTCGCATCATAAGCATAATAGCACACACTTACATAACGTGAATCCGTCGGGACAAAAGCCAACCAGTCACCGAACGTTGGTACACCTCCTTGATACTTATAACCATCACCAACCTGACGTGAGAGCCAGTCCATATATCGCATCATGGACTCATAATTGTCTTCTATTATTGACTTGTCACCATACATCTGATACATTGTCCACGGTACTATTATACCAGCATCAGCCCATGCTCCAGCTCCGTAACCGTCCCAACTTTCATAAGGCGACACATTTGGATAAGCCCCTTCAGAGTGCTGCCCATCACGCATGGTCTCCATCCAATTAGCCAAGAAGGTTGAGACATCTGCATTATATGCCGCCGTACGTGAGAATATCTGCACATCAGCAGTCCAGCCTAATCTTTCGTCGCGCTGGGGACAATCTGTAGGAATGCTTATAAAATTACTACGCTGACTCCACTGGATGTTACTGAAAAGACGATTGACAGAATCATCACTTGTAGTAATGCTTCCGGTAGTCTCAAGCCGTGTACTGATAGGCAGACCTGAAACATACATTATTTCCACGTCATCTGATGCAGAAACTTCGCAGTATCTGAAACCAAAGAACGTCATGGTAGGACGGTATGTTTCGCCATTCTCTTTTCCTGCAAATGTATAAAAAAGTTCGGCTTTAGCACTACGTAAATTAAGAAGATAAAGACTTCCACCAGGACCATCATTTCCACGAGACTTTTCACCTGTATCATTGAGCATTTCCGAAAATCTCATTCGTAGGCGATTACCGGAAGCGGCACGTGCTTTAAACTCCACCCATCCTGCAAAATTCTGTCCAAAATCAAATATTACAGTTTGACCTTTCTTTAATTTAAGTGGCGCAACAGACGATGTTTCCGACACAATATTTATCATTCCAAAATCAGAACCCTCGTCCAAAGTACCATCATATACAGTTGTCTTTACAGGCACAAACGTATGTTCATCAAGTACCATCACTGGTGGTGTTTGGGGAGCTTCCACAACTCCATCGAAATCATCTGACTGAGTAACAGCATTCCAAGCAGACTGGTCATAGCCGGCCTCCGTCCATCTGTCCTCAAGTCGTGCATCATATATCTCACCATTATAAATATCACCACTTCTCATAGCTCCACCTGTAAACGACAACCACGAACGGTCTGTGACAACATTCTCCACTGTACCATCCTCATACGTCAAACGCAACAAGGCAATAAATGCAAGATCGGGAGTTCCATATTCCCCATGAGCCACATCACCACGCCACCATCCGTCAGTCACTACAGCGCCAACAGCATTAGCACCTTCATGCACAAGCGATGTTATGTCGTGACATGAATAATGTACCCGCTTGTGATAGTCCGTACGACCAGGCTTCAATTCTTCATACACGACAGTACCATCTGGCTGGACATGACCTACTCGCACACCATTCACAAAAACATCGTACACTCCAAGGCCTGAAGTGTAAAGCTTTGCAGACTTAATTTCACGAGACACCGAAAATTCCTTTCTAAACATAGGTGCACCTTTTGTTCCCCGTTGCATAACACGAGTTTCAATTCCTGTCACAGGCATATACATTTTATGGTTGCCATTCACGTCAACCACAATAGCGTCATAGAAAAAAGCTGACGGTAATTGTTCAAAATTCTCATCAAGAACAATTGTAGGTATATTGTTCTCATCATATTCGGTTACAAGCACATTGTCAAAATAGACATTATCACGGAACTGAGCCGAATTATCAACACGGAAGCCTATATCACCCTTAGCCAATACACCAGAATTATCAATATAGGTATCTACAAGTACACCATCAATGAACGTTCTGATGCACTTACCTTCTACATCTATTTTTACACGACGTTCATGATTTAGAATATCATCCTTAGAAAATTGTTCTATAATAACGTCATCATATTGCGGATGCAGACTGTTATTGTAGATATGATGCCTCAATAATGGTTTGTCAGAATCAAATGTATTTATCTGCCACATAAGATATGTACGAGCTCCTGTCGATGAGAATACGATGGCAGCATTGTCTTTCATAAGTGTCATGTCTGCCTCAATTGTATATTTCAGAAAAGCATGTTCGTCTTTCTGCCATGCATAAACAGAATTCACAGTAGAACCGACAACACGTAGGTATCCATCCATCACCTCACCACCGTCAAATCCATATTCGTCTGAACTAAAATCCTCCTCAAACAAAACCTTACCAGAAGACGTCACTACTTTAAAATCATCGAACGAAGCTATCTCCGGAGCACCATCGCTCTCACCTTTATCCTGTCGAACACCAACAAGACCGTAAGAGAAATCGCCGCTACGCTCATCGACAAGCACACCATCAATATATGTTTTAGCCATTGTACAATCATCAGACACCTCCACACGAACGGTGTACCACGAACCTGTTTTCAATACAACTTTCCCTGTAAGATCGATATTGTCAAGACATGCCGGATTGCCATTTGTCCATTTATGAGGACGTAGACGTGGAAATTCACCTTCCACATTAAACTGCCACATATAAAAATTAGAATTATCCTTACGAGCAAAACATATACCAGCAGCAGTATGTTCAATAGAGAATCTTGCCTCAATTGTGTATTCCGTTACTTTTTCAACATCAGGAATTTCCGTACCGGCAGGGAAATCCGTAGCCTTTATCCATTGAGCCCCACTCCATCCTGACGACATCAAGCCAGTGTCGAACCATGCGATTTCTGAAGATGTAGCCTCGTTATTGGCATTATCTGTAACAGTAACACGCCAATAATAGCGTGTAGCCGGTCTAAGAACAAGACCAACAGCCTTGACCCCCACACAAGAATCAGAATCCACTATACCAGAGTCCCACACGATGTCTCCAAAAGAAGGATCTGTAGAAACAATAATACGATAAGAAGTCTGCATAACGCAACGTCGGTCTGAGCTAATATTCCAGCTAAACATTGGTTCACTAACATCAATAATTGCAGGATTGATCATATTCTGAACCTTAAGATTGTTCACAGATAATCCAGAAGCATGCATACTGAAAAACAGCAGCGACAATACAACAAGTAAAAATTCTCTTTTCATTTTGTAACAGTTTATTTAGATTGTATAGTAAAAGATTTATTATCCGATTACAAATTCTATATGTGATGACAAATATAGCGTTTTTACCCTTATCATATGTAAAATAATTGATATTATATATATAATAATTGACATTCAGACAAATAATTCTACATTTGTATGTCCCAATGTTTAAGAGGACTTAATTAGTTTCGAAATATATGTTGATTATCGCAGAAGAGTAGTGACAATAACTATCGGAGTAAAAATATCTTACCTAGTGAAGTTTATACAGAAAAAATATCTAACGGCCTACATGTTTTCTCATTAAAATAACAGAACCTTGCCAAAGATAGTTTTTTTATATATAAGGCTACGCTACTGTATTCAGCGACTTACAACTACTCACAGCATATGTAAGCATTATATTTTCCTCATATAGATGAGGAAAATATAATAAATCACATTGTAAAAAATATTAAAATAAATTCAAACCACTTGCACGAATATATCTGTGAGAACATATACATGGAGGATATTGTTAGGAGTATGAACATCAAATATACGAAATGCTAAAAATTCAAACAGAACAGAAATATATTTAATAAGAATATGATCTTCTATATAATGTTCAAATCACCACTTTATTTCATCAAAGTATTCCAGATTGTGGGGATGTCACAACACAGGAGTTTTCATACGACAGCATCCATGAATATGAATTCTCTGACAGTTCCTATATTACGGTGTCTGACGTGTCAAAAGATATAAGTATTTCCAAAAAGATAGACAATTATCATTATCTGTCGTATAGACCGAAACAGAACAATAGACACGCTGATTATATTGGCTATTCTGAAAATAACGCAAAGGTAAATATACATTATACAGAATGAAAATAGGATCTGTCTCACATATAACATACACATGCTAAATTACTATTATTGTATATCATATTTTTTAACACTCACATAGTATTAAAAATATGTTATCTGCCGAGCATCATAGTATTATTAGTTATAAGTATATACGTTTTCCTTAAACGAGACTATTCTCAAAAATACACACCAACGGTAATGAAAACAACATTAATAAATCATATAATACCATTAAAATATGGCTATGTATTTCTACATATAGAATATGTGTGCACAGCACACCCCACGCAGCACCATATACTAACAAAAAAAACAGAATAAATAACGTGAGTTCGACGAATTCAGAACAATGCAAG
>NZ_JBBKBO010000009.1:0-125598 GCF_037890215.1 Prevotella sp. HCN-7019 | reverse complement strand
CTACAAAAATTGTTACTACAAAAAGTGTATATACATTTATTGTAGATTGGTGCCTGCCTATACATAAATATCTGGATAAAAGTTGTACAATCATAATGGGTTTCGTTTTCTGGCAAGAAACAATATATTATTTGTTATAGGTGAAATACGAACTCTACGAATAATATAATAGCATTTAATATTTCAACGTTCAATAATGTGGCCAAGGCAGATTCAGGTAAGAGTAAATTCTAAAATTTATTTTTGTAACCTATCATAAAATAAAGTAAAACCGCTATATTTGCATATTATATGATATGTTGAGCTATGACGAAGAGTACGATGGGTACCAAGTTGCCAAGGAAATTGGGGCAGAAGATGCAAATTGTGGGTGAGCAGATCAGGCTGGCCAGACTGCGCAGGAATCTCAGTATCGCGCAGATTGCCGAACGCGCCACCTGTTCGCCTCTTACGGTTTCACGCATCGAGAAAGGCGTACCGACTGTGGCGATAGGTATTTATCTCAGGGTGCTTTATGCGCTTCAGCTGGATGATGATATTCTTCTACTTGCAAAGGAAGATGTAATAGGAAAAGCATTGCAGGATTTGAGCCTTAAGAAACGAGAAAGAGCATCCAAAAAAGAATAAAGTATGAAAAGACTCTACGTATTTGTTGATTTTGATTGGCAGAAAGAGCCAAAACTAATTGGAGAGCTGAGTTTCGAATCCTTTCGTGGCTCTGACAGCTATGGATTTTGCTGTAATGGTGAATGGCTCAAGGACTATGGCAATCTGTTTCTTAATGATGACTTGAATAACTACTATCGTCTGTACGCAGCTCTTGCCAAGGATATTTTTGGATGCTTTTCCATCATGAAATAAAAACGACGGACTTAAGGATGGGAATAACAAATGTTTCGACAATATTATATGATTTACACAATTTTCTTTTGATAATTAATAATATTCATTTATATACTTAAGATTTGGAAAATGAAAAATAGAGTGCATTATGGTGAGTTTACTTTAGACTATTGGCTTAAGCAACTTGTATCTGGAGGCATAGTACTTCCAGAATATCAACGTTCTTTTGTTTGGAGTAAGGAGCAGATTAAAAATCTTATAAATTCAATTAGCAGAGATGAATTTGTTCCACCAGTAACAATTGGTAAACTTAATGATAAAAATATCATCATAGATGGACAACAACGTTTAACTTCAATTGCTTTAGCCTATCTAAATATTGTGCCAAATGAAAGAAGATATAAAAAACAGTAAAGGTTGAAGGTGATAATGAGGATGACGAGCTTGAAGAAGAACATTATTTCGAATGGACCATAAATACACTTAAAGAATTAGGAACTAATATCAATGAAATCAAAAAAGCCTTGATAGATAATCACGATTATGAGACTTTAGGAACCCATTGGGTTAATGATGAATTCCTTAAAAAGCATTATTTAGGTTTCTCTTATATAATTCCTCATACTGAAACTTTAGAAGATGCTCGGCATAGATTTTTTTCGACGATATTCAGAAATGTCAATATCGGTGGTACTAACTTATTAAAAACAGAAAGTAGAAAATCTCTCTATTATCTTAATAAAGCGTACGTTCCATTATTTGCGCCAGAATTTGCTCAAAACATACTTGTAAAACAATTTGGAGCAGATCCCCAGCCTATAGATTTTCTTAGATTACTTGCACTTGTTTTAGATTATTCAAAAAATAATGATTCATCCAAAGTGATGAAAGGATATAAAACAAAAAGCGAAATTTATTATGAGATTTTCATATCAGACACTGTAAATCCAGATTCTGCATCAGGCATATTTAAAAACATAAACGATATAATACCTAAGGCAGAGATTGAGGCGAAAATGAATGAATTAAAAGCAGAATGGATAAAATTATCTATGCCCCAAGACCTATCCAGCATCATTGACGTAGATATATATATGCTTGGTCTTATTTATTGGGTATTGATAAAAAAGGAACAATTGAATAATGAAAAAATTGCAGAATTGAAAGTAAAATTGGAAGATAAGATAAGAAAATTTAAGGGAAATCCTTCACATGCAAAATCTCCTGCATCGCTGAAATATTTACGAGAACGAATAAATGCATCTATAGGTATTTTTAAAAACTATTTAGCGTAATATATATGCATACAGACTTTATTATATCAGATATATTTGAAATTCTAGATGATGCCATAATGTCATCTTCTGGAATAGATCAGAATATTGCACATTATCCACTATGTGAATATATTTTACAAAGTGTTTTTTTACGACTAACGGGATATCAAGAACAAAAACTCAAATGCATCCTATGGGAAATAGCAAGTGATGATTTTGAATTTAGATATAAGTATCTAAATGGATCTATTAATGTAGGTGAATGTTCTCGATTAGAAGATAAAGATAAGGTATATAATGTTTTAAAGAAGATTTTGGAAAAGAAAGGACATACATACCCTTTCCCAAGTGAAGATGAAACAAATAGACAAATTTCTGAGATAAAAGAAAGATTGAAATTTAAATTTGAAGCAACTATATTTAAGAAATGGTTGCCACGTGAATATTCACGATTTATTGACTTTTCAAAAAATATACAATATAGAGTTAACGGTTATTTTACAGATAAAGGAATTTTTGGTGGTGATAATATTTTAAATGAATCATTTGACAAATTATATAGACATCGCAATAGGTGTGCTCACAATCTACTTTCGTATCAGAATAATGTACCCCAATTAGATGATTTAATCAAAGACGATGACGGTTCTGATAATTATTTTTCTCGAATTTTATTAATATGTATGGTTGATAATATTTTTACACGTATGTTTAAATATTATATATCGTATAAATGAATATCATAGCATGAAAAGAGGATAGGTTAAAACATACATGAGTGCTACATAAAGTTACAATTTTTAGCTATAACTCTTAAAAGGATCGTATCAAGTTTGTATTGAATAATGATGCGACCCTATTTTGTCTATAAGAAGGTATGTAATTTAAACTGTGTCAGCAAAGAGTAAAATAACATATTAACTTTGCTAACATAGTTTTTAATATGACAATATGATATTATTTATTGCATTAAAATATAAAAAACAGAATTCCATTAAGCTTACGCCGTAAAATCTAAGATATTAGGTATTGTAATGGTTTCAGTATAGACCTTTTAAGATGCAAATAAATAAAATTGTTGTATTATAATTTGATTTACATTTGGTTATTCTTAACTTTTAAGGAAAAATAAATCAACAAACAAGAACAAAAAAACTTATTCCATAATCAATTTAATTTTTATTGTATGGACATAAATCAATTGTCAGTTCTTTGAGCTGTTCATCCGAGAGATGCATATTTCTCAAAAGGCTCAACAGTTCTTCTTGGCGTGGCTGCCCCAGTGTCATGCGATACAAGGCAAGCACCTTAATAAGACGTTCGTACTTATATCGATCGCGGCAGAGAGGGTAAAGCGGAACAATACGCTCAATGTATTCCAATTTTGCCCGTTGTTCTTCCGTCAGATCTGCGACAGGAAGGCACCAATAAGGAACAATATCCGAATGTGTACCTTTCAAATTCGAATAAGCCAGAGAAAACAGTTCATCCCAAGTATGATAAGTTTCACTGCCATACAATTTTACCACATTTCTGCGAATAGCCAAGCACTTAAAACGATTGATACGGCCTTCCCGTTGCTCTAGATCCACAGGATTTGAGGGTAGATTCCAGTGAACAATCTTTCTGGCATACCAATGAAAATCAAGACCTTCCTGACCTATTGATGTTGTTGAAAGCAGGAACGGACGGAAAGGAGAATTGAAAGCCTTACGAATATTAGTGGTACGAGCTACAGATTTGTCAGTGACCGTTTTATCAATGAATGGAATAGCAAAATGACAACGCATAAGTTGTTTCTTTTCTTCCATTCCCAAAGAATCGGTTGTATCTATGCTAAGATTGCTTGTGCCAATAATAGCCTCCGTAACAGTATGTCCCAATATCTTTGTTTGTGTCATGTGGGCATATTCATCAAGTACAGCCTGTAGGTTACCTACCACACAGTAATCAAGAACTGATTCGTAATAATCATCATCGTTCTTTTTGTTATACATCAGGTCTATCACAGCTGCACTTTCAGGTTTGTTGAATACTGAGACGATTGCTTTAGCCACCATTTGGGCATCTTCTTCATTGCCAGATTGCCGATAAGCACATACAGCCGGTGAAGCGATGGCAATATCTGTCATCACATCCAATGCATTTGAAGGCACATACAAGTCGTTCAAATCTTCTACTGGCTTTCCATCCAGTATTTTCATGAGAGTAAGAATAAGTTTGGCGTTGTTTCGCCCTTGTTGTGGAATACTACTTATGATAGTATTCTGTGCAAATTCTTCTTGAATTCTCTGTTTTATGATTTTCCGGATTGAGGAAAGTTTCTCTCCATAAAATGTGGTAGGAAAGAAAAGACCGGATAGGGTTTGGCAAGGATACTCTAATAATCCGTCGGCTCTTAAACGATTCTCGCCATAACGGTTCTTCTTTTGAGAAGTATAGCGTATCTCTGCTTCTACCTTCTTTAACTCTCCCAAAGTATATAACTCCGAATAATATGACATCATGATGGAAATCATTCTCGGTACCATTTCCCATGAAGAGAATAGGATAATCTTGGAGAAACTGCGGGCTTCGTTACTCTCAAATACACCTCCGGCTTTATAGTATGGATTAGAGGCAGGAACCCAAAGCAACAACTGTGTTTTCTTCTTGTGATGTGTACCAAATACTAGGTCGTGAAGATACTTTAATTTTCCATTAGCAGCAGGAATGGGACGATAATTATTGATGGCATACTTCGATAGAAGCAATGCGTCCTTTTTTCCATATCTTTTTACGTCTGAGTATTGTAATGCCGAAGCAATTCGTTTCTTCAGTTCGTATTTATCCATAAAGGACAACAAATAAGGTGAAGATTTGACGTATTCCATGGGGAGATTACCCAAGCGCACTTTCGTATTTTCTTGATTTAGACAATCCATCAGATACTGCCCCTCTGCAAAAGAAAGGATATCTTCCGGCACGACCTGTACGTCACATACACGGGAATCGTCTATAATGCCACTGTTAAACCGTTCCGTGCGGCACATCACTCCATACAGTGCTTCTTCTGCTTCATTCTTGGTTATCACAAGCGGTGTTAAATCAACCACATTTGTACGTTTGAGTGCAGCAGAATATGTGTGCCATATCAACTTGAACCGGTCCATTTTATCTTTTGTGGCATATAGAAAATCCATTACTTTCATAAAGTCCTGATAGTGCTCATCATTCCCATTTGTATTTAACTCTTCAAGGGTGGAATAAGGTTTGTAGGGCGTAGCGGAAAGTAACAGAATCTTCGTATTGGAACGCTCGTTGTCAAAGAATTTGTTGGCTAGCATGGATTGCTCGTCATCGCCTTGTTCAAGCAGCGAATTGAAGCGTTGAAACTCATCCATGATAACCAGGTCAGGATCGAGCATGTCAATACTGATTTCTGCGAAAATACGACGTAGCTTATTGATCATGTCTGCCCTCTGACGATTATCGCAACCATTTTGTGCGTACTCAATCAATTGATTTGTAATAGTATCCGACAATCTCGTCTGTAACTTACTATGCATCTCACAAAGATAATCATCTCCGCATCCATTGATTTTTTCGTTATAAATGTTCGTAAGCTCCTGCCAGTTTTTAACATTACAGCTAAGAAAATCACTGATAACTTCCTTATAATCTTTGACTTGATCCAGTCCGCATAAAATATTATACATCAAGGCACGTTCATTGGCTGTTCCTTGTGCACTGTAAAAACGGAAGGAAGTGGAAGGAGTCAGCGGAATGATTGATTCAGGCATTTCTCCCTGCTCATGCTGTTCTGCAATCCGTTTCTCAGCCAATTTGATATAGAGATGCTGCATTGACAGACGGCTCTCGCTGATGCTCACCCGATTTTCAACCCCTAATTTCTCTATGTTTTGATCGGCTATGTTGGCATTCGAACAGATATAAACCACCTTAAAGAAGTCATCTTTCTCCTGCTTGTGCCATTCACGAACTAGGTTGATGACTTGTTTGGCCACGAACGTCTTGCCTAATCCCACTTCGTCGGCTAGCAATACCCTTCGATGACCTAAATTTTTATAGATATGCAGAATGCGATCTGCCGTAGCACGCTGAAAATCCTTTACTTCCTGACTCATAAGCGTTTTATTTGTTTAATAACGTTTTCAAATGTGTTGTACATCTCCATGAAATGGTCTGGGATGACTGTCTCGTCTGCTTTCTCTACGATTCGCCGGATAGAAGCGATGCGGTCAGGGTCTTTATAGGCCATTTTCACCATGTCTTCATAAAGTGAGGTACTAATTTGCTGTTCCAAAGAGGATGCCTTGTCATTGGCCAGCTCCTTTTCCAGTTGTTGGCTTTCCAATATATACTGTTCCACCTCATCAGTTAGCATGAATGCCAGATAGTTGATGAACTTTCCTTTCGTATTGATAAAGTAACGGAATATTGCTTTGTCTCGCTCATCGGTTGGCATTCCCTCCGTCTGTATTTTTATCAGACGACGCAAATCTCCAATCCGTATCGTGTAAAATTCTGTTAATGAATCCAGTGCCATATCTTTAAATGTCAGCCCGTCAGCTAATACTTGTTCCTTGCCGTCACATCCTAAAGGATAAAGAAAAACAGGCTCCGAAGGCATTCTGTTAGTCTGACATTGTATGGTGACGGTATAGCTTCCGTCATTAGACGTAACTCGTGCCTGCTGAATGGCCGAGATTGCACGACGCAACATCAATTCGTTGGTGACATCCTCTTTTTCAGAGTCTTCCTTTGGTACCGAAAGAACCTGCTCGAACATACATTCCTTGCTGTCGTTTATCAGTTCACTTCGGTATTTTTCATACGAAGATTTATAGGGAGCAAACTTCAGGTGCAGTAAAAACTCCACATTCCGTCTGAATCCATTCATGGTGGCATTGGTAGAACCAAGATACAGATGGTTATAGCTGAGATTGCCCTCGTTTCGGCGTATGAAATACACTTTCTCGTGCAAGTCGACAGCTACATCTTTTTCTACCTTATCGGTCAGTACTTCCTTGGGAGCATAAACACCACCGTTATTAAACAAGTTTATTACCTCTTGTGTAACTGATGCATGTCGTGTGATGAGTGTCTTTTTAGCACTAGGATTGCAACTGACCATCTGATTCAAAATATTCTTGTCCACGAAGGGGGAGATGACCAGCATTTCTGCCGCATGATTCAGCATACTTTGTTCAAAGCACTTTGTATATCCATCATATCCAGGTATCCCCATAGGGAAAAACTCGTAATCTTCAAAAGGAGAATCGGTAAGGTCAAATTGTTCAATGTAGTCGATGTCCTTACAGATAGAACGCATATTTTTACGGATAGTACGGCTATCGGCTTTTGTGATTAACCATGTGAGGAAATCCACAAGCGGTGCATGTTTGACTTGCGCTTTTCTTGTGGCCGGTTTGGTGTCGATTTTACCAATAAGTTCACACACTACGTCCAAGTCATTGGAACCGGTAAGGTTCCTGGAAAGGACAATCAGTTTAATTTGCTGAGCACAGGTGTCCGGGTTCGTTTCTTTTATAATCCATATCTTGGGATGAAAATTGACGAAACCGCCTCCCTTTGCTTGCAGTGTTACTTGTACAACGCTCTGCTCCAATAGTGAATACACTTTGGAGTTGGCTTGCGGTACTGCCATACATCCGGCATTGCAGAAAACGGCAAACTTACCAGCTGATTTATTGATAGTCTCCAATATTAGGTGAGGAGAGCGCATGGCTGTTTCTGTCAGGTCGGTCATTGTGCCCAACATAAAGGGCACTGATAACAAGGAAGGCATGTCCAGACTATAGGTAGTACAAACCGCATAATCAATTACAAAGCCATCGCTTTGCAACACATCCGTATAGATAATATCATTCCATAATGCATCAGCCATTGATAGCCTCCTTTCTTAATTCCTCGGCAAAGGTCTTTACCGTTTCCCATCGGTAGGTGAGTTTATAGTAATGTATGCGATTCCTTTTATTATAAATATATGCTGGATTTCCAATTTTTCTTCGATTCCCTTTTACTCTTCGTTCCCGGTTGATAATCAACTGATCCAAACCGCCATCTTCTTCAATGTCATTGGCTGCAATGCGTTCTGCAACTTCTTTGCAGAACCATTTTCCGCTGTTCTCCCGTATGCTCACTGCATTCAGCACCTTGTCTATGTCTGTACCACTATTCCGGTATTCTTCGAGTTTCTCCTGAAATTCAGTTCGCATTTCTTCATCCTGGTATTGTGAATAGATATAGTTATAGCGGATGTGTACCATATATATAAAATCAGCGAAACGTCGGGCCAGGTCTTGCAGTTCTCCAATCTCATGTGGCAAATGACGGAAGGGAATCTGTTCAAAACTATCAGCTATCGCAAAGTCAGGATTATCCACGATGTAACGTAACAAGGTACCTTGACATGCTTCTGCATTAAGAATGTGATCCACAATGAAGTCTTTATCTTCTACGGTCAGATCTAATGTACATTTCTGGGTAAAATCATAATCCACATTAGGGAAAGAGCAGAACTGGAATAGGCCGGACTTCTCATCTGCATCGTCATTTGTATCTTCATTATCTGTCTTGGTCACTTTAGGGGCATTGTGCAATGCCTTTGAAGTTGAGTAGATTAGTTCATATAGCTGTGGACTACGTAAAATTCCGAAAGTCTGTAATCCGGAATTGTAGATGTATGCCGGATCATATTTTACATAATTGTTTCCACTTTTACCAATCATCTCACTTCCTGTGATACCTCGTTTGTCCGCACTGCCATCGTATAGATTTTTTGTCATGATCCGTTCCAGACGGATAATTTCCGCTTTCACCTCCGATAAACGGTTATATCGTTTTTCTGTAGCCTTACGATAGAGTTGTGGCATGAGCGAGAAATACTTCATGTGCTTTTGCAGGGTAGATATTCCGGGAAACATACGGTCTGCAAAAGCATCACGGATACGGCCAATGCCGAGCTCATCGAGAGCTACAGATTCCGAAGTCATTTTCAGTACTTGCATGACTCGGGTTTGTTCTTCTCTGTTGCTGTGTATATATCCTAATTTCATAAAATTGCTGATTTGTGTTACAAATCTAATTATTATTCTTGTAAAGATGGTCTATTTTGTAAAACTCTCCATTTTTACCTTCTTTTATCAGCAAACATTCCTGGTGTTGTGATTCTTTCCATTTACCATATAAGTCAAGTCTTAATACAATAGTTGGCATATCCTTAATAGGAGACTCATTATTAAAACATAGTTGAATATAAATAGGGCATATTGCTTTATTGTTGTTGAATACTTTTAATAGAACATTTCCTTTAATATCGCTTCTCTCACAATTATTGTATAAAGGCTTTAAGGCAATTACTACATTATTATAACTTTCTATAAAAATGTTTTTAGTATTGAATTCTTTCATTAAAAAGGGAATAACATCTTCTTTATAATCAGACGGAAGTTGCGGAACTTGATTTATTTCATTTAAAGCATCAATATTATAAGTACTTTGCAAATCCATTTCAGGCTTATTTTCTCGTTTGTGTATTTTAATATTGTGATAACAAATCTTGCTATTCCTATAAAGTTTTACGATGTTCTTATAAATGAATTCCTGTAAGTCATTTTTATCGTTTACTTTTATACATATTGCTTTATTTGAATTCTCAACAGGATAATTAAAATTCGCCTCAATACAATATATAAACAATGGCGGTCTGCTGATTTTTGTTGAATGATATAGTTTTAGACAATGTACATATTCTTTTATTTTTAAAGCTTCAGTCTTGTTATAATAATCACTTGTATTTATATCTCTGTCAGCTATTTCAATAAATAAATTCTTTTTTCTGAATGAATCTTCTAATTGGGATATACAATCCTTTAAAACATTGTTGATGTTTTTTATATATAAAGATTTTAGATCAATATTGTTGAACAATTCTACTTGGTTTTGAATAATTCTAATCCCATATTCAGATATGGAACTAACGAAACTCAGATAATTAATCTTATTGATTTTATAATATTCACATTGATATGCATATAAGGAATTAGGATTTTTAGGAGTGTTATCTTTCTTATATCTCAAGCATAATGGATAATTTCCATAATAACTTTCAACGTATTTGTAATGTTGGCAAATAGAGCAATCTCTGATATTATATCCTAAAAAAGAAGCATAGAGTAGAAATGAATTGATACTCATTTGATTCTTGTACACTGAAATTTCTAATAATGCTTTGTTATACTTTTTTAGATCTATGTCATTACAAGTCCCTTCATTAATATAATTAGCGTAATGTTTACCTGATGCATATAATGCATATTTTTGAAAAGGGTAGTTTATCTCTAATGGTTCATATACTTTTATAGGAAGTATATTGTATGTTTTTTGTTTGATTTGATTATTTCTTTAATGTCTTGGATATCTTCTTCTTTCTTGATGTATATTTCAATAATAGGTAATTTTGAATTAATTTTATCTTCTGAACACTCATGGGTTACAAAAACTTCTATTAATAATGGCTTATACTTATTATTGCTGTTTTCCAATAATATATCAGCTTTGAAACCTTCTATTTGTTTTTCTACAGTGCACAAATCATAACGGTCTTTTAAATTCACAAGTATTTCTCTACTGTGACTGCAACAATTTTCATCTGATGAAAAATAACAGTTTTGTATAGATGAGCATATAACTTTTTCAGTCATATTGATATTGAAAGTTGTATCATTTTCGAATATTTCTTTAATCTTGTATTTCGCTAGATTATGTAAATAAGTTTCAAAGCTACAGGATGTACTATCCGTACTGATTTTATGAGAAAAATGATGTTGCTTTTTATCCCCTAATTTGGCTGTGAGCTCTTTTCCGCATGAAATACAGTAATATTTTGAACTATTTCTATCGTTTTTATTTATTGTAGTGATGTATTCTTTCGGCTGTCAAAGGCATATCTATATTTAATGGTTTGTTTCATGCTGAAAAATTTAATGAAATGTGTTTCTTTTCTTTGATTAGTATTCATTATTCACAAAGATAATTACTTAATTCGAATTTTAATATATATCATATTGATTTAATTCAGCCTGTATTTGTGGAAATTGATTAGTAAAAGTATGATTATGCTTACCTTGCAGTTTGTTGTAAATGTGCAAAATAGAATGAATTGTTAATTATGATAAGGCAATAGCTGCTTATAATATAAATTTTATTTGCGTGATTTGTTAAATCGAAGTTTTGGTTAACATATTAAGTCTTTTAAAATGCTTTGTTGTTTTGATTAAAATAACAGGGAATTTGATCTATAACACCAGTATATTTATTTTTAAATGCCTACTCGTTTTTATGTAAACTCTAAATCTTTCAAAAAAGTTTCTTGTTTTTGTCTAGATGGAATACATTTTGCAATGTATTGCTTATATCAATACGTAAGGTGTTGCGGCTAATTATTGTTGTAGTGTTAGTGTATTGATTTTTGTGATGATTCTTCTTTTGTATATTGCATTTTTATAGTGTTAAATTGTAATTGCGTTGTTGTTTGAGAATCCAATCTTTTAAAATCTCATCATTCGAGTATGTAAATTTGCAATTTTGAGTATAAGGTATGATTCATTTTGTCAAAATGATAAACTTTTCTAATTCTCGTTCAATATAAAAATATTTTATTAACAAAATATGGAGTGAATATAAGGAGTATCGTCCTAAGTCATTCATATTTTTGACAAAACCTAATGAAGTAGAAGAGACTGTTTTAAAAGAACGTGGGATAATATCTTTGGTTTCTAGTTTTGATGATCCAAAGGTCGGTTTATTAGACTTTTTATGTTCTTTACAATAAGGAATAAATTTATAATTGATTTGTTTAAGGCCTTGTTAGTTTTGATTTATTGGATCATTGCTAATAAGACTTTCAATATATGTAGTATATTTTTTGTCTTTATAATAGTCAGAGTGCTGATAATCTATAGAATAGAGTTTGTTTATTTAAAATAATTAAAATATCTTTGTATTAAGTTTATAGCTAATTATTGTAGAATTTGAAAACGTATATAGAGTTTTACATACATATTATTGTGAATATTACCGGTTCCATATAATGTATGTTTTGTAAAAATATGCTTACACCACAACAACAAAAATATATAGCTTGGGATTTGACAAGGAAACGAAACTCCTCTGATGATGATAAGTTTACGAGTGTCTTGGCAGAGGCACAGGTAGATTTAAATCCTCACCAGATAGATGCTGCTTTGTTTGCTTTTCGCTCGCCTTTAAGTATGGGAGCTATACTCGCAGATGAAGTAGGATTGGGTAAGACTATAGAAGCGGCTCTTGTTATTTCTCAGCAGTGGGCACAACGTAACAGAAGAATTCTTATCATAGCTCCAGCCACATTAAGGAAGCAATGGAGTATGGAGCTGGCAGAAAAATTCTTTTTGCCTTCTGTTATACTTGAAAATAAGAATTTCAACAAAATAATAACTTCTGAATATCGTAATCCATTTGATACAACTGATGCTATTGTCATCTGTTCATATCAGTTTGCCAAGAAACAGATTCGTCATATTGAGAGTATTGATTGGGATTTGATTGTTATAGATGAGGCTCACAAACTTCGTAATGTTTATAAAACAGGTAATAAAACCGCATCTGTACTGAAAGAAGGCCTTAAGAATTTTAAGAAGCTTCTTCTTACTGCAACACCATTGCAAAATAATGTGAAGGAACTGTTCGGACTGATATCTATTATTGATGACAATTATTTTGGCAGTTTAAAGAGTTTTACTGACAGGTATAGTAAAGCCGGCCTTCGACAGGATAAAATGTATCATGAACTTAGAGACAGAATCAGTCCTATCATACACCGTACATTGAGAAGTGACGTTCAGGAGTATGTGAAATACACGGAACGTCATCCTATGGTGCAAGAATATTATCCGAGTGATGATGAACTGGCTCTGTCGGAACTTGTTAATGAGTACCTTCAGAAAGAAGCTTGTTATGGTATGCCCCCCAGTCAAAGAACACTTATTTCATTGGTGCTTCATAAACTTCTTTCTTCATCCACTTTTGCTATTGCAGGAACACTTAAAACTATCATTGACAGGCTGAATGATATTTTAGAGAATGAAATATCAAATCAAACCGACGATGATTATATAATGTCTGATATTAAGAATGACATTGATGAATTTGAAGATTATGATGAAGAATGGGCTGATGAAGAAGATGAAGAGTCTGATTCTAAAAATAAGCCGGATACCAAATATTCAAAAGAGGATGCTGAAGGAATTAAAGCAGAAATAGCGGAACTTACTGCTATTTATGAACTGGCATTAGGTATAGCCCATAATACGAAAGGTGAATGTCTTTTAAAGGCTTTGGAAGTAGCTTTTGAGGATAAACGCAAGAACGATCAGCCGGAGAAAGCATTGATTTTTACGGAGAGTAACAGAACTCAATTATACCTGAAACAATTATTGGAGGGTGCAGGGTATAAAGGTAAAATTGTTCTTTTCAATGGCTCGAATAACGATGCTGAATCAAAAGAGATTTATAATGACTGGTTGGAAAAGAATCAGGGAACATCGCGTATAACAGGCTCAGTATCGGCAGACAAGCGTCAGGCTATTGTGGATTATTTTAGGAACACAGCTCAGATAATGATAGCTACTGAGGCTGCATCAGAAGGTATTAATCTTCAGTTTTGTTCATTGTTGGTCAATTATGATTTGCCTTGGAATCCTCAAAGGGTAGAACAGCGTATAGGTCGTTGTCATCGTTATGGTCAGAAGAATGATGTAGTTGTTGTAAACTTTATAAATAAGGCCAATCGTGCTGACCAGAGAGTTTACGAACTCTTGTCGCAGAAATTTAATCTTTTCTGTGGCGTATTCGGTTCAAGCGATGAAGTTTTGGGAAGTACGATGGATGGTATTGACTTTGAGCGTCGTGTGTTGGATATTTACCAGTCATGTCGTTCTGTAGAAGAAATTGACGCAGCGTTCGATCGCCTTCAGGAAGAGATGAAGGAAGAAATTGATCAGACCATTGTCGATTCACAAGCAAAACTGATTGAAAACTTTGATAAGGATGTCGTTAATAAGTTAAAGCTTAGAAAAAGTGCTGACGAATACCGTTTGTCAAAGTTTTACCGTCTTCTTTGGCTTTTGACTACTTCAGTGCTTAAAGATAAAATTGATATAGTCGATAATAAGAACTATCGGTTTAGACTTCATGGTTCTGTTTCTTTTGAAGGAAAGGAAATAGAGACAGGATTTTATAAGATGGGTAAAGATGTTAATGATGCCTATACTTATCGTATCGGTCATCCGCTTGCACAGTGGATGCTTGAAAGGGCAAAGGCCTTAGATACGAATGCAAATGCCACACTAACGTTTGATTATTCAGCACAGGGAGATAAAATATCAATCATTGAAAGTCAGAAAGGGAAATCCGGTGTATTGAAAGTGAGCTTAGTGCATTACGTTTCTCCAAAAGATTCGGAAGAACATCTTCTTGCGACGGCATTCGATTCTGAAGGAAATCTTATGGATGATGATTTTGTTTCAAAACTGATGGCAGTTCCGGCAATATCAAGCCAGACATCGGATATTGATTTACAGTCCATAGAACAATGTGAAAAAGATAAGCTGGATATTCTTTCAGGGCAGATAAAACAAAGAAACAAACAGTTTATCAACGATGAGAGCGTAAAGATAGAACGTTGGGCAGAAGACCAGACTTTTTTCGTAGAACAGGAATTAAAGGACCTGAAAAAGCAGATTAAAGAAAAAGAAAGGATTTTCAGACTTGAAGCAGATGACGCAAAAAGGCTATCCTTGCAAAAGGATATACAGTACTTGCAAAAGTTACAGAGGCAGAAGCGTCAAGAACTTTTTGTAGTTGAAGATGAGATTATCGAGCAAAGAGATAAACTTATAGAACAATTGAATGACGCACTTGCTGCAACAATAACCCAAGAACCACTGTTTACTATTAATTGGAAAATAAAATAACATAATATATGGCAACATCACAATTTGATTCATTTATAAAGACACTTAAGAAAGTCTTTATGCTTGACCAGGCCGATTTGGATTTCGGTATATATCGCATAATGAACCAAAAGAGGAAGGATATAGAGAAATATTTGAATGAGAACCTGAAAACTCAGGTTACAGAAGTACTCAATAACAATAAATCATCGCAAGTGTCAGAACTTGAAAATGAGCTTAAAGAAGCGCGTAAAGCTGCCGAAATGCTTGGTATTTCTCCTGATGATATGCCTAAAGTGAAAGAATTAAAAGCCAAGATTGTGTCTTTGGGAAATACTGAAGATTTGGAAAATGAAGTTTATTCTCATCTTTCTACATTCTTTAGCCGATACTATGATGGAGGCGATTTTATTTCTCAGCGAAGATATAAAAAAGATGTGTATGCTATTCCTTATGAAGGTGAAGAAGTAAAACTTCATTGGGCTAATGCTGACCAGTATTATATAAAAACCAGTGAGTATTTCCGTAATTATCGTTTTAAACTTGATGGCGGTAAGTATGTAGAGTTTACATTGAAAGAAGCTTCAACTGAGCAAAACAACAATAAGGCGCAGAAAGATAAAGAACGTCGCTTTGCCTTGTATGAAGAATGTCCTGTTGAGGTCATAGACGATGAATTGCATATAAATTTTACATACGAACTTTATCCAAAAGCAACCAAGCAGAAATCTTTGATTGAATCTGCGTTTAATGTTGTGAAGGATTTATTACCGTCTGAATTTAAAATGGAAGTGCTTGCCTTACGACCTACGGATTCTGACAGAAGCAGGACATTGCTTCAAAAGCATTTAACTGATTATGTAGCAAGAAATACATTCGATTATTTTATTCATAAAGATTTAAAAGGCTTTCTATCGAGGGAACTTGATTTCTATATCAAGAATGAGATACTTGAAATTGATGATATAGATGCGCGTACTACAGAGTCATTTCTTGCACATCTTACGGTGATTAAGGCAATAAAGAATGTTGGTAGTAAGATAATAGAATTCCTTGCATCATTGGAAAACTTTCAGAAACGATTGTGGCTTAAAAAGAAAATGGTTGTTTCTGCAGATTATTGTATTACTTTGGATCGTGTACCGGAGAAGTTCTATGCAGAAATTTGTGCTAATGATTCCCAAAGGGAGGAATGGGTAAAACTTTTTGCTATTGACGAAATAAAATCATCTCAGCCTGAAGGCTTTTTTAATGAAGGAGCTGTAACAGGTTACTCTATTCCTCTTACAGAACAATTCCTGAAGGAAAATCCTTTTTTGGTTTTGGATACAGCATGTTTTACAGATGATTTTAAACGTAGACTTATTTCTGAAATTGATGATTTGGATGAAAAATGTGATGGCTTGATGATTAAATCTGATAATTTTCAAGCATTGCGTTTGTTGGAAGAGAAATATTTGGAGAAAGTTAATTGTATCTATATTGATCCACCATATAATACCGATGCGACCAAAATAATATATAAAAATGGATATGAACATTCATCTTGGATTTCTTTAATGGATACTAGATTGATGATTGCTAAAAAATTCTTGGATAAAACCGGTATTATCGAATTAGCTATTGATGATTATGAATTGAGATATATAAATTGTTGTTTAGAAAAAAATTTTGGTATTAATAATTTTATCTCTAATATTAGTATTTTTACTAATCCTAAAGGGCGAGATCAGGGCTTTGTTGCTCAATCTCATGATTATTCTGTAATTTATGCGAAAGATAAATCAATAGCCAAGACTTATAATTTCAAGTTGAGTAATAGTGAATTACTCAAGAAGTTTTCAAAGTTAAAAAATGGTCAAAATTTAAGGGAACTACCATTAAAGCGTACTGGAACGGGTAAGTATAGGGAAGAACGTCCATATATGTTTTTCCCATTTCTTTATCATTTAAAAGAAAAACAGTTATCAATTATATCTAAAGAAGAATATCGTAAACTATATGATTCTGATAAAAAGATATTTAATGATTTGTATCTTAATGAACTTAAAAATAAATATGAAAAAGAAGGATATGTGGTTATTTTGCCTCTAAATGAGTTAGGACAATTTTTGAGATGGAGATGGGGATACGATAGTTGTGTAAAAGGTATTGATAATGGAATACTTTTTTGTAAACAAACACGTGGAAAATATGCTGTATATCAATATGATATGGCAGATGATGAATTTACTCCTAAGTCTATGTGGATTGGAGAACGATATGACGCATCTTCAAAAGGTACAAATTTGCTGAATAATATTATTCCTAATAACCCATTTGATTATCCTAAAAGTGTTTATACAGTTCAAGATAATATTTCATTAGGGGCAGATATGAATGGACTTATCTTTGACTTTTTTGCTGGCTCAGGGACTACCGCACATGCTGTTATTAATCTTAATCGCAATGATGCAGGAGAACGTAAATATATATTAGTGGATATGGGTAGTTATTTTTATTCTGTTATAAAATCTCGTATTCAAAAAGTAATATATTCAGAAGACTGGAATAATGGTAAGCCTGTTAGTCGTAAAGGTAGCAGTCATTGTTTTAAATATATGCGTCTTGAACAGTATGAAGATACACTAAATAATCTTGTAGTAAAAAAGAATACATTAATGGATCAGGAAGGAGAGTTCTTTGATGGCTATATGCTTGGTTACTTATTGGATACAGAAACCAAAGACTCGCTTTTCTCTTTAGACTGGTTTGTGAATCCGTGGAATACCAAATTAAAAATTACACGAAACAATGAAACTAAGGAAGAGAAAATAGACCTTGTAGAAACATTCAATTATCTGATAGGGCTTAAGGTTCAAAGAATTTCGTATCCTAAATCGGATATTTGTGTGGTGGAAGGATATAGCCGTAAGGAAGAACATATACTTATAATATGGAGAGACTGTATGAAAGTTTCAAATGAAGACCTAAATGAATTCTTTAGAAGAATGGCATATTCTACTCGTGATAAAGAATATGATAAGATATATGTAAACGGTGACAACAATCTTGAAAACCTCAAGACTGATGCAGATACATGGAAAGTGACCTTAATAGAACTGGAATTCAGTAAAAGAATGTTTGAGGCAGAATGACTATGGCGAAACAAAAAAGAACGACAAATACAGTTCCTCAAACTTTGAGTAACTCTCTTGTACTGAACAGATTTATATTGAATCTGTTCGGTACAAAGTCTTTGAGGGAATTAAGCGAAAATCTTAAAGATCCTGCATACGAAGGATATACGGAAGATGGTGTATCCATTTTTGCAGAGCAATTGAAAGCCAGACTTTATGTAGGACATGAGATTACGGAAGATATGCTGCTTGAGTATGACCATAATATATTCAAGCATACTCAGGAAATCAGTAAAAACAGGGATAAGGAAATAAAGTGGAAATATTTCCAGTATCTTTCTCTTCTTTTTACAGAAATCTACTTGGATAAATATTTTACAAATAAAGAAAAGCTTCTTGAGGATATCCGTAATTATCATACTTTTGTATTCAATAATGAAAAAGATACAAATCATGAAATAGCTGAATTTACAGAGAATGACTTGAATAAGTTGGCTTTCTGGAGTGCTACAGGCTCTGGAAAGACACTGCTTATGCATGTTAATATTTTACAGTTTCAGCATTATCTGTCGCGTGCCGGTAAAAAAGTGAACAAAACAATACTTATTACGCCTAATGAAGGGCTTACCAATCAGCATATCGGTGAATTCGGACAGAGTTCTATTGAGGCACAACAGTTCAGTAAGTATGCGGCATCAGGTTTTTTTCATAATCAGAACATTGATATTATAGAGATAACCAAATTGGCAGAAACAGATGGTGACAAGACTGTAGCTGTTGATTCTTTTGAAGGGAATAATCTTGTTTTGGTGGATGAAGGTCATCGTGGCTCGTCCGGTGATAAATGGAAGAATTATAGAGATAAACTAAGTAAAGACGGATTTGCTTTTGAATATTCTGCTACATTTGGTCAGGCTATCAATTCCGTAAGTTCACCGGCCAAAAGAAAAGATATGCTTGCAGAGTATGCTAAAGCTACTCTTTTTGATTACTCTTATAAATATTTCTATAATGACGGGTATGGAAAAGATTATCAGATTCTCAATATGGTTGATACATGGGATACTAATAATCTGCAAACCTATCTTACGGCATGTTTACTTAATTTCTACGAACAGTTACGTTTATATATTGACAAGGGGGTAGAGTTACGACCGTTCCTTATAGAACGCCCGCTTGCAATCTTTGTGGGAAGTTCTGTTACTGCAGACAGCGGTGCAGCGGCAGAACGTGAAAGTAGTGACGTGGTAATTATATTACGCTTTTTCCAGAGGTTTGTGAAAGAGACTTTGGAGTCTGTACGAAACATAAGAAATTTTCTGGAAGGGACTGATGGGCTGGTAAATAAGAATAATCATTCTATTTTTACACGTTCATTTAAATATCTGCGCAGTTTTAAAGATAAGACTCCTGAACAGATTTATGAGGATATCTTGAAAACTGTTTTCCATTGTACTGTTGCAGGTGCAGTTCTTCATCTTGACAACCTTCGTGGTCTTGATGGTGAAATAGGAATGCGTATAGGTAATGGTGACTATTTTGGGGTTATCAATGTGGGTGATGCCTCGAAACTTGTAGGAAAGTGTGTAGATGCAGGAATCAATGCAATGGCCAAAGATTACACCGATAAATCCTTGTTTGAATCAATCAACAAGCCTGAGAGTAAGATAAATATTCTGATAGGTTCTAAAAAGTTTACCGAGGGATGGTCGTCATGGAGAGTGTCGACAATGGGATTGATGAACGTAGGCCGTTCTGAAGGTAGCCAGATTATTCAGCTTTTCGGACGCGGAGTCCGTCTAAAAGGATATAAAATGTCGCTTAAAAGATCTTCGGCTTTAGATTCTTCTTTGCAGCCCGATTCAAAGCCTAAAAATATTCAGACTTTAGAAACATTGAATATATTTGGTGTAAAGGCTGATTATATGGAACAATTCAAGAGTATTCTTGAAGAAATGGGGCTTCCTGCAAACGACAGTGATTTTGATGAAGTTACTCTTCCTGTATTGCCAGTAGTAGATTTAGGAAAGAAGAAACTTAAATATTTAAAAGTAAAGGACGGACTTGATTTTAAGAAAGATGTTGTGGTAAACATTGAACCTGGAATGCTTGATAAAGCTTCGTCCCAGGTTTCTCTTGATATGTATGCCAAAATTCAAGCTATGGGCTCAATAAAAGGACTGAATGATTCGGGGGCAAATGTGAATATAGCTACATTCTCTCAGAAACATCTTTCTGTGATTGACTGGAACAAGGTTTATTTCGACCTTATTGATTTCAAGAATGATAAGGCTTGGTATAATATGAATCTTTCTTTAGATAAACTGAAGGAAATAATGACCTTGTCATCGCATTGGTATGAACTGTCTATTCCTGCTCCTGCTATGGAATTTGGAAATTACAAGAATTGCGTTAATCTATGGCAAGGTATTGTAACTGCGCTTTTGAAAGGATATGTAGAAAAAGCATACAACAATATCAAAAGTAAATGGATGGGTGAGCATGTTGAGGTCGCTTATCTGGACTCGTCACATCCTAATTTTGAAAAGGAATACCAGCTTCTTGTACATAAAGACTTATCTGAATTCTATGAAAAGATACTTCAGATTAAAGATGAGCTTGTGAATAACAAGTTCATGAAAACTGTGCAGATAGGTTCCGGTCATAACTTTGACGTACTTCATATATCAGGACATTTGTATCAGCCATTGTTATATATAAATGGTAATGATACTACATTCATAGGGGATAATGGAACAAGTCTTATTGAGATTCGTCCGGTACCGTTGAATCTTGGAGAGAAGGATTTCCTGATGGATATTCAACATTTTGCTGATTCGGAGAAAGGAAAGATATTTATGAAGGATAAGGAGCTGTATTTACTTAGAAATAAGAGTAAAAAAGGTATTGGCTTCTTTGACGCATCAGGCTTTTATCCCGACTTTATTGTATGGCTCATTTCGGGTCGCCATCAGTATATTTCTTTTGTAGATCCAAAAGGTATTACAAGATTGAAACACTTCTCTGATAGCAAGATTGAGCTACATAAGGAGATAAAAGTAATAGAAAAGTCACTTAGTGATGATGATATTACTCTGAACAGTTATATCATTTCTAATACTCCATTTAAGGAAGTCCTGTATTGGTCGGAATTCAACGATAAAGGTGAAATACTTGATCTAAATGAAGTTCAGATGAAGTTTAATGACCATCATGTTTATTTCCAAAGAGAACAGAAGGAGGTATATATTGAGAAGATGCTTCTTTCGATGATGGCGGAGTAAGAAAATTTAATCTCCAGCTCTATTTTTGAACTGGAATAATAATAACAGATTAAAGCTAATATAGGTATGGAAGACAATAAAATTATTCTTGACTTTAGGGAAACTGATTATTCTGATGCTGCGGTACGCAAGGATAGTGAACTTGTAAATAAAGTTCAAATGGAAAAAATGATGGAACTTGTTGGAATTCAGGTTGAAAATTCTAAAAAATTTAAGTTGCCAGAGGGGAATAAAATTGAAAAGCAACACCATGTTCATAATACAATATCAATATTTGGTAATAGAGGAGCCGGTAAGACAACTTTTCTACAAACTGCATTATATCAGATATCTCAAAAATATGAGGAAGAAGCGGTTTTATTGAAAGTATTAGATCCTTCTTTGCTGGACTGTAAACAACATCCTTTTATAAGTATAATAGCATCCATCCACGAATTAGTAGAAGAATGTATCAATAAAGATTATCTTAATAGAGGAAATATATCTAAAACAGATAAAGATAAATATGATTTTTCATTTAAGAGCCTTTTGAAAGGTTTACCATTTATTGATGGCGTGGGTAGTGCTAATAGTTATCAGGATTGGGATGACGATTTATATGTTTCAATGCAAGGTATGGAGAAAGCCGAGGCTTCAAATAATCTGATTGATAACTTCATAAAGTATGTATATAACGCATTGAAAGTTCTTGGTAAAAAATGTTTTATAATACCTTTTGATGATATTGATACTAATATAAATAAAGGATTTGAAATTTTAGAAGTGATAAGAAAATATCTTATTACTGAGCAGATTATAACTATATTAACAGGAGATTTAGACCTTTATAGTAAATTAGTAAGAAAGGCCTCATGGGAAAGTTTTAGTAAAGATTTCTTAGAAAAAGAATGTAATTATTCAAAAAGAAATCCTGATGAGTTCTCACATATGATTAATCATTTGGAGAATCAATATCTTTTAAAGGTTTTGAAGCCGGAGTATAGAATTCATCTTAAAACTATTAGAGAGGTTGTAGAAAGTAAAGAATACAATATTCTTGTGTTTTTTAATAAAGCCAATACTCCTTTATCAATAAATAAATGTTACACTTGTATCCTCTCTAGAATTGGATTTGAAATTAATAATATTCGTGTAACTAATCAAATAATATATTTTTTAGAAGGTCTTTCTATAAGGACACAAATGAGGCTACTTAAGTTATTATCAAACGATTATGAACAATCATTTGATAAAACTACGTTTATACATGAGTTTATTAATATATTTTGGACTGATATAAAGCAAAAGTCATTAGATGCAAAAAGCTTAGTGAATGATGATAGTTATTATCCTGTAGAAATGATGAAATTTTTGATCGATACTAAGTCTTTGAGTGATTGTAGTGATTTTATGCCTCATACTAATGACGATATTTTAAATAAGGCTCTCTTGGCTATTAGTGCTCAATTTACAAAACAAACTGAAAATTCATGTTTTATGATATTTGATTATTGGGTAAGAGTATGTTATATTAAGTATGTAGTGGAGAGTTTAAAAACTGAAGATAATACGGATATGCTTGATGAGGTAATTAAATTTAGTTCTATATTAGAGCATGATGATCTTACAAAATGTATAGGATTGGTTGAGGCATATAGTAGGAGTATATATAAATCGCAGTCTTCTTACTATAAGACATTACCTGGAACTATTATTATAAAAGAAAAAATCTCAGATATAAATAATCCTTATACAGCATTTCTGGATATAATTTCACATGGTACAATTGACCAATCAAATCATTATATTAGATATGTATCAATATATAAGCTTTTTGCAATATTAAGAGACTTTTTGTTTCATTCTATAGAGAATCAATATTCGCATGTCTCAAATAATGAGTATAGTGATTTACTTCTATTAAAGAAAATATCTCAGTTTAGAGGTTATCTAGAACCTATTTTTACAAAAGATAAATATGAAATAAAAATCAATAATGATGAACTTGATCCCATTGTGTGGAACCAAAACATGATGACGTCACAATGGTATGATCTTTCGAGGAAACTTATTGACTGGAGTAAGAAATATTCATATATTAATATTATGATATATCCTCAATTATTAAATAGAATATTTACTCGGACTTTCTTCACAATGATAAACATTGATCATAGTTCATCTTATGTAAATCTAGGTCAAAAATTTAATGCTTATATAATTGCTTTTTTAAATTCTGTTTTGGTTGAATGTTCTTTCGATTCTATGATAGACAAAAAACATAATATAGAACTCATAATTGATAATACAAAGAAAATCGAATATGTATTTAAAAGTAATTTGTATAATTTGAGAGAACTGAATGATTTTAGCTTACTTTATTGGCTTATTGATTGCCCGTTACTCAAATTATTTATTGATCCTGTTTTTTATAATCTTATAAAGGTTAGTGAGAAATTAGAAGATAATAGAAAAAAACTGGATATGAGTTATGTTGAAAGAGAACAAACTTATAGGTTGCTTTCATTAAAAAGTAAATTGAAAGAATATAATGAATTGTCTGAGAAATTATTGATAGCAATAAGATGGTCTGAAGATTTTCAGATGAAAACAAACTTAGATAATAAAAAGAACAATCTTACAAGACTTATATTTTCATTGGAACCTGTAGAGAATGAAATAATGTTTCTTGATATTAATATGTCAAATAACATGATTTTTTCTAAGATTGAAAAATTATCAATAATGCTTGAAAAAGTTGGTTTGGCTATTAATGATTTAACAAAACAAATAGAGTCAGTAGAGATGTTTTTAAAAAATAAGGTTGATGTAGCACAAGAGCATCAAATGAATGATAATGAAAAGAATAAAAATTTCTATTATAGATTTTTTAATCTAATGTGTAGGATAAAATTAAATAATAGATAAAATATAAATTAACGTATCATGTATCCAATTGCAATAAAACTTTTATCCGATAATGAGAGTCTTTTGGAATATGAGCAATATGCTAATACAAAAGATTATATAATTTCATTTGAGCATGTAAAGAGACGACTTGTCTCTATAGAAAGAATGTCGGATATAAAGAAAAATGATAATTTTTATGAGGATATGGGACAGATTCAAATGGATAAATATAAAAGTCTTGCTCATTTCCTGTATAAAATGCCACAAGATATATCCAATGATTTATTATGTAATATTGGAAATTGTATCTATATAAAGAAGGAAGGATTTAATGTTTGGATGGATATACTTACTTATATCCCTCCAACTATCCTTATTGCTGGATATATTTATGGCAATTTGGAGTATTCTTTATCTACCATGTCTTTGAAAGAACTAAAATACTTGATAGAGAAAAAACTTAGTCAGTTTAAATATACATCTCATCCTGTAGTATATCTGCCGGAATTGAATTTCTTAACGAAAGAAGTTGGGCTACATGACTTGCATATACATTTGAATGGTTCTACGGAGTCGGATATTGTGTGGAATTATATGCTAAAACATCCATATAAAACTATAAAAAATTATGCTGATGAATTCAATAATAAACATTCTGTCAGAAAATTGGCAGAGCAGACAACTTTAAATTTTACACCGGAAAGGTTTGGTGAGAGATTGCTTGAAGCTGAAAAGATACGTTCGTATATATGTAAAGTTATTTCAAATAAAATCAATGGTGTAGATGGGGATAATAATGTAGATGAATATTCGGTTAGTAATATATGGTTTATAGATAACACTAAATCTTTTTTTCCGATAATTGATGAAATATTGTTCTATTTATATGTTTTTGATTATCTGTCACGATATGAGAATGATTTTATAGCATGTAAATTTCATCATTATCTTTTAATTAAGGGAATAATACATAGATTATCCGTAATGCAATGCTCGCAATATGGTTTTACTCAGTTTCAATATATAACTGAAACCCCTTCGAGATATGGCGTAGAGACAAGTTACAAAAATCGCTTTTTACAACTTTCAGGTGCAGGGGCAAATAAGTATTTATCTTTTATTGAGGGAAGATTTTCTCCTGGAAAGAATAAATTTGAGATAAATAATCTTGTGCGAAGAATATATAAAGGGTTTAATGAGGCTAAAGCAGAAACTGATTCTCGTTTACTGGATGATATAGAATTGTACTTAGTTGCGCATTTTATAAAGAAGAAAGAGAAGAAGGATGTAAAGAACATTCCAATAAGACACAGAGTTTTAAGAACTGATTTACGTAAGAGGGCATTAGCTTTAGTACAGTATGTCAGAACTAATAATAAATATGGATGTAAAATAAAAGGAATAGATGCTGCCGCAAGTGAATTTGATGCTGGTCCGGAAGTCTTCGCACCTATATTCAGGTTTTTAAGAAAAAACGGAATAGCCAATTGTACTTTTCATGCAGGTGAGGACTTTAAGCATATAGTATCCGGTATTAGAAGTATTTATGAAGCTATTCTTTTTCTTGAATTAAGACATGGTGACAGATTAGGGCACTGTACAGCTATAGGTATTGAACCGCAATTATGGATGGATAAGACCGGATGTAAATGTATAATTTCGCAAGGAGAGTGGCTTGATAATATGGTATTCTTATGGTTCTTAATAAAAGAAACAAAAGAATCCCGTTTGCAGCAATGTATCCCTTTGTTGGAAAGTCAGATTTCTGAATTTTCTCATAAAGTATATGGAAAAATATTTCCACCGTACGTTTTGTCTGAAGCATGGAAATTAAGAAAATTCGATCCATTGCTTTATGTGGAAGAAAAGAATTTCTCAGATTTTAATCCTTTTATTATTGAATCTTATGAGAAAGATAAAGAGATAAGGCAGATGTTTGAGAATGATGATATAAATGAAATTATGAAGATTTATCATAGAATCTCTTTCAATGTCAATGATGAATATGACAGGTTAATTGAAATAGAAAGTGGGAGAATTCTTAATCCAAATGAAATGTGTATAATTCAAGGACTTGTTTTGTATTTTCTTAATAAAAAAGGTATTGCAATAGAAACTTTACCTACAAGTAACCTAAGAATAAGTTATTATGATGAAATAAAGGAATATCATTTAAAGAACTGGTTGAATAATACTTTATCGAGTTATACTCCTCCAGTGGTTTTGGGGACAGATGATCCAGGTATATTTTCTACTAATATTTTTAATGAATATGCCCGTGCTTATTTGCATCTTGAAGAAAACAAATTATCTTCGCATGAGATTTATAATATGATGTCTTTTATACATCGTAATAGTATAATATACAAGTTTGGTGGAAATGACAGATGAGAAAAGAGCCGCTATAGCGTTTATTTGCGGAAATAAATATAGAAAATTTGTTGCAACCAGATTATTTGACTATAACCGCAACAAATATATTCCATATAATATTCAGAAAAATATGTATGGTTTTAATATGTTTGATTATGATAGAGGATCTTATCTCAATGGTAATGATAATCAGATTTTCGATTTTGCAACAAGCTCATATATACAGATAGTATATAATAATTTTTCCTTCTCCGGATTTGATTATCAGTCTGGAACTTCATTTAATGGTATTATTAATAATGATAGTGTATCAATTTATGATTATGAGAGTATGAGGTATTATAATTATCATATTCAGTAGGTTAGTATGAAAAAGTTGTATTGAGTGATATAATTTAATTTTGTTTGAACCTTTAATTTATGATTATGGACACAGCTCTTTCTAAAATCATTGACCGAATATCAGAGACACTAAATTTTTTCGATTTCTCATTTATTGTTTCTGGTTTGGTAACCTTTGGGATTATTTATTGTAGTATAAATAATATTTATACTTTTGATATAAGTGGATATAGTAAAACTGCAATTATTATTGCAATTATTGTATTGGTATATGTAAGTGGACTTGTTTCTTTTTCAATAGGTAAATGGTTAAGGTTGAAAATGTTATGTATTTGGAATAAAGAATACTTTAATGATGTATTCAATAAAGTTCTTTCTTTTGTTAATTCAGATCCCTATTCTGTAAATGAGGAAATATCGAAATATTTAGATGCAGATTTTAGTAAAGATAAATACAAGGGTGTTTATTCTAAAATGTGGCTGGATTTAAGACATTGTGAAGAGGCTAAAGATACAATAAGACATCTAAACCGCTTTTGGATGATGCAGGCTGTATATGAGGGATTGTTTACATCTTCAATTATTGGTTTGCTCTCTAGTTTTTATTTTTGGTGTGATAAAGATTCTGGTTATTTTATGATTACCTTTATTCTTTCTATTATAAGTTCGTTTTTTTGCTCTTTAGAAGCAAAGCGTTATGCTGAAACTCAAATTTGGGAAGTAGTAATAGCTTATAAAAAATTTATAGTTTGCAATAATAGTCAATGAAAACTTTAACAAATGATTTAAAAGAGTATTTTATGATGATATAAAACAGAAAATACGTTGATTTTCAACGCCTCCAATGTTAGGGAAGAAAAAAGGCTCAATGCCTCAAATAAAGAAACATTGAGTCTTTATTCTGAATTATGATGAAAATTTGATGAGTTACAAATCATTCATTCCCTTTTGTTTAATAACAATATTCATCATTTCATCAAATCATCGGAATTTTCTAAGAAATTCTTTTGTAATGGTATAGTAGCGGCCAGTTTTCTTTTCTTCCCGATACGGAGGGCCTGGAGGGAAGTTTTTTATGAAGGTTGAATAAGCAAGAGAATTGTCAGTAGGTGTAAGTCTCCAGTTCCTTTTTAAAATGTTTCTAATCTGATAGGTTTCAACCTTGATATTACTAAGCATTAATAATTGTTGAATGTCATTAATACAGAAAGTCAATTTATCCTGGCTCATGGTATCCATGATATTTATGCAGATTTCAGCGAGGTCTATTTCTGTATGATTCCTGCTACAATTGATAATCCTGTCGAGAGCTGGCGTATGTATCTGTTGCGGATTGAACCACATTCTACTTTCTTTGTACGTAGTAAGTTGACGGTGTTGAAGAAAGTGAAGAAATGCTGGAATTTCCGTGATTAGTTTTTGAAGAAAACTCGTATCGTCATTTTTGAGAGGATTAATTTTTCGCACCCAATAACGTGTTTCTCCCGGTTCTATAAGAACAGGGGTATCTTCATTATTGGAACACATGATGAATTTACCAAAAAATTGCACTTCACAGCGGTCTTTACCCTTTGCTTCAATCTTGTATACACTTGCTGTACTTAGATTCTTTAATCGTTCAGAATCCTCTCTACGGTTAAGCAACACTTCGTCAACTCCAATGAGTAATTTGCCGGCCCAATCAGCGTTGAACTGGCTATGAAAATCTTCGTTGGTGTTAAATGTGACATTATCCTGAAAGATTGCTTTCAGAAAATTCAGGAAAGTACTTTTACCGGTGTTTCTTTCCTGAGAAACCAAAAGTAGAATTGGTAGTTTCTGTACTGGATTGAGATAAAGAAGCTGAAAGTAATCCATACCTAACTCATAATGTTCCCCGAAAATATGAAGAATAAGTTCTTGTATATGTGGAAACTTCCCTTTTTGTGGGGTATGGGTAATCGGCTCATACAGATTAAGGAACGAGCCAATATTCCTCTTATAATCTACGTGACTTGGTACCGTGCAGAAACCATCGTATTTAGGAATACTTGCTATGAAGTCTTTCCCATGATCATAACGTAAAGTCCCCATACTCCAAGGGACTCTACGCTTGGCAAATGTGCCATTAATAAGAGGTTGAAAAACTATTTTATAGAGTGTGGTACCAACCCTTACGTATTCATCTGTCATTTCAATTTTTCCCATATCTAAAATTCCTCCCATCCTGATTTTGGCTTATGTTTTACTCCTTTTTGTATCTCTTTGTATAGGCTCTCTTTGTCAATCGGTTTTTTCCTGCTTTTTTCCATCCACTCCATAAGTTCGGTACGTTTGAATTTAAGCATTTTCCCAGGTTGGTAATAGGGAATTTTATTTGCCTGAACAAGAGCATAAACCGTTGGCTTAGCCAGACTGAGTATCTCACAAGCCTCGTTAATACCAATCATTTCTTCCTTTGCTGCTGTCTGTCTCTTTAATAACTGCTTCATCTCATTAATAGAAATCGTCAGTTCTTCCACCTTCTCCAATAGAAAAGCTGTGGCTTGAGGTAATTCCTCGAAATTTAATTTCATCTTCATCATTTTTAATTGATTTTCAGCAAAGAAAGATGGTGTATTATTGGTTAACTGGTGGATTATAAGTTAACCAATGGATAGTAATGTTTTTTCTATATTAATCCCTTGAAAAGGGAAGAGATTGTGCAACGAGCGGTGTTCCGATAGGAATAATTTTTATTGTAAACCGTCCTTCATTACAGGTGAGTTTGCTGGAAATGGTCAGTATTTCTGTATCTTCAAGCATAAGCTGAAAACTTTTTTTGATGAAATGTGCTATTTGCATGTTTGAGCATCCTAACCGTTTCCCGATATTTCTAGCTAAATGGTATAAATCTTTTGATGTAACTCCATTCAAACGACGTAATACAGCTGTCTTTATTTCTGTTTTATTGTTTAAGGCCATAATATTTTCTTTCATGACACTCATTTCATTGCTTGTCAGTATATCTTTGAAAGTAGCTTCAAAATAAGACATGACTTCTTTTATTGTATCATCTTTTTCTTTTTTGATACGTTCTCTATCCAATCTTACTTCTTCCTCATGAGAGTACAATATAGAATTTTCTGTCTTTTCTTTATCATCATCAATGGTTTTATGAAATAGTTTCATCGATAGTCTACCATTCCTTTTCGTATTTCCCTGTATTTTGTTAATTCTTTTATTTCTTTGATCTTGTAATACATCAATAAAATTACATATTGTAGGTACAATATATTTACAGTAAGCTGTTTCAACCATAAATATGATTGTAATAAAAAGTAGTGTAGTGAAGAGTGAGTATAATACAAGATCCAGACTATGTGGAGAGTTTCCTTTCAATATCAGATATCTGGGAATTGAGGTAATTGAACATATTGCAGTTACATATATTACAGCAAAATGGAATAAATTTAATCTTTTCATAATTAGTGATTTTTTATTATTGATTTTGATGCAAATATATTTTTGAAGTATCAGAAATTAAAGGAAATGATTACAAAATGTCTGGTTTTTAATATAATATAAGTATCATACTTCGTGAAATCGCCAATCATACTTATAAAAAAACGAACAAAGAAAATTCACATTTTTAACTGAATTTTGTATTGTTACATAAATGAAAAAGCCGTTGGGAAACTCCGATTTTCCCAACGGCTATACATATAAAAACTTTTGATCACTGTTGCATGTTTATTTCAGATATGCAATTTTATTGCATATTACTTTAGTGATATCTTATCGACAGTTTCTCTTTTCTTTTCACTTACTAATTCAGCATAGATTTGTGTTGTTGCAACATTCTTATGAGTAAGCATTTTTGACACTGTGAAGATGTCCGTACCGGCTGCGATCTGTAGTGTAGCATACGTGTGCCTAAAGCAGTGGAATGTTATATGTTTTTGAATACCAGCTTTCTTTATCCATGCTTTAAGAGGATATCCAGTCATGCAACGGCGCAGTTCTTTGAACACTTTACCTGTGCCCGGTTCTCCACAAAGTGCGTATGCTTCATAACTGATAGGGAGTAAGGCTTCTGTCTGTGTCTTTTGCGTACGAAGACGAATGCAATGTCCCAAATCAGGGGCTGTGCATAAATTTTCCCACTTAAGATTCAATATATCACTGATGCGTAATCCGGTAAGACATGAGAAAAGCGATGCATTTCTTAATACAGGTATATCGCATGGAGTTGAAGCCAGAGTTTTTAATTCATCTTGTGTTAAAAACTCTTTATGAATATCCCTGCTTTCTATCTTTTCAAGAAAATCATTGGGATTTTCACGTAAATATTTATCTCTATATGCAAGTTTTAAAACTCCTCGGAATAATGAGAAATAACTAGCAGCTGAATTACGAGAAACCATTTTATCTGTATGTTTTAGTTGCCTTGCATGGAGAAGATAGTCTCGGAAGCGGTTACATAGGTCAACAGTTATTTCTCCAAACATACATTTGCCATTGACAAATTTCTCAAAGTGCAGATAAACGATATGCCATTTATGATCTTTCTTACGACATACTTCTTTGAAATATGCCATAAAATCGGCTCTCATTTTGTGTCTGTCCATAAATCCAAATTCTTCATTGATTACAGCCTCTTGTCGGCGGCATCTGATAAGTTCGGCTTTAGCTAGGATTTCATTATTGTAATCTAGCTCAATTGCATTCTTTGGGGTTGCATAAATGTAAAATCCTAAATATTCACGTCTGCTCAGTTTCATTGTTTTAGGATTACGTACAGCAGGGTAGTAGTCCAAATAAAGAGAGATTCGTCCGTTTCTTATAGGGCGTTGTCTTAATGTTACAGTAGTACATGTTTGTTGTCTCATAATATATAATGTATTAAAATTTATATTCAGGTTTAATTCTTATTGTAGTGATAGCAAAATAAACAAGTGTATTTCTGGTGGTGTGGTTATCTTAAAGTTAACCACAGGATAACCAGTAAATAGCATTAAATCGAAGGTGGAGCAAGCAGATCATCAAGCTCTTTGCGCGATATCTTGATATATTTTCCCTCCTGCACTTTACTGATATGATGCCATTTTACATAGTGATACAATTGGTCACGTGTGAGGTTGTATTTTTCCATAGCTTCGGCTGTCGTATAATATTCTGGTTCAGCCTTAGCAAGACCTTTGGCAATATCTACATGCTTTTTGGAATAGAATACCTGTCGCTTGATTTTTTTCTTAGGAATAGCAAATCGTGAAACAAAAGAATATATTGCACTTGTTGTCATTCCAAACTTTTCCGTTAGATCTTCTACAGAATACCATTCCGTAATGTTGGAGTCCGCTGCTTTAGATGCAAAATATTTATCAAAATGCTTGGCACTCCAGTATGTTTTTCCTCTCTTGAAAACTTTGGGTATATTTTGTTCTTTCCCGACTTTAAATATCCACGATTCGTTTACTCCATATTTACTTGCAACTTCAGCGGTAGTATAAAAATCAGTAATAGGAGTGTGAGAGATTCTATTTCGTTTTACATAAGGGGTAGAACTCATCATTGAGTCTATGTCAGACTTATGTATAATGGTAAGTCTTGTACTCAATTTTATTGCCTTCAGTTGTCCACTATAAATATAATTATATACTGCTCTTGATGTGATTCCTAGAAGTATTCCAACTTCTTTTATTGAAAGATATTCTTTTTGATTAATTACACTAAAGGTATGTTCTTGAGATACTGTTAGATTTTCTGATTCTGCCTTTTTAACAGTATTGACTCTCTGTCTCATTTTATACGCCCTATCATTACATGATTTTGAACAAAAGCGTGTAGATGTTTTCAAGGCATAAAATTCTTGTCCGCAGTATTCGCAGATTTTCTTAATTCTAATTTTGCTTGCTGCCATTTTACATTCATTTTTTATGTTAAACACTATATTTATTACTCCAATTATGGACGCAAATAGTTGTATCATATTGAACTATATTGTACCATATTGAAATCTCTCTACTACCTTGCAAATCGCAAAATACCCAAATCAGCCCATGCGGTACAAAATCGACACAAAAAATGAATGAAAAACCATTAGAAACCATTATTATATGGTAGATGGCAAAAAGAAAAGGCGCTCAAAATGAACGCCTTACTAATTAAATATGATAGATGTTTATGGTTTGTAATACTACCTTATTTCCCGATGCAAAAGTGCTTAAATATATTCCCGAGTACCTCATCTGTGGTTATTTGTCCGCCAACGATTTCTGCGAGATGGAATAGACATTCACGTAAATCCTGGCTTAATAAGTCGCTTGGAATTTGTTTGGACATACCTTCTTGCACACGGTGAATTGATTCAAGTGCATGGTTTAGTGCCTCGTAGTGACGGATATTGCTTACTATGACATCGTTTTGTGATATGTCTGGCAAAGCGACGTAATCAACTAAAAGTTTCTGAAGTTCAGAGATGCCATTTTTCAGTTTTGCAGATAACGGCATTGTATGGACATTTTCTGGAAGATTATTTAACTTTATATTGGAACTATTATCTATAAGATCAGTCTTGTTAAATACAATAATTAAGTGTTTGTCTTTGCAGCGGGGAATAATCTGGTCAGCCAATTCTTGATATTGTTCTTTTGCACTGGTGGCATCGATGATCCAGAGAACTATTTCTGCCTGATCTAATTTCTGAAAGCTACGTTCTATGCCAAGACTTTCTATTGCATCGTTTGTTTCACGTATTCCTGCCGTATCAATAAAGCGGAATGTTATGCCATTTAGGTTTATTGTATCCTCTATAACATCGCGCGTTGTGCCGTGTATGTCGCTCACGATGGCACGTTCCTCATTCAACAGGGCATTCAATAATGTTGATTTACCGGCATTTGTCTCTCCGACGATTGCTACGGGTACTCCATTTTTAATAGCATTACCAACACTGAACGAGTCAACAAGGTGTTGTATGACTTGTTCAATATGTTGTGTGAGGTTTTTCAATTCGGAACGGTCTGCAAATTCCAATTCTTCATGGTCACTGAAGTCGAGTTCCAGTTCCATGAGAGATGTGAGATGGAGGAGTTTGTCCCGCAAGTCGGAAAGTTCGCGACTGAATCCTCCACGCATCTGATTTATTGCCATGCGGTGTGTCGCAGCAGAAGTAGAGGCAATGAGGTCAGCCACTGCTTCTGCCTGACTCAGGTCCATCTTGCCATTTAGAAAGGCTCGTTGAGTATATTCACCTGGCCCGGCGGCACGGCATCCGTTTTTTATCAGTATCTGCATGACCTGTTGCAGGATGTATGACGAGCCGTGACATGAGATTTCCACAGAATCTTCACCTGTATAAGAATGTGGTGCACGGAAAATGCTTACAAGAACCTCATCGATTATATCATCTTCATTGTTAACGATATAACCAAAGTTTATAGTGTTGGCCTTGCGCATCTCCAGTGGAGTATGATGTCCGTCAACGGGTCGGAATATTCTGTCTGTTATTGTGATAGCTTCCGGTCCCGATACTCTTATTATTCCGATTGCACCTCCCTGGGCTGTCGCAATAGCGCATATCGTATCTTTATGTTCCATCATATATGTAAAATGAATTTACTGCAGAATCTGTCTTGCAAAAGTAAGCAAAATATCCGGAATATTATTATACACGCGCTGTGCTTCAACGGTGTTTATCCATATTATAAACTGTTTTCTATGAAAAGAGTGCGAGCCTCTTATCTGACATTTTATACAAATGATGTCTGGACTGATGTTATGATGATTAATGTTCTGTATAGATGGTTGAGGCTACAAGTTTGCAGATTTCTTCAAGATAATGCTTGTCTGTTTCGTCAAAAGAGTTCAGACGGTCGCTGTCTATGTCAAGAACGGCCATGACACTGTTTTGATATAACAGAGGCACTACTATCTCTGATTTTGACAGTTGGCTGCATGCAATATGACTGGGAAATTTTTCCACGTCAGGAACCAGTTGGGTTTGTTTCTGTTCCCATGCGGTTCCACATACACCGCGTCCTTTCTTTATCCGGTAGCATGCCACACTACCCTGGAATGGTCCAAGTGATAGTATATCGTCCTTCACAATGTAGAAGCCTACCCAGAAAAATCCGAAAGCCTCTTTCAGTGCGGCCGAAACATTGGCCATTACACTTATTTCGTCGTATTCCTGACAAATGAGTGCTGCAAGTTTCTTTATAAACTCTTCGTAACGAGCCTGCTTGCTGTCTGCTGCAGGGTTGAAATCTATTTCTGTCGCCATAAATATAATATTATGCAGAGAACTGTATCTGCTTTTTATTCAGTTGAAAACGTGTTCGAATGTCAATTCTATTTTCAAAGTTACTGAAATTATCCGTCATTCTATCAATCTTTTTTTTAAATTCTTTCTCAAACCGTTATTTTCATGTAATTTTGCATGTTCAAATTGTTAAGAATGGCAAAGTACAGTGAGGACGAGGTGTTGTGGAGACACATTCTGGCACGTTTTAACAAAGGAATCAGCCAATATGGATTGATAGAAGATGGTGACAGAATAATGGTGGCATTGTCCGGTGGAAAAGATTCCATGGCTCTCTTGTCGTTGCTTGCAGAAAAATCACGTATATTCAAACCACGTTTTTCTGTTGTCGCTGTGCATGTGGTTATGACGAATGTCGGCTACAAGTCAGACCTTGACTATCTGCGTGCTTTTTCGGAAGATCTCGGTGTTCCGTTCTTCCACGTTGAAACGTCGTACGACTATTCTGAACAGTCGGGAAAGCCTCATTGTTTCTTGTGCTCATGGAGTCGCCGCAAGGCTCTTTTCGCTAAGGCAAAGGAGATGGGGTGTAACAAGATAGCGCTCGGTCATCACATGGATGATATTCTTGAGACATTGCTGATGAACATGCTGTTTGCAGGCAGTCCAAGTCCCATGGCTCCGCTTCTGAAGATGAAAAAGTTTGACATGACGCTCATCCGTCCGATGTGTCTCATCCGTGAACGGGAACTTGCCGCTCTTGCTGAGAACCGCAGATTCCGCGAGCAGACAGTGAAATGCCCGCACGAACGCGCCACCAACCGCACAAAAATGAAGAATATTCTGGCCGAGATGGAAAGCATCAATCCTGAGGCATGCTATAGTCTTTGGCGGTGTGTGGACAAAATTCTGTCGACAGTGTCGGCCGACGACGGTGATGGTGATAAGATTTTTTAGGATAATAACAAATATATTATGGCATTACAAAGTGTTTATTCGGTAATTTTACTGATTTTTTCGAATGTGTTCATGACTGTGGCATGGTATGGCCATCTTAAGATGAAGGAAGAGTTCAACTGGTTTGCGTCGCTTCCTCTTATTGGTGTGATAGCTTTCAGTTGGGCGGTAGCATTCTTCGAATACTGTCTGCAGGTACCGGCTAACAGAATTGGTTTTAAAGATAATGGCGGTCCGTTTGACATCATGCAGTTGAAAGTGATTCAGGAGGTAATCACCCTGACCGTCTTTACTGTATTCTCTGTCATTGCTTTCAAGACAGAGCTGCGCTGGAACCATTTTGTGGCTTTCGTACTGCTTGTGTTTGCTGTATATTTCATATTTAAGAAATAAAATATTATCGGCTGATTTACAGATCCGCCACATTGTGTCTTTTCACTAATGTGGTATTGTTACAAATATGATGACAGATTCGTATGGATTTATGATAGCATATATCCGTACGAATCTGTTTTTTGTGAAATCTAAACGCATGTGATTGATATAAAATACATGTAATTTGATTTCTGTGCCGTGAAAATACATTGTGAGATTACAACGGGCCCAGTATGGGATTCTGCGGAGACAGGCTTCATTAAGAAATAAAAAACTGCGGTTTCAATCCCGGAACAGTGTCGTTTCTTTCTGCAGAAATGAAAACAATATGGCGCACTTACAGATTTTCATCATTCAGTGATTTTTTCGTCCGGGTTTTCTGTTCTACCCCAAAAAATAAGCGCGCATTTGCGTGCTGACTCTTCCTTGGACGCAAATACGCGAAAAATGAGAAGTGTTTGTAATATATTGTATATCAGTGGTTTGTTTTTTGCAACCTTTGGAACGTCGTGCAATAAGCACCATTTTAGCACGTGATATGGGCCATATCAGGGCTTAAAACGTTCCATATTGCACCCTGAAATAGACGTAAACGGAGGTTGATATGGGCATTATCAGAATGCCAGATGAATTATTCCGGACTACGCTACAGGTAATGCTACAATGCTGTACATGCAGAAATGGCTTTTATTAAGTTTTGTTTGACGTGTCCATACATATTTCTTCCGATTTTATTTTGTCAAAATAAAGTCAAGAAAAATCGTAAGTTCATTGCCTGAGTTTTCTTTAAAAACGATAATGTCTGGCATACAGAATCGTACATGAAACATGCTGTGCCCTCGTGGTTGAAGATTTATCGTTTGGGCTAATGTGAATATGAATATATAACTATGTGGGTAAATGTACGGTCACTGTCTATACTTCAGTGCAGTCAGGATGTTTGCCCGATATTCAATAATACTATATGAATAAACTAATTTATATAGTATTTCTATCGACCTATAAAAGGAACATAATGATATGTAGTACATAATGATTTTGTGAGATTATAACATCATGATGAGGCTGTTTTTGTGTAAAAGGTGATTGTTTTTATATGGGGCAAATAGGTGTCAGGTTGATTTTTCTTTCATTTATTATCGTCTGTACGGTATGTTTTTGTAAATTTGCGCCGTATTATAAAATTTATAATAAGGATAACAATATGTACGAAACTTATGTTTTCGATCTGGATGGAACATTGCTTAATACGCTTGACGATCTGGCCGCAAGTTGCAACTATGCGTTGAGATATTGTGGAATGCCAGAACGCACAACGGATGAAGTGAGGCGCTTTGTTGGTAATGGTGTGAAAAAACTTATGGAGCGTGCAGTTCCCGATGGAATGGATAATCCTCGGTTTGATGAGGCTTACGATGTGTTCCGTAGTCATTATCTTGAGCATGGCCTTGACACCACACAACCTTATCCGGGGGTGATGCAGATGCTTGCACGGTTGAAGCGTGACGGTAGGAAGGTTGCTGTGGTGAGTAACAAATTTTATGCCGCCACACAGGAATTGTGTCATCATTTCTTTGACGGTTATGTGGAAGTCGCGATAGGTGAGCGTGAGGGCATACGGAAAAAGCCTGCTCCCGATACTGTGATTGAAGCTCTGAAAGCGTTGGGCGCAGATAAAAAATATGCAGTTTATATAGGCGACAGTGATGTAGACGTCATGACGGCACGCAATTGCGGTATGCCGTGCATCAGTGTGTTGTGGGGATTCCGCGACCGCGATTTTCTGACGAAACATGGAGCGACAACGTTTGTAAACAGTCCAGATGAGATAATATGAATTAAAAAGAAGCCGGCCGCATGATATATTGCGGTCGGCTTCGCTCTTTTCTATCCAACTTTTATTATTACATGAGCCGTTTTGCTCTTATTCATATCGTATAGCTTCTATCGGGTCTAGTTGTGCGGCTTTCTTTGCAGGATACCATCCGAAGAACACACCGGTGAATGTGCAGACTGCAAAACTCATTATGATGCTCCACGGCTGTATGAATATGGGCCAGTGGGCAAAGGCATTCACTGCATAGGAAGCTCCCACGCCTATCAGCACTCCAATAATACCGCCGGTTACACTCAGCATGATTGCTTCGATGAGAAACTGGTTCAGAATGTCTATGCCACGTGCGCCGACGCTCATTCTCAGACCTATTTCACGGGTGCGTTCTGTTACACTCACATACATGATGTTCATGATGCCGATACCACCTACTATGAGCGATATGCCTGCCACACATCCCAGGAGTACGGTAAGCATGTCTGTGGTTGAGTTCATCATATTTGAAAGTTCCTCCTGAGAACGTATGCTGAAGTCGTCTTCATCGCCGGGAGTATCTTCTGTGGCTTCTTTCAGTTTGTGGGTGCGGCGCAGTATCTGTGTGATTTCTTCCGTAGCTTTGTCTGTCACATTTTCAGTTATTGCAGAACATGTGATTCCTCCCAGATACGTTTGTGCCAGGATACGTTTCATGACGGTGGTGTAGGGGGCCAGTGCAAGATCGTCCTGGTCCATTCCCATTGAGTTGTAGCCTTTTTTCTTGAGCACACCAATAACCCTGAATGGTATTGAGTTGAAGCGTACAACTTTTCCGATTGGGTCAGAGCCATCAGGAAAAAGGTTGTCAACAACAGTCTGGCCGAGAATGCATACTTTCGCACTTGATTTGATGTCGGCATCTGTGAATATCTCGCCGTCGCTTACAGAGAGCTGTCTGATGTCAAGATAATCCTGGTTTACACCGTATATTGTTGACGGAGTATTATTGTTGCCGTATATCCACTGTCCGCTGCTTGTTACAGTCGGGCTTATGCCTTTGATATAGTTGCATTCATCCTTTATGGCTGTATAGTCCGTTATTTTCAGGGTTTCCATGGAGGAAGCGTCTTGTCTTACTCCTCCACGCATATCGGCGCCCGGATGTATCATGATCATGTTCGAACCCATTTCGGCTATGTTTGCCTGTATGCTTTTCTTCGAGCCTTGTCCGATGGCAAGCATTGTTATGACCGATGCAACGCCGATGATGATGCCCAATGCTGTCAGAAATGATCGCATCTTGTTGGCTGCGATGGCTTTCAGTGCTATTTTGAACAGATTCGCGTAATTCATCTTTTTCTATATATTATTTGTTCTGTTTGCTGTGGTTGTTCAGTCTTCATTGTTTACCGGCAGTGCAGCCAGTCCCTCCTTTGCTGAAAGGATGCTGTTGTTCACTTCATCACTTATTATCACTCCGTCGCGCAACATGATGTTGCGTGATGAATAGTTTGCAATATCCGGATTGTGAGTGACGAATATTATAGTTCGTCCTTCTGCATGAAGTTTTTGGAACAACACGAGAATTTCGAATGAAGTACGGGTGTCAAGGTTACCGGTTGCCTCGTCGGCAAGTATTACGGCCGGATTGTTTACCAGCGCACGTGCTATGGCTACACGTTGCATCTGTCCTCCGGACATCTGATTCGACTTATGATACATACGGCTCTCTAGTCCTACTGCCTTCAATGCTTCTGTGGCTCGTTCTAGACGTTCTTTTGCGCTGACTGCAGAGTTGTACATAAGCGGCAGTTCCACATTCTCTATGCTTGTAGTCTTGGGCAGTAGATTGTAGTTCTGGAAGATGAAGCCTATCTTTTTGTTACGCAACGTGGCACGTTGCGATTTTGACATCTTGCGTACGGATATGCCGTCGAGGTAATATTCTCCACTGCTTGGGGTGTCAAGGCACCCCAGTTGGTTTAGCAGTGTTGATTTTCCAGATCCGGATTTGCCCATGATTGTTACAAACTCGCCTTCGTGTATCTTGAACGATACTCCTCGCAGCGCATGCACGGTTTCGTCGCCAACGATGAAGTCGCGCTTCACGTTCTGAAGTTCTATAACTATCTTTTTCTCCATGAAAATTCAGTTTTTATTACTTCTTTTTCTTGTTTTTATCAGGTGGACCTGGGGCAAAAGGACTACTTTCTGTTACAGCTTCTTCCGGTTGTTCGTCGGTTATTACGCTGATACCTGTAATGACTTTTGTTCCTGATTCTACGCCTTTCAGAATCTGTGTGTGTGTACCGTCTGTAGCACCTATGCTTACGCTATGGGCTACAATTTTATCGGCTTCCAATGTCCACACCTTGTTTTTTCCTTGTACGTCTTGTATCTTTCTGTTGCCGACAGTTTCTTTAGTCGGTGTGTATCTTAAAGCTTTGCTTGGTACGCACAGTACTCCGTCTATTTCAGCTGTATAGATTGTGACGTTGGCTGTAAGTCCAGGTTTCAGTTTGAGATCCGCATTTGGAGCGCTTATCACAACTTCATATGTCACAACATTGTTGGTTGTGGTTGCTTCTTGTCTAACCTGTGTTACGGTTCCTTCAAATGTATCGTCTGGGAAAGCGTCGACGGTGAAGGTAACTCTGTCGCCTTCTTTGACATTACCTATATCTGCTTCGTCAACATCGGCCACCACACGCATGTCTGTAAGGTCTTGTGCAATGGTGAATAATTCTGGAGTGGAGAAACTAGCTGCGACTGTCTGTCCCTCTTCTACGGCTTTTGACAGAACAACTCCATCAATCGGGGATGTGATGGTGGCGTAACCAAGATTGGTCTCAGCGCGGTTCACTTCTTCCTTAGAGGATGCCGCCTGTTCTTTTGCTTGCTTGTATGACAACTGTGCGTTTTCAAACTCGTCTGCGCTTACAAGCCCTTTGTCGTAAAGAGTCTTGTACCGTTTGTAATTGGCAGTCTGGTATCTCAAGTTGCTTTCGGCACTTTGTAGGTTTGCTTTAGCAGTGTTGAGTTGGCTGATAAGATTTGTTTTGTCAAGTTCAGCAATAACCTGTCCCTTTTTTACAATACTGTTGTAGTCAACATAAAGTTTGCTGACAATACCACTGACTTGTGTACCAACGGTCACTTCGGTTACCGGTTCAATTGTACCAGTGGCTGTGATGCTGTTTCTTATTGTCGCCGGAGCTGCTGCGACAGTTTCGAAAGTGACTTCCTCTTTCTTTTTGTTGCCGGACAGCATCCACATTATCAATGCTATTATAGCCAGTACACCGACAACAATCCATAATTTACTGATTCTTTTCATCTCTCTCTATTTTCTGTGTATTGTTATTTTAATTTACCTGTTTCATAGAATTTTAACATGTCAATGTTGAGTATCGCAAGATATTTGCTCTGTAACTCATTCTGCTGAGCTGTAAGCAGATTGTTTTTACCAGTCATAAGTTCAACTATATTTTTAAGTCCTTGTGCGAACTGTTCACTGAGAAGTTCGTAACTTGCTTTTGCGCTTTCTGTGGATACTTTGGCTGCCTTGAACTTGTTCTGGTTGGTAACAGCCTGCAGCCAGTAGTTTTCTACGGTGGAGTAGAGTGTTGTTTGCTTGTCCTGCAGTTCCAACATGTAGTTCTCTTTCTGTATTTTTGCTTTGTTTACAGCTGTTTTAGATGATCGGTTGTCGAACAATGGAATACTTACTGTAAATCCTGCTCCTACGTTTACATTGTTTTTCAGCTGAGTGCCCCATGCATTGTCACTCATTGAGGTCGTGTTTGTTGAAACACCGGCATTCAGTCCTATGGTTGGCAGTTTCTGTGCTTTTGCTATTTTTATGCTCAGATCACTGCTTTCTATGCCGAGTTTCGCATTCTTTATCTCTGGTCTTATGCTGAGCGTGGATGTATATACGTCGTTCAGAGCCGGTATCTCGCTTAATGCCATCTCGTCGGTAGTTTGAGGTATGGCAATGTCAAATTCCTTGTCGTCTGCGATCTGGAGAACCTGTTTGAGTTGGCGTTTGTAGTTTCTCATATTACTTTCTGCTTCGACTACATTATATTCGTCCTGTGCCCGTTGTGCTGTGAGTTGGGCAAGATCAGCCTTGCTTATTTTGCCGACATCGAACATTTCCTTGCCGCGTTCTTCATTTTTCTTGCTGGTTTCCAAACTTTCCTTGCACACATTGATGGCGTCGTTTGAATACAAGATCTGTACATAGAGTTGTGCGATCTGCTCTTGTATGGAATTGGCTGTTTCTGCAGAATCAAGCTTGGCTTGCTCAGCTGTAAGTTTGTTGAGTTTTATAGTGTTTGTGTTGCGTCCTCCGTTCCATACAGTCCAATTGCCACTTACACTGTATGAACCGCTATAATAGATTTTGTCAACACTAGACTGGACATATCCGTTGTCAACAGTAGCTTTCCCTTCTTCCGGCCACGGGCGGTATGTTCCGTTTTGGGATGTAGAAAAACTTAGTGAAGGTAGAAGATCTGCCTGACTTTGTTTTATATCTTCAATGGCACTGTACTCCTGCAATTTGGTTTTCTTTAATGAGATATTGTTTGCCAATGCGTAGTCAATGCAATCTTTTAAAGTCCATTGCTGTGCCATGACATCAGAAATGCATAGTGCAATCATGGCTGTTAGACATGTTGTTCGATACTTGTTCATTTTGTATGTTTTAAAGTTTTATATTTCTTTTATGTTGTCTATAAATGTCTCTCTGTTGCAATTTTTTTTGCTACAATCAGTTAGATGAAAAATTATCCAAAATGTTTATCATGATGGCCGTTTCTTAACATTCTTTTTTACAAAAGCCCTGGTTTTGTAGCTTTTTGTAACAGTTCCTCATGTTCAATATTGTTATGATTGCAGGCTTTTATGAAAACAAAAGAGGCAGAACGTTTGATTCTGCCTCTTTTGTTTTATAGTTTGGTTTTATACTATCTAGTCAGAGAATTAAGTCTTGCAATATATTTTCCGAGTATGTCAAATTCAATATTTACGATACTTCCGATTTTTATATTACAGAAATTTGTATTTTCGAACGTATAGGGAATTATAGCGACTGTAAATGTGTTTTCTGTAGGATTGCACACAGTCAGTGATACCCCGTTTACTGTGACAGAACCTTTGTCAACAGTGAAATATCCACGACTGGCCATATCTTTATCAAAATTGTATTCAAAAGTAAAGTATGTGGAACCATCAGCATCTTTTATATCTTTACATATTGCAGTTCCATCAACGTGGCCTTGTACAATGTGTCCGTCCAATCGTCCGTTCATTTTCATGGAACGCTCTATATTGACATTGTCTCCAGGTTTGAGAAAACCGAGATTTGATTTGTCAAGAGTTTCTTTCATCGCAGTGACTGTATAGGTATCATTTTCGATGTTTACAACAGTCAGACATACGCCGTTATGGGAAATGCTTTGGTCTATTTTCAATTCATTTATAAAGGAGCATTTTAAGGTTAGATGAATATTTTCATGCTCTTTTTGTATTGCGACAACTGTCGCCATTTCTTCTACTATACCAGAAAACATAATGTATATTTTATTATTATTTATGAAAAAGCATTCTATTTAACCTCCAATAATAAGATATGTTTATATCTTTGAATATGGAGTGATTATATAATATGTAAAGAGAGTTAAATAGAAAAGGGGTTGCCCGATGATGTGATGAAACTCCGAGCTTATAGGATTTGAGAGCTCTCCGTCTTTGTAATCCACCGGCTATACAGCTTAGTCCTTTGAGGATTTATGTGGCCCGCCATTAACAAGAGAAACTTCCTCGGTTTTGTTTTATATTGATGAGTATCCCGATCAAACCGGAACAACCCCAGAATTTCTTTTTTCTAATGCAAAGATACGTTAACTATCGCACATTGCAAAATATAAATTGCATTTTTATAGTTTTTTTGTTATTGAACAATATTGTCTGTAAATAAATGGAATATTGTGGGGAATCAAATTCTTTTTTTCTAAAAAGGTAGCCTTTCGGTTTGTATAATGACCTAATTTATAAGGTGTATTTAGTAAAACATAGAATACTATAGTTCGTCATGACTAAATGGCAATGGATGTGGTATGGAAATCGTTGTATATAATTTGAATAGATGTGTCTGTTTTATTTTATTGATATGTAATAAAATAGGTTGTAATAACCTGTATATCAGCTTATTTTATCAGTGGTTTATATGTGTGTAATGAAGGTTTTAAACATAAATAAATATTTTTTTTATTATTATGGGATATTCGGATATTTATTATTAACTTTGCACGTTGAAATAAGCGGTGTACACGTTTGTGGTGTAGAAAATATTCTATTACGCACTTTAAAAATAGCATGAATACGATTTTTCCCTGCAAACAAAAACGTAATATTTTATATATTTTATGTATTTTATCTTGTTAATTACCGTTTTAATAACGGCTGTTTTCTTGGTAGTAGCGGCTTATGTGATTGCAAAACTCATAGGCCCTCGTACATTTAATAAGGTGAAAGGTGAACCTTTTGAGTGTGGAATTCCTACTCATGGATCATCATGGATACCGGTATATGTCGGCTACTATCTTTTTGCCATCCTGTTCTTGATCTTTGATGTTGAAACAGTGTTTCTTTATCCTTGGGCAGTAGTGGTGAAGGACTTTGGTGCTATGGCACTCGTAAGTATCGGGTTCTTCTTGTTAGTACTTGTATTTGGCTTGGCTTATGCTTGGCGGAAAGGAGCGTTGGAATGGAAGTAAAGAAACCTGTTATCAAGAGCATTCCTTATTCGGAATTCAAGGACAATGATTCTCTTGAGAAAATTGTTCAAGAACTTCATGAGGGTGGCGTGAATGTGGTTACTGGTTCTTTGGATCAAATGATCAACTGGGGACGTAGTAATTCATTGTGGTCTTTGACATTTGCGACAAGTTGTTGCGGAATTGAGTTTATGGCAGTTGGATGTGCCAGATACGATTTTGCGAGATTTGGATTTGAGGTGACCAGAAACTCTCCACGTCAGGCCGATTTGATTATGTGTGCCGGAACAATTACAAACAAAATGGCTCCGGTTTTCAAGCGTTTGTATGACCAGATGGCGGAACCAAAATATGTGGTTGCTGTTGGAGGTTGTGCAATTTCAGGCGGTCCATTCAAGAGTAGTTATCATGTTGTCAAGGGTATTAATGAAATAGTACCTGTTGATGTTTATGTTCCAGGTTGCCCTCCACGTCCAGAGGCAATCCTTTATGGAATGATGCAACTTCAGAGAAAGGTAAAAGTTGAGAAATTCTTCGGAGGTGCAAACCGTAAGGAAAGAAAACCGATAATTGTTGATGGAAAAATAGATAAGTCTATGTTAAATGATGCAACATCTGTTGACATGAACAAAGAAGGCAATATTTAATTAAAGGAAGGATATGAAATTAGAACATAAACTTTTTGAACTTAAAGATTTTGCCGTACAAATGGCAAAATTGAAAAACGAGAAGCATTTCGACTTCCTTGTGACAATTGTCGGAGAGGATTTCGGCGAAGAAGGACTAGGATGTGTTTATATTCTTGAAAACACAGATAATTATGAACGGATAAGTGTAAAAGTTGTAAATCCTGACCGTGAAAATGCATATATTCCTACAGTAAGTCATTTATGGAAATCTGCTGATTTCTTGGAGCGAGAGGTCTTTGATTTTTATGGCATAAAGTTCCTTGGTCATAAGGATATGCGCCGCCTTTATTTGCGCTCTGACTTTAATGGATATCCTTTCCGTAAGGATTATGACATGAGTCCTGAAAATAACAGATATACTCTTGAGGATGATCCGGAGCCAGATTATACTGTTGAATATAATTTGGATGATAACGGAAAAATCAAGGAGACATATCATAAACTTTTTACGGATGATGATTATGTGATCAATATTGGTCCTCAGCATCCGGCAACACATGGTGTGCTTCGTTTGCAGACAATTCTTGATGGTGAGGTAATACGTAAGGTATATCCACATTGCGGATATATACATCGTGGCATCGAAAAGATGTGTGAAAGTTATACGTATCCTCAGACATTGGCGTTGACAGACCGAATGGATTATCTTTCGGCTATGATGAACCGTCATGCACTTGTTTCTGTTATAGAAGAAGCTATGGGAGTGGAGCTTAGTGATCGTATAAAGTATATTCGTACGATAATGGATGAGCTTCAGCGTCTGGATTCCCATTTGTTGTTCTATGCTTGTTGCGCACAGGATTTGGGAGCGCTTACAGCATTTATTTATGGAATGCGTGACCGTGAACAGGTATTGAACGTAATGGAGGAAACAACAGGTGGCCGTTTGATACAGAATTATTATAGAATTGGTGGATGTTATGCTGATATAGATCCGAATTTTGTAAATAATGTCAAGAAACTTTGTACATACATTAAACCGATGTTCAAAGAATATAATGACATCTTTACAGGAAATGTTATTCTGCATAATCGTTTTGTCGGTGTTGGAAAACTTTCACGCGAGAATGCGATCTCTTACGGTTGTACTGGTGGTACTGGTCGTGCATGTGGATGGCATAATGATGTCAGAAAACATCATGCATATGATATGTACGGAAATGTTGATTTTGATGAGATTGTTTTGAATAATGGCGACTGTTTCGATCGTTATATGGTACGTATGAAGGAAATGGAGCAGAGCGTTAGAATTCTAGAACAGCTTATTGATAACATACCGGCTGGTGATTTCTATATAAAGCAGAAACCTATAATCCGTGTCCCGGAAGGCCAATGGTATAAGTCTGTAGAAGGAAGCCGTGGTGAGATTGGTGTGTATCTTGATAGTCGTGGCGACAAGAGTCCGTATCGTTTGAAATTCCGTCCGATGGGTCTTCCGCTGGTATCTGCACTTGATGAAATGTTGCAAGGTGAAAAGATTGCGGACCTCATTTCTGTCGGAGCAACACTTGACTATGTGATACCAGATATCGACAGATAATTCATAAATAATAAATCATTTTATCAAAATGTTTGATTTTAGTATAGTTACAACATGGTTTGACAGTCTTCTGCGCGATACTTTGGGCTTGGGCAGTTTCCTGTCAGTCCTTATCGAGTGCGTACTGGTCGGCTTGTTTATTCTTACCGCGTATGCGTTGCTGGCTATAGTGCTTATATTCATGGAGCGCAAGGTTTGTGCATATTTCCAATGTCGTCTCGGTCCGATGCGTGTCGGTCCATGGGGCGTATTTCAGGTTTTTGCTGACGTTGTGAAAATGCTCATCAAAGAGATATTCTTTGTAGATAAAGCTGATAAACTACTTTATATTATAGCACCTTTCCTTGTGTTGATCGGTAGTGTTGGTGCATTTGCGTTTATGCCATGGAATAAAGGTGCTCATATAATAGATTTCAATCTCGGAGTATTCTTACTGACAGCAATATCAAGTATTGGTGTTGTTGGTATATTCCTTGCTGGATGGAGTTCAAATAATAAGTATAGTGTTGTATCAGCAATGCGTGGTGCAGTACAGCTTATTTCTTATGAAATGTCTCTCTGTCTGTGCCTTATTACCGCAGTTGTACTTACAGGGACAATGCAGTTGTCTGGAATAATCGAGGCACAGGAAAGTGGATGGCTGATATTCCGTGGGCATATTCCTGCAATTATTGCTTTTATAGTTTTCCTTATTGCTGGAAATGCAGAGGCGAATCGTGGCCCATTTGACCTTGCCGAAGCAGAGAGTGAGCTCACTGCAGGATATCATACGGAATATTCGGGAATGGGATTCGGCTTTTTCTATCTTGCAGAATATCTGAATATGTTTATAATTGCAGGTCTTGCAGCAACTGTTTTCTTAGGAGGATGGATGCCTTTGCATGTTGCCGGATTGGATGGATTCAATACTATAATGGATTATATTCCAGGTATTGTATGGTTCCTTGCCAAGACATTCCTTATAGTATGGATTATGTTGTGGATTAAGTGGTCATTCCCACGTTTGAGAATTGATCAGATATTAAAATTAGAATGGAAGTATCTGATGCCTTTGGCACTTCTCAATCTTGTAATTATGACATTGGTAGTAGCTTTCGGACTTCACTTTTAATATAAGTAAAGTGTAATATTTCAAATATCATTCGTTGACTATCATATAGAAATGGAAAATAATAAAACATACTTTGGAGAGGTTAAGGATGCGATAAAATCTTTGCTCACCGGTATGGGTGTGACTTGGAAAGAATATTTCACAAAGAAGGTCACAGAACAATATCCGGAGAATCGTAAGACAACATTGCATGTCTCTCAAAGACATCGTGGCAGACTTGTAATGCCACATGATGCAGACGGCAATACCAAATGTATTGCATGTACATTGTGCGAAAAGGCTTGTCCGAATGGCACGATAAAGATAACAACAGAGATGGTAACAGACGAGGAAGGAAAGAAAAAACGTCGTCTTGTTGATTATCAATACGATTTAGGTGATTGTATGTTCTGTGAATTGTGTGTACAGGCTTGTCCTCATGATGCAATCAAATTTACCAATGATTTTGAGAATTCAACATTCAGTCGTGATTCATTGGTTTTGCATCTTGATAAGGAAACATCTTATAATCCATCATTACCAAATCTTCTTGATGGAGGGGCCGAGTTTGAGATAGGAACATTTAATACAAAAAAATAGGAGGAGACGTAAAAAATGGCTAATATGGTAATGTTTATAATTCTTGCTGTCTTCATCCTTGGCTCAGCTTTGGTATGTGTTACGACAAAGAGAATAATGAGAGCCGCAACATTCTTGTTGTTTGTGCTTTTCGGAGTTGCAGGTCTTTATTTCCTGCTTGATTATACGTTCTTAGGCGCTGCTCAGATTTCTGTGTATGCCGGAGGTGTAACTATGATTTATATTTTTGCAATACAGCTTGTCAGCAAACATACTCTTCAGGGGTTATACGAGAAATTGCGTGGAAGCCGAGTGATATGTGGCGCTTTGCTTTCTCTTGTTGGTCTTGTAACTGTAGTTGCTATTTTATTAAAGAATGAATTTATATCTATGGCAGCACAATTGCCAGACACAGAAGTGCCTATGGAGCAGATCGGTCACACTCTTATGGGGGCTGACAAATATCAGTACATACTGCCATTTGAGTTTATATCTGTGTTCTTGCTGGCTTGCATTATCGGAGGTATAGTAATTTCAAGAAAGGAGAAGTAATACATGGTACCAGTAGAATATTATTTTGTGCTTTCTGCACTGTTGTTTTTTATAGGTGTATTCGGTTTCGTTACACGCCGCAATCTGATAGCCATGTTGATTTCTATAGAGTTGATACTCAATGCGGTTGATATAAATTTTGCAGCGTTTAATAGAATGCTGTATCCTGGCCAGATGGAAGGTATGTTTTTTACATTATTTTCCATTGGTGTTTCTGCAGCCGAGTCAGCCGTGGCTATTGCTATCATTATTAATGTTTACCGCAACTTCCACAGTGATCAGGTGAACAGTATTGAAAACATGAAATTTTAAGTGTTATGGATTATAGTTATGTATATCTGATACTTTTGTTGCCTGCATTGTCATTTATCTTGCTTGGACTTGCAGGAATGAAAATGTCTCATAAATTAGCTGGAATTGTCGGTACTTGCTCTTTGGCTGTTGTTACGATACTTTCGTATTATACAGCTATTGAATATTTCCTTGTTGTTGGACGTGAAGCATCAAGCGGATTGTATCCAACGGTGACTGCTTTTGATTTCACTTGGCTGAGATTCAGTGAATTACTTACATTCAATATAGGGTTCCGCCTGACACCGATATCAGTGATGATGCTTATTGTCATCTCCACAGTCAGTTTGATGGTCCATATATATTCATTTGGATATATGCATGGTGAAAAAGGTTTTCAGCGTTATTACGCATTCTTAAGCCTTTTCTCAATGTCAATGTTGGGACTTGTTGTTGCTACAAATATATTCCAGATGTATCTTTTCTGGGAGCTTGTCGGAGTTTCATCTTATCTTCTCATTGGATTCTATTATCCTTTACATGCAGCTGTCGCAGCTTCCAAAAAGGCTTTTATTGTAACAAGATTTGCAGACTTGTTCTTCCTTATAGGTATCCTGTTTTACAGCTTCTATGTAGGAACATTCAATTATGACCTGACAACGATGACTCCGGAGCAGGCCGAGGCTCTCCATAATTCAGCTTGGATTATTCCGACATCATTATTCCTAATGTTTATCGGAGGTGCAGGAAAGAGTGCTATGTTCCCGTTGCATATATGGTTGCCTGATGCAATGGAAGGTCCTACTCCTGTTTCTGCATTGATACATGCTGCAACAATGGTTGTTGCTGGTGTATATCTTGTTGCAAGTCTTTTCCCGATTTTTGTAGAATTTGCTCCGCAGGCACTTCATGTGATTGCATATATAGCAGCATTCACTGCCTTTTATGCAGCTGCTGTGGCTTGCTGTCAGAGTGATATCAAAAGAGTATTGGCATTCTCTACTATTTCACAGATTGGTTTCATGCTCGTTGCTTTAGGTGTATGTATGCCTGATCCGGAAATCGGCAAGGTTGCCATGACTGAAGAGTATGCAGATGTTAATGGTCTTGGCTATATGGCAAGTATGTACCATTTGTTTACACATGCAATGTTTAAGGCATGTCTCTTCCTTGGTGCAGGTTGTATTATTCATGCTGTTCATTCGAATGAAAAGAAATACATGGGAGGTCTTCGTAAATATATGCCTGTTACACACTGGACATTCCTTATCTCATGTCTTGCTATTGCCGGTATACCATTCTTCTCTGGTTTCTGCTCAAAGGATGAGATTCTCGTTGCATGCTATAATTTCTCTATGCCTATGGGTATTATAATGAGCGGTATTGCAGCAATGACAGCATTCTACATGTTCCGTCTGTACTATGTTATATTCTGGGGTGAGAGCTATTACGAAACTCATAAATCGGAAGGCGTACACGCACCGCACGAAGCTCCACTGACAATGACACTTCCGTTGGTTATACTGTCAATCATAACATTGTTGGTGGGTATAACTGGTACGTTGCACATTTTTGAGTTTGGAGAACTTATTTCTGCAAATGGTATTGGCTTTGCTACGCATACAAATTGGACTGTTGCAGGAGTCAGTACAGTGCTTGCCATTTGTGGTATCGGTCTTGCAACATTCATGTATAAAGGAGAAAAAACTCCTGTTGCAGACATGCTTGCCCGGAAATTTCCACGTTTGCATGAGGCAGCTTATCGTCGCTTCTATATGGATGAGGTTTGGATGTTTGTTACACATAAGATCATATTCCGTTTTGTTTCTACTCCTTTGGCTTGGTTTGACCGTCATGTGGTAGATGGAGCTATGAATTTCATGGCTTGGGCTGCTAATGCCGGTGGAGAAAGTATACGCAGCTGGCAGAGTGGAGACGTGAGACAATATGCTGTTTGGTTCTTGACCGGCACGGTTGCTTTGACTTTAGCTTTATTGTGCTTATAAGTGAGAATCACCTTGCATAAAATGAAAATATAGGCAAATCTTAGAAAATAAATAAAAATGAATATATTAAGTTTATTTGTTGTAATACCATTACTGATGTTATTCGGTTTGTGGATATCACGAAATCTAAATCAGGTACGTGGTGTGATGGTGGCGGGTTCGTCATGTCTATTGCTGCTTTCTGTATGGTTGACTATCACTTTCATACAGATGCGCAATGCCGGAGATACGGCGCCGATGCTGTTTACTTATAGCATTCCATGGTTCAAACCTTTGAATATCGCATATTCTATTGGAGTTGACGGTATCTCTGTTGTAATGCTTTTACTTTCTAGTATCATTGTTTTTACAGGAACATTTGCTTCATGGCAGCTGAAACCGCTGACTAAGGAATATTTCCTTTGGTTCACATTGTTGTCAACCGGAGTTTTCGGTTTCTTCATCTGTACAGATATGTTCGCAATGTTCGTATTCTATGAGGTCGCTCTTATTCCAATGTATTTGTTGATTGGAGTTTGGGGTAGTGGACATAAGGAGTATGCTGCTATGAAACTTACACTTATGCTTATGGGAGGTTCAGCTCTTCTTATTATAGGTATATTAGGTATATATTATTTCAGTGGTGCAACAACTATGAATATCATGGAAATTGCAGCTATGCACAATATACCTGTTAATGTACAGAAAGTATTCTTCCCATTTGTATTCATAGGATTCGGCGTTCTGGGGGCGTTGTTCCCATTCCATACATGGTCACCTGATGGTCATGCTTCTGCACCGACAGCTGTTTCTATGCTTCATGCTGGTGTGTTGATGAAACTTGGAGGATATGGATGTTTCCGTATTGCTATGTTCCTTCTTCCGGAAGCAGCTCGTGAACTCGCGTGGATTTTCATTATACTCACAACCATATCTGTCGTTTACGGTGCGCTTTCTGCATGTGTTCAGACAGACTTGAAATACATCAATGCATATTCATCTGTATCTCACTGTGGTCTTGTGCTTTTTGCTCTGCTTATGATGACTCAGACAGCCTGTACAGGTGCTATTCTTCAGATGCTTTCTCATGGTTTGATGACAGCCTTGTTCTTTGCCCTTATCGGTATGATTTACGGCCGTACACATACACGTGACATCCGTAAGCTTGGTGGTTTGATGAAGATAATGCCGTTCCTCAGTGTAGGTTATGTTATTGCCGGTCTCGCCAATCTTGGACTGCCAGGCTTCTCGGGATTCATTGCAGAAATGACAATCTTCGTAGGATCATTCGCAAATAATGATGTATTTCATCGTACAGCAACGATTATCGCATGTACAAGTATTGTCGTGACAGCCGTTTATATTCTTCGTGTTGTTGGCAAGATACTTTATCAGAAGGTTGCTGATCCTCATTATCTTGAACTGACAGATGCAACATGGGATGAGCGCGTAGCTGTATGCTGTCTGATTTTCTGTGTAGCAGGTCTCGGTATCGCACCTCTGTGGGCAAGTGATGTCATCAGTGGTTCTGTCGGTCCTATTATTGAGCATATCCATTCATTATCAGCATTAGCATCATTATAATAAATAGTTCGAAAAAATGGGTTATAGTCAATTTCTAAATATGATTCCGGAAGTCACATTGATGGCTATCCTGATAATCGTTTTTATTGCCGATTTCATATCATCACGCAATAATAATCGGAAGTGGTTTAATCCGCTTGTATGCACATTGATGCTGATACAAGTTGTTGCCACAATTCTTTCACCAGATGCTAAGACTGCTTTTGGTGAAATGTATATAACAACCGCTGCAACCAATGTGATGAAAGTCATTCTGGCTGCAGGAACTCTTATTGTACTCATTCAGAGCCGTCTCTGGCTCAGCCGTGATGATGTGCGCAATCGAGAAGGTGAGTTCTATATGCTTGTTCTATCCACTCTGCTTGGTATGAATGTAATGATGAGTTCTGGTCATTTCCTTTTGTTCTTCCTTGGACTTGAAATGGCTTCAGTACCAATGGCATGCATTGTTGCATTTGACAAATACCGTCACAATTCTGCTGAAGGTGCAGCAAAGTTCATTCTTACTGCGACATTCTCGAGCGGTGTGATGCTCTATGGTATATCTTTCATATATGGAAGTGTCGGAACATTGTATTTTGCTGATGTCGCAACAGCTCTGAGTTCTTCAGAGAATTTTGCGATGAATATAATGGGACTTGTATTCTTTTTCAGTGGTCTTGGTTTCAAGATAAGTCTTGTTCCATTCCATTTCTGGACAGCTGATACATACCAGGGAGCTCCGACAACAGTCACCGGATATCTGAGCGTTATCTCAAAAGGAGCTGCAGCTTTCACTCTTATGGTAATCCTTATGAAAGCATTTGCACCGCTGGTTGAATACTGGCAGTATCTGCTTTATATCGTAATTGTACTGAGTATTACTGTTGCCAATCTCTTTGCAATACGTCAGAGCGAATTGAAGCGTTTCATGGCATTCAGCTCAATCTCACAGGCCGGATATATAATGTTGGCAGTTTGTGGTGATAACACAATGGCAATGTCTTCACTTATATTCTATGTTCTGGTTTATGTTGTGGCCAACATGAGTGTGTTTACTGTTATCGGAGTTGTTGAGCAGAAAAACGGTGGAACTACAGAAATGGGAAGCTATGATGGTTTCTATCAGACCAATCCCAAGCTTTCTTTCCTGATGACACTTGCATTGTTCTCTCTCGCAGGTATTCCTCCGTTTGCCGGAATGTTTAGTAAGTTCTTCGTGTTCATGGCTGCTGCACAGTCTGGCACAGTTTGGGCTTATGTTGTAGTATTCATTGCTCTTATAAATACTGTTATAAGTCTTTATTACTATTTGCTTATAGTAAAGGCAATGTATATTAACAAGACTGACAGTCCGCTGCCTGCATTCAAGAGTGACTGCAACACAAAACTGGCTCTTACATTATGCACAATAGGTATCTTAGTCTTTGGTGTATTCAGCTTCTTCTATGACTGGATTGCCTTGGCTATGGCATAAGGACATAATTCCCAATAAAAAAATAGCATCATAAAGTTTTTCTTTATGGTGCTATTTTTATTTTTTAGTTTATCTTAGATTACATATTGTTAGTTCTTTCAATATAATTTGTTTCCTCAAGAAAATATATTGCCTCACCTTGATCTCCGTTTTCCATATCTTTTAATTCCACTTTGAAAATATGATATGGTGAAGATTTCTTATGTTGTGGATGGTCAACAGTCAGATAATATGCAATGCCAAATTCATTTTCTTCATAATATTCTTTAATCTGTTGTTTCATTAGGATGGGTACTTTCTCTCCGTCAATCCATACTTTTATATTCACTTTATCGATTGTGGGAGCAAGATTATCGCATGTTGCACTTTTTGATGAAACGGTCTGAATTATATTAGAAAGATCTTGTTTGTGCTGTTGGCTTTTTATGTCTTTGTTTGTAAGATATCTTGTCAGACTCATAGGACGAACGTATATCTGATAAGTTGGCATTCCGCCAGGAATTTGAAATGCATGTAGACCGTATGCCTCCATTCTGTCATATTTGATATTCAAGATTGTATCTTTGTCTGCAATAAAATTCCATCCCCAGAATTCTAATCTCAGGTCTTCATTATTTGTTCCTGCTTTCATGGTATGAGGATAAGTGTCCATATTTATAGCTCCCATACTTTTGTATTTGCCTTTTGGTATGCGAATCTGATAAATTCCGTTGTTATTACTTTTGGTTTCAAAAAGAACATCAAAATTAGAATTCATAAACATTACGGAACAATTGTTTATTGCATTATTATTATAATCAGAAATGAAGCCGCTTATTGTAACAGAGTCGCTTGTTTCTTGTGCAAGAATCATTGTTGGCAAGCAGACTTTCATTAATAATATTGATATTTTTACTAATTTATATATTCTCATTTTATTTTACTGTTTTTAAGTTCTATATTCTTTTGATTATACTCGGCACAAGCAATATCATGTATCAGATACATTTTTGTATTATAGTTTTGTAAATGAATCTAGATGTTACACTAATATTACCGCATTTGTTTTGTAATATTTATTTTATTGACTGTAAAATTACAGAAATTTATTATCTTCTACTATGTTTAGCATCAAGAAACTTCTCATAGGTATGAAGATTTATATCAGGCTCATATTAAAATGTTTTCATATCAATATGTATACATATATATTCAGATATAGGATTTTTTTAATAGAAATTATCCATATAACAATAAATATATGTAAATTTAGTGTTTCATAGAGATCGAGAGTGTGTAATTGTGTAATAATATATATCTTATATTTGTTGATATAACAACAAGACATTTTACCAAATTATATATTTGCTATATGAGAAGAATAATATTGTCATTTATGTGTTTAATATTAATGTCTGCTTGCGTTATGAAGCATCGTAATTCTCAGCAGAATGTGAATGACTCAACCAAGAATGTCCAGGATACTATAGGTGAAGGAAAATCACTTAATGATATTCGCTTTGAAGGTTGGGATAGACATGATTGGATGGATAACAACTATATCCGTACCTTACGTGCATATTTGGATGAATATAATAGCGGAAAAGTGGATGATCCAGGCTTGGAACCTTATAAGGATATGATAAAAGGTAAATTTGTTATTTATGATATAAATCCTTATCTGTTGGGTGGAGCATTTATCAGAATTACCTTTCTCGATGCGCCCGATAGGGTGTTCGACTGTTGGGTATATAGTAATGTGGATGAAGAAAACGAGGTTGTTGAAAGTTACGAGTTACGTTCTATAATGATAGAAGAAGATGAAAATACAGAAATGAGTAAAGAAGAAATACTTCATATAGTAAAAATGGATCCTGATATTAAACTCTGGTGATATTTCCTCTGTTATTAGAAGGTAAGGGATTGCTACCTATTTTATCAGAAAGCCAGTTCCGCTTAGAAAGGATGCCTATCTTGGGGTGCGATAAAGCCGATATTACATGACCATAACGCCAGTATTATACTGTGGAAAAGCCATTTTTGTGCATTGATGTTGGATGTTTTATATTATTGCTAAGTTATGATGAATGTGAGAAATACTTTCGCTGTGTTCTGATAGCTGTTGTCTGGCTTTTTATTTTTCTATTTTGTAGATTTGTGTTGTCTGTATATTTATGTCATAATGAATAATTATACATTTTTGATAAATTTTATGACAGATAACAATATCCACTGATTAGTGGAAAGTTATGACGTATAGAGGAAAGAATCATGCAGCATATAAGTTGTGAGAATAATGAAATGGGCAGTTTGTTTGATTATAACAGCAAAGTGTGTCTGTTATTCTGGCGATTGGTGGCTTGCGGTATGCTATCTTGTGAGCAAGATATACTTTTTATATTTTATGACTATTCTTCATACTCTTGTTAAGATCATACAGTATGCTGGTGTTGTATTTCTTTTGTGGATTTTATCTCTTCTTGAATTTTAACTCTGTAGGTATTTTCACCCATTTTCTGTTTTCCACGATCTTTATTCTGCTTCCATCTTCCTGTTTTAGTATATAGTTTCCGTCTTTGTCTACGGTCAAAGTAGCCGTAAGGTCTTCACTTCCGTAATCGTTTACAATCGACAATTTTGCTACATTGTTCTTTGAGATTTTTACATCAGTTATAAGCCAAACCCTACTGTCATTGTCCTGTCCGAAATATCCTGGCAGTTCCCCGAATATTTCTTGTCTGGGCGCGGTTATATTGCTGTCATACAGATTGATATTCATATACACTTTGTATTCTTCATTATACAAATTGCATTTAAATATGGAATCGTTTTGTGAGAATGCATTCAGTGCTATGGCAGAAATGATTGCCAGTATAGATAACCTTTTCATTTTATATTTTTTGCGTTCTCGCAAAAATACCAAATTAAATCAAGAATACGCCGACTTTTACTATTTTTATATTTATAAAAGTTGGCAATTTATATTAAAATGTATATATTTGCAAACACATAATTTTTCATATGGCTAAAGAAAGTTTATTGTTCCCGGACTATTTATTTGAGTCTAGTTGGGAAGTATGTAATAAAGTCGGTGGTATATATACGGTTTTATCTACAAGAGCGAAAACTTTGCAGGAAAAACTGAAGGATAATTTGATTTTTATCGGCCCTGATTGTTGGGGTGACAAGGAATGCCCTTATTTTGAGAATGATAACACTCTATATGCAGAATGGAGAACACATGCATGTGAGGAAGGGTTGAAGATAAAAACAGGACGTTGGAAAATACCTGGTAATCCTGTTGCCGTTTTAGTTGATTTCACACCATTTTATTCAGAAAAGAATGAAATATACACCCGTATATGGGAATTGTATGGTGTAGACAGTCTTCATGCTTATGGCGACTATGACGAAGCTTCTATGTTTTCGTATGCAGCAGCCAGAGTCGTGGAGAGTTTTTATACATTTTATCTGACTCCAGCTACACGTGTGATTTATCATGGAAATGAGTGGATGACAGGCCTCGGACTACTTTATATCAATCATAAATTACCGGAGATTGCAACTTTATTCACTACGCATGCGACGAGTATTGGTCGCAGTATTGCTGGTAACAACAAACCTCTGTACGATTATCTCTTTGCCTATAATGGTGATCAGATGGCTGCAGAACTTAATATGCAGAGCAAGCATTCTATTGAGAAACAGACTGCATGTCATGTGGACTGTTTTACAACAGTCAGCGATATAACAGGTAGAGAATGTGCCGAATTGTTGGATAAACCGGCTGATTTCATATTGCCTAACGGATTTGATAACAGTTTTGTACCAAAAGCTGCGACTTTTACTCGGAAACGACGTATGGCACGTCGTAGACTTCTTCAAGTGGCCAATGCACTAACGGGCTGCAGTGTCGATGATGACACTCTGATTATATCGACCAGTGGTCGTTATGAATTCAGAAATAAGGGTATTGACGTATTCATAGAGGCTATGAATCGTTTGAGAAATGATGAAAAATTCAATCGTAAGGCCGTAGCATTTATAGAAGTTCCAGCTTGGGTAAACTCGCCACGCGAGGATTTACAGGACCGTCTCGCTTCAGGTCAGACTTTCGATATCCCGCTTGAAAATCCGCAGCTTACCCATTGGCTTAATAATATGAGTGAAGATCGGGTTATGGGCATGCTGAATGCTATGAATGTGCATAATAGCAAAGATTCCAAGGTACAGATTATTTTTGTGCCGTGCTATCTGACTGGCGATGATGGCATATTTAATATGACTTATTATGACCTGGTGTTAGGAAACGACCTTTGCGTTTATCCGTCATATTATGAACCGTGGGGATACACACCGCTTGAGGCAATCGCTTTCAAGGTTCCTTGTATAACGACTGACTTGGCTGGTTTCGGTTTATGGGTAAATTCTGTCAAGGGGAAATACGGAGAGATAGAAGATGGAGTTAAGGTTATCCATCGCAATGACTACAATTATTTTGATGTCGCAGAGGCAATAAAGGAAACCGTGGAGGAGTTTGCCGGATTTACAGATTCGGAAGTTAAGTCTGCCAGAAATAATGCTTCCTCATTGTCGAAGATTGCTTTATGGAGCAATTTCATCAAACAGTATTATGCCGCTTATGATTATTCTCTCCGAGCAGTTCAGAAACGAATATCAGAAAAATAATTAAAATACAGTTATGAAAATAAAATCAGATTATGCCAACGCTCCTCAATGGAAGGAGTTGATTGTAAGATCAAGATTGCCCGAGCAGTTGAAATGCTTGGATGAGTTAGCCCATAACATGTGGTGGGTATGGAATTATGAGGCACAGGATTTGTGGAAAAGTCTGGACGAACAGCTTTTCGAAGAGGTGAAACACAATCCTGTTCTTCTGTTGGAACGTCTCAGTTATGACCGCAAGGAGGCGATTGTAAAGGATCCTGCTATAATGAGCCGTGTAAAGAGCGTTTATAAGAAATTCCGCGATTATATGGATGTTGAACCGGACCATACACGTCCGTCTGTAGCATATTTCTGTATGGAATATGGATTGAGTCATGTGCTTAAGATCTATTCCGGAGGTTTGGGTATGCTTGCCGGTGACTATTTGAAGGAGGCATCAGATAGTAATGTGGACATGTGTGCTGTCGGTTTCCTTTACCGTTATGGATATTTTATCCAGTCGCTGAATATGGATGGTCAGCAGATTGCGAAATACGAGGCTCTGAATTTTGAGTCACTGCCGATCGAACGTGAGAATGACTCTGACGGTAATCCGCTCGTAGTGGATGTACCTTATATGAATTATCAGGTTCATGCTTATGTTTGGAGAGTAAATGTGGGACGTATCAAACTGTATCTTCTTGATACAGATAATGAGTTAAACTCTGAGTTTGACAAACCGATAACCCACTCATTGTATGGTGGTGATAACGAGAATCGTCTGAAGCAGGAGATTCTGCTCGGTATCGGAGGTATGCTCACTCTCAAGAAACTTGGTATAAAGAAAGATGTTTATCATTGCAATGAGGGACACGCAGCTCTCTGTAACTTGCAGCGTCTGTGTGACTATGTTAAGAGTGGCTTGAATTTCAATCAGGCAATGGAGCTCGTACGCGCTTCTTCGCTTTATACGGTCCACACTCCAGTTCCTGCAGGCCATGACTATTTTGATGAGTCGCTTTTCGGTAAATATATGGGAGGCTATCCTTCAATGCTTGGCATAACATGGGATGAGTTCATCGGTATGGGACGTCAGAATCCGGATGACCATTCTGAGCAATTCTGTATGTCGGTATTTGCATGCAACACATGTCAAGAGGTTAATGGTGTAAGTAAATTACATGGATGGGTTAGCCAGAAAATGTTCTCTCCGATATGGAAAGGATATTATCCGGAAGAGAATCATGTAGGATATGTTACCAACGGTGTTCATTTCCCGACATGGACGGCAACAGAATGGCAGCAGTTGTATGCAAAATATTTTGACAAGAATTTCCTGAAGGATCAGAGTAATGAAAGTATTTGGCATGCCATATATGATGTGCCGGACGAAGAAATATGGAAGACACGTATGATTCTTAAGAAGAATCTTGTAGAATATATACGCAAGAAATTCTCTGAGACATGGTTGAAGAACCAGGGCGATCCGGCACGTGTTGTGTCTTTGTTAGAGCGCATTAATCCAAACGCCTTGATGATTGGCTTTTGCCGTCGTTTTGCTACATACAAACGTGCTCATCTTCTGTTTACAGATCTCGACCGTCTGGCTAAGATTGTCAACAATCCTGAACGCCCTGTACAATTCATTTTCTCAGGAAAGGCTCATCCGGCAGACGGTGCTGGACAAGGACTTATTAAGAAGGTTTTTGAGATAAGCCAACGTCCGGAATTCCTTGGTAAGATAATCTTCCTTGAGGATTATGACATGCAGCTTGCTCTGCGTCTTGTCTCTGGTGTTGATATTTGGATGAATACTCCTACACGTCCACTCGAGGCATCAGGTACATCTGGTGAGAAAGCTGAGATGAATGGTGTAGTCAACCTGTCAGTTCTTGATGGTTGGTGGGTTGAAGGATATCGTGATGGTGCTGGTTGGGCTCTTCCTCAGGAACGTACATATCAGAACCAAGGTTATCAGGATCAGCTTGATGCAGCAATGATTTACAGTCTTCTTGAGAATGATATCGCACCACTTTATTACAACCGTAACAAGAAAGGATATAGTGAAGGTTGGATAAAGACAATAAAGAACTCTATCGCGACAATCGCTCCTCATTATACCATGAAGCGTCAGCTTGATGATTATTACAGTCGTTTCTATACAAAGCAGGCTACTCTTTTCAAGAAGTTGTCAGCTAATGACAACCAACTTGCCAAGGAACTTGCACAGTGGAAAGAGACTGTTGCAGAACGATGGGATTCAATACATGTCGTATCAAAGAGCGACTTTATTGTCAACGGTGTAGAAACAGGAAAGAAGTACAGTATGCGATATGTGATTGATGAGCAGGGACTCAATGACGCTGTTGGTCTAGAGTTTGTTTCTGTTAAGACAGACCGCAATGGAGAGGAACGTATATTCAATGTACGTGAGTTCAAGATGGTTGGTCATGAAGGAAACCTTTATACATTTGAACTAGAGTTCGAACCAGATGTTGCTGGCTCGTTCAAGGGATGTGTGAGAATGTTCCCGAAGCACGAAATGCTTGCTCACAGACAGGCCTTCTGCTATGTTAAATGGCTTGATTAATAAATATTACAAACATAAAAAGCATCGGATATTGTATGTATCCGATGCTTTTTTATTTATACCCAGTCCATATTTATTATCTTCAAACAGGTAATATGGTTATTACCTGTTGTTATATTTTATATATTTTCTATGAAGATGATGAATGCGGAGGATTTTTGTTGACAATAAAAATATTTGCAGATATTGTATGGAAATTCCATATATATCTGCAAATATCTCTGAAAATATTCTGAAATGGTTTTGACTTAATGTGGTGTATTGAAATAGTTGTTTACGAATTTTTCCAATTTTTCGCCACGCAGGCCACTGGCCATGATTTTAGCATTTTTGTCAACAATAATTGTGTATGGGATTGCTGTTACATGATAGTTTTGGGCGGCATAGCTATCCCAACCTCTTAGATCGGACAATTGTGTCCATGTCAGTTTGTTGTCTGTGATTGCTTTTTCCCATGCATTATAATCAGAATCAAGTGATATACCGATTATTCCAAGGCCTTGGTCTTTATATTGATTGTAGATGTTGACCATTAAAGGCATTTCTGCCCGACACGGACCACACCAGCTTGCCCAAAAGTCTATTATGGTTATCTGATTCTTGCTTATTTCACTTTTCAGTGATACGCTGTTACGTTGAAGATCGCCAAGTTCAATGTCCGTAAGTGTCGGAACAGACGTTTCTGCTTGTTGCGTTTCTGCGGTCTCCTGTTTGTTGCCATGCTTAATTTGGCATGCGGATAGCAAGAATATTGCTACCGCAGCCAAAGATATGTTACGGAATATTCTCATAAAACATCCGCTGTTATTGTTATACCAGATATTGTGAACTGATACTTTCGTTGTTGATGACACGTTTTATAGTCTCAGCAATCATGTCGGCAACAGAAAGTTGTTTAACTTTTGCACAACGGTTTGAATATGGGATAGAGTCGGTAAATACAATTTCTTCAAGTGCAGAATTCTGTACTCGTTCAGATGCAGGACCACTCATAACGCAGTGGGAAGCACATGCTCTGACACTTTTAGCACCAGCTGCTTTCATGATATCTGCAGCTTTAGTGATTGTTCCTGCGGTATCAACCATGTCGTCCACGATAATGACATTTTTGTCTTTTACATCACCGATGATCTGCATGCTTTCTACAACATTTGCACGTGCACGTGTTTTATTGCACAACACTAGTGGGCATCCAAGGTATTTGGCAAAAGTGCTTGCACGTTTTGAACCGCCTACGTCAGGAGATGCTATAACGAGATCTTCTAGGTGCAGGCTCTGAAGGTATGGTAACAGTACGCCAGATGCATAAAGATGGTCTACTGGTACATCGAAGAATCCTTGAATCTGGTCTGCATGGAGATCCATTGTGATGAGTCGGTCGATTCCAGCCGCGCTTAGAAGGTTTGCAACAAGTTTTGCACCGATGCTTACTCTTGGTTTGTCCTTGCGATCTTGTCTTGCCCAACCGAAATATGGTATCACTGCGATGATCTGTCGTGCAGATGCCCTTTTGGCTGCATCAATCATCAATAGCAATTCCATCAGATTATCAGAATTTGGGAATGTGCTTTGTACGAGAAAAACATCGCGTCCGCGAATTGATTCCTCATAGGAAACAGCGAACTCGCCATCAGAGAATCGCGTTACCACCAAGTTGCCTAGCGGACAACCTAAGCTGGAGCAGATTTTTTCTGCAAGGTATCTCGTGCTTGTGCCAGAGAAAACCAAAAAAGAGTTTTTTGCACTCATTTCTTTTTTATTAAATGATGTATATAAATTTAACTGATTATTTTTCTTAGACGTTCAAAGTGGTTGATTAACTCTTTGTAATCGTTTTGGTTATGTATGTCAAATCTATTCCACAAGTCACCACATATAACAATACCGCCAAATCCAAGATCTTTGGCAATCTGAAGATTATCCATATTCATTCCACCAAGAGCATACACTTTTTTGTCTATCAATCCACAACTTGCCGCATTCTCCAAATCATTCATTGTGAAGTTTGATTTTTGAGTCGGCTCTGATTGACTGTCAAAGATATTTCTCAAAAAAACGTAGTTGGATTGTTTCTTAATATCCTTCAGTTGTTCTAGGTTTGTGCATGTTCTACTGATATGCCCTTTGTAGTTTAGTGGGGGAGTTAGGACTGGGGTATCTATATGAATACCACACAAACGGTATTCATCTTTTAGATAGAAATGATCGTGGACTGTTATTTTATTATAGAACTCCTCGGGTATTAACGAAAGCAGACGTTCGGAATAAACAGGTGATGTTGCCGGTTTGTAAAGATGCAGATTGTCCATCCCTTCTTCAAAAAGAGTAACAAGAATTTTATCTTCTTCTACGAAGAATGTAGATTTGGTCATGATAATTAACTTCATCGCCTGTTTTTCTTTTATGTTGCAAAATTATTAATTTTCTGCCAAACATACAATTATATTATACAATAAAAATGTGCAGGCTTTAATATTTTGGTAGAGATTTATCGAAGGATTTAAAACATTTAGTTGTTAAACAATATATGTGGATGTATTTGTAATTTTTATGGTCGGTTATATGTAAATAAGAAAATGTAATAATATAATTTACTTTATTGTGTAGAACACATATGAGTCATAAGCGATGTTGTATATGATATTATTAAATTCTGTAGGCTAATCAGCTATTATTTAACATGTTTGGCTTTTTGCTTATTATTGTGTTCAAATCTGATTTTTATATTATTATATCCTATTGACTGCATGAGATTCTGAAATTGTATAGTTGCATTCTGCTCTGCGCTTCTAATGTTTGATTCTGTCAGACAACGTTTCAGCATAATGTCTTGTGCCTTCTTGTATAGCGCAGCGCGATCCATATGACTCCATTTACCGCTTTCAAGAAATGATCTTGTTTTTGTTTCGTCTATGAATTTTTCGTCTAATAGTTTTATTGCAGGAAGTGTTACTATAATAGAATCTCCAGATGTCATTATCCAATCTTTATTGGTTTCATGAAGATTAATTCCCAAACGTAATGTACCATAATATATTCTTACCAGTTGATCATCACCGAAAAAGCCATGCCTTATGGTATCTACAAGTTCTTCATCGTTGATTGACAGAAATTCCCATTCGCCAATATCTTTGATTGATTCTATTAGATTTGGCGTAATATCAATTTTGTCATTTGTGTAAATTTTTGCACTATTATCCTTTCCGCAATGAATAATGGAAGTTATAATTATCAATACAACGATTACTCCGGCTGCCGTAAGTAACCAAGGCATCATTGATGTACTGATAATATGTTTTATGAACCTTCTTGTTCTACCGGAATCTTTCTTCATTGTGTAATATTTGATTTTTCAATAATAGAGTTGAAATCTTTCCGTGTGAAATCTTTTCTAAATGTGATGGTTATGTCACTTTCTTTATAGCCCATTTGTTTAAATATTGGAATTAGGGTGCGAGCCGCACTTTCTCTTGCCATATCTATCAGGCCCATATTCGGAATGTCGTCAACAATGGCCTGGCGTCCTTGTCGTTCATAATTGGAAAGTTCCTCATCACTAAAATCACGCCGTGTTAGAGCGACATATTCTTTAATGTCTTTGTGATTGATTGTTGTACTGGTTATTGCTATCTTGGGATCCGGCAAAATAATATTTATTTTGCCGTTTATCTTCTCAACGTTTTCTTTTGAAAAGTTTCCAAAATCAATATATGCTTTTATTGTAGCATCAATTGGTATAGCAATTTTTCTGTTTCCTAGAGGAAGATCTATATCGTATTCTTTTTTAAAAAATTTACCTTTAACACTGATTTTATCATCGTGGGTTATAATTTTATGTATATGATATTCTGTTGTATAAAGGCGTGAGCATTTCTTTATCTGCATTATCAACATCGGGATTGTATCAATCGCTTCTGTTGGATCCGTAGTTCTTTCTTTTCTGCATGATGAGCAAAATGCAGAGGTGAGTAATATCAGAATAAATAGTGTCTTTCTCATTTCTGATGCCATTTTTTGATATGGCAAAGATATAAAAAAAACGTCAAAGTGAATAGTAATATATGTTATTTTGATGTATATGTTAAACCTTTATGGAGTTATAACGTCATATTATTAGAACGGCTTTTAAAATGGCTGTTAATATAACTAACAAAAATTGTTTGATATGAAAAAGTATTTATTAGCATTTGTATTGTGTTTTTCTTTAAGTGCTGCATGTGTTATGGCGCAGGACAATAATGGTAGAAAGAAATTGGATAAGTCTGAGATTATACAGAAACGTACTGATCGTATGGTTGAGAAATATGGGCTTGATGAGAAACAGGCTAAAGACTTACTGGAACTTAATACGCAATACGCAGATAAAATGTTCATGGGAGGGCGAGTAGGTCCAATGAAAGGTATGCGTCGTGATAGGGCAAATAATGACTCTGTATTAGTTAAAGAACGTCCTAGCAAGGAGCAGATCGAAGCAATGATGAAAACTATGAATGAGACACGTGAGGCATATAATAACGGTCTGAAGAAGATAATGACTGATGATCAGTTTTCGAAATATGAGGAAGATCAGAAAAAGATGATGCAACGTCGTCCACGTCAGAATAATAAACGAAAATAAGGTGTCGACAAATAACATTTATATAGGAACATCTGTTCATAATTAGTGAGGTTAATATCTTAGCCATATGCTTGTTTCCCTCAAGGTAATGGCGATGACGCTATCCAAAAATGGGATAGCGTCATTTATTTATATAAAAATATTCAAAAATAAATGAGTTTATTTATTTTGATCTGCGATCAATTTACATTAACTTTGTTGCCATAAATGATTAATACTTTTATGAGAAGAATAAAATATATTTTGGCTGTATTTGTAACTTTATACTTGGTAACTTCATGTAGTGAAGGTAAGAAAACAAATGATATCATAACGCATAAGCAAGAAGTTAAAACTGTAAAAAAGACTGTCCAGAAAATTGGAGATTATGAACAGACTCGTACAATAGATTGGCACGGTTCTGTATATAATGTCAGCATAGAACGCAAGGCTGATAATTCTTTGTCGATTGTTGATGATGGAACGGGAAATAAATATTATGACAATCGTATAATGTTGCGTATAACAGGAAAAGATGGTTTGGATGTTCTCAAGCGAAGTTTTACAAAAGAAGATTTTAGTAAATATGTAGGAGCTGATTATTTGAAGAACAATGTTTTACTGGGACTTGTTTTTGACAGGGTGGATGATGATTATATTTATTTTGCAGCAAGTGTCGGTGCACCAGATAAGATGAGTGATGAATACATTCCTTTGGTTGTCAGATTTTCATATAAAAATTATAAGCTTGATGTTTATAGAGATACAATGCTAGATACAGCAAACTCAAATGATTTAGACAATTCTGAGGTAGAGTTGTCTGAGGAAGAAGGCGTTTGAGTTGTTTATGAAATTATGTGTTTTAGAGTTTGGATTGATCAAATGTTTGAAGATTGTAGCCCAAAATGATGAAACGGATAATAGTAATTGGCACTATATCCCATATAACATTATAATGGCTAAAATGAAATTCTGTGGGGATTGGTTCTTAATTAACGTGCCGTATGCCGTAAAATGTCCAGACAACATGAGATGGCATAAACCGCGAAAGGCCTTTTCTCACGTGATAATAAATTCACATTGACGTAACCTATATCATCCATACAAGACTGACGCTTACTTACCGTCTCTTTTATATGTCTTATGTCGGTATGTTTGAAGAAAACTCGGGATGATGGACTTACAGATTTTCTTGACTTTTTTGATAAAAGAAAATCATAAAAGAAATGTCAGAAAATGTTAAATGTGGCGCTTCTGAGGCCTTTTCCTGTCAAACGGCCTTGTAGTATATTCTGCTATGAAGTGTTGGATTGTGCTCATTGCGTTCTAATAATGCCTGTTTCAGCCTCTGACTACGCCTATTTTAGCATGTAATATTGTGCATTTGAGGCCCTGAAATGGGTAATATCGCACGCTAAAACGGCGCTTATTACAAGATGAAAAAATCATTATTAAACGCAAGCTTTGATCTTCAATATATTGCATAAGGTTCTTGTTTTTCGTGTATTTGCGTCCTAAGGAAAGACTGACCGCAAAATCTCTCTTAATTTTTGAGGGTAGGATAGAAAACTCAGATGAAATATCACAGAATGTTGAAAATCTGTAAGTGGCCCTTGTTGCTCTCATTTCTACATAAGAAAACAACGCTTATTTTGGATTGAAGCCGCTGTTTTTATTTCCCCCACAGAATGTTTACTGGGCTTGGAATAATACAATATTAATACAGTCAGGTATCTGTAAAAATAAAAACACCGATATGAAAGTCACATATCGGTGTCTTATTATGTAAATAAATGTGTTGTTAAAATTTTGCCATTTTTATTGCGTCTATAGCGCATTCATCACCTTTGTTTCCAAGTTTTCCTCCACTTCTATCTTTTGCTTGCTGCAAATCATTAGTTGTTAACAAGCCGTAGATGATCGGTATCTCACTTGTAGTATTCAGTCGTGCGATTCCATATGTTACTCCTTGACAGATATAATCGAAGTGTGGAGTTTCACCTCTGATAACACTTCCTAAGATAATTACTGCATCATATCCATGAAGAACCATTTGGTGTGCGCCATAGATTAATTCAAAACTTCCAGGGACTTTTTTGACATGTATGTTTTCTGGAAGTGCGCCATGTTTCTCGAGTGTGGTTACCGCACCTTCAAGAAGGGCATTTGTAATTTCTGGATTCCACTCAGCTACAACGATACCAAAACACATATTGCTTGCGTCTGGTATTGATTCTTTATCGTAACTAGAGAGGTTATGTAGTGCTGTCGCCATTTATTCAGAAACGCGTTCTATATATTTGTCAATTTCAGAATTCTGGACTACAGGAGCATTAACATATTTTGTTTTTATGTCCTGATATATTTTCAGTGCATCTGCTTTTTTACCTTGGCTTTCAAGTAATTCTCCTGCTTGAATTAGGAATGTAGGAGAAATGCTCATATTGGCTTTTGTTTCAGATTTGCTGTCTGCCATATCTGCAGCTTCTTTGAGTTTACTTATGGCCTTATCAATGTTTCCTGTTTGAGCGTAAGCGTTTCCTAAAGCGGCTACGGCTGCAGGGCTTACCATAGCATCATTTGAAGGTGAATATGCTTCAAGATATTTTACAGCATCGCTCCATTTATTAAGATTTGCACAAGAAAGGCCCGCGTAAAGATTGGCAAGATTTGCAGCGTCTGTTCCGCTGTAATCGCTTATGATTTTTGTGAAGCCATTATATCCGGCACCGTCTCCATTGAGTGCTTTGTCAAATTGCTCCATGTTGAAGTACTCTTGACCTTTTGCAAGTGCTGTACTAGCTTTGTCTTCCCTTGGGCCGGCATAATAAGCATTATAAATGAAGAAACCCGCGATTATAATAATGACTGCGGACAATACGATAAGAATTGCTTTCTTGTTTTTATTAAAGAAAGCTTCTGAATTGTTGAGAGTCTCTTTCATATCAAGAGCTCCTGATTCTTTTTTGTTTGCCATTCTATTTTATTGTTTTTGTTGTTTCGGTATAAATTAATAGAATAAAGTGTCTTACACGCATATAAAATGCGTCGCAAAATTACGGAATTAATCTCATATATTGAAATTTATTTTCTACTTTTTTCTTTTTTGATTGATAAATGATTTATCTTTGCATTAAAGAAGATTTTGTATTTCTGATGATATTAAATAAAATTTCAATTATTAATTTTAAGAATATTCGGGAGGCAACATTGTTGATGTCACCCAAAATAAATTGTTTCATTGGAAATAATGGGGAAGGGAAGACAAATTTATTAGATGCTATATATTACCTTTCATTCTGCAGGAGCTCTTTTAATCCAATAGATTCACAGATAATAAAACATGGTGAGGATTTCTTTGTTTTAGAAGGACTGTATCATGATGACAAAGGGGATGCTATGAGCATTTATTGTGGAATGAAGCGGGGTACCAAGAAACATTTCAAGCGTGACAAAAAAGAATATAAAAAATTTTCTCAACATATAGGACTTATACCTCTTATATTTATTTCCCCAAATGATACTTCATTGATAGATGGCGGAAGTGAGGAGCGTAGGCGTTTTATGGATGTTGTAATATCTCAATATGATCGAAGTTATATTGAGGCATTGGCCGCATATAATAAGGCTCTTACGCAGCGTAACTCTTTACTTAAAACAGAAAACCCGGATGAGACGCTTCTTGATATTTGGGAAAATGAGATGGCACGTCATGGAGGACAAATATATAATAAAAGAAATAATTTTATAAAAGAGTTTGTTCCCGTTTTTCAATCTGTATATAATAGTATATCCGGAAACAAGGAAAATGTCTCATTAAATTATGTATCTCATGCGCAAAGTGGTCCATTGCTTGATGTAATTCGTAACAGCCGTGCTAAAGATTGTATCTTAGGTTATTCTTTGCATGGTGTACATCGTGATGATTTGAACATGATGCTTGGAGATTATCAGATGAAGCGCGAAGGCAGCCAGGGGCAGAACAAGACTTTTGTATTGGCCTTGAAGTTGTCACAATTTGATTTTTTGCGTAAGACTGTCTCAAATACAACTCCACTTCTTTTACTGGATGATATATTCGATAAATTGGATGCCGATAGAGTGGAACGTATCATTGGTTTGGTTTCGGGTAAGAGTTATGGTCAGATTTTTATAACTGATACTAATCGGGATCATTTGGATAGAATACTGGATAAAGGTTCATTCAGTTATAAATTATTTATGGTTGATAATGGTGAAATAAAGGAGAAGATGGATGTTTAAAAAAGATGTTATGTCAATTTCAGACCTTATAAACGTATATTTGCGTAAAGAAGGACTGGAAACACCGTTATTGCAAAAACGTCTTATTGATGCATGGGGTGTTGTTGCGGGACATGTTGTAGAACAATATACTGCAGAAAAATTTATAAAGAACCAAACTCTTTTTGTAAAGATCTTGAATCCGGCTTTGCGTCATGATTTGTCAATGATGAGAGCTCAACTCGTAAAAAGGCTTAATCAGGAGGTTAAATGTCAAGTGATTGTGGATGTGAGGATATATTGAATATTTATATAATTTATTATTAAATAACTTCATCTACCGGGATGTCGTTTGGATCAGTAGGTAATTGCACGAATTTTTGAAAATCAAAGCATATTCCAATTTTATAAATCTTTGGATTTTTCTTTAAGAATCTGTCATAATATCCTTTACCACGTCCGATTCTATTTTTTGTGCTATCATATGCAATTGCAGGGATAACAGCGACATCTATCTTATCCATTTTTGTATATTCTTCACCCATAGGCTCCTTTATGTTGAATGCTCCATCTTGCATATCTTCATTCGGGGTGTATTTGCGTAATACCATTTCGAAATTATTTATAACCGCTGGAAGTAATATTTCTTTACCTTCATTTGCAAGTTGCATTATTGCCGTGTGGGTATATACTTCATCAGGCAGAGAATAATACATCAGTATTGTTCTTGCATTTTTTATTTTGGGGTGTTTTAATAGTTTGTTTATAATAGCAAGCGACAATTCTTTTAACTGAGATTCTGTGAATTGTCGCTTGCGTATTTTTATTTCATTTCTGATTTGACTCTTTTCACGCATGTAATATCTTTATATTACCTTGTTTTCTTAGGTGGTCGTGTATGGATAATCTTGTATTATAGGCTATTTTTTTATTCTTTTTATTTCCTTTTTCTGTTTTTTTCGGAAATGCTGCATTGTTTTCAAAAACTCTTAGAGCACTTTCTATTGCAGGATCATCAAGATTGATATATTCTGTCCATGCAGCTTCATCTAACATATTGTAGATAATACGACTATTGATGTATCTTTCTAATAGTTTATGCGATTTTCTAATCATTATATTTCGGCGCTTTAAGCCGTGCTTCTCTGCATATATCGCAAATTTTTCTACTGTATTCTGGCTTACAAGATAGTCAGCTAATTCAGACATCTCTTTGTAATTATTCAGTTTTTGTCTATTATTATCAGTATAGTTGAAAGCAAATTGGAGTATGAGTCCACTTATGCTTGCTTCTTTATAATAAGAGGTAACCCCGATTGTATCTTCTGCAATAAATATGTCAGGTGTAATACCACCGCCACCATATACAGTTCTTCCTAAACTTGTATAATACGCAGGTCCTGTATGTTTTATGCTGTCTTGCGAGAAGAACTCTCCGTGCTGATAACGGGCGATAATGTCTTGTTCATAGTTTTTATCGTCACCTGCTGTGTATGGCTTTTGTATACAACGTCCAGAAGGGGTGTAGTATCGTGCAACTGTAAGACGTATCATACTTCCATCAGGGAATTCCATTGGTAATTGTACGAGACCTTTTCCAAAAGAACGCCGCCCGATGATTGTTGCGCGATCATTATCCTGCATCGCACCTGCAAAAATTTCGGATGCAGACGCTGAGCCTTCATTTATCAGCACAACAAGAGGTAGGTTTTGATAGTTTCCTCGTCCATCAGATCTGTACTCTTGTCTTGGTGATTTTCTTCCTTGGGTATATACAATGAGTTTGTTCTTAGATAAGAACTCATTTGCCATTTGTACTGCAGGATTCATATAGCCTCCGGTGTTATCTCTTAAGTCAATGACAAGACTTTGGAATCCATTTTGAGATAATTGAGCCAATGATATAAGCAATTCTGGATATGTAGTTTCCCCAAAATTCTTGATTCTTATATATCCGGTTTTATCATCAAGCATATATGTAGCGCTAATACTTTTTTGTGGAATTTCGCCACGTGTGACAGTGAAATATTTTATATTTTTCTGTTTGTATCTGATAACACCAATTTTTACTTTTGTTCCCTTTGGTCCTTTCAGTCTGTATTGTGCTTCCTGATTAGTGACAATCTTCCCCACAAATGGTTTACCGTCGACACTTACAATTTTGTCTCCGGCAATTATTCCTGCTCTTTCTGCAGGTCCGTTACTTATAACATTCTGTACTCTTATTGTGTCTTCACGTATTGTAAATTCTATTCCTACACCAGAGAATGAACCTTTTAAGTCATCGTTCGCAGCCTGTACATCTTTTGCACTGATATACACTGAGTGTGGATCTAGTTCAGCAAGTATTTTGGGGATTGCAGCTTCTGCGAGTGAGTCAAGATTTACTTTATCTACATATTTATCATCAATGATGTGTAGCAGATTTGTAAGTCTGTTACTCCCCGAATTTATAATATTCAGGCGGTTTCCTGAAAAATGATTTGCATAGAACGTTCCTATAATAATACCGATTACAACGCACAAAGCCATCATAAGCGGTATAAAACGGTTTGATTTATTTATATTCATTCTCGTCGGGGTTTAGATAAATCACTTCAATATTTGCTTTTTTTAAAAGATTGATGCCGTCTTCCAATCTGTATTTCTCACCATAGACGACTCTTTTTATTCCAGCTTGGATAATTAATTTTGAGCATTCAATACATGGCGCGGCAGTAACGTATAATGTAGCGTTATCGCTGTTGTTACTGCTTCGTGCAAGTTTTGTTATGGCGTTTGCTTCTGCATGCAGTACGTAGGATTTTGTTACATTATTTTCGTCTTCACATTGGTTTTCAAATCCACTGGGTGTACCGTTATATCCATCGCTGATGATCATTTTATTTTTCACAACGAGTGCACCTACTTTCCGTCTTTGACAATAACTGTTTTCTGCCCATATTCTTGCCATGCGCAGATATCTGATATCAAGATTTCTTTGTTTGCTGTCTTTTGATTCCATTACGTTTTAATAATGCGTCTATTGTTGGTTCTTGGCCTCTAAATTTCTTATAAAGAGTCATGGGATGTTCTGTACCTCCTTTAGAAAGGATGCAATCTCGGAATCTTTGAGCCGTATCCTTATTGAATATTCCATTTTCTTTGAACATGTTGAATGCATCCGCATCAAGCACTTCTGCCCACTTGTAACTGTAATATCCAGCTGCATATCCTCCGGACATAATATGAGAGAATTGGGTTGTCATACAGGTGTTCGGCTGTTGTTTGGATATGATCGCTTTTTCCCAAGCTTTTTTCTCAAATGTTATTATGTCTTCATTGAAAGCCTTCTTTTGAGTGTAATAGGCCATGTCCAATAATCCAAAACTTACCTGTCTGAGGCATCCGTAGGCAGCAAGGAAATTCCGACTTCTGTGTATTCGTTCTATCAACTCGTCTGGAATAGGTTCTCCTGTTTCATAATGGAAAGCAAATATGCGCAAGAAATCTTTTTCTACAGCAAAATTTTCCATAAATTGAGACGGAAGTTCTACAAAATCCCACCATACGTTTGTTCCACTAAGGCTTTCGAATCTCGTATTTGCAAAAATACCATGAAGTGCGTGACCGAATTCGTGGAGAAAAGTTTCTACTTCACCAAGTGTAAGGAGTGCAGGTTTTTCTTCTGTGGGTTTTGTTAGATTCATAACCAAACTTACATGTGGTCTTACATTTACCCCTTTTTTGTCAATCCACTGTCCTTGGAATTCCGTCATCCATGCACCTCCTTGTTTTCCTTTTCTTGGGAAAAAATCTGCATAAAGTACAGCCAGATATGAATTGTCTTTGTCGAAAACCTCATAGGCCTTGACATCTTGGTGGTATACAGGAATTTCTTTATTTTCCTTGAATGTGATTCCGTATAATTGTGTAGCCAGATTAAATATGCCGTTTATGACTTTGGGTAGTTCAAAGTATGGACGCAGCATTTCCGAGTCAAGATTATATCTTTCCATCTGCAGCTTATGGGAATAAAAACTGAAATCCCATGGTTCCATCTGAAAGTCATCTCCTTCGATCTTCTTGGCAAGTATATTTATTTCGTCCACTTCTTTTTGAGCTGTTGGTTTGTATGCTTCTATCAAGTCGTCAAGAAGCTTGTATACGTTAGCCGTTTTACCGGCCATTCTATGCCTCATTACATAATCGGCAAAAGTATCATAACCTAGCAATTGGGCGATTTCACGTCTCAAATTTATGAGACGTTTGCATATTTCAAGGTTGTTTTCGCTGTTTTCATGTATTCCAAGAGTGTTTTTCTCCATGTACATTCTTTTTCTCAGTTCTCTTTGAGTTGAGTAAGTCATGAATGGTGAATAGCTCGGAGCGTCAAGTGTGAAAACCCATCCATCTTTTCCTTGTTCTTTAGCAGTCTGTGCTGCTGCATTCCTTGATGTTTCTGGCAGTCCGTCAAGTTGTTTTTCGTCAGTTAAATTAAGTGTAAAAGCCTTGTTTTCTTTCAACAAATTTTGTGAAAACTGTAGGGACAGCATTCCTGCCTCTTCTGTAAGCCTTCTTAGTTGTTCCTTTCCCTTTTCATCAAGTAATGCACCGCTACATGCAAAACCGTCGTAACAGTTATCCAGGAGCATCTGCTCTTCCGGTGTGAGTTCGCGATGATGTTCATAAACATATTTTATGCGTTCGAAAAGTTTTTTATTGAGTTTTACGTCATTGGCGTGTTTGGTCAGAATTGGACTCATTTTCTGGGCCAATGCGTCAAGTTCTTCATTTGTCTCAGCACTGAGCATGCATGAAAATACATTAGACACACGATTTAGCAAATCATAATAATGTTCTCCTTTCTCGTTGTCTGTGCGTATTATAGTGTTTTCAAAAGTTGGTTCCGAGTTGTCATTTATTATTTTTTCAATCTCTTCATTGTCCCTTCTGATTCCTTCCATAAAGGCTTCTTCATAGTCAGATATTGCAATCTGATTGAAGGGGACTGTCTCGTGCGGGGTGTTATAGTTTTCAAAGAATGGATTCTTGTGATTATTTTGTTCTATTTTATTTTCACACATACTTATTGATACTATTTATTGTATTTACCTGATATAATATTCATTATATCTATTGCAAAAATAGCAAAAATATCATATACGTTTTTGTAATGAAATTATTTTTAACTTATATTACACATGTGGTTTATTGTCACATTATCAATCTTTCTAATGATGGAATATGTATGATGGTTCTCCTTAGTTGTAGAAGTCCTTCCGCTTGCATTTTGTTAAGCTCACGTGAGATGTTAAGTCTGTTATCGTTTAATTCCTCTGCCAGACGCTCCATCTTGATATATATAGTTTTTGTCCCAGCAGGTTTCCTACAGTGAGACTCAAAAAAACGTATGATACGCCGTCTGAGATCTGTCGGTTTTGCCAGCCACCATTTATGTGTTATCTTTTGTGTTTGTGTAGTTATGATGTTAAGAAGATTAAGCCTGAATATCATGAATTCGTCAGACAATCTTAGAATTTCATCTTTGTCGAGTGTTATAAGATTGCATGCTCCAGAGGATGTAAATGTGTATGTGTAACGTTGGTTAAGTCCGAATATATGTTCGGGTTGCAGTATGTCTGGGGCTGTAATTTCTTCTGAGAAGGCATAACCGTGGTCGTCTGAAAATCTTTTTGCTTTTACTTTCCCGTTTGTCAGAAATATAAGTCTGTTGCACACACTGCCTTCTTTAACTATAGTTTCTCCGTCCATGTATTTGTGAAATCCGAACTTTGTATGGGCAATGATACTGTCAATATCAGTTTTGCTCATTCCTTGAAACAGCGGCTGTTTCAGAAGCCGTGTATACATATCTGGTTCGTTCACCATACGGATCTTCAGTTTGTCAGTTTTTCTTTCATTGCTTCAGAATACCATACTTTTGTGGCCCCCTTATCGTCAGAAAAAATAAAGTATGCCATAATTTCTGGATTGTTATGCAAAATATGCTTTGCTTTGTCTATGCCCATAACCATAAATGCAGTGGCATAGGCATCTGCTGTAGCGCAGTTCGGAGCTAATACGGTTGCTGAGAGCAGACTGTGTTGTACAGGGCGTCCGGTTTTGGGATCAATCGTGTGAGCGTATTTTTTTCCATTCTTATAATAGAAATTTCTATAGTTTCCACTTGTTGCCATTGCCATATCTTTTACATTGAGTATGGTTTGTATATCCTGATTCACATTGAGTGTATCATCTACAGGTTTGCTTATTCCTATTCTCCATGGATGCTGTTGGCTATTAATTCCCTTTGTCACTACTTCGCCACCTATTTCCACCATATAGTTTTTCACTCCTTGTGATTCCAGATATCGTGCTACTGCATCAGAACCATAGCCTTTGGCAATTGCACTACAGTCTAGCATTATTCTCGGATCGTTTTTTACAATTGTTCCTTTGCCGTCTTTTTTTATATATTTCACTTTCTGATAGCCTGTTATAGTCAACAGACTATCAATTTGCTGTTGTGTCGGCATTTTACCTTTTTTGAATCCGAAACCCCAAGCATTTACAAGTGGGGCGACAGTTATGTCAAATGAACCGTCTGTCTGTTTTGCAACGTCTTGTGCCAGTTTGAACACGTCAATAAACATCCTGTCCGGTTCGACATGCTCGTTACGGTTTATTTTGGATATTGTTGAGTTTTGATTAAACATCGAGAGTGAGGAATCCACTTCTTTCATTGTGGCAAGTATACCTTCACCAAGATTTCTGTCACTCTGATATGTGACATTGTACATGGTGCCGAAAATCATTCCGCTGTCATGTTGATATGGTGTGTTCTGCTGTTTTCGTATAATCAGAATGGTTCCTATTATGAGAAATATGAGAAACAGCAACTGACCTATGTTTCTTTTGTTGTATTTTCTGTTATCCATGTTTATAATTCAAATGCAACATTAAATGTACCGCCTAATCTTGTACCGCCTTGTTTGCCATAACCTGGAACATACCAAGTGTTACCTATATTGCCGTCGTCATGAATCAGACGTCGTTTGTACCTGAAACTCCACCCAAGTCTTATGGGGCCCCATATTTTCGCATCCAGTCCAAACACGGCTTCTAACCAGTGGTAGTTTGCCTTGACGTCCTTTGCAGAATATTCAACATGGTCTCCCCATACAGGATCTGTTATATCATGCCCCTCAACATCAAACTTAAAGGAAGTATACGCATATCTGACCCCCCCATATATTCTGTATATGTCATGCTTGTTTTTCATCAGATTGAAGTCAATACCAATTCTCCCATACGGTGCACTTGTTTTGTATGACAGTTTTGATATGACATTCTCTGCATCAGCTTTACCATATCCCAGCTCAATTATGGGGAAATATTTGTCTTTGAGATTGATACGCAAAGCAGCTTCATATTGTCCATAATCACTGAAAGCCATTTGAGCTATTCCTGCAAGGTCGGCAGACAGTGCCACACCGCGGAATAGTGGTATTGTGTCGGATGGTGTTTCAGCAATTTGTTTGCCTTTTTGTTGAGCTGATATCTGTATGTTATTGATCATCAGAAGGCTCAGAACTATCGCCACCTTTAAGATATATGATGAAATGTGCTTCTGCTGCATTGTATGTTACAGTGTTTTTATTTATTTTTATTGAGTCGATTGCATGTTTTGTGTAAGTCACATTCGTGATGGTGTGAAAGAAAGCTGGATTGCAGTCGACGGATTCAAAATGAGGCATATTATTTTTGGTCACCTTTATTGTGTCGGTAATGGCGTTGCCATCGCTGTTTTCGAAGCTGAAAAAGAATGAATCTTCTGTCCGCGTGTAACTCATCGGTAGTGAGATGCTGTCTGCGTATTCCATCTTATTTATAAGCACAGAATCATCACCCTCTGCCTGTGATAAAGGAGTGGTGACGGTGAGTGTTGTGCCTTCTTGTGCCGAACCTCCGACAAATTTATATTTTGCGTAGACTTTATTGTTGAGCGGACAATCAATTGAAGAGCATGCAGCTATGGCTGATATTACCGCAAAAAATATTATCAATTTCCGCATCTCAGCATCTTTTCTATTTGGTAGTCATTTCGTGTCTGTGATGTGCGGCTTACGAGATCGCCTATGAAGCCTGCCAGGAACAGTTGTGTTCCTATCATCATCATTGTAAGTGATATGTAGAAATAGGGTGACTCTGTTACAAGGCGCTGTGGCACGCCGTTAGACAGACACCATAATTTCTCCGCTCCGATTATCATTGCTGAAATCAGGCCTATGAGGAACACGATGGTACCGAGAAATCCGAATACATGCATTGGCTTCTTGCCGAAGTTGTTGAGAAACCATAGTGTGATAAGGTCAAGATAACCATTGAAGAATCTGTTAAGGCCGAATTTTGATTTTCCATATTTGCGTGCCTGATGGTGTACCACTTTTTCGCCGATCTTGTCGAATCCGGCATTCTTGGCAATATATGGTATATAGCGGTGCATTTCTCCGTAAACCTCTATGTTTTTTACTACATCGCTACGGTAGGCTTTCAATCCGCAGTTGAAGTCGTGCAAATTGTGTATTCCGCTTATCTTTCTTGCTGTGGCATTAAATAATTTGGTCGGTATAGTCTTTGACAGCGGATCGTAACGTTTCTGTTTATATCCGGAAACAAGATCATAGCCATCTTCTGTTATCATCTTATATAATTCCGGTATTTCATCTGGAGAATCTTGAAGATCTGCATCCATGGTTATCACTACGTTTCCTTTGGCTTCTTTGAAGCCGCAGTACAAGGCCGGACTCTTTCCGTAGTTTCTGCGGAATTTTATGCCTTTCACTTCCTCGGCCTTGTTGCTTAACTCTTCTATCACTTTCCAAGAGTTGTCTGTAGAACCATCGTTGACAAAAATTACTTCATAGCTGTAGTTGTTGGCTTTCATTACACGTGCTATCCAGCTGTAAAGTTCTGGCAATGATTCTTCTTCGTTGTATAAGGGGACTATTACGGAGATATCCATATTCTTATTTATATAAAATTTCGTTGAATTTTTCAGTTATTGATTTTTATTTTTCTTACAGGACGTCTTGTGCATACGGCTGCTATAGGAAATCCAATGATGAATCCAATGAATATGTTTTGTATCATAAACATAAATGCCCATTGTATTGGAGACAATTCTGCCATCATTCTCAGTTCATTGTTTATTTCCTCAACGGGGAATCCGTTCTCTGCATATATGGGCATGATATGCTCCATTGTTTCTGTAATCATGGTCATGAACATATTGTTGTCTAGAAACCTGAAATACAGATATTGCATTATTGCAAAAATGGCAGAAGCGTAAAATACGGTGTAAATAGAGTAGGCGAATCCACGTCTGAACGAGATGGTACCATTCAAAGCATAGTTGCGGAATTTTATGAGCCGCCATCCGATGAAGAATGGTGTTGCCAAGGCAAGGATGTTCCCAATGGGAGTTTGTGGGCTGTATATGGTGGCTGCAAAACTTGCTATCCATAATATTGACAGCAGTGCGCCATCCTGACGCGCGAACGCCTTTAATTGAATGAAGTTTTCTAATTTAATCATCAAATGAATAAATGGTTTTATAAAATAATGTGCAAACTTACACAAAATTTTCGGATTAAGTACGTGTGATATATATAAATTCACTTTCTTTAATTCAGAGGATACGCATGTAGTGATCAAACATATACTCTTAGAGAATGTATTATTGATTATATGAAATGTATTATTTCAATACGGTGAGAAGTTTTAGTATTGTTTCTAAAATCAAAAAATAAGTTAAAAAAAATATGTATCGCTCTTAGATTTATTGTTTTTTAAACTTTATTATTACCTTTGCACCCACAATACGGGTAAGTCTTGCACGGCCAGCTCCCTTCGAATCCTCCAGGACGGGAACGTAGCAAAGGTAGTTGGTTGTAGCGGCGCGATGTAAGTAGCTTGCCCACCCGCCTCTTTAGCTCAGTTGGCCAGAGCACGTGATTTGTAATCTCGGGGTCGTTGGTTCGAATCCGACAAGAGGCTCAAAAAGATGAGATTGAGAAGGACGCAAGATCTTGTTGCGTCCTTCTCTTTTTATATCTGGCGACCGGGATATTTGGTATATGCTTGGCTGATGGATTGCAGAAACGTATATTTATGCGTGTTTGGGACTTAATAGGACTTAATATAAATTATGTTTATGTATGAAATACTGTAGAATCGAGAAAAACTTTATGACAATGCTGTAGTGACCGGCATTGTTTTTCGTGATGATAAATCCGAGTAGCCACAACGGATAAATTATCCGTCTTAAGACTAACGCGTGTTTTTCGCGTCTTTCCAAACGTCTCGCGTCAGCATTTTTTAAGAAAACTCTGATGAGGAAGTTACAGATTTTTTTGACTTTTTTTGACAAAAGAAAATAGCAAAAGAGATATAAGGGAATGTTAAATCCTACATGAGAAAGGCCTGTTCAGACAGTACCGTCTTGTGATATACCCTGTTGTGGAATGTCGGATGGTGCGCATGACATTCCGATCAAGTCCGTTTGAGCCTCTACTTACGCCCGTATTAGGGTGTGATATGGTACGTTTTAGGTCCTAATACGTACCATATCAAGTACTCAAACGGTGCTTTTTACATGACGGGAAAATGACTGCTGTGTATAAGTTGCTGATTTATAGTATTTTATATAGATATTTTATTTTTCGCGTATTGGCGTCCGAAGGAGTGTCTGCGTGCAAATATTCGCTTATTTTTGGGGAGAACTGAAAACTCAGACGTAAAAATAATTAAATACTGAAAATCAGAAAGTGGGCCCGTCATGGAATGTTAGTTGCGCGATAAAACTTTTCTGCCAATGTGTGACTGTCTTTTCAAACTGTTGCAGATGACGTCCGGTGATGCAAAACAGGCATCATGAATGTGCTGAGCTTGTTGTTTTTGGGGGAGAAAATTGCCTGTGATCTGTTTTTGTATAAAAGGACTGTTAGTCCAACGGATTGTGTGTGACTCGGTTGAAACTGTGTGTTTGTGAAATAATCAATATTGTGAGATATATACTCTATTCGTAAGAAGTCACTAATCACTCAGTATATTCATTTTTTATGTTTATATATGCGGAATCGGGTGTTATAGTATACGTTTTATTTTTGTGTTATTATGAATTTATTTCATAATATTAGTGTAACTTTGCAAACTCATTGTGAATGATATTGTTTTAAGTTTAATGTTAAGGATTTACCTGTAATAAAGAGGAATGGTTTTTTCTGATCTGTTTTTTCTTTTTGTCTTTATTCCGGCTTTCATGCTGCTGTATATGGCAGCGGCATTGGCTGACCGCAACTCGGTTGGAGTTTTCGGGAAAGGACAGAATAAAGCCAAGAATTTCGTGCTTGTATGTTTTTCGCTGATATTCTATGCCTGGGGCGAACCGTTATATGTGTTTCTCATGCTTGTCAGCGTGTTTTTTAATTTCCGTTTTGGTTTGATTATAGGCAAGAGCCGGAATCATAGACGTGCAGCGCTTGTTGGAGGATTGATTTTCAATATATTGGTGATATGTACGTTCAAGTATCTGGTTTTTTTTGCACAGACACTTAATGATTGTGGAATCAATGTGCCTGTTCCGCGTATAGCATTGCCTATCGGTATCAGTTTCTATACTTTCCAGTCCATCTCATATCTGATGGATGTATATCGCAGAGTGTCGCCGGCACAGCGTCGCTTCTCAGATCTATTGCTTTATATATCGATGTTCCCCCAACTCATTGCCGGACCAATTGTGCGTTACCAGACCGTCGCAGAGGAAATACATGATCGTCATGTGACCTCACGCGATATTGCCGATGGAACATACCGTTTTCTGATAGGACTTGGCAAGAAGGTGATTATTGCGAACCAATTGTCGGAGATTTCAGGACAGTTTCTTGTTGACGGTCTTGATTCGCTTTCAACTGCCGGTGCATGGGTTGGAATAATCGCATTCACTCTTCAGATTTATTTCGATTTCTCTGGATATTCCGATATGGCAATCGGAATGGGACGCTGTCTTGGATTCCATTTCAATGAAAACTTCCGCCATCCTTATTGCTGTACTTCTATAACCGATTTCTGGCGAAGGTGGCACATATCACTTGGTAGTTTTTTCCGTGATTATGTATATATCCCGATGGGTGGTAATCGTCGTCATCAGGCCTTAAATATTCTTGTCGTGTGGTTTCTCACTGGTATGTGGCATGGGGCAAGCTGGAATTTCATATTATGGGGATTGTATTTCGGCGTGATAGTTATGTTGGAGAAATATACATTGCTGCGTGTTCATGACAGGATTCCCCGTGTTGTTCTGCATGTTTACAGTTTGTTGCTTGTAATTATCGGCTGGGGTATATTCTATTTCGACAATTTTGACTCCATGCTGATATTTTTCAATGCATTTATCGGTCAATCTGCTGCATTGACAGATTTTGTATCTCAGGCAGCTATTACTGATAATTTCTGGCTGTGGGTTATGGCAATAATATTCTGCATGCCGTTACGCGGCACGGCCTCAGCTTTGCTTGCAAGCATGCTCGGACGAAGCTCAGTTTTGCATGGTGGTGCGGTGCTATGTGTGCGCGTCTGCATCTCGCTGGTGATGCTTATGCTAAGTGTAGCCCTGCTGGTGGGAGCAACTAATAATGCATTTATTTATACAAGGTTCTGAAAATAGGTTAATGAAATAATGAATATATGAGACGTATTTTTGCAGAAATATATATAATGATGCTGACTGTTGTGACACCAGCATTCGCAGGAGCACATATCGCTTATGATTCGGATGTCAATGACGTATCCACAAGGGCCAAGTCTTCTGCTTCATCCTCTTCACTGGCCCGCAAGACGCGTTCTGGTATTATTGTTTTGGGGAGCGGAAAGGATGTGCGGGCATTCGAGCCTTATGGAGGTGGACACGACAACGGAGAGAAATATGCCGATGCGATAAACAGATACAAAAAGGCTTTTGGAAGTAGTGTGAACGTATATTGTATGGTCATTCCTACAGCAGTGGAGTATTATTGTCCTGATAGCATACGCAGTTGGACGCACGACGAGAAGAGTGCTATAGACGCAATCTTTTCACACTTATCGGACTCTGTAACCAGAGTTGACATATATGATGTGTTGGCTACTCATAAATCGGAGAACATATATTCGCGCACTGATCATCATTGGGCTCCTCTTGGAGCATATTATGCTGCAGGCTGCTTTGCAGATAAAGCCGGTCTGCCGTTCCGTGATTTGTCTTCTTATGACAGTGTGGTAGTGAGAAATTATGTAGGAACAATGTATACATTCTCAAAAGATATGGCCGTGAAGAATGCGCCGGAAGATTTTACGTATTATGTTCCGCGTGATGTAGATTATAAAGCGACTTATATCAAATATAAGTTAGGTCGTAATCGTCGGGTGACAGGTGAAAGTTTGCCTGTAGATGATGTTTTTTTTCTGCACTATAATGATGGCAGTCCCAGTGCTTATTGTACTTTCATGGGAGGTGATTCGCGCACGGTGAAGGTAAGAACATCGACAAAGAATGGGCGCCGTTTGCTGATAATGAAAGACAGCTATGGTAATGCTTTGCCTGGTTATCTGTTCTATTCTTTTGAGGAAATACATATTCTTGACTTTCGTTATTTCAGCAAAAGTGTGGTGGAATATGCCCGCAGAAACAACATAAGTGATATGTTGTTCGCCAACAATATTTTTCATGCAAGCTTAGAGTCGACAAGTAATGCGTATTTAAGAATAATGTGATCTGAGTGATTATATATTATATATAGTGTTAAAATGTGGGTTTATAGTTGAGACTTCAGATGTTATTATAAATATTGGTATATGAAATTCTCAAAGATTTATATATTTGTCATAGCATTGGTGTTTGGATCGCTTACAGTTGTTTTTGCGACTTTTCCGCGGAGCAGGTATTCGGAACTTGAAAAGCGTGAACTGGCTGTTTTTCCGGAATTTTCCATGGAAAAACTCAAAAGTGGTGCCTATACCAAGGCTGTGTCTTCTTGGTTCAGTGACAGCGAACCGTTCAGAGACGTTTTCATGATGGCAAGCATGCAGGTTAAAGATGCTCAGTCTCTTGTTATTTCAGATGATAATATAAAGTTTCATGCATCAGAACCGGCTTCCACCGTAGAACTTAAGACTATAGGCTCGGATATGACAGCTACACCTGAAGAGGAGGAGTTTGTAAACGGGACGACTGACAATGAGAATGCCAAGATTGCTAATGCTGGAATAATAATTGTTGGCACGGGTGATAAGACAAGGGCACTTATGGCTTTCGGAGGTACGGCAAAGGGTGGCGTAGGTTATGCCAATGCTGCGAATAAATATAAGGAGGTGTTCGGTGACAAGGTGAATGTATATTGTATGGTTATACCTACGGCTGTGGAATATTATTGTCCACCGCGCGCAAGAAAAGTGACGACAGCCCAGCGGCCGGTTATAAACAATATTTTTGCCCATCTGACTGATGGTGTGAAACCTGTGGATATATATAATGTTTTGGGAAAGCACGTTTCAGAAGATATATTTCTTCGTACAGACCATCATTGGGCACCACTTGGAGCATATTATGCAGCTGGTCGCTTTGCACAGATTGCCGGAGTGCCTTTCAAAGATTTGTCACATTATGACCGTAAGGTTGTTCGTGGATATGTTGGAAGCATGTACGGATATTCAAAGGATATATCAATAAAGAATGCTCCAGAAGACTTTGTGTATTATGAACCAAAGGGTGTGAAATATACAACGACATATATAAACTATACCATTGACAAGAACTATCGTGTGATAGGAGAGGGTAAACCGTTCAAGAGTAGATTCTTCTTTCGATATCGTGATGGAAATGGTGGTGCTTACTGTACCTTTATGGGTGGAGATACCAAAATAACTGTGGTACGGACTTCTGTTCATAATGGTCGCAGACTTATTATATTGAAGGATAGTTTCGGAAACGCTTTACCGGGATTTCTCTTTTTCTCGTTTGAGGAGATACATGTCATAGATTCAAGATATTTTACGAAGAATATGAAGAAATATGTGGCAGCAAACAATATAACAGATATTTTGTTTGCAAATAACATATTCAAGGCTTATTCGAGCAGTATATATCGTTCTTATCTTAGATTTCTTGAGCAAAGTGATCATAGTGTCTTCAAAGCAGTTGTAGACAGTACTGCAACGGATACGATCAGGCAGAATGAAAAACGAATATCTTTGGGTAAAGACACGACATTGGTGCATAAGAAAAAGGTGGTTAATGATGTACATAAACAGGAAGATGATACTCTGAGTGTAATTTAATATTTGACAAATATGCAGATAATGATCGGTTCGGCTAAAGAGATGAGGCTGGAATGCAGTTATATACTGAGAGAAAAGACATTACCGCTTTTCCATGATGAGGCGTTTGCAAATGCAATGCAGATGACCGCTTATGGGGAAGATGAACTGAGAGAGATGTTGAAATGTAATGCTGGAATTGCATCTGAAAACAGACTTCGTTATATGCGTTTTGCTGAACCATGTAATGAGTTGCAGGCTATTTTGGCATATAATGGGGTGGTTTATAAACATATACACACAGAGAATTTTACGCTGGATGATTTTAAGTATGCAGGAAGTCATTTATGGATAACATCTTTTCTTTACGGATTGCTCAGACCTCTTGATATGATAAAATGTTATCGTTTGGAAGGAGATATTGTTTTGTCGAATAACGGATGTTCAATGTTTGATTATTGGAAACCAATATTAACAGACATGTTTATAGAATCTGTTAAGAATGATGACGGTGTATTACTTGATCTTGCAAGTAATGAAATGCATAAACTTTTTGACTGGCGTAAAGTGAAACGTGAGATAACAGTTGTTCGACCGGAGTTTCTTGTCTGTAAATGTGGAAAGCTTAAAACTGTAGTGATATATTCAAAGATGTGTCGTGGAGAGATGACTGGTTTTGTCATCAAGAACCGTATTTGTGATGTAGGTGCTCTACGTGGATTTACATATGAAGGGTTTAATTATTTGCCGCAAAAGAGCACACTGACATCACCGGTGTTTGTTCTTGAATGAAAATATACAGAATTACATTATATCCACAACGGTTATACCAGCCCCTCCAAATTGGACGTGCTCATCGTGATAGCTTGACACGTTAGGTACTGTTGCAAGATATTGGCGTATTAGTTGTCGTAGGATACCGTTGCCTTTTCCATGTAATATTCTGACACGTGACATACCAACAAGTATGGCATCATCAATGAAATAGGTCACGGCATTTAATGCTTCGTCACCACGCATACCTCTGACATCGAGATCCTGATGGAAGTTCAGTTTTCTATTATCTATAGTATCTCTTGTTTCTTTGCTGATTGTAAGTATTGTCTTATTATTTTTATTTTCTGGTTTGGACGTGTGTTCAATTCTGTCGACCGGCATTTTAGTACGCATGTCCCCGAATATTATTGTTGCGGTTTTGTTGTCTGTTGATTCAATTGTTCCGATAGAAGTAAACCCTTTTATTCTTACAGTATCACCATTTTTGAATATTTTACTACTTTCTTCGTCAACATCTTTACGTTTTATAGCATCACGCAATTTCTTTGCTGCTTGTGCTTCTTTATCGTTTTTCTCCAGCTTATGCTTTTTATGACGTTCTTTTCTTTCTTGTATTTGTTTTATTTTTTTTGCAATTAATTCATCATTTTTCTGTATGTCAATAGAACTTATCTCCTTTTTAAATGAATTTAGTTCTTCTCTGATGCGTCGTGTTTCTTCTTTTTCTGCTTGACACTCTTTTATCTCACGTATTGTATTTTCTATGTTTTTATTGCTTTGTCTGAGTAATTCTTCTGCTTCTTCTTTAGCTTTTTTCAATATTTGCTTTCGGCTTTTCTCAATTTCTGTTATGTCTGTTTCATAACGTTCTGTCAATTTGTCAAGTTCTTTCTCACGCTGATGTATTGTCTGACGTTTATTTTCCCAGTATCGTTTGTCACGCACTATATCCTGCAGATACTTGTCGCTTTGAATGTAATCACTTCCAACAATTTCACTTGCATCATGTATAACTTCTTCGGGAAGGCCGATTTTTCTAGCTATTTCTATTGCAAAAGAACTGCCGGGATTGCCTATCGACAATTGGAAGAGCGGTTTCATTTGTTGTCTGTCGTAAAGCATAGCACCATTCACTACGCCTTCATGCTCTTTTGCGAAATGTTTTAGATTCTGATAATGTGTTGTTATTATTCCATATGCTTTTTTATTGCAGAATTGTTTAAGCACAGCTTCTGCAATGGCGCCTCCAATTTGTGGTTCTGTACCGGTACCGAATTCATCGATTAGAATTAAGGTTTTGTCATCTGCAAACCTCATCATGTTCTTCATATTTGTCAGATGGCTAGAATATGTACTTAAATCGTCTTCTATGCTTTGTTCGTCACCAATATCTATCAGAATGTTTTTGAATATTCCTGTGTGTGAGCGTTCGCCAACAGGAATGGAAAGTCCACATTGTAGCATATATTGCAGTAGACCTGCTGTTTTTAGGCATACAGATTTACCTCCGGCATTTGGTCCGGATATTATTATAATTCGTTTATCGTTTGTTATTGTAATGTCTAATGGAACAACTTGTTTTTCTTGTTTCTCAAGCGACATTTTTAATAATGGATGTACGGCTTGTATCCAGTCGATTTGTGGCTCGGCTTTAACGGTTGGTTCGAATCCGTTTATGATTCGTGCAAATTCAGCTTTTGCACGAATCATATCAATTGTTGCAAGAAATTTGTATGAATCAAGTATTGGTCTTACGTGTGGCCGTACATCTTTTGCAAAATCCGTGAGTATGCGTATTATCTCACGGCGTTCTTCAGATTCCAGCTCTCTTATACGATTGTTTGCCTCAACAACTTCTGCAGGCTCTATATAGACCGTTTTACCAGATGCTGATTCGTCATGGATAATACCTTTTATTTTACGTTTTAGTCCTTGTGTTACAGGTATTACAAGCCTTCCGTCACGTAATGTTGGTGTTACGTCTTTCTCGACAAGGCCATCACTTTGTGCGGTACGGAGTATACTATTTAATGTTTTTGATATTCCACCTTCTGTTCGTGAGAGCTCCCGACGTATATTTTGTAATTCTGTAGATGCACTGTCTTTTATCTTGCCAAATTTATCAAGTATATTATCTATGCGTCGTATTAGTTGTGGAAATGTTATTACATCAGTTGTGAGTCTGTGTAGCGCAGGATATGGATATGTTTTCTCTTCATCTGTGCTGTTATCATCAGTACGGTTGAGATAGTTTACAATATTACATATTGTTTCCAACGAACGTCTGAGGTCAAATAGCTCATCTTCGTTGAGGTGGGTTCCTTCAAGGCGTAAACGGGCAACAGATTCTCTAACGTCAAAGAAGTATTGCATTGGAAAGTCATCTGCTTCCTCCTGCAGGCGACGGAATTCTTTTACTTGTTGCAGCCATTCATTTATTATCGTTGCATTAGTTGAGAAGTTCAAACCATCAATCTTTTCTTTTCCAAGAGAGCTCAGACAACGTTCACGTAAGAGATTTCTTATCTCATTAAATCCTATCTTATTTTCAAATGTCTTAGGGTAAATCATACTGCAAAGTTAGTGCAAGTTATATATAATACAAAATAAAGTCGTTTGTTTTTGTTGTATGGATTATAAGTCCTTATATGAACTGTAGAAATGCTGTGTGGATTGGTTCTGTTCATGAAACATCACTGGATGAAAGAAATATTCCGGATAAAGCGGGAGGACGTGAACAGTTACGGAGTGTATGTTCGGATAACAATAAAATTATGCTGCGCAACCGAAAATCCTCACCGCAAGAAGAACGCATGTTTCATGTGCTTTTGCCAGTGCCTCATATCGGTGTTTTTAAAGAAAACTCATGTGGCGTACTTACAGTTTTTCTTGACTTTTTTTTGACAAACGGAAATCGCGAAAGAGGTGTGAGGGAATGTTACATCAGGCAGGACTAAAGACTGTTCCGCCCTTACGGTCTTGCTGTATACCCCGTTGTGGAGTGTCGGTCGGTTGTTCTGGCGTTCCGGTTATGCCCGTTTCAGCCTCTGTTTACGCTTGTATCAGGGTGTGATATTGCGCATATCGGAACATGAAACGGGGCATATCGCATGCTGGAACTGTGTATTTCGTATGATGAAAAAATACGACCTAGATTCAAGTTGTTGGTATACAGCCGTTTGTACGAACCTCTCATTTTCCGCATATTCGTGCCCGACGGAAAGGTCGTGCGCAAATACTCGCTTGTTTGGGGGTAGAACAGAAAACTCAGACTGGAAAAGTGCAGGATACTTAAAATCTGTAACATACTCCTTCGGCTTCACTTTCAGCTGAAGGCAACATTGTTGAAGCGGATTTGATGTATCAGTTTTTTATCGCAGTCAATCCGCACTTAATATCTACAGGGATATATATGTAATGTATATATAAAGGTGATGACAGGATAATAACAAAAAACGTCCGATAATTTATCGGACGTTTTTTTGTTATAAAGGAGAAATCAGATCTTTTCAGACCAGTCTTCCTTTGTCTTGCGAACATAGCTCTGGTAGCGGAGTTTCGCCATACGCTCAGCTTCACTGAAGAGTTCGTCTGCCTCATTTGGATATGCTTTTTGTACAGATAGATAGCGAACCTCTCCAAGAAGGAAGTCGCGGAACTTGCTCCAGTCCGGTTCTTTAGAATCGAGTGAGAACGGATTCTTTCCTTCTTCTGCAAGCTGTGGGTTATAACGCCAGAGATGCCAGTAACCACATTCAACAGCACGGCCTTCTTCTGCCTGTGAACGTCCCATACCACCTTTGATCTTAAGTCCGTGGTTGATACAAGGAGCATATGCAATTACAAGTGATGGACCTGGATAAGCTTCTGCTTCACGTATTGCTTTGATACACTGTGCATTATCAGCACCCATTGCAACTTGTGCAACGTATACATAACCGTAAGATGTTGCAATCATACCAAGATCTTTTTTGCGTATACGTTTTCCTTGTGCGGCAAATTGTGCGATTGCGCCAAGAGGAGTTGCCTTGGATGACTGACCGCCTGTGTTAGAATAAACCTCAGTGTCAAGTACGAGCAGGTTCACATCTTCACCGCTTGCAATTACGTGATCGAGGCCGCCGTAACCGATATCATAAGATGCACCGTCACCACCAATGATCCACTGGCTGCGTTTTACGAGATAGTGCTCAAGTGTTTTCAGTTCTTTGCAAATCGGGCAACCAGCTTCAACACCTTGTGCAATATATGGCTTGATAAGTTCTGCAAGACGTTTTGTCTCATCTGCATTCTCTTTCTTTTCAATCCATTCTTCTGCAAGAGCTTTGAATTCTGCAGGTACGTTTTCCTGAGCGATAACGTCTTTGAACAACATAGAGACGCGCTCTTTCATTTTCTTGTTTCCAAGTACCATACCCATTCCGAATTCACAGAAATCCTCGAACAATGAGTTGTCGAATGCAGGACCCTGACCTTTAGCATTTGTACAATAAGGTGTAGAAGGAATAGATGCTGAATATATAGAAGAACATCCTGTCGCGTTGGCTATCATTTCACGGTCTCCAAAGAGCTGGGATACGAGTTTGACATAAGGTGTCTCACCACATCCTGAGCAAGCACCGGAGAACTCGAATAATGGTTGTGCGAACTGGGAGTTCTTGACGTTAGACTTGATGTCAACCAAATCCTGCTTAGATGTTACATTCTTTACGAGATAGTTCCAGTCGGCAGCTGCTTTCTTCATATCTTCTGCATCTGGATTGAATGGAACCATTGTGAGTGCTTTTCCAAGTTTCGGATTTCCAGGACATACATCAGCACAGTTGCCACAGCCAAGACAGTCAAGAACAGATGGTTCTATTGCGAAATGCATGCCTGCCATAGCTTTTGGTGCTTTCATTGTTATTGTCGGGATATCAATGCCTTTCAGTTCATCGTCAGTGAGTACGAATGGACGTATTGCTGCATGTGGACAAACGAATGCACATTTGTTACACTGGATACAGTTGTCTGGATTCCATGCCGGAACGAAAGCCTCAACACCACGCTTCTCGTATGCTGCTGTGCCTGTGGCCCATGTACCATCAACAGTGTCGTGTTTGACAAAATCTGAAACCTTAAGCAGGTCACCTGCCTGTGCATTGATCGGCTGTACCAATTCTTTGATGAATGCTGGAGCATCGTTCTCCTTAACGTCATCATCTGCAAGGTCTGCCCATGCAGCATCAACAGTCAACTGTTTGTATTCGTTACCACGATCAACGGCAGCATAGTTCTTATCAACAATATCCTGACCCTTCTTTCCGTATGATTTAACAATGAATTTCTTCATTTGCTCTACAGCAAGATCGATTGGAATAACCTCTGTAATGCGGAAGAATGCACTCTGAAGAATAGTGTTTGTTCTGTTGCCAAGTCCTATTTCCTGGGCAATCTTGGTTGCATTGATGTAGTAAACAGTGATATTGTTCTGTGCGAAATATCTCTTTACTTTATTGGGGATGAAGTTTACGAGTTCATCTCCGTCAAAGATGGTATTCAGAAGGAATGTACCATTCTTGCGGAGTCCGCGTGTAACATCGTACATGTGGAGATAGGCCTGAACATGGCAAGCTACAAAGTTAGGTGTGTTCACCAGATATGTAGAATGTATCGGAGTATCACCGAAACGCAGGTGAGAACATGTGAATCCACCAGACTTCTTTGAGTCATAAGAGAAGTAAGCCTGACAGTGTTTATCTGTGTTATCACCGATGATTTTCACAGAGTTCTTATTTGCACCTACAGTACCATCAGCTCCCAAACCGTAGAACTTGGCTTCGAACATTCCGTCACCACCCATTGGTATTTCTTCTACTTCTGGCAGAGAGGTAAATGTAACGTCATCAACGATACCGACAGTGAAGTGATTCTTTGGTGTATCCAGTTTCAAGTTATTGAATACCGAGATTATCTTAGCCGGTGTTGTGTCGCTGGAACCGAGACCGTAGCGTCCGCCAACGATAACCGGACGATCTTCAACATCATAGAATGCGCTCTTTACATCAAGATAGAGTGGTTCGCCTTCTGCGCCAGGTTCTTTGGTACGATCGAGTACGGCAATCTTTTTAGCTGTCTTAGGTACAGCAGCAAGCAGGTGTTTCACGCTGAACGGACGATAGAGGTGAACGCTCACCATACCTACCTTTTCTCCATTCTTATTCAAATAATCTATTGCTTCGCGTGCGGCCTCTGTTGCAGAGCCCATGAGAATGATTACTCGGTCGGCCTCTTTGTCTCCATAATAAGAGAAGAGGTGATATTCACGTCCTGTAATCTTGCTTATCTCGCCAAGATAGTGTTCTACTACTTCCGGAACATTATCGTAAGCTTTATTGCAAGCTTCACGGTGTGTGAAGAATGTTTCCGGGTTTTCTGCGGTACCACGTGTCACCGGACGTTCTGGAGAAAGTGCGCGATCGCGGAAACGCTTGATGTCTTCTGGATCAACAAGTTTTGCGATTTCGTCCTGATCAATAACTTCGATCTTATGATATTCATGTGATGTACGGAAACCGTCGAAGAAGTTGATGAATGGAATGTCTGTTTTGAGTGTTGCCAGATGAGGAACGGCAGACAAATCCATAACTTCTTGTACAGAACCAGAGCAGAACATTGCAAATCCTGTCTGACGACAAGCCATTACATCCTGATGATCGCCGAAGATACACAGTGAGTGTGAAGCCAATGTACGTGCGGAAACATTGAACACACATGGCAACATTTCACCGGCAATTTTGTACATATTGGGAATCATGAGCAGCAATCCCTGCGAAGCAGTGAATGTGGTTGTGAGTGCACCGGCCTGCAATGATCCGTGCACAGCACCTGCGGCACCACCTTCAGACTGCATTTCCTGTACGCTTACTGTTTGTCCCCAGAGGTTCTTACGGCCTCTTGCGGCCCATTCGTCCACATGTTCTGCCATGGGTGACGACGGAGTGATGGGATAGATGGCAGCTACTTCACTGAACATATAGCTCACGTGAGCAGCAGCTTCGTTTCCATCACATGTGATAAACTTTTTCTCTTTAGCCATTTTGTTTTATAGATAAAATGTTAATGTATATTTAATTAGTACAGGAAACCAAACAGCCATAATGGTATCTGGTTTTCTTTTCCAATTTCTGTGTTATATCTTGCGTAGATTATATTCGACTTATAACGTATTCTGCTGTCGTTTGATGCGTCGCATACTCTGAATTTCTGGTTGTCGTCTATGTGATATACCTGCTCCTTGCTACTTTGGTTCACTTTATGGCTTTTCCATAATGAGTTTACAAAGAATGTTTCCATCAGATCCTGCATTTCTGTTTTTATAGGATATATGGCATGCATGAGGTTTGTGTTGTAGATCATAACTTTTGCCGGTTTTTGTGGAAACATGCCTCCCGGAGGATATATTATATTTATTAGTCTTGCATCAGCCAGATATTTGATATAGTTCATAACTGTTGCACGACTTGTTTCTATTTCGTTTGCCAAATTGCTTATATTTGGCGATTTCGGTCCTTCCATAGCCAACAGATAGAACAATTTTTTAATCTTTGTGAGGTATTTCAGTTCTATTTGTTTGATCAGCAGAATATCAACTTCGGTCATCATGTTCATTGTTTTGAGCAAATTTTCCGAGTAGTTGCGGTGTTCTAGAAAGAATGGATAGAAACCGTGGTGTATATAGTCCGGAAAGAATTTCATCGGACTTACTTGTGAGAGAATCGATTTTCCAATCTGTTCGTGATTGTTGATAATGTCTTCTAGGGTGTATGTCGGCAGGTTAAGGCCTGTCATTAGATTTATGAACTCTCTAAAAGAGAAACCTCGTAGATTGTAACTTTTAACAATGCCGTTGAGTTCTGGGTTCTCTTCCTTCAGTCTCATCACGCTTGAGCCGGTGAATACAATTTTTAATCCGGGATAGTTGTCATAACATTTGCGCAGTTCATGACTCCAGTCAGGCTGTTTGAATACCTGATCTATCAGTAGAACTCTTCCCCCCCCGCGATAGAAATCTCCTGCAAAATCGGATATTCCACGACTTTGGAAATAGAAGTTGTTCATATTGACGTACAGACACTGACGGTCTTTAGTGTCAAAGTTCTCCTTTGCATACTGTAGCAGGAATGTTGTCTTTCCAACACCACGCGTTCCCTTGATGCCTATCATACGATCGTTCCAGTTAATCTCGTCCATAAGTGAACGGCGTACTGGAGCGTTGGTATGTTCGATGAGATATGCGTGTGTTTTGAAGAATGCTTCCATTTAGCAGTTTTTATTGTTTTTTCATATTGTCAGATAATGTCTGTATTTTGAATAGGCGAAGCTACATCAATGTTTACGGACGTGTGAAAATGTGGCTTTTTGTCCATCACATTGATATCCCCCGTATCGTTCGCATTATCTTTGCAAAGGTAATATTAATTTCTATAATTTGCAAACTCAATATTACAAATTATATCAAATTTTACTTATTATTTATTATTTGTCTTTTCTGTATTGGACAGTTTGTATATACATGTCTGTAAGTTGCACATATTGAAATATTTGCGCATTACCGTTAGTCTTGTAAGACATTATGGTAATTGTTTCTTTTCTAACAGATTCCAATGGTTTTCTTATTTTGTTATTTATTTTTGACGTTTATAGCAGTTCAACATTCGAATGAATATCTCTATTATAAACTTTTACGAATTGGTTTATAGATGTTTATTTATGTTATATGTATAAATTTACACGGAATTTGTCGATTATCGATGCTGTATTTTTCTGCCATAAAAAAATGCATTAACTTTGTAGCTGATAATGGTATCCGACATGATGTAGTGGGCTGGGCGGACAAGGATATATATTTCACGTCTTTTCAGGATGACTTTCAGGCTGAAACACTATTTGCATGTAGATTGTCTGTTAGGATGATTTGGATAATGTATTGGTATCATTTTTATTATTATAAGCATTGTATTAATTTATGAGATTACATATTTTTAATCCCGAACACGATACGGTAATGGCCTATGGTAATGGAATGTTCACGTCACCTCATGCAGCGCGTGAGCTACGGCGCGATCTTGGATTCATTGCGGCGCTTTGGGCTGAAGATGGTGATTTTGTACTAGTGGATGATATAGAGGCTGCGCTTGAGTCGGTGAGACATGTCAGGAAGTACTCGTCAGATGTGATATTTGTTACTTCTGCAGATCTTCGGAATATTCGTTATGACGAGATACCCAATTTCTCAATAGAGCCGTGGGGATGGGACGACGTTCTCAAAAGACAACTTGTAAGTGCAGCTCCAGATTTGTTGCGATATATTCCAGACGCTGTTACAATTGAACGTATACGCAGTATGAGCAACCGTAGGTTTGCATCTGAAAAATTGCTACCATGGTTTTGTGATGCAGACGAGTCATTTGTGGGAAAAAGTCGTTATTGTACTACGATGGAGGAAATGAATGACGAACTTGCTTGTAATGGTCGTAGTGTCCTCAAGGCACCTTGGAGTAGTAGTGGACGGGGAGTGAGATATGTTAACGGGCAGGCTGAAATGCCTCTTTCAGGATGGTGTCGTAATGTGATTTCTCGCCAAGGGGGTATAATGGTTGAACCGTTTTATAATAAAGTAATGGATTTTGGTATGGAGTTTTGTGTTAATGATAGGGGACGGTCCGAGTATTGTGGCTTATCCTTGTTCCGTACCGTAAATGGTTCATATACAGGTAATATACTTGCAACGGAGAAGGAAAAACGCAGAATGATAGGACGTTATGTAAGTGTTGAGATGATAGACCGTCTTGCCGTTTTGGTGTCAGAACGCATGGACTGTGTGGCTGGTGAATATTATAAAGGACCTTTTGGAGTAGACATGATGGTTGTGGCTGACAACAGTGGAACTGGATTTAAGGTGCATCCGTGTGTTGAGCTGAATTTGCGACGTACGATGGGACATGTTGCCCTTAGTATATCTCCTGGTGAACATGAGGCTCAGAAGTTGATGCGTATATTTTATAGTGGCAAATACAGATTGCGCGTTGTTTGTACAAATGAGAATTTGCTTAATACAAGTCTTGCTGTGTAAATATAGCGAACTTGATTATTATGAATAATGCATATTTGCGGTAGAGTAACAGACGGTTGGCTGTATAAGTCTTACGTCTGTTTTTCGTTTATGGCAGTGATACTATTATGCGATGACATTTTATCTCCAGCAGAATTAACATTCGCATTGGATTTAGTTGTTATGTTAATAAGCTAAAATTGTATCTGTTGTTATTTTTATACCATATAAATATTTGATTTTTTATGGATAAGCTTCATCTGATGGAAGCTGAGATGAAATTTTAAATAAAATAATTCTGTATGATTATCAACGGTTTATAGAAATTGAGATTTTGATGGTTATAAGTTGATTTTGCCGAACAGCCCGTTTTGCATTGTGATATGCGCTTTATTGCAAGATGATAATGGCTATATTGTTCAGTAAAATTCCGTTTTTTGTAGCTTGAAAACGGCTTTATCGTCTTGTATTACGGGCTTTTTGTGTGTAGTAATTAAATTTTTATGCTTGTAGATATTCGAAACATGATAATTTCTTTCCTTAAATAGGAATGTAAAATGTTAAATTCTTTATTCTATTTAATTTAAAATTTAATCAGATGTATATCTTGTTTGTATTAGATGTAATTGAATATATGAGTTTAACACAGTATGTGAGTCTACTGATATAATAAAAATACACCGCTGGCAGTTTTATTGTCAGCGGCGTATTTGTTGTTTGATATATGCTATGTCTATAGCATCTTGGGTATTTATTTTTTATACAAGATGCTTTGGAATCAGTCTTTGATGTTTGGTTCTTCAAGTCCGAGTCCCTTCTTCTTGTCTACTGCTTTGAGTACGAAACCGAGTATGAGAGCTGCTACACCAAGGCATGCAAGCATAACAAGAGGTGCTGTGTAGTCGTATGACACAGCGGCCTGTTCGGGTGTTATTACTCCATTCTTCAAGTCTTCTACCAGTTGTGGATTGGTTTTGTCAAGTACTTTTCCGATGAGGAGTGGGAACAGCCACAATCCGATGTTCTGTATCCAGAATATCAGTGCATATGCACTACCTATGATTTTTGCGTCTACCAGTTTGGGGACACTCGGCCAAAGTGAAGCTGGAACGAGCGAGAAGCTTGCGCCGAGAACAAGTATTGTGAGGTATGCTATGATTATACCACCGGAGGTGTTGCCTTTAAATGCCGGAAGAATGAATGCAAATGTGAGGTGGCAGATGATGAGGAGCACAGAGCCCATTACAAGCATACTTGCAGCCTTTCCCTTATGGTCTACGTAGTTGCCAAGAATAGGAGTGATACCAACTGCGAGAAGCGGGAATACTGCAAATACTGTTTCGGCGCTTTGACGCATATAGCCCATGTAGCAGAATACGACAAGTGCTATGACTGCAGTTATGAGATATATTGCTCTGAGTGACTTCTTTTTTGCAAAGTTGCTTGCAAATGCGGCGGCTGCTACAACGAGCATGATGCAATATTGTATTATAGTTACTGTATTGGTGGCCCAAAACGAATCTGGAGAAAGTTTAGTGAATGTAAGGTTGCACTGCAACATGTTTACTGCATACTTTTGGAATGGGAATATGGCTGAATAGTAAAGTACGCAGAGCAGTGCTACAAGCCAGAAACCTCCACTTGAAAGTATTTTTCCAAGATCACTTATTTTGAAAGGATCGTCTTTTTCTTCTGCCTCTCCAGTCTGTGCGTCGAGCTTCTTATCCATAAAGAAGTATACAATAAACATGATGAGGGCGATGAGCAGCAGAACCACTCCAAAGGCAACTGAACGTGAAACGTCTATGTCACCTCCCAGCTTAGCAAATACAGGAGAGAATATCATACATGTGGCTACACCTAGACGTGCAAGAGCCATTTCAGAACCCATGGCAAGGGCCATCTCACGACCTTTGAACCATTTTACGATTCCACGAGAAACTGTGATTCCTGCCATTTCGACACCGCAACCGAAAATCATGAATCCGATAGCAGCAAATTTTGCTGATGCCGGCATGCCTTCATAAAAAGGAGAAATGCCGAGTTCGTCGAATCCGGGGATGTAGTTAAGATTGTTGTTGAACCATGTCTCGAGATTGCTGCCCATGAATTGTTCGGTTACGGCGTACCAGTTGATGGTCGCACCTACAAGCATTACAAATCCGGAAAGTACTGCAGTGAAGCGTACTCCCATCTTGTCAAGAATGATTCCTGCGAAGATTAGAAAGAATACGAATACGTTTAGGAATGTTTCTGAACCTTGCATGGTGCCGAACGCGGTTGAGTCCCAGCCGCGTGTTGACTGCATAAGGTCTTTGATAGGCGAGAGAATGTCCATGAAAATGTATGAACAGAACATGGCAAAAGCCAAGAACAACAGTACCGTCCATCGTGCGGCTGCTGAGTCTCTCAGAGTTTTCTTAATTGTTTCAGTCATTTTTTGTTATTTTATTTTTATTGTTTACATTTGTTGTTTTCTTATTTTTATTTCTTCAGCCAACGGTCAAGCCAGTTGAAAAATGTGCGCTGCCACAGTATTCCGTTCTGTGGCTTTAGTACCCAGTGATTCTCGTCTGGGAAAATAAGTAGTTCTGCAGGAATACCTTTCATACGTGCTGCGTTGAATGCCCCGAAGCCCTGGTTGGCATTTATACGGTAGTCTTTCTCGCCATGTATGCACAGTATTGGGGTATCCCATTTATCAACAAATCGGTGGGGACTGTTTTCATATGTGCGCTTTGCATTTTCGCTGAGATCTTTGTTCCAGTATGCATCCTCGTATTCCCAATTTGAGAACCATGCTTCTTCTGTGTCTGTATACATTGACTCAAGGTTGAATGCACCGTCATGTGCAATGAAACATTTAAAACGCTTGTCGTGATGGCCTGCGAGATAGTACACACTGAATCCTCCGAAGCTGGCACCTACTGCGCCAAGACGATTTTTGTCAACATATGAAAAATTGGTTGTTGCGTAGTCGATAGCACTTAGATAGTCTTTCATGCACTGACCGGTCCAGTCTCCGCTTATCTTTTCATTCCACTCAGAACCGAATCCTGGCAGACCGCGTCGGTTGGGAGCTATGATTACATAGCCGTGTGCGGCCATTATCTGGAAGTTCCATCTGTAACTCCAGAACTGGCTTACCGGACTTTGTGGACCACCTTCGCAATAGAGCAGAGTAGGGTATTTATTTGTTTCATCGAAGTGAGGTGGCAGAATAATCCAGCATAGCATGTCTTTACCGTCAGTGGTTTTTATCCATTGTTTTCTTACTTCACCCATTTGCAACTGATCATATATGTGTTTGTTTTCGTATGTCAGCTGTATTATGTTTGTTTTCTTTATGTTTTTGCCTGGATTGATAATGTATATCTCGTCAGCCTGTGACATGCTGTGCCGTGTGGCAAGAAGTGTATTGCCATCGTTGGCAAGAGATATCGAACCGAAATCGGCTATGTCATCTGTCAGCTGCATTACTTTACCGTCAAGGTCCGTCTGATATAGATTTATACATGCATGCCAACATCCTGTGAAATATAGTTTCTTCGAGTCTGTGGTCCAGCAATAACTGTCAACGTTAGAATCAAAGGATTCGGTGACGTATTTTTTTGTTTTATCAGCAATGTTGTAGATACATAGGCGGTTACGGTCACTCTCATAGCCGTCGCGTGCCATACTTTGCCATGCTATATATTTCCCATCTGGAGAAAATGTCGGGTTTACATCATAACCGAGGTTGTAGTCGCCGTTTTGTTTGTTTATTGCCTGATTTTTCATAGATTTTGTAGGGTCGACGTCTATTGGACAATAATTTTCAGGCTTGCATATATTGGTTGTCTTACCAGTGTTTATGTCATAAAGATATATATCCGAGTCAGTAGAAATTGCGTATGCTAGGCCTTCTTTTTTGCGGCATGTATAAGCAATAGTTTTTGAGTCAGGACTCCAGTTGAGCTGTTCTACGCCTCCAAAAGGTGCTAACGGGCATTCGTATGGCTCGCCTTCCATAATGTCGGTGCCTTCGTCAATTCCATCTATGTTCACTTTTGCTAGGAATGGATGCGGAATTGATTCAACATAATGATCCCAGTGTCGGTAATTCAGGTCTGTGACAAGTCTTCCTGTTGCCAGTGGCAGATCATCTGGATTTTTCTTGATGCTTCCGTTGTAAGCTATCGATTTGATAAGTATTACACTTTTCTCATCTGGTGAGAATTTGTATCCTTCAATATCAATAGATGATTTTGTGAGCTGCTTGCAATCACTTCCATCTATTGCCATTGACCATACCTGGCCATCTTGTAGGAATGCTATACGTTTGCCGTTGGCTATCCAAGTGGCATCGCTTTGACTTTTTCCTGTTGGTGTGAGCTTCTTCTGATTTTTACCATCCCTGCTTATGGTATAGATTACTTGACGACTTTTGTTTTCCTTAACACTGTAATATCCTACCTGATAAACGATTGTTTTTCCATCCGGTGAGGCTTCAGCGCCTCCGATTCGTCCCATTGCCCAAAGTGCTTCTGGGGTCATCAGGTCATTTTCTAATTTTATATCACTTTTGTCAATCATTGTTTGTGCCTGTATTCCGCTGCATGTCATTAATGCTGAAATGGCTATTGTTGCAAATCCGTTCATGTTATTTGTATTTAATAAAAGCAGATTATGTTGAATCAGGACGATAAATCCTTCTTTACATAATCTGCCTGAATATCTTTTAAAATAGTTTATTGTCTGTTCCGTCTGCGTTCAAGTTCTTCACGCTTGCGTTGCAGTTCTATCTGTTGTTCCTGCATTGCCTGAAGACGTGCTGCCAATCCGCTTAGTTTCTTTGGATTGTCTTTGTTTTCCTTATAGCGAGCTTCAAGTATTGCAAGTAACTTTTCATCATTTGTTGTCTTACGGAGTGTCCACATTATCAGTGCACTGCAGAACAAACTGGTGAAATAATAGAAATTAAGACCTGATGAATAGTCGTTGAACATGAAGAAGAAGAACACTGGCATAAGATATGTCATCCATTGCATCATCTTCATCTGTTCTGCCTGTTGTCCGACCATCTGATCCTTCTGCTGACGCATTGTCATTATTGAGTAAAGAATGTTTGATACACAGAACAGAATACATGTCAGTGACAAATGATCGCCTATCATCCAGATGTTGGTGTTCCATTCAAGGATTGGATCGTATGTAGATAAATCCTTTATCCATAAGAAACTTTCACCACGCAACTGTATGGCGTTTGGCACAAAGTTAAACATAGCAATCCAAATAGGAAGTTGTATAAGCATTGGCAGACATCCAGAAAGAGGGCTTACGCCGTATTTTGCGTATTCAGCCATCATTGCCTGTTGCTTCTGCATCTGGTCTTCCGGCTTGTTGAATTGTTTTGTAGCTTCTTCGAGTTTCGGCTTCAATACTCTCATTTTGGCTGAACTCATGTAGCTTTTCTTTACCAAAGGATAGGTTATTACCTTGAGCAACAATGTTATGAGAATAAGAACAATTCCCATATTGATGTTCATGCTGGTGAGGAAGTCGAATACGTAAATTGTGAACCACCGATTGATTATTCGTATGATAGGCCATCCGAGGTAAACAAGTCTTTGTAGTTCCAAATCCTTGTCGTAGCCAACTTCTTTTTCTATGCGCTGAAGAAGACGGAAATCATTAGGGCCGAAATAAAAGTCGAACTCAGAAGCTTTCTGTCCGGTAGGATCGAAGAATGTCTTCATTTTTGCTTCATATTGTTTCAAGTATCCTGAGCCCTTCTGCTGCGGTATACTTGTCATTACCGAATTGTCCGAGAAGTCGTTTTTTGCAATCATGACCGCAGAGAAGAACTGGTTTTTGAATGCAACCCAGTCGATCTTTTCCTCAATGGTCTTGCCAATCTCTTCTCCGGTACTGCTCAATTCATCAGTTCCACCTTCAACGTCATGATAGGTAAGACTTGTGTGCTGGTTCTCAAATGTAAAGCCTTTTTCTTGCTGGCGGCATTTGTCACTCCAATTTACGTCCATCATACTATAATTGGGTGAGAAAAGACCTTCCATGCCATTTGCAAGAAATTCCATGTGAAGCAGATAGTCTTTGCCGAGGGTGTATTTGATTGTTATGTCCTTACCATTACCAGCTATTGCTGTCATCGTAACGGTTGAATCAGTTACATTTGATGGCGTGAAGTACAGATCTGCTGTATTGATGTTCATTTCCTTTGCCAGGAGAATGAATTTAAGGCTCTGATCTTTTTTGTCGAATAGAGTAACGTTCGGGTTGTTTTTATAGTCGGAGAAATTCTTCACAACAGCTTTCTCCGGTGTTCCACCTTTTGTGTTTAACGTCACTTCAATACTTTTGTTCTGAAGTTTTATCTTTTCTTCTTTTCCCCTCAGAGCTGAATAAAACAATGCAGTTGTGTCCTGAGCTCTTGCATTTTCTTCTGCAATTTTCTTTTCCTGTGCCTTCTTTTGGGCAAGCTCAGCCTTTTGTTTTACGACGTTATTGATAGAATCCTGACGTGCCATAGCCGCTCTTTCCTCAGCTGAGGGTTGTGACCACACGCCGTATCCTATCAGTACGGCTGCTATTAAGACAAAGCCTATAATAGTATTTTTATCCACTTTTCTATATATTATGTTTTGAATTAAAGACCTGTCGCTTATTTGTTTTTATTATCTATTGCTGCTTTTACAAACGACATGAACAGAGGGTGTGGCTTGAGCACGGTGCTTTGATACTCAGGATGGAACTGTGTTCCGACAAACCATTTAAGTCCTGGTATTTCGACAATCTCTACGAGGTCGCTTTCTGGATTCCGTCCTACGCATTGCATGCCAGCCTTCTCGTATTCTTTCTGATATTTATTATTGAACTCGTAGCGATGGCGATGGCGTTCTTGTATGTGTTCTTTTTTGTAAATATCGAAAACACGGGAACCTTGTCTAAGAACACATTCGTATGCACCGAGGCGCATTGTACCACCCATGTTTGTGATATTTTTCTGCTCCTCCATTATGTCAATTACATTATGTTCAGTCATTTCGTCCATCTCACGGCTGTTTGCGTCCTTGTATCCGAGGACGTTGCGTGCAAATTCTATTACCATCATCTGCATTCCGAGACATATGCCGAATGTCGGAATATCGTGTGTGCGTGTATAGTGGCATGCGATGATTTTACCTTCAATACCACGCTGCCCGAATCCTGGACAGATCATGATACCATCCTGTCCGGCAAGCTTTTCTGCAACATTCTCTTCTGTAATCTTTTCTGAATTGATGAACGTCAGCACAACTTTATGATCGTTGTAAGTTCCTGCCTGTGAAAGGCTTTCTCTTATGCTCTTGTATGCATCCTGAAGATCATATTTTCCAACAAGTCCTATTTTCACTTCGCTTGTAGCATTTGTTCTTCTTTCCAAGAATTTACGCCACGGTCCGAGTGTCGGAGTCTCACCGATTGGTTCTCCCATTTTGCGAAGTATAGCTGTATCGAGGCCTTGTTTCTGCATTTCTAATGGAACTTCGTAAATGCTGGGCTGGTCCTCGCTCTGAATAACACAATCCTGGCCGACATTGCAGAATGCCGAAACTTTGTGCAGGATGTTTTCGCTAAGGTGCTTTTCTGTACGTAATACAAGGATATCCGGCTGTATTCCTATGCTCTGCAGTTCCTTTACCGAATGCTGGGTTGGCTTTGTTTTTATTTCCTGAGCAGCTTTTAGGTATGGAATATATGTCAGGTGTACGCATAAAGCTCTGTTGCCGAGTTCCCATTTCAACTGTCTTATGGCCTCAAGAAATGGTGTGGACTCTATATCGCCTACAGTTCCTCCAATTTCAGTAATCACGAAATCGTAGCCATGTTTACGACCAAGTTGTTTTACGTTGCGTTTTATTTCGTCAGTGATATGAGGAATCACCTGGATTGTTTTTCCTAGAAAGTCGCCGCGGCGCTCTTTGTCTATCACGGCTTTATAGATTCGGCCGGTTGTCAGCGAGTTTGCTCTGGTTGTCTGTATATCGGTGAATCTTTCGTAATGTCCGAGGTCAAGGTCAGTCTCGGTACCGTCAACAGTAACATAACATTCGCCGTGCTCGTATGGATTGAGAGTGCCCGGATCGATGTTGATGTAGGGGTCAAACTTCTGGATTGTGATGTTGTATCCTCTTGCCTGCAAGAGTTTACCTATTGATGACGAAATGATGCCTTTGCCAAGCGATGAAACTACGCCGCCTGTGACAAATATGTATTTTGTTTCAGCCACGATAAAAAGAATATAATTAGTTAAAACACATAAGTAATACAAGGCGCAAAGTTAGCACAAAAATGCGAATTAGACAAACAACTTTAAATATTTATTCTTACCTTTGTGCGGTAAACGGAATTCGGATATGAATATTAGATATATACTGTTATTGTTGTTCTGTTTGTTTGTATTTGGTGCGAGTGCGCAGATACAAGTGGTTGCTGTCAAGATGCAACCGCGTGACTCTGTTGCAACGTACGTTAAGAATTACACAGACTCACTGAAGATATACAAATCTAAACTTGATTCGTTACAGCGTCTTAATGATTCCTTGAATATTGAAAAAGAACTTGATGCACGATATTATCGTCTTTTCACTCCGCTTACATTTTATTATAATATAGCCAAGAAACAATTTGATATAAGTTCGGATACAATTCTTGATGAGCCGGATAAGTCTCTTCTTGCTGTGTATATGCATCGTCCCGATCTTGTTCTCGGGTCACAGAAACAGCTTGATCAGGCAGGAACTATACGTACACCAATAAGCTCTGCAGTAACCCCTGATGCTGACATTGTGGACAAAGTGTCACCGACTGTTACAGAATCGGATGTTGCACCTGTGGATATTATTGTAAAGAAACCTAATTTTTGGAAACTTACCGGAAAGACAGAATTATATGTTGAATATAATCATACAACAAAAAACTGGCTTGATGGTAATGATAAAAGCCATTCTTCAATAAAAGGATATGTTACTCTATGGGCAAATTATGATAATAAAAAGGGATTTAGATGGAATAATACATTTGAATTTCGATTGGCTCTAAGACACGTTTCTGAGGATACGGTGCACACGTTTAAGACAAGTGAAGACAAAATTCGATATACCGGAAATATCAGTATTCAGGCAATAAAGAATTGGTCCTATGCTTTTCAGGTCTCGGCTGAAACGCAGATGTTGAGGGGATTTGATGCAAACTCCAATTTTGTTAACACAGATTTTCTTTCTCCATTAGTTGTTTCTCCATCCATTGGTATGGATTACAATTTCAACTGGTTTAAAGGGAAACTTACAGGCTCTACACATTTTGGACTTTTAGCATGTAACATGAGATATAGCGACAGAAAAAACCTGTCATCCCGTTATGGTATAGAAGCCGATAAACATTTCAAGATTACTTATGGTTCAGAGATTACAATAAACTTTACGTTGAATGTGGTAGATGGAATAAGCTGGCGGAGTCGTATCCGTGGTTATACATCGTACGATAATAGTATTATGGAATTTGAAAACTGGATAAATTTCCGTATTAATAAATATCTTTCCGGTCAATTTTATGCATATCCGCATTTTGATGATGGCAGGTGGCCCGATGAAGATCATGGATATTGGAGATTCAAGGAAAATCTTAGCCTTGGTTTTGTATATTCTTTCTGATTTTATGTTAGCGCATGTTAAACTCGTGATAATATAAAAAAAGAAAACCAGGATGTAGATGTTAAATCTTAGTTGAAGATAATATTTAAAATTTTACATTGAGTTGAGTGGATTGCATATTTGTGCAAAATATTGCATAAATATGATTGTGCTGTGATGTGTTGATACACAGTTGTTTGTATGGTGTACGTTTCATAGTATCCGAAAGGTACCGTATTAGGCTCTTATATTGGCCTTCTTAGCTGCTTATATGGTTCATATCATACTGTCAAATTGCCTTTTTCAAAATGCGATAAAGGCTATTTTGTAAAACGTATAGCCTGTCATTGTTTTAGTGATTCGCTCAAAATAGTTTTTTCGGGATATATCTGCGGTTGATTATTACTCTGGAATGATAAAATGAAATGTTAAACACGTTGGTGTAAAGATAAATAAATATTAATGGAAATTTGCGTAAAAATGCGCGTCACGGGTAGTAAGTCTGTCAATCATGGATTTAATATTATATCCGAAATTGTAGTGCTCAAAGAATGAAATACAATAAGAATTTATATCTGTGTTTTGTCGTGCTTCTTTCGTGGCAGCAGCCCATTAAATATCATTACAGTGTAAAGAAGGAACGGCTTTTATGAAAAGATTCCGGTGTATATGAACATCTAATGGATATATGTATAGAGCATAAAAATATGTGCGTTTGCATTTGAGCAAACGCACATACTTATATGTATTAATAATTTATTTCAACGCTTTAAGAGATTCCTTTATTGCCGCAATTTTTTCTTCACTGTCGTTCTTTTTCTTGCGTTCCATAGCTACAACAGCCTCTGGGGCATTGGCTACAAACTTCTCATTTGACAGTTTCTTGTTTATGCCGTTGAGGAATCCTTCGAGATGTTTCAGCTGAGCCTCGAGTCTTTCTATCTCTGCGCTTACATCTATCATGTCGCCAAGTGGTATGGCAAATTCGTCGGTGCCCACCATGAACGATGCTGCCGAGGCATCCTTGGCACTTACTACTTTTATGTCTTTGAGGTTTGCCATTTTGTTGATGATGCATGCATACTTTCCGTAATTGTTGGCGCCTATGCAGTGAAGTTCAAGTTCTTCTTTCAGCGGTATATTCTTCTGGTTGCGCACTGTGCGTATGTTGCTTACAATCTGTCTCGCACTTTCCATACCTATAGAGAGGTTTGCATCAGCGTCAGTAGGTTCTGCTACTTCCAATCTGTCACGCATGATGGATTCGCCTTCTTTTCTGTCGTATATGTGCTGCCACAGTTCTTCTGTGATGAACGGCATGAAGGGATGGAGCATCTTCAGTAATGTTTCGAAGAACTTAAGGGTTGCTTCGTATGTAGCTGAGTCTATTGGTTGGCCGTATGCCGGTTTCACCATCTCAAGATACCAACTGGAGAATTCGTCCCAGAAAAGGCGATAAACAGCCATGAGCGCTTCGGATATGCGGTATTTCTGGAACAGATCGTTCAGTTCGGCATTTGTCTGTCTGAGTTTAGCTCCAAACCATTCTACAGCTGCCGCATTTATTCCCGGTTGTTCAGTGTCGGTTGTTTGCCATCCTTTAACAAGTCGGAATGCATTCCATATCTTGTTGTTGAAGTTTCGTCCCTGCTCGCAGAGGCTTTCGTCAAACAGAATATCGTTTCCGGCTGGTGCAGAGAGCATCATACCCATACGCACACCATCTGCACCGTATTTATCGATTAGCATCAGTGGGTCTGGGGAGTTGCCGAGGCTTTTCGACATTTTACGTCCCAATTTATCGCGTACTATACCTGTGAAATAAACATTGCGGAACGGCATGGTCTTACGATACTCATATCCGGCCATGATCATTCTGGCAACCCAGAAGAAAATGATGTCAGGACCTGTCACGAGGTCGCTCGTCGGATAATAATATTTTATTTCCTCGTTGTCGGGATGTTCAACTCCGTCAAATACAGAAATCGGCCACAGCCAGCTTGAGAACCATGTGTCGAGACAGTCGCTGTCTTGTTCGAGTGAGTCAACAGTGAGTGTGGCATTTTTTGACAGCGCCATTTGCAGTGCCTCCTCTTTTGTCTCGGCCACCACGAAGTCGCGTTTGCCTTCTGATGTCATGAAATAGTATGCTGGAATGCGGTGTCCCCACCACAGTTGACGGCTGATACACCAGTCCTTTATGTTTTCAAGCCAGTGGCGATAAGTGTTTTTGTATTTTGCAGGATAGAACTTTATTTCGTCGTTCATGACAGGTGGCAGTGCGATGTCGGCAAAGTGCTGCATCTTCAGGAACCACTGCGTTGAAAGTTTAGGCTCGATAGGTACGTTTGTTCGTTCGGAGAATCCTACTTTGTTGGTGTAGTCTTCCACTTTCTCCATGAGACCGGCGTCCTTCAAGTCTTGTTCAATTTTCACTCTTACGTCCATTCTGTCCATGCCGACATACAGTCCTGCGGCTTCGCTTATTGTGCCGTTGTCATTGAATATGTCGATTGTCTCGAGATTGTGTTTCAGACCAAGGGCGTGGTCGTTTATGTCGTGTGCCGGAGTTACTTTCAGACATCCTGTTCCGAATTCTATATCAACATAGTCATCCTCTATCACTGGAATCTGTCTACCTACGAGTGGTACGATAACGTGTTTTCCGCGCAGCCACTGGTTTTTCGGATCGTTCGGGTTGATACACATCGCAGTATCACCCATAATGGTTTCAGGACGTGTGGTTGCTACAACGGCGTATTTGCCGGGGTCTTCTACAACCATGTAACGCAGATAGTAGAGTTTAGAATGCTCCTCTTTGTATATAACTTCCTCGTCAGAAAGTGCGGTCTGTGCCTTCGGGTCCCAGTTCACCATGCGCACTCCGCGATATATTAATCCTTTTTTGTAAAGGTCGCAGAACACTTTTATAACACCTTTTGAGCGTGTCTCGTCCATAGTGAAGGCCGTACGGTCCCAGTCGCAGCTTGCGCCGAGTTTGCGTAATTGTTTAAGAATGATTCCTCCGTGCTCATGTGTCCAGTCCCATGCATGCTTGAGGAACTCATCACGTGTTATGTCTTTCTTGCTTATGCCTTCCTGGGCAAGTTTGTTTACGACCTTGGCTTCAGTGGCAATCGACGCATGGTCGGTACCGGGTACCCAACATGCGTTCTTGCCATCCATTCGTGCACGGCGCACGAGTATATCCTGAATGGTATTGTTGAGCATGTGGCCCATATGGAGTACACCAGTTACATTAGGTGGGGGAATAACTACGGTGTATGGTTTTCTGCCGTCCGGCTTACTGCTGAACATTTTGTTGTCCAGCCAATATTGATACCATTTTGATTCCACTGATTGTGGATCATATTTACTTGCCAATTCCATATATTATTTATTTAGTTTTCTACATAAAAACGTTGCAAAATTAGTAAAAATACATTGAAATGTAGTATATTTGCATAACTAATAATAGATTTATGCATTCAAAAGAAGAAAAACTGCAGGCTTTCGGGCGTTTTCTTGATGTGTTGGATACGCTTCGGGAAAAGTGCCCGTGGGACAGGAAACAGACAAACGAAAGCCTGCGCCCAAATACAATAGAGGAGGTTTACGAACTGTGTGACGCTCTGTTGAAAGATGATGGTCAGAATATATGCAAGGAGTTGGGTGATGTGTTGTTGCATGTATGTTTTTATGCCAAAATAGGTTCTGAACAAAATCGTTTTGATATTGCAGATGTGTGTAACATGCTTACGGATAAGTTGATTTTCAGACATCCGCATGTTTATCATAAATCCCAAGTTGGTGCTCTTGATCCAAAGCCTCTGCCTTATGGGGAAAGTGGAGAAGATGCAGAATTGAAACATGCTACGACTTCGGCTGAGGTTGTAGAGAATTGGGAACAGATAAAACTTAAGGAAAAAGATGGCAACAAGCGTGTATTGGCTGGTGTGCCGGATGCACTTCCTTCACTTATTAAGGCTTACCGCATACAGGAGAAAGCACGCAATGTCGGTTTCGACTGGGAAGATAAACAGGATGTGTGGGGCAAAGTAGAAGAGGAACTGGATGAGCTGAAGAACGAACTTAAGAACGAGAATAAGGAACGCAGCTTGAGGGAGTATGGTGACTTTCTGTTTAGTATCATAAATGCCGGTAGACTCTACAAACTCAATCCGGATACAGCATTGGATTATACAAACCAGAAGTTTATCCGTCGTTTCAATTATATAGAAGAACAGAGCCATTTGCAAGGAAAGTCTATCAAGGATATGACCCTTGGTGAGATGGATGAATTGTGGAACAAGGCAAAGGCTTTAGAACGCGAATGAGCCGTTGTAATCAGAGGTATGTTATGTTTTTTGATGAATAACAGTATAATAAATACAACATTACTATGACAGATATGAAACATTCTTGCTTTATAATTATTGCAATACTTTTGTCAGGCATGATGGTTGGATGTCTGGATAAAAAAGCACAAAATACATCTCTGAATGTTGAAGAAAAAAACAGTGTTGAACCTGATACAACTGTTTATGGTGTATGTGGAGAAGGAACAGCTATGCATACGTTGCAGTTGATAACAGATGTTGGGGACACATTAGAGTTCGCTCTTCTCGACGAATATGATATGCAGGCAGATGTTCAGGGTGGGCTTATGGCTGGTGACAGAATGGCTGTTGTTGGTACTTTTGTCAATGGCGAGAGAGTGGCGTCAAAGGTTATCAATGTTACGACGTTGCTTGGTAAATGGGTGAGCATTGATAAAAATTTTGAAATAGAAGAAGGGGGTACTGTAAAGTCAAATGTAAAGGCAGAGACAAAATCTTGGACATCATGGAAGATATTCAACGGACATTTACTGTTGAACAAAGACACTTTTGATATAAATTCTCTAGGTGCAGATTCTTTGTATCTTGAGAATAATGATGGAATATTTGTATATAAAAGGCAGCAATAAAACGTTTTCTGATAAGATATGGAGTCATTCAGGGTACATATTCTTGGTTGTGGAAGCGCCTTGCCCACACTTAAGCATAATCCGTCTTCACAGGTCATAGAGATACGTGGTAAGTATTTCATGGTAGATTGTGGTGAAGGAACTCAAACACAATTGCGCCGTTCAAAAATCAAGTTTACCAGAATAAATGCTGTGTTTATATCGCATGCTCATGGTGATCATTGTTTTGGACTGATTGGGATGATTTCCACTTTCGGAATGTTGGGGCGTACTGCTCCGCTTCACGTATATGCACCATCCGCTTTTAGGAAAATAATGGAGATGCAGATGGATTTTTTCTGTAATGGATTTGAGTACGATGTTGTTTTCCACGATATCGATACGACAGTGCAAAAAATAATATATGAAGACAGAAGCCTGACGATTGAAACTGTTCCTCTGTCGCATCGTGTTCCATGTTGTGGTTTTATATTCCGAGAGAAACCTACATTACCTCATATCTTGCGTGACATGGCGGATTTTTATAAAGTACCTGTTTCGCAGTTCAATAATATAAAGAATGGGACTGACTGGATAGATGAAGAAGGTAATGTTGTTCCTTACACAAGATTGACAAGACCTTCTGGCCCAGTACGCAGTTATGCATATTGCAGTGATACAAGATATATACCTTCGCTTTATGAATCTTTGAAAGATATTAGTGTTCTGTATCATGAATCGACATATTTAAGCGAAGATGAAACTATGGCGCAGATGTATTGTCATAGTACTGCTGCTCAGGCTGCTCGAGTGGCTGCGGACGCAGGAGTTGGCACACTTGTGCTTGGGCATTATAGTGCGCGTTATGATGATGAAAAAAAATTGTTGGCAGAAGCGAAAAATGTGTTCTCCAATAGCATTTTGAGTTATGAAGGGTTGATAATTGATGTATAGTTAAATAAATATAAATGATTTGGCCGCATTCGCTCATTATTTTATGTATTATATTGAAAATTATTATATTTGCGTTTGAATAATCTTTAACAATATGATAAAATATATACTCAGCATACTTTTTGTGGCACTTTTTGTTGTAGGTACACCTGTCTTTGCGATGTCGGATGCAGAATTGTCAACCATTGATGCTTCTGTTACAGAAATGACAATTACTGTTAATGGTTCTACTGTTCGTGTTACTGGTGCAAATGGTTGTGTTCTTTCTATTTATAATGTAGCCGGAGTGCGTGTTAAGACAGTGAAGATTGATAGTGCTGATAAACTGTATGATCTTGATCTGCCGAAAGGTTGTTATATCTTACAAGTAGGAAAAACAGTACGTAAAATATCTATCAGGTAAATATTTTGCGTTTCATAGGATATATTATATCGCTTTTTTTATTGATACTTTCTGTATGTTCTTGTAATGAAAGAAAGTATAATGCTGGTTTGTCGTTAGAATATTTTTCAGAAATAAGTTCAGAAAGATATTCTGTTGATAATTCTTTGTTGAGAAAAGAAATGCGCCGGTTGGTTATGAGTGATAAAGACAGAACTGAGTTGGATGTTTTTGTTAGAAAGTATTATCAAAATTCAGGAAGTTTTTTGTGGATTACCCGTAATGGTGTAAGTGCAAATGCTGATACTTTGTTGAGATATATAAGTGATATCGGGCATATTGGCTTTGATCCGGAAAAATTTTACTGTTCACAGATTCGGAATGATGTTGAAATATTGAGGAATCTTGAATTTGATGATTCTGATAATATAAATTCTATAATTGTCCGTTTGGAGTATTACTTGACAAAAGCGTATATACGATATTGCGCAGGACAGCGTTTTGGTTTTGTGAATCCGACAACGGTTCTTAATACATTGGATGTAGATGATTCGGATACGGTTAATGTTAGGTACAAATGTCTTTATGACATACCTATGCGTCACCCCAACCGAGCATTTTATAATGAAGCATTTCGTAAGATAGTGAATGATAGTGTTGGAATATTCCTTTCAGATTCACGTCCGCAAAATTATATATATAACTCACTTTTGTTGCGTCTTGGTAAGTGTAACAAGCAATTAAAGATAAAATATTTGTGTAATATAGAGCGGGCAAGATGGCGATTGGATGATTATCCTGAGAATTATGAAAAATATGTTTTCATAAATCTTCCTTCACAGACGCTTGAAGCTGTGAATGAAAAGGACAGAATGTCTATGAAAATCATTTATGGAAAGGTTTCAACAAAAACGCCTCTATTGACGAGTAAAATAAACAGACTTGATTTTAATCCCAAATGGGTTATCCCTAAAAGTATAATAAGAAAGGATATTGTACGCCATATTCATGATGATGATTATTTCATTAGAAATAATTATTATGTAATGGAAAGAAAATCGGGAGAACGTGTTGAATTGTCTGAAGTAACCAAGGATATGCTTTTGTCTAATGAATATCGGGTGATACAAGAAGGTGGAGCAGGAAATTCGTTAGGACGAGTGATATTTAGATTCAATAATAATTTTTCTGTTTTTCTTCATGATACTTCCAGTCCTGGAGTTTTTGCCAGAATAGATCGTAGAGCGTCTCATGGATGTATTCGGGTGGAAAAGCCGTTTGATCTGGCTGTTTTCATGTTGTCAGAGAGGGATGAAGATGTGATAAAAAAAATAAATTATTCAATGACAGCTCCGGTTCATCTAGATGGATATAATGAGGGTGATTCCGAAGATAAAAAAAAGGAAAGCGTCACGTCCGTAAATAAGAAGTTGTATATCAACAGTTTGAAGGTGGAGCCAACTGTTCCTCTTTTTATAACATATTATACGATATACCCTGCAGAAAACAATGAAGTCAGAGAGTATAGTGATATATATGGATATGATCAAGTGATATATGAGCAATTGAAGCGCTTTATGTGAAATGGATCAAACGAATAAAACAGACATATCATGCAGGACATCGGATGATTTGAAACAAATATTTTCCGATATTGTGAATCAATACAGTGAGTCTTTGTATTGGAAGATAAGGCATATAGTATTGAATCATGATGATGCTAATGATATTCTGCAGAATGTTTTTATAAAAGCTTGGAAAAGTCTGGATGATTTTCAGAATAAAGCAAAAATTTCAACATGGCTTTATCGTATTGCAATCAATGAATCGCTTGATTTTATAAGAAAACAAAAGTCTTCTGCTGTTTTTGAGGCAGATACAGATGATACTCTTGCAAACCGGTTGATGGCAGATGATTATTTTGATGGTGATGAAACAGTCGCATTGCTTCAACAGGCTATTGCCACATTACCTGAAGTACAACGGGTTGTTTTTAATCTGAGATATTATGATGAGATGAAATACTCTGAAATGAGTAAGATGCTTAATACTACAGAGGGTGCGTTGAAGGCAAGCTATCATATTGCTGTGAAGAAAATAACAGAATATTTTAAGTCACATGATTAAACTTTCGGGATATATATACGTCAAATTTACAAAACGATATATCTATGAACACTGAAGATAAATTTTTAAAGACGCAATTTGGAAACAAAAGACCATTTAAGGTGCCGGATGGGTACTTTGAGGATTTTGCATCTCAAATATTGGACAAACTTCCAGATAGAGAATTAGAGATTGCGCATGAACCGAATAAACCTTCTGTATGGCGAATAAGATATGTTGCAGCTGCAGCATGTTTCTGCGCAGTTTTATTCAGTGTGGCAATATATTTGGATAAAACTCAAAAGAAGACAGATCATGGACTTCAGTCTTCTGTCACATACGATGCCTATTATGATGTTGTTGATTATGTGACAGACTATGGCATGATGGACAATGATGATATATATGCATTATTATCAGAAAATTAAAAACAAATATATTTTGAAAACAAGAATTGTATTAATACTGTCGTTTCTTTGCCTGACATGTTTTTATGCAAATGCGCAGGAACGTCAACGTTTCAGTCCGGAACGTTTTGAGACGGAGTTGGAGCAGTTTATCACTACTGATGCATGCCTTTCACCTGAGGAGTCTGCTCGTTTCTTTCCTGTATATCGTGAGATGCGGAGGAAGCAGAGGAATATTCTTGACAAGAATAAGTTTATGCGTCATATTGATTTTAATGATGATAAAGCTTGTGCAGAGGCTATAAGACGCAATGATTCTAATGATATAGAGATGAAGAGATGCCAGAGGGAGTATCATGAAAAGTTCATGCAGATACTACCAGCATCAAAAGTGTTCCGTATAATACGTTCTGAAGATAAGTTCCATAGAAAGGTTTTCAGAAAGGCTGTTAATAAGCGGGGCAAGCAGAAATGACGAACAGATATTTTGTTTATTTGTCTTATGATGGTACGTTGTATCATGGTTGGCAGATTCAGCCGAATGGACGTTCTGTGCAGGAAATGTTGCAGAACGCATTGTCATTGATATTGCGTGAAACTGTATCTGTTGTTGGAGCAGGAAGGACTGATTCTGGAGTTCATGCACGACAGATGGTAGCACATTTTGACACAGAAAAGTCGTTTGATTGTATAAATCTTTCATACAAGTTAAATCGGATACTTCCAGCAGATATTTCTGTTTCAAAGATAGAACGTGTAGATGATGATATGCATGCGCGTTTCAGTGCGAAATCCCGTACATATCATTACTATATACATACTTGCAAGGATCCTTTCTGCAGATATTATTCTTGTGAGTTGCACTATGATTTGGATTTTAATAAAATGAATATGGCAGCAAGGCATTTGCTGGATGTAGAGGATTTTGGTGCTTTCTGTAAGAGTCATTCGGATGCTAAGACAACCTTATGTAAAGTTTATGAGGCTGAGTGGATACGTGATGGTGAGTACAGATGGCATTTCAGAATTTCTGCCAATCGTTTTTTGAGAAATATGGTGAGAGCTGTGGTGGGTACTTTGATTGATGTCGGACGTAATAGGATCACATTGTCTGAGTTTGACGATATTGTAGCTGGTCGTAATCGTTCTGCTGCCGGAGAGAGTATGCCTGGTAATGCTTTGTTTCTCGAAAATGTAGAATATTGACAATGTTTGCATTTAAAGTTTTGTATATATGTGGCTTTTAATGGCATTTGTTTCAGCTACGCTATTGGGCTTTTATGATGTATTTAAGAAAAAAGCCTTGTCTGGTAATGCTGTACTTCCTGTACTGTTTCTCAATACATTGATATGCTCTCTATTGTTTTTACCTTTTATTGTCATATCTGCGACATCTTCGGTGCTTGATGAGAGTTCATTTTATGTTCCAATATGTGGTTGGGAGTTTCATAAATATGTGGTTCTGAAGAGTGTTATAGTGTTATTGTCGTGGTTGTTTGGGTATTTTGCCATGAAGCATCTGCCGCTTACAATTGTTGGTCCAATAAATGCGACACGTCCGGTAATGGTTTTATTGGGTGCGATATTAGTATTTGGAGAATCCCTTAATGTATATCAATGGATTGGTGTCATACTTGCAATTGTGTCGTTTTTTATGCTCAGTCGAAGTGGAAAGAAAGAGGGACTTGATTTTGGACATAACAAATGGATTTTCTTTCTTGTTCTTGCTGCATTGTTTGGGGCGGTGAGTGGTCTTTATGACAAATATCTTATGGCATCGCCAGATAATGGCGGTGTAGGATTGTCACGTATGTTTGTGCAGAGTTGGTACAACCTGTATCAGTGCGTCATGATGGGATGTATGCTTATTTTGATATGGTGGCCGTTACGTCATCGAACTACGTCATTTCACTGGCACTGGAGTATTATTTTTATAAGCATATTTTTGAGTGCGGCAGATTTCATATATTTTTATTCACTAAGTCTGCCAGATTCAATGATATCCATTGTTTCTATGATTAGACGTGGCAGTGTTATTGTCAGTTTTTTCTTTGGTGCCTTGTTTTTTCACGAAAAAAATCTCAAGGGAAAGGTTGTCGACCTTTTCTTAGTATTATTGGGAATGATATTCCTCTATATAGGAAGTCGTTGATACTTTACACGTTTTGTTATACGTGAAATGCTTTGTATCCATAGTTGAGATATAGCAATTATAAATGAATTTATATGAGATAGAACCTGCGTCTATTTTATATAATTCGTTTTATGAGAAATGCTGAAATCTATTTTGCTGATAAGAAGATGATAACCTGACAGGTTGTGTTATATAAAATATCACATATATATTACACTTTGAATTTTTAAGATTGCCTTTTAGACATTCAGAAAAAGGCCATTCTGTTTTATTATATGGCCAGTTTTATTAGATGTAAATATTATTTTTAGGAAACGATATAATCCTTATGATGAAATGAGAATGTTGAATCACATGTTTTGATGAGTTTTTCCTTTATATAGTTTTTGTTGTAATATCTGTAATTGATTAGGAATAGAAATTATGATAATGTATATCGACTCTTGGTAAGAGAGGAATAAAGCATGTTTTAACATTTCGGTTATGTGGTTAAAAATAATTTTATATGTCTATGTATAGATATTGTTTTGTTAATATTATCCGATAAGTTTGACATAATGCTACCTGTACATACTTTGTTGTGTGGATATGTAATCATAATGTACTATATGTTACCAATTATAATTTTTTTATTAAAACGGTTTCAAAGTTTCGTTTTTATATAGTATCTTTGCAGGTAAATTGAAAGTAAATATAGAATATGGCACGAAATATCTTCAGAGGTTTAGGAGTGGCCTTAATAACACCTTTTACAGAAAATGGCGATGTTGATTATAATTCGTTGAAAAGACTTGTGGAATATCAGATTCAAAATGGAGCTGATTTTCTTTGCATTCTTGCAACAACCAGTGAAGCCCCCTGCCTGTCGAAGGAGGAAAAACAAAAAATAAAGGATTTTATTGTTGATATAAACAGTAAACGCATTCCGATATTGATGGGATGTGGCGGATATAATACGAAGGCTGTGGTTGAAGATTTGTATACCACGGATCTTACTGGCATCGATGGGATTTTGAGTGTGTGTCCATATTATAATAAACCTTCTCAGGAAGGCCTTTATCGCCATTTTATGGCTGTTGCGGAGGCAAGTCCGTTGCCTGTGGTTCTTTATAATGTTCCTGGACGTACAGGAGTGAATTTGAAACCTGAAACGACAGTAAGACTTGCAAATGATAGTAAAAATATAGTCGCTATAAAAGAAGCCTCTGGTAGTCTTGAACAGGTAGATGAGATTATAAAAAATAAGCCTGCCGATTTTAATGTTTTGAGTGGCGATGATGCTCTCACTTTTTCGATGGTGGCAAGCGGAGCAGCTGGTGCTATATCTGTAATTGGCAATGCTTTACCAAAGGAGTTCTCGAGAATGATAAGGCTTGAGTTTAAAGGTGAATATGAGCCAGCTAGAAAGATACATCACAGTTTTACAGAACTGTATTCTTTGCTTTTCGTAGACGGTAATCCTGCAGGAGTAAAGGCACTTCTTCATGAGATGGGATTTATTGAAAATATCCTCAGGTTGCCACTTGTGCCGACACGTCTTACCACATTACAAAAGATAACGAATATACTGAAGGTATTGAAAATCTGAACCATTTACGGATAATATTTGTCCGGATTGGGTATTATTAGTGCCGATATATGTGAAATTAATGTATGCATACAGATGAAAGATGATATTCCAATTGTGGTTGTTCCTGTCCTTTCAAAATTTTATCTTGAACGGATATGAAAGCAGGCGGTCTATTGATTCTTTTGTTGGTAGGCGGAGTGATTGCTGTTATTGTTCTCAACCTTTTTATTGGGTCTGTGAGTATTCCGTCAAAGGAAGTTTTTAAGATAATAATGGGGCAAGAAACTGTGAAGTCTAGTTGGCGGTTTATTGTCCTTGATTCTCGTCTACCTCAGGCTATTACTGCCGTATTGTGTGGAGCATCTCTTTCTTTGAGCGGGTTGTTGCTTCAGACGGTTTTCCGTAATCCTTTGGCAGACCCTTCTGTTTTCGGAATTAGTAGTGGGGCAGGATTAGGTGTTGCACTTGTTATGCTTCTTTGGGGTGGAAGCATGATGAGTTCTGTATTCTGTCTTGCTGGTTTTGTTGCAATATTCTCGGCCGCATTTTTGGGGGCTATGTTCATGACTTTTCTTATTCTGTTCGTAGCAACAAAAGTGAGAAATAGCATACTACTTATTATCATCGGTATAATGATAGGTTATATTGCATCGTCTGCCATAACCATGCTTAATTTTTTTGCTACCGATGAAGGAGTCAAGTCGTATGTCGTATGGGGAATGGGAAATTTCAGTAGTGTATCATCTGTATATTTACCATTATTCTCTATAATAGTCGTACTATCAGTAGTTGCATCCGCATTATTGATTAAACCTCTTAATGTGTTTCTTCTTGGAGATGCATATGCAGAAAATCTTGGTGTCAATGTAGTAAGATTGCGTAATGCCGTATTGTTCATTACAGGATTACTTGTTGCTGTTTCAACGGCATTCTGCGGCCCGATAGCTTTTATTGGGTTGTCTGTTCCGCATATTTCTCGCATGCTTATGCGTACTAATGATTATAGATTGCTTCTTCCTGCTACTGTGTTGATGGGAAGCATGGTAGCACTTGCTTGTAATTTTATGTGTAATCTACCTGGGAATAAAGGGATAATACCTATTAATGCTGTAACTCCCCTTATAGGAGCACCAGTTGTAATATATGTCATAATGCGTAAAGCAAAGTTCAATTTACATTAAAAACATATACGTATAAAGTGAAATAATATATGAGTGAAATTTTTATTATTATTGGATTGATTGTTTTGAACGGAATTTTTGCAATGTCAGAGATCGCTCTGATATCAGCTCGTAAGTCAAAACTAGGGGCTGATTCTAAAAAAGGTAGCCGTTCTGCAGAGACAGCATTAAAGCTTGCTGAGCAACCGGATAGATTTCTTTCTACAATTCAGATAGGGATAACCCTTATTGGCATTTTGACTGGTATATATTCAGGAAATCAAATTGCTCTGATAGTTAAGGATTGGTTTATATCGATGGGAATGTCGCCCGGTTATGCTCCTGCCGTAGCTCAGACAATGATCGTCATTCTTGTTACTTATCTAACATTGATTTTTGGAGAGCTCTTACCTAAGCGTGTTGGGCTTTGTATGGCAGAAAATGTAGCAAAGTTTGTAGCACGTCCTATGTATATGCTTTCACGGATCGCATCACCTTTTGTGTGCTTACTTTCTGGAAGTACCGCATTTCTTTTTCATATTTTAGGGCTTAAGAATAAAGAGTCTAAAGTTACGGAAGAGGAGATAAAATCTATAGTAAAAGAGGGTACGGAAGATGGAGAGGTACAACCTGTAGAGCATGATATTGTACAAAGAGTGTTTTTATTAGGAGACCTTGAAGTGGATGCTATCATGACGCCTAGAAATGATATGGTTTGGTTGAATAATACTATGACTGCCAAACAGGTGAAGGATATAATAGCAGAAGATATGTTTGCCGTATATCCTGTAGCAGATGGGGATTTGGATCATGTTAAGGGGGTTGTTTCTTTGAAAAATCTCTTTTTTACTCTTGATAAACCGGATTTCAATCTCGATACTATTGTTGCAGAGCCGACGTTTATATATGAAAATATGGACGTATATAAGGCATTGGAGTTAATGAAATTACAACATACTGGTTTTGCACTTGTATGCGACGAATTTGGTTCGTGTGTGGGTATTGTTACTTTGAAAGATATCCTTGAAGGTCTTGTTGGTAATATGCCGAGCGAACATGATTTTGAACAACAGATTGTTCCACGCTCTAATGGTGATGGCTGGCTTGTTGACGGACAGTGTCCAATGTTTGATTTTCTTAAATATTTCAATGAAGAGGAATTGTACGAGAATGAGGATTATAAAACAGTTGCCGGGTTGTGCATAAACACATTGGAACATATTCCTACCTGTGGAGAGCATTTTGACTGGAAAATGTTCAGTTTTGAGATAGTAGATATGGATGGCGCTCGTATAGATAAATTCCTAGTTAAAAAGAATTAATTGTATGGATGAGAAAGAACGTATAGAAGAATTAAGACGATTGTTGCATGAATATAATATTAGGTATTATATTTACAACGATCCTATTATAACAGATCTTGAGTTTGATTCGCTAATGAATGAACTCCAGAAGCTTGAACAGCGTCATCCAGAATTATATGATGCCAATTCACCTACGCAACGTGTTGGAAGCGATTTGAATGGCAATTTTGAGCAGGTTGAACACAAATATCCAATGCTGTCGTTGTCGAACACTTACAATGAACAAGATGTAGCGTCATGGTATGATAGTGTCTGTCGTGGATTAGATGGAGAGAATTTTAATGTGTGTTGTGAGATAAAGTTTGACGGTTTATCTATATCTCTTATATACATTGACGGAAAGCTTATAAGGGGGGTGACCCGTGGTGACGGTGTACATGGTGATGATGTTACAACGAATGTCCGTACGATACGTAGTATTCCGCTTGTACTACAACCAGGAGATTACCCGAGAGAATTTGAGATACGTGGTGAGGTTCTTATGCCATGGAATGTATTTGATCATCTGAATAAAGAGCGTGAACTGGCAGAGGAACCTTTGTTTGCTAATCCTCGGAATGCTGCAAGTGGTACATTGAAGAGTTTAAGTTCTAAACTGGTTGCAAGTCGGCATCTTGATAGTTATCTTTATTATTTACTTGGAGAAAATCTTCCGTGTGATGGTCATTTTGAGAATATGCAAAAAGCTGCGGAATGGGGATTTAAGATAAGTGATGCCATGCGTAAGGTAAGTTCTTTGGATGAAATATATGATTATATAAAATATTGGGATGTAGAGCGCAAAAATCTGCCTGTTGCAACAGATGGTATCGTATTGAAGGTTAATTCTCAACGACAACAACGTTTGTTGGGATATACGGCGAAAAGTCCAAGATGGGCGATAGCATATAAATTTAAAGCAGAACGTGCTTGTACAAAGCTTACTGATATAAAATACCAAGTAGGGCGTACTGGGCAGATTACTCCTGTGGCTTGTCTTGATGAGGTGCAGATATCAGGAACGTCTGTAAAACGTGCAACATTGAATAATGAAGACTTCATAAAAAAAATGGATCTGCATATAGGAGATTATGTGTATGTGGAAAAGGGTGGGGAGATAATCCCAAAAATTGTTGGTGTTGCATATGATAAGCGTGATGCACATATCTTGCCGGCCACTTTTATCACACATTGTCCAGAATGTGGCACAGAACTTATAAGGTATAATGGAGAGGCGGCCTATTATTGTCCAAACGATTCAGGGTGCCCACCTCAGATAAAGGGGAGAATAGAACATTTTATTGCACGTAAAGCAATGAATATTGATTCTATAGGTCCGGAAACTGTGGATGAGTATTATCGAAGAGGGTTGATTAGAAATTTCGCCGACTTATATGATATAACCGTAGAAGATATTAATGGAGATGGTAATCGTGAGCGTTCTGCAAAAAAAATAGTGAATGGCATAGAGGCTTCAAAGTCTGTTCCATTCGAAAGAGTTGTTTTCGCTTTAGGTATTAGATTTGTCGGTGAAACTAATGCTAAATTGCTGGCTCGCTATTTTAAGAATATGGATGCTCTAATGGGAGCTACAGAGGAGGAACTCAAGGCTGTTGACGGAATAGGTGATGTAATGGCACGTAGTGTTATCGATTATTTTGCTTCGCATGAAAATAGAAAGATTGTAGAGCGTCTGAAACATTACGGATTACGTATGAGTATTGAGGAAAGTTCGGAAGAAAACACGACAGACAAACTTAATGGAATGAGTATTGTTATTAGTGGTGTTTTTGCAACTCATACACGTGATGAGTATAAGATGATAATTGAAAGGAATGGAGGTAAAAATGTTTCATCGATAAGTGCCAAGACTACTTTTGTTCTTGCTGGTGATAAAATGGGACCTGCAAAATTACAGAAGGCGGAAAAGCTTGGAGTCAGGATTATAGATGAGGAAACTTTCCTTAAAATGTTAGAATGAATAATTTATTATAAGGTTGTGTATGAAGATAATTGTATCGAAGGAAATAAAGAATATATGTCCTGTTTTTGTCGGATCCTGTATTGAAGCTACTGTCAAAAATACACCTTATAGTAATGCTTTGTGGCTAGAGATAGATGAAATGTGTCATATTATTAAAAGACGTTATACGACAGAAACGCTCAAGTCTGTACCTGCAATAGCTGCTACTCGTGAAGTTTATAAAATATGTGGAAAAGACCCCTCAAGATATCGACCCGCGGCAGAAGCTCTTGCGCGTAGAGTTCTTCAAGGCAAGAATTTGTATCAGAGAGACACCCTTGTTGATCTTACAAATATGGCAAGTATGATGTCTGGTTATAGTTTAGGGGCATTTGATTCAGACAAATTTTATGGTGATACTCTGGTGTTAGGTATAGGACATGATGGTGAGCCTTATGAAGGAATTGGTCGTGGCATGATAAATATTGCAGGATTACCAGTATATCGTGATAGTAAAGGTGGGGTAGGTACACCTACAAGTGATAATGAGAGAACCAAAGTTGGACTTGAGACCAAACATCTGATGGTTCTTGTTAACGGCTATGATGGGAATGAAAATAGCGTATCGGAAACTTCTGATTTAATAATTAGACAGCTTGAACAATATTGTGAAGCAAGTAATGCAAATTATTATATATATAGATGAATTTGTATTATGTCGTTGACATATAAAAATATGCAAAGAGGATATGAAAATAGTAATTGGAATTGATGTTGGTATAAGTACAACAAAGATAATTGGAATAAATGAAGAGGGACTAGTCTTGTCTCCGATTCGTATTAGGGCTACAGATCCGATAACATCCCTTTATGGAGCTTTTGGAAAATATCTTTATGACAATAAGATACAGTTGGATGATGTGGAGAAGGTCATGCTTACTGGAGTTGGGGCTGCATATATAGACAAGGCTGTTTATGGATTACCCACAGGCAAGTCGGAAGAGTTTATTGCCAATGGTTTGGGGGCACGCTATGAGACAGATTTGGAACGTATGATGGTTGTAAGTATGGGTACAGGAACTTCGATTGTCAAATGTGATCATGAAGAAATTGTGCATGTTGGAGGAATTGGCATTGGAGGTGGTACATTACAGGGCTTGTCAAGATTATTGCTGAATACAGATGATATCAAGCAGGTTGCTGCACTTGCTGAACATGGTGATTTGTCACATATTAACGTTTTAATTGGAGATATCAGTCTGAATCCTTTACCCGGGTTACCAATGAATGCTATAGCATCTTTGTTTGGTAATGCAAAAAGTGATGCTTCGCGAGAGGACCTTGCTCTTGGGCTAATCTGGATGGTTCTACAATCAATATGTAGCGCATCAATATTATCTTCTTTGGGAAGTGGAATAAAAGAATTTGTTATGATAGGCAATCTTACATTGCTGCCACAATGTAAATTAGTATTTCCTGCTACAGAAAAATTGTATGGCGTAAATTTTAGAATTCCAAAATATTCTGAATTTTGTACGGCAATAGGTGCAGCTTTGAATTATATGAATGACGAAAAAAATATTGATTTGAGTTTGTATAAAAATATATAGGC